>JAQZBN010000047.1 GCA_029238935.1 Herbinix sp.
ATATCATAATTATAGCGGAAAATGTGCACGAGTAAAATCCGGTATTATTTAAAGCTGGAATTTAGTCGTGCAAACTGGAATTTACTTTTTCATTTTAGAACAAATAAAGAAGTGGGGCTAATATAAATATATATTTTATTTTGCTGGATTTGGTGGTAAAATATGGATAAAGGATAGAGTGTTCAGATATTAGTAAATATGTGAATGATTGTCTATATTTGTGGTGTGGAAAAAGCAGGGATACTACATATCTTTCCGTTGGTATCGTTAGCGGTACTAATATAGCTGGGATTAGTAAACGGTCGCTAATGCAAAGACTTAAAGAAGAAAAAATACATTCATGTACAAAGGAAAACATGGAATTATCAGGGAATAGATAGGTTGCTATTGTCGTCATATGCGATCTGAAGATATATGAAAAGATAGAGAAAGTAGAAAATATTTGGGGGAGCTTCCATGGATTTAAATGATAATAGTGTTATAAACACTATTTTTAAAAGAAGAAGTATAAGAAATTATATTAAGAAAGAAGTCGAGAAAGAAAAAATAATACTTTTATTAAAAGCAGCAATGGCTGCGCCAACAGCAGCAAATAGACAACCGTGGGAGTTTATTGTCGTAAATGATTATGAGAAACTAAATAAGTTAAAATGTACATTACGAGAAGGGCAGTATGATGCTCCATTAGCATTTGTCGTCTGCGGGAATATGAAATTAGCTTTTAGAAATAAAGATAAGGAAATATGGACACAAGATTGCAGTGCAGCGATCGAAAATATGCTTATTGCTGCTGTGGAGTTAGGATTAGGTTCAGTATGGATAGGTTTGTATCCTGAAATGAATAAATGCAAACCGGTTAGTAAAGTCCTAAATATCCCTGAATATGTAATTCCAATGAGCATTGTATATTTTGGCTATCCGGCAGAATTTAAAGAACCAAGAACACAATATAACGAAAAAAGAGTATATTGGCAGGAATATGAACCTGAAAGAAAGCATAGGACACGGACTAAAAATATGAAAGAATTAGGTCCGTTATAGTCACTATGATGAAACATCTAACAGAATATATTGAACTTCACTTATGTTTATAAAGAAAATGGGTATTATCGATTAGCAATTCGCAGTGAATGGCGAAGGCGAACAAACGATTTTGTAATAATTGTATTGCAAATCGGAATTTACATATTAGTTTTAGAGATATAAGGAAAAATAAATTACAAGAGGTGAAACACATGAGAAAAACGCTTCAGGATGTGGCAAGCTATTTGAAGGAAATTATGGTGCCCGAAACGCACGAAGCATATGCGATGGCTTTACGATGTTTTATACGCCAAAGGCAATGTTTATGATAATTGCATGAAAGTTTCCCATGAATATGAAAACCGCACCACGCTTTCGGTGTATTATCCGTTCCTGCACAATGTAAGCAACCTACTAATGAGCATAGGTTATCATGGCATGCTAGTTGAAAACGCGCAATCTCTCGCCTGTGAACATACCGTATTTAATGGGAAACTGTCTGTTACCAAAAATCTAGAATGCTTGCGGTTTCTGGTGAATTGCGGTATTTGCATTGACGGCATAGATCTAAATAAAAAAAAGCAAAACTTGTCAGACATTAAAACCATAAAGATTACATATCCAGATAACCCCACTATGCTGACAGGCTTGAAGGTCATGGCAATCGCCGAAATAGACCATGGCACCCTCGTCAACCAGGATGCTTTTTTGCGCTGTGATTATAAGGTATTGAAAAAGGATGAAACCGATGTGCTTTCCATCTTGCAGGATACGATTAAGCCTTTATCCGCAGATGTGCAGGATTTCATTCTGCAACTGCATCAGCGCTATCTGGAGAAAGGACTTACCTGCGTTGTAGAAGTAAAAGGGTTTCATATCTATATGAAGTATTGTTATAAACGGAAAGATTTCTGGGGAATTAACGCTTCCCTCAACAACGGCTATCATATCAATGTGAAATCGACAAAGACGCACGATTACACTGACACCATCAAAACGTTTCATCCAATTTTGCAGGAACTGATTGCAAAGGGATATGGCTGCGGCAGAAAAAGAGAAATCGGTCATTGTGATGGAGGTTGCCGTGGACTTCCCATATCGTTGGATGATTCTGTTTTGGATATACGAGATGACATTGAAACATGGTTTGATCAGGAATTGTCATGCTTGCAAAAGAAATAAAGAAAGGCAGATAATATTTCTTGTTGAATAATAGCTGCTTTCCAATAGAAATGAATAAGAAGGAAAAATAAATGCGGAAAATACTTTCAATTAAAATGCTATTTCGGTCTCCGATAAAAACAATCGTTACATTGTTATTACTTACCTCTATATCTTTTATGCTCTTATCAAGGGTGTATGAATATGCGGTCACAGCGCGGGAATATAAAAGTATCGAAAACACTTATCAGGGCATCGGTACAATTGAGGTGTCTCCACCCGAAAAGATTGAAGTTGACGGTCCCATGTTCCTGACTTCCTACCACTATAATCCCGACTCCCCGGATGGAACATGGGAGGATACAAGGTATCAGGGCTTACCGGAGGAAGCGATGACCCGTATTGCCACGTTGCCTTATGTGACGGCTGTTGATACACGTTATATGACGGCGGGGATATCCGATACCTATTACCGCCTGGATGACAGAAAGACGTACTATAACTATACCCATACAATGATCCTTGAGGGTACGCTGAAGTCGTGGAATACAAGGAGTCTGTTAGACCTTGATGAGTCAACCGCGAAGTATTTTTCTAGAATGACGTTTGCGGATTTTGATCATATAAAACCTTTGAATGATGTCACAGGAATGGGATGGAATCCCCTAAACCCTGATGATGTCATCCAAGTTTCATTTGTGTCAAATTATAGAGGGGAGTATCCGGAGGGGCTTGACCCGGATGACATTAAAAGCGATCAGGAAGGTTGGGATGATATATGGATTGCTAGTGGTAACAATTCGAGAGCAGATTATATTACGAACCCTGCAGAGGTGAGTAGCGACGTTGTGGACGGTCTTACCGAGGGAGAAAGATATGTATTGGTTGTGAATTCCCAAGGAAGCGGGAATGGAAAAATCGATATGAGCTGCGCCGGCGGTACGGCTTGTTATTGGATCGACAGCCTGGTGGTGCCCATACCGCAAAACGACAGTAATTATCTTGAAACAGAGGTATTCTCCGATATAAGAAATCTGATTGAAATGACCAACGCAGATGCGCATACCTTGGATGTGGTATACTGCGGCGATATGTCCGCCATCTCCAGCTTTGCCAACAAGTATTCAACGATTACAGAAGGGCGTGCTCTTACGTTCGCCGACAGCGGATCAGAAGTCTGTGTAATCAACAGTGTATTGGCGAAGGAATATGGTCTCTCTGTCGGTGACAAGCTTTCGCTGGGGTTGTGCGATACGTTATCTGAGCAGCACGCAGGTTTGGGTGCCGTGAATGCCGGGGTGCGTGGACGGTATTCCGAACCGGTCAGGGATGCATCACTGGAAATCGTAGGGATATATGCTGACTTGACAAGCGGGGTCTATCAAGGCAATAATCCCCATTGGTTCTATTCCTCTAATACCATATTTGTACCGACGTCCTTACTGCCGATAGGTGAAAAAGAAAGAGCTGGACACACCGTAAAACCCGGCGAATTCAGCTTTATCATCCGTAATATACGGGACGTTAAACCATTCCTTGCGGAATACGGGACAATGATTGAAAAGGAAATGGGGTTGAAACTGACCATTTCAGATGGTGGATGGAGCGTAATTGAAAAAGAATTTACACTGATGGAGCAATCATCTGTGCTGTCTATCTCGGTGTTAATACTGGCGATGATTGTGGCTGTTGTTTTCGTGGTATATTTATTTATCATCCGTCAGAGGAAAGAATATGCAATTATGCGTGCGACAGGTTGCACAAAACGCCGGGCAAACATGTCGGTATTCCTACCTTTACTTTTGATGGATGCAGTTGCTGTCGCTTTCGGTGGCGTCGGAGCTTCGATCTATAGTACATACTCCATAATGAAAACACCGATTATGAAAGCAGCTGTATCTCAGGCGGCAGTTTTTGATACGTCCATCCCTCCGGTTATTACTGCGGTAAGTTTGCTTGGCATAGTGGCTTTCCTCTGTGTGGCGGAATGGATCGGGCTGACGGTTGTGGGGCACATGCCGCCTTTAATGCTGTTACAGGGAAGTGGGCAGAGGAAGCAACAGAAAAAATTAATCATTCCAGATTCCGGTGCGGTGGCTGATTTATCGACGTTTCAACCAGATAAAATAATTCCTGTCCCTGCCATTCGGAATTATAGTGGTTTATCCCATGTTTTGGCTTATCTATTCCGGAATATAAAGCGGCTGAAGATGAAATCCTGTTTGACGGTTATTGCAGCAGCAGTGTTAATTGCTGCACTGGGTCAGTTTATCATGGCCTGGCAGTCTACCCGAGTGCTGTATGAAACATTCCCTATAAAACTTACTTTTTTTGATGGAATTTCAGTTTATACTGCATCACAGATTAAACAAGCCAGCCCCGTGAAAGACCCGTATGTAGAATTTGTAGGCGGTGTTGCGGAAGCTGATCAGCATCCCGCCTTATTACGTGCAGTTCCAGGTCAACAGGGTATGGGGATACAATTGGCAGTAACCAATGATGTCAACCGCTATTACGGTCAACCGATATCAATTGAGTATCTGCCGAGATATGGGGAAGAATTATGGACGGAACACGGCAATGATACTCCGCTAGTATGTGTTATGTTTGGAAGTGAGATGGACAAGCTTGGAGTTGCACTAGGGGATAAAATTGAAATTACACGCCATACTCCGGCAACACTTACAAATATCTTCCGTATTGTTGGCCGTGCCTCTTTGACGAATAACGGGAAGGAACCAAACATACTCTTTCTTCCTCCTGGCGCTCCCCATACACGGATGTTTCCCAATGTGGACAAAGAAGATATTTTACATTATAGCTTTGTGGAATACTCGGTTACAGACAATAATGAAATTGATACGCTGCGTCAGAAGTTGAAATCCTTCGGCATAGCAGAGAAGCAATTTCTTATGGACACCGAATCGCTTGATAAAATCAAAGAGAACCTGAAGATATTTGAACTGCTGTTTCCGGTCGTTGCCGGTGTCCTGATCCTGATAGGAGGATTACTGTCGGGGCTGATGGTGCTGCAGTCAGCAAAAGAGGCAGCATTGCTGCGCGCGATCGGCACAACTAAGGTACGAACCCAGATCATGTTAGCGGGTCAGCAGTTTGTTTTGTGTGCGGCAGGTTTGATATTGGGCGTAATATTAATCTCCTTGTATAACGGGGCAGAACGCATGACAGCAATGGGAAGTCTTTTTATTGGATGCGCTTTGCTTTTCGGATTATGTTATGTGGTGAGCACAGCGGTCTGCTCCTGGGTGGTTACGCGCCAGGAAGTAATAGCATTGCTGCAAACAAGGGAGTAATCCTAGGAGTAACGAAACTTTACGAAGTAAAGGTGAGATTATATCATGAATGCTTTTCCATGATATAGTTAAAATCAATCAAAAAAGGATGTGTAACATGACATATTTAAAACTTACAGATGTCACTTATAGATATAAGAACTCGGAAACGGCAGCTGTTTCAAATATGAATTGCGAATTTACCGCCGGTAGCTTATATGCTGTGGTGGGTCCCAGCGGTTCCGGTAAATCAACCCTGCTCTCTTTGTTGTCCGGTCTGGATGCACCGACGGAAGGTGAAATACTGTTCAATGGCACCAACCTCAAAAATATGGATCTTGACCGTTACCGCAGAGAAGATATCGCTATGATTTTTCAAATGTTTCACTTATTCCCGTTGCTTACGGTATTAGAAAATGTATGTTATCCTATGGAGTTATGTGGTATCAAACCATCAAGTGCGATACCCCGTGCAAAAGCGCTGCTAGAAACGGTAGGAATTACACCTGAGGAAATGAAACGGTTCCCATCAAATCTTTCAGGAGGACAACAGCAACGGGTAGCGATAGCCAGGAGTCTGGCGGTCGGTGCAAAAGTCCTGCTGGCAGACGAACCGACAGGAAACCTAGATGCTGCCAACACAAAAAACATTATGGACATCCTAATACGCCTTACCCGACAGGAAGATTATTGTGTAATCGTTGTCACCCATGATTTGGAGGTCGCCGAAATGGCTGATTCTGTTATGAAAATGCGGGATGGAGAACTGACTCCTTCGTCAACCAATTAATGTTTGATACTGACCAATACAAATATTGATAGAGACTTTTTACCCTCATATAAATGGAAAATACCTCTGATGGTTCAGAGGTATTTTCCATTTATATGAGTTTATTGATATGGTTAAGATTAGGAAGTGGATAGATTCGTTTGTTTTCATAACCCGAAGAAGTTAACAAAATACGACGCATTTCCAATTACTACCTAAGGAGACTTAAGAGAAACAGTAGTCAATTGAAGTTATTTACTAACTTATTCAATGAATAAATCTGAATTTGTGATTTTTTAAACATTAGGGCAAAATAGTGTGTTTCAACTCAAAGCACTTCTCAATTAAACTTTTGTCATGTGGCATAAACTGCCTTTTATCCAATAGCTCATGTATCTCATCCTTTGAAGCCCATTTTACCTGTTCTATTTCTATAGATTGAAGGGTAAGACATTCAATATTAATACTTTCATCTATTAAGTAGAAATCAAAAAATCCTTTCATAACATTGGAAGAAAAGTTTGGTTGGATATTTGCTAAGTTCCTTTTATACCCGATTTCTTCGTTCATTTCACGTTCTGCAGTTTGCTGACTTGTCTCCCCTGCTACAGAGCACCCACCAACAGAAAAATCCCAGACATTAGGCCAACCCTTCTTATGTGGTGATCTCTTCTGTATAAGCATTTCACCGTTTTTATTAAATAAGCATACATAAGAAGCCATATAAAATTCACCTTCTAAGAGTATATCCTCTCGTTTCTTTATAATTCCTGTTTTTATTCTGTTCTTATCATAGATATCCCGTACCTCTGACATATTTCCTCCATAAAAATCAGCTAGACTAAAGTTTCATTTATAAATAATTCCTAAGTCGGATCATCAAACAGATACAAAGCAAACTAATTTTGTATTATTTTTACTATAATACAATGATTTGTAAATAAAAGTCAAGATAAATACTTTGCAGTTTATAGGTGCATTTAGTTGTAAGCTTAAATATAGATTTCTACAACATATGGAGGACTACGAAAATAATGTTTATGCTAATGTCCAACCTTTATAGTAATTTCGTATCATAGACATTTGCTGAAGGGAGAAGACCTTGGGCTGATATTTTTTTGCTTGGTTGATCTTTATTTATAGGGAGTGTGATTAAAAGATAGTATTATATACGTTATATGTAGGTTCGGATAATGATTTATTATGATAGATCATTAGATTTGTTAAAATAGAAAAATACTAGCTAGTTTATCATATAATCTTCATTAGCTGTGTAACAAATTGTTAATAAAGTTGTAACAAATGTATGTAGAGATTTTTGACCAAATTAGAAGATATTCTTATCATAAAAATATAGGGTTATTGGATAAGAACAGATCATAAAACCCAGTAAGTATAAGCGTTTATAATCTTGTGTAAGTGATGATTAGTAGATAAAAGTGGGCTTTAAAATTATAGACTTATAATAGATAAATGGTGAATTAAAGGAGATTAGTTAGCATAACAAGGATAATCTGCCAGCATCTAACTATTGTACCCCTTCCCTGCCTGTGTTAGTCTAAGGGAGCAACATGATAGACAACAACAAGGAGGTACAAACAATGAGAAAATTTATCGCAACTTCAGTATGTACAATACTTTTGTCACTATTAGGTGCTTCTGGTCTGAACCAGAATTCATTCAATATTTTAAATGAATCGAGTGCAAATCAATATACTACGGATGTAGAACAAAATGTGACAAATATCGAAGGCAAAAACCTTATTAATACGAATAAAGTAGCAGATACGGAGGAACTAATTATAAGCGTTAATGCGGATCAAAAAGGAGATACCCCTAATGATCTTCATAAGACCGAAGTAAAAGGTGCGACAGTCATTAATGTAGAAGCAGTGAAGACTTGTTCTAACAGCAGCAAAGCATCCTGTAAGAAAGATAAAAATTGCGGTACCAATAACTGTACAGAAGCGAGTAAGTGCAAAAAGAATGGAAAGTCCTTAGTTTATAAAAACGTTGATTTATCGAAATGTAAGAATTCAAAAGAAGTTGTAAAGAAGCTTCAAGCGAATGGTTTTAAGAATGTAACATTAAGCAATATTAAAGATAATAAAGCATTAGCAGGAATTATTAGTAATATTTCGAAGAATACTTCATGTAAGGGAAGCTGCAAAACGGAAGTAAAGAAAGAAGCTGCAAAACCAGTTGTAACAAAAGCAACGGAAACGAAAGCAACAACTACGAATGCAACGACTACAAAAACAAAAGCAAATACAACAGCAAATACAACAACTACAGCAGCTACCAATACTTCTACCACTAAAAATACTAGTATGAGCAGCTACGCAAGTCAGGTACTTCAATTAGTTAATAAAGAACGTGCGAAACAAGGATTATCAGCATTAACAACAGAGTCAACACTTACAGAAGCAGCTAATGTACGTGCGAAGGAAACTGTATCCTCCTTCTCACACACTAGACCTAATGGAACGTCTTTCTCAACTGTATTAAAGGAATTCAATATTTCTTATAGAACAGCAGGAGAAAACATTGCTTACGGTCAAAAGACTCCTCAGGAAGTAGTGACAGGTTGGATGAACTCTCCTGGCCATAGAGCGAATATCTTAAATGCTAGTTATGGAAAAATCGGAATTGGTGTTTATAAAGCAAGTAACGGAACAATATATTGGAGTCAGTTATTCACAAACTAATTTTCGAAATAATAACGAATCATACTAAATAATAATTACTATATAAAGTTAAAGCGTAGTTATTAAACCCACTTTATCATAATTTTAAAATGCACCCCATTTTGGCGGTGCATTTTTTATGAGGAAATATACAAAACAGTTTTAGTATAGGGGGTCAACTGCATTACCGTTACATTATGAAAGCTCTTACATAGAATATCGTTACATAGAATATCCGTAAAAAATTCTTATGAAAGCTTTTCAATGCTTTCGACATATGGTAATATATGGAATATAATGATTTTGCCAATGGAGGAAAAGTGAGGATGAGTAATTTATATAGATTGGGGAAGCAAGATATTGATAAAAGTGCGGATATCATAGCAAAGGCATTCTATGACTATCCAATGTTTCAGCATATTTTAGCAGATAAGTTGAATCACAAAAATATAAAACTTTTTCTAAAATTCTTAATTAGCTATTCGATTTTATATGGCGAGGCATATGCAAGTTCAAGCGAAATGGAAGGGATCATATTATATACAGATTATAAACGTTATAAGTTTAGTTTGGTAAGATCAATAAGATCAGGAATAATACCGCTAATGAAGATCGGTTCGGAGGCAGGCAAGAGATTTAATGAATTTGATCGGTTTACATTAGAAACACATAAAAGAAAAATGAAAGTGAATCATCAATATATAATATTACTTGGTGTTGATCCAAGTAAGCAAGGGCAGGGGTATGGCAGAAAATTGATGCTAGAAGTACTAAAAGTAGCAGAAGAGAAGGGGCAATCTTGTTATCTGGAAACCCATGGTGAAAAAAACGTATCTCTCTATAAGAAGCTCGGCTTTAAAGTAGTCTCTGAGGATATTTTGCCGGGCACAGATATAATTCAATATGCTATGGTTAAAGAAACATAAAACGATTAAAATTATTTCATGTGTTTTATGGTAAATTGAGAGGATAAGAAAGGCATGAAAAGAAAATTTATGATAGTAGCGTTAATTATATTTGACCAACTTATCAAACATATCATTTTTCTTAACTTTATGGAAAATAAAAAATATTTTTTTGACAGGAGATTTGGCTTTGTTCCATATCTAAATAAGGATCAGTTATCTATATTTAATAATGAGATGAACTTAAACCTATCATTATTTACGCTAATTCTGATAAATATTGCTTCCATAATAATAATTGCGTATCTATATAACTACATAAAAAAGAGAGAATACACAAATTCCCTCTTTGAAAATGCATTTATTATGTTAACAGCAGGAGTGGTCTGCTCGTTCATCGATAAAATAACGTTGGGAGGAAGTCTTGATTATATACTGTTTTTTAAGCACATACATGACCTGAAAGATTTTTATCTTTATATCGGATTTATTTTAATAATCATCTATATGATTACTAATCTTATCCATGAAAAAAGGTCCAAAGGCAATTAAGTACTCTACATACAGAATAATCCGAATCCTTATACTGCAGAGGTGCTATTGCATCTATGTATTATCTATAATCAATGTTCTGCCTAGTTATTAATCACTTAAGTTACACTACATAATCCTAATAAAAATGCTAAAATAAACACAGATACTACGCTTAATAGTGTTCCAATCAAATAATATTCTGCCATATCTCTACTCGTTTCTATTTCTTTAAAACGTGCAACTGATTTTGCTGTAAGGATAAAAGCGATTGCACCATATTGCTGGTAGATAAGAAAAAACAATACAATCGTGCGTTCTAGATAGCCGATCATCTTACCAGCATTTTGGACTTTTGTTACAGGTTGCATATTATGCTTCTTAAAATCCCAAAGTTCACCCTTCCCAATCAATATTCCAACTGGACGTAATATACATAAGAAGCATAGTAGGATAACGATGGGCTTATCTGGAAAATCTATAATATCTTGTTCAATAAATGGTCTTACTACTAAATTTGAACCCCAGAAGTACCAGATTGCGATCAGGGAACATAGATGAAGAACTTGATCGATTATAAAGCTGCGATTCTCTAAATATATTTTTAATGCATTATTTTTTATAAATCTTTTTGCCGCTCTTTTTATTAAATCAACACATAAGTGCAGTAAACTGGATGATAGCCATATAAATAAAAGATTATTTGAGTATGGTATCGCTAGGATTAAAACTACACCCATACTGATCGTGTATTCCATTATATGAATCACAAAGCATCGGTAAGAGACATCCTTTTTTTCTGCAATTGAATTCGTTTGCAAATAAAAGTCTCCTAAAACATGACCAATCAATAGTACTACAAAAACTGAATCAATTGTCATTGCCGTTATCCTCCTTGGAAAGGATTTCATCAATCAGATCATTTACTATTCGAATATTCATATGTTTTGGGGGTAGATTATTCTTATAGACGATGAGTGCTTCATTTGCATATTCCATTGCCGATTGTGAGTCTTCCATTTCAAAACAACAACGCGCGATATTATAAAGGACGTCAGCTAAGCCAAGAGAGTCACGTTCTGAATGTCTTCTTGTAAACTCTAATTTTTTTATATAATAACGAATTGCTTCGTTATATTGTTTCTCGCGACGTAATACGATAGCAAGATTGTCATAGCAAGAGTAAGTAAAAAAATGCTGAAGCCCCACCGTATTAATCGCTACATCCAGTGCAGCGTTATAATTTTCCATAGCTTTATGCATGATATTTTTACTATAATATAGATCACCCAATATATTAAGAGTAGCAGCGTAGATCAAACGAGATTTAGGTAAACTTTTTTGAGCCTCTAAGGAATGATTAATATATCGATCAGCAGTATCATAATCCTTCATCTTGATTAAGATTTCAGCTAATTCATTGTAGATCTGAACAAGTTGAGGATTATACTTATCTAATTCTTTTTCAGATAATTCCTTTCCTGCCAATTCCTTTTCAGCCATTTCCTTCGCTTTTATTAACATCTTATATGCTTCCGGATATTCATGCCGCTTAGATTTTCGCTGAGCTACGCCATAGTAAGCCAGGAAACTTTTTTCTTCTTTTATATCATTAACATCTAAATTAGTCAAAAAGTCTTCTATGCTGACCCATGCTTTCCGATATGCATAATAATTGGCTGCTTTTAATTGCTTATTAACAACGGACGTAGAAATATTAAACTTCTTACTGACAAGGTTTTGTTGTTCTGATAATTCTTCAACTGACCAAACGATTTCACGTTGACGATCCGTCCAACCGTTTGTTATGGATGAAATTAAGCTAAGAATACCATCTAGAAGGGGTTGGGCAAAGGAAGTTGTAAGGATGGAAACTTGGAACCAATGCTCACTTTTTTCTGCTTTCATTTTTGCAATGCAATCGGTGGCCTTATAAAATGCAGGACCATTGGCTTCGTTCCGATCAGTGCTTATGGCAGTGAGTTCATCTAGTACCACACAGATTCTTACTTTTGTCTGCTGGATTTTATAGAAGCTCTTTATGATTTCATTAATTATTTTAGGCATTTGGTAATGTGTTAGTAAAACTCCTTCAAATGCATCACCACGGACTAAACCAAAATCGGCTAGGATAGAGTCCATATAAGTGGTATTTATATAATTTAATATTTCTTTGATCGAGTTATTAATTTCGTCCAAATTTTCAATATCAATTTTTTTAGAATTTATAATATCACCAACTATAACGCAATACATATTCTTTTCTCTCCAATCAATTTTTGATTTCATTGGACAACCACCTTTCTTATCGTACACCTAGACAGGATGATTGTCAATAAATTACCCTAAATAGGTGGACAAGCATTAAAATTATCCTAAAAAGAATAATATTATGTAAATTACCCAATTTAGGACAAGCTATACTATCATTAGCTCTTTTTAGTTTATATTATGAAGTATTGCCTTAATTGGTTCTTGCTCATAATATAGTAAAAGATGATTATCATAGTGGAGTTCTCCTGTGACAAATTCTAACGAAGGAGTATTAAGGGTTTGTCCTAATCATTTTATTACTAGCTTCATTCATTGACATAAAAATAACCACCACATCATTGTGAAAATAAAATATACAATGATGCAGTGGACTATTAATAGAAGGAGATTAACATTCGTCACCGATTGGGTCTTCAATTAAGGTTGCTACTCTAAATTTGTGTTTGTGACCATCATCTACCGTTGTTGCTGATTCTAAAAAATGAACATGTCTATCGCCAACAGGGATAGCGCCGCCTGTTCTTCCGCAGAATTCATGAAAGTGGCCTTCATAAAAGTCTGTCCGAAATACTACTTCGTGTACGTGATCATTATTGCCACAAGGAATTGCTTCACCTGAAACGGTACAGAATCTATGATTATGAGGATCTTCTCTCGGTTCAGCTATCTGAACGCTACCTTGGACTTCATGCACATGTTTCTGCTTGGAATGATCCTCATTATGCTTGGAATGATCCTCTTTATGCTGATTATTATAAGGCGGATTATTGTAAGCTGGATTATTATAGGAGTTGTTATTCCTATACTGATTATAATTCATATATTACTCTCCTTTATTTTATACTAGAAACTTTAATAGCCTCTGTGATTATGATATGTAAAATATTGCATTTTGTGTAACGATTACAGGATAAAGGTTAAGGATATGTTTCGAAATATAAATCGTGCTAAGAAGAACTAATAGACGGTAAAATCTTATCTAAAAGATTAATCTCTTAAGATAAAAGGAGGAAGGTTACCTGTGCAGATAACAAAACATAAAAATGGGAAAGAGAATACCCCTTTCCCATCGATCAAAGCATTTTAAAGAACTAATTCACAATACTTTTACTAAATAACCTTATGAAGTTTTCAAGTTTTTCGACCAAATCATAATTACCATTGCATTTTGCCCAGTCTGAGCTGTATCCACGTAATAGAACCATAAGCATTCGAGTAATCTCCAATGGAATAAAGGTGTCGTTGAATTGCTTTTTCTCAACACCACGGACTAAAATCTTTAGTAGCAATTGGAAAAGACTACGGTTTTCATCAAGATAATTATGGTTCATATGCTTTAATGGAGCAACACTAATACATCGACAGGTTTCTACTCCGCTATCTACAACATAGTTTCCATATTCAATACAATATGTGATCAAATTATTAAGCTCATTATCATCAAATTTGAATGCTACCACATCCTTAAAATAATCATCGATGTCTGAAAATAAAATCCATGCAAGATCATTTTTTTCAGGAAAGTAGTGATAAAAAGTACCGGTAGAAATACCTAAGTCATTACAAATGCCTCGTACGGTCAGATTGGCATATCCATCTTTTCTTATAAGATCTGTTATCTGAGAAAATAGTTCTTGTTTACGGATAATATATTTTTTCTCGGGATTCATACTAATTTCTCCTTTTAGGTAGAAGCTTAACGTAGGAAATAAAATGAATGTGATTTACTAAACTATAATACCATTAATTTAGACAAATGCAAGAGAAGAGGGCGTATTGTACGCCCTCTCCTTCAACTATTTATAAATTGATCCTAAAACTATTTTATTTTCTAACGAATTCTGATGCACTTGTACCAGCAATACGTCCAAATGTAACAGTATCTGTTAAAGCATTACCACCTAAGCGGTTTGTACCATGAATACCTCCCGTTACTTCGCCTGCTGCGAATAGGCCAGAAATTACATTTCCGTTGGTATCGATGACCTGAGCATGTTCATTGATTTGAACGCCACCCATGGTATGATGTACCGTTGGTACACGAACTGCTGCATAGTAAGGAGCATCATTGATACCATTATTTACGCCATCAGTATCGGTAAATAAGGTACGTCCAAAGGAATCGGTCTGACCTTCCAGATCTCCTCCTTGGCAATAACGGTTGTAATCTTCAACACTAGCGATAAGGTTTTCTGCCGGAACATTCATTAAAGTGGCAAGCTCTTCTAAAGAATCTGCTTTTAATGCACGGCCTGCAGCAACTAAATCTGCAATGCTTTCGCCAAAGTTATTCTTTTCATTTCCTTCCGGATAAGTATCACTATCCATTACGATATACATTTTTGTTTCCGGTTGTTCAAATAATGCAAGTGTCATATCATCACGACGTCCGCCTTCATTCACAAAACGATTGCCTTCAAGGTTGATGAAGATACGGCTCTCTACTGCATGTTCAATATTACCGGAGAGACTTCCGGTTTCTGGATCACCCAAAGGTAATAACTGAATATTTTCCATCTGCACCAGATTCGCACCGATCGCTTCTGCCATGATAATACCATCACCAGTAATACCGCTTGTATTTGTACTTGGAATGGATTCGTCTAAAGTAGGCCATTTTTTATTCACTTCATTATATTTCATACGCATTTCGACATTTCTACCAAATCCGCCAGTTGCTAAGACAACACCGTTATTTGCTTTTACTGTAACAGTATTACCTGTTTCACCGGTACAGGTAATACCAGTTACTACATTATCTTCTATAATGAAATCTTTAGCTGCTGTATTATATACCATGGTAATGCCATCATGGGTATCCAAATAATTTTGGTAGGTTTTAAAGAACCCGGTACCCTCTGGTTCAACGGGTTTATGTGCACGAGGCCACATACCACCGGTAACGGTAAATACGCCATCATAGAATTCCATACCAAGGCTCTTAAGCCACTCTACACCTGCCCATGCATTATCAACGAGTTTATGTACTAATACAGGATCACCCGCTTGATCTCCGCCGTTGAAGGTTTGATTATAATGATTTTCAACGCTGTCTTTATTTGCTAGAGCTGTTTCACTGCCTTCATCAACTGCATTGAGAGCACCACCGGATAGAATAGTGTTACCACCCATTTTGCTAGCCTTCTCAATTACAATTACAGTTTTACCAGCTTGATTCGCAGTAACAGCAGCTGCCATACCAGCACCGCCGGCACCAATTACTACAACATCAGCAGTAAGTAATTCATCCTCGGCTATTTCAACTACTTTGGATATAGCCAATAATTTATTAATGCCGTCCTCACTAACACCGGCTTGTTTTAAGCAATCTGTTACACCTTTGATAATTGCATTACTAGACAAGGTAGCACCTGATACAAGATCAACCCCTAAACCTTGAGTTTCTAAAATTTCTGCAGGAATAGACTTGGTAGCCGGTTCACCAACACCCGGAGTTTCCTGATGTTCAATCTGAATATCTAATATTTCTGTTTCAGACAAAGTAACGGTAACGGTCATCTCATGCATACCAGTCACGGTTGCAGAATAGGTACCTGCAGTAAAAGTTACTTCATCACTAGATGAAGCAGGGCTTTGTGTCGGAACAGGGCTTGGTTGGGCAGTAGTGTTAGTAGTATTTTTTGAACAGCCTGTTAGTGTTGTAACTAAAAGCATTACGACTAAACCAAGGGATAACATTGTTTTTCCTGTGTGTTTTAATAGCTTCTCTTTCATAACTCCTCCATAAAGTAAAATTAGAACATGTTTTAGAACGTGTCTGTTAAAAATATAACACAGTTTAAATTTTAAATCAATATAAATATGTGAAAAAAGTATCAATCTATCCAAAATATTAATATATTAGTAAGTCAAAGCCAATATGGGGAGGATATGGAATTCATTACTTAGAAGGTGATAGAAATGTTGTTTCTCAGAAACAGGAAATTACGTAATTGAAACATGAAATGATTTTTTGCACATAAAAATAAGGAGCCCAAAGCTCCTGCGCTTATGGCTCCTATCATCTATCACTTTCTCTATCTTTATTATATCATGAAACCTCCATATTTACTAGTCTTGTAATCAAAAGGCAGAAATAGTAAAATCATAATCATCCTTTAGGATAGACAAATTAAAGTAGCTTTTAACAACATTTTATAAGAGGGTGAATGAATGGATCCGATCTTTGAATTGATGATGGTGGAACAACAGAAAAAGCAATTGGAAACAGTGCTGGAGTGTAACAAGAAAACGGAAAAGTTTGGTCTAGTATTATCAGAAGATGAAGTTACTAATTTAATGGTAGGCCGAAAAAGTTCTTTAAGTGAAAACCAACGGGTAGAGTTTGGTGAGGGAGTATTGCCAAGAATTATTGATTTGTTCTGTGACTCACAATTTATTAATCAGGAAAACTATGCCGATACACTATCCGAGTTGCAGGAAATATTTTATTTGTATAAGAATGAGACACAGGATGAACTTACAGATGCTGAGTTACTTGAGTTTATGAAAAAGCAATACGAAGAAATCTGTTTTGGAGATCTGGATTATTTAAAGAACACCTGTTTGGAAAGGTTTGGCAGGTCAGTTCGATCAGGGTATCAATCTCAGATGCAATCGAGGTTAAGAGATGAGTATTCACTAAGAGATACTGAAAATGAGTATAATAAACTATCAGAAGAAACTAGATGGGAATATGAAGTATATAGGATGAAATTACACGATTTACTATAATGAAAAAATAATAATTATTACCTGGCATATATATTAGGTAAGCTTTCGTATCGTGGTGTACACAACGAACGAAAGACTTACCTTTTTTAAAGCTACATTTATAGTAAAATATAATAAAACCAATGAATTGTGGTTATATTATGAAACTTATCAATCATCAATAATACCGCAAGCTTCTGGTTGATAGATTACTTTCTTTACAACAAGATGGACTTTTCCATTTGGTATTTCCCACTCGATCGAGTTACCTTCCCGGTAACCCAGGATGGCGGTTCCAATCGGAGATAACACAGAAAGCTTGTTATTTCTAACGTCAGCTGCCTCGGGGTATACCAAAGTAATTTCCTCTTCTTCATCATCAATGAGAAGAAGTACCTTTGAATTCATAGTGATTACGTCTCTAGAGATTTGGTCATATCGTAAAATTTTCGCTTTCGATAGCTCATGTTCAAGATCCTTTATATATTTGCTGAGTTTAGAATCTATGTAAGGTACATCATCAATTAACTTCCTAAGTTTATCCTTATCATGCTGCGTTATAGAGATCATAATAGCCGTATTTCCCTCCTTATACATTGTTTTAGAAAAGGCATTTCTCAATATGGGAAATGCCTTTATCAAGGTTTTTGTTACATTGAGATAAGCAAAAAATTATACATACACCTCAGCAAATGCTTTATAAAAATCATAATACGCTTCCTCATTTGCTGAAAATAAATATCTGGCAAAAATATTTGAAATCTGATAGCCCATATTTTGCAAATGCTTCAGGTGAGGAAGAAAGTCGTCGATGGAGGGATTGCTATAGCCTACCTTAAGGACAAAAGATACATAGAAGGCATTGGAATCTTTTGTCCAAATAGTTGGATGCTGCTCCATGGTAGGAACTGCCAATCCTGTTTCGATCAGATTCGTTTTCGTATCAAATAGAAGAATGCTTTGGTATTGATCTTTTATATAAATAGACCAAGCTTCCTTATCCTCAATGGAAAAGGAATAAATGTTATCGTAGTCCGGCAATTCTTTGCTGTATTGATTTTGCTTCAGCAGATGATATTCCTCGATGCATTTCATTTTCTTAGTAATGTATTCTTTTGCGATGAGTAATTCCTGCAATCGATTGTCTAGATTACGATCGAGAGTAATTAAGGAATCGGCTAATTCGCTGGGAGATAGATCCGGTAGTCTTTTCATGTCCTGCAATGACATTCTTAGGCATCGAAAATGTGCCAAATCTGAAATAGTATAAACGGAACTAGGATTATAGGTTCGGTAATTGTTGACGCTATCACGGGGCATAGTAAGAAGTCCAGCACTTTCCCAATAGCGAAGTGTGGATTTTGGTATCTTTAATAATTCGGATATTTCACCTATGGTAAATGTATTTTTCATATACTCCCCTTGTTTTGAATACTTCACCTTATAGTGGTGATTTTAATTTAGGATATCTTTGATGTATGTTTCTAAGGATATACTATAAAGCTTTGAATGGGTTAGATCTTTTTCATATAAAAATCCGGCTTTTTCAAAGGCTTTTATAGATCTTATATTATTTGAGCTTATTTTAGCAATTACCCGAGGAATTCTCCAGTGAAAAAATGCTTGGTTTAAACCTTGCTTGATTGCTTCTGTACCCAATCCCAGACCCCATTTTCGATTATCTCCAATGACAATCACCATTTCGGCTTCATTGGATTTATGGACTAATTTTAAAAATCCAATCGGGTGATTACGATCGGTGCAAATAAGATAAAAGCTTCCATTTCGATTAAAGAGATGGGTCATAATGGAGGTGTTAACTTTATTTATGGTACTTTGCAATTCTGATGTTATCGTTGAAGATTCGTTTAGGTACTTTGTTACCTCATGGTTTTCCATCCAGCTTAATATTTTAATGGCATCATTGTGAGTCACTTCCTGATCCAGATTTACCTGTAGCGCTCTCATTATATCATTCCCTTCATAATATAATAAAAGCCTTTCATAGAACTCATGTCTATGACGGTTCTTTCGTTAACTAGAATTATAAAGCTTCAAGTAACTTTAATGTCAATACATGATTTGGAATCTGTACGGAATCTTCAACGTAACAATCAATGGATAGTACTACCTGGTTCTTCAGTCTTGAATGTCGTGGCTTCTATCATCATAGTACTCAAAATAATAATCTTCCAAAAAATCGATATCTTCAAGTGTATCATCCGCTATTACGAATTCTAAAGTATCCGGGTAATCATTATTATAATCGATTGATCTCATATTAATCTCCTTATATAAAACATAACATTCTCGATATATTTTATTCTTCATGAAATCGGATGCGACAAAATATAATAAAATACGATAAGATACGACATATAAAGAAGACGATGCTTTATACTAGATCGTTATGGTATACTAGGAAAAGAGAGTGTAAGAGTAACACCTAATAATAGAATATAATACATGGACTGTGAGCGTAAATAAAATACCATATAAATAATTGATGAGGTACGAATAGAAGAAATCCGATATGGATTTAAATTCAGTTTACAAATAGGATGTATTCTTTAAAAGATCTTTCTAAGAATGAAATTACTTAGGAATGAAATCCTTAGGAAAAAAGTTCCTTAGGGAAGAAAATCAAATCCTTAGGAACGGTTAAAATGGTTTAGATCAAGAATTGCTTATGGACATTAACAGTTATTTGAACAGGATAGCAAGTCAGGAGGTTAACTGCAGATGAATAAAATACTAATAGTGGATGATGATCAACATATACGGGAGTTAGTGGGAGTATTTTTGCGGGAAGAAGGGTTTGAGATATATGAAGCTACCGATGGGATAGAGGCATTATCCCGTCTTGAGACAATCAAAGCTGATATGGTCATTCTGGACATTATGATGCCAAATATGGATGGTTGGATGTTGTGCTCTGAACTAAGAAAGTATTATGATCTACCCATCCTTATGCTGACAGCAATTGGAGAAACCAGTCAAAAAGTAAGGGGCTTTGAGTTGGGGACGGATGACTATCTGGTAAAGCCCTTTGATCCCTTAGAGTTGGTTGTTCGGGTAAAAGCTCTATTGAAACGTTATCAAATCGCTTCCTCAAAGATCATTCAAATTGGAAAACTGTTTATGAATCAAAAAACCTATGAGGTTGTAGTAAATGCTCAAAACATAACGTTACCGTTGAAGGAGTTCGAGCTTTTATTTAAGTTAGCCAGTTATCTGGGAAAAGCCTTAACAAGAGATCAATTGATTGAAGACATATGGGGTTATGATTTTGAAGGAAATGAAAGAACCTTGGATGTACACGTTAATCGGTTAAGGGAGCGTTTTCCCGAGAGTGAGTATTCGTTTCGCATTAAGACCATCCGTGGTTTGGGCTATCGGATGGAGTTAAAATAGGAGAAGGGGAGATTAACATGAAAATGAAACAAAAGGTTCAAAATATAGTCGGGATTATACTTGCATTTCTTCTTTTTGTAGGATGCTTTATTGCGGCATTTTATATAACTTCAATTATAAATAAAAGAATGGATCTAGCTCCTTCTGCTTTATTTACTCAAATTATTAATTCAATTCTTGGTTTGTTGATCGCATTAATCATAATTAAGATAGCTTTAAAAATAGATGAAAAGAAATCAGGATTTTTTGATTCTATTATTAAAGCACAAAAAAAAATAGCAGCGGGCGACTACAACATAGACCTGGATAAAAATACAGAAGGCTTAGGACCCTATGGTGAGCTAGTGGATAGTGTACACAATATGGCACAGGAATTAAGTAAGATTGAGAATATGAGGCAGGAGTTTATCTTGAATGTATCCCATGAAATACAGTCCCCTCTCACATCGATCAGAGGATTTGCCAAGGCACTTCGTAATAATAATATAAGCCCAGAAGACAGGTTGAACTATCTTGATATCATAGAGTCGGAAAGTATGCGGTTATCAAAGCTTAGTGACAATCTTCTAAGACTTTCTTCTTTGGAGACGGACTCCATCAGGCCTGTCCCCAAAGTCTATCGTTTGGATAAACAGCTAAGGAGTATCATATTAACCTGTGAACCTCAATGGGTGGAAAAAAATATTACGATGGATATCTCTTTGGATGAATTGGATATCAAGGCAGATGAAGATATGATGAGTCAAGTATGGATTAATTTGATTCATAACAGCATCAAATTTACAAAAGAGGGCGGAGGTATCAGTATTAGTTTGCATCAGAAGGAGGAAAGGATCATATTTGAAATATCAGATACGGGAATAGGAATTGCGAAAGAGGATCAGGAACATATCTTCGAACGCTTTTTTAAAGGGGATAAATCAAGGACCCCTTCCGTGAAAGGTAGTGGACTTGGGCTTTCCATTGTAAAAAGAATTATTGAGCTTCATCTTGGTACGATTATGGTAGATAGCGAATTGGACATAGGAACTAAGTTTTTCATAACGTTACCCAAAGGATTTTAATATAAGAATAGATTGCGAACAACCTCATTTTCCCCTGTGAGGTTTTTTTTTATTTCCGTCTTTCATTTCGTTATTTCTATAATATAAAATTAAATGTAATGATATCAAATATGATAGGAAACATCTAAAATTTATCATAACAATGCGATCTATTTAAATTCAATTTACATAACACCTTTATCATGATAAAAAACAAATAAAGGAGTATAGGTGTATGGAAAATGTAATTGAAGTGGAACATTTAACGAAGCAATATAAAAAGGCTAAGAAATACTCAGTAGAGGATATTAGTTTTCAAGTAAAGGAAGGAGAATTTTTCGCCTTTCTTGGGCCGAACGGAGCAGGAAAGTCAACTACAATAGCAATGCTGACAACGACTCTTACAAAGACCAGTGGAAGGGTCTTAATTATGGGATACGATTTAGAGAAGGAAGCGAATAGGATAAGAAGTAATATTGGTGTCATATATCAAAATCCAAGCCTTGACCTAGAACTTACGGCAGAAGAGAATATCAGATTACATGTAAGTATCTATGGAATCTATGGATTTCGACCGCTTTATCACATGATGCCAAAAGCATACAAACAGCGGATAGAAGAACTGGCTGAAATCGTGGGCTTAAGAGAGAACCTCTTTAAAAAACTGAAAACATTTTCCGGTGGAATGAAGCGAAAACTAGAACTTATTCGCGGTTTAATGCATAATCCAAAGATATTGTTTTTGGATGAGCCAACCCAGGGGTTAGATCCGGCCAGCAGGAATTCTCTATGGAAATACTTGCATAAGGTACGTATGGAAGAGAACATTACCATTTTCCTTACCACCCATTATTTAGAGGAGGCAGAGGGAGCGGATCGCATTTGTATCATTGATCATGGTAGGGTTGTAATGACAGGAACGCCGGATCAGATCAAAGGAAATCTCATAGGGAAAAAGCACATGTATGTAGATGCGGATGACCGAAATTCCCTAATCAGGGAGTTAACCCTGCTGGGTACAAATGCCATTGACACCGATCAAGGACTAAAAGTAGATTATGAAGGGGAGACACCTCAAATATTGTTGTCCAATCTGACCACAAAACTTACGAAGTTGAATATAAACAAGCCATCGCTTGAGGAAGCCTATCTGGAACTTGTGAAAGAGGAGGGTGAGTTGTGATGAATTCAATCATGAGAGAATGGAATGCGTTCGTAGCACTAACGGCTAGAGAAATTATGAGGCTTTTTAAAAGTCCGGGATCTATCATTGCTAACATGATATTTCCAATGATCTTTCTAGGAATTATGGGGGGAAGTCTGTCACAAAATTTAGCAGAGGATGTAGGATATCATTTTCTTCAGTTTGTCATGGTTGGAATGATTGTGTTTAATATGTTTTTAGGAACAGCCAGCGGGATCACTTCATTAGTAGCAGAAAAGGACCTCAATTTAACGCAGGAGCTGTACGTATCTCCGATATCAAGATACACGATCATTTTAGGCAGAATGGTTGGAACCAGTTTCGGTAGCCTAAGCTCACTCCTTGGGGTTTTAATTATAGCGTTGATTATGAGAATTCCCCTTGGCGGGATGCAGATGGTGCGCTTAATCATGATTACACCAGCCTTCTGCATGGTGGGTGCGTCCCTTGGGATGTTCTTTATTGGATTTGTTCAAGACTCAAAAGTAGCACAAATGGGGGCAATGATACTCGTGATGCCACAAATGTTTTTTTCCGGTACGATTATTCCTATCTCAAATTCTAAGGGCATGATCGCTGTATTTGCAAAACTTATGCCGCTTTCCTATTTGACGGATCTGGCCAGGGGCATTTTTTACTGGAGAGAACCGGCATATGATCTGGTTGTTCTCAATCATCCGCTCTATAATATCATTGTGTTAGTTGCTTTTTTTATTGTATTTTCCATGATAGGTGTGATCTTATTTACAAGGTCGGAAAGGAATAGGTAATTAGATTAACAACAGCTTATGTTCTGGGTTACGAAATTCCTCTCGGGAGGATAATGTAGAATCCTTTTCGTAACCCAGAAGCATATGCAATTTTAATTATAGTCCATAATCATAGGTATTCATATACAACTTTGCGATCAATTTAAGTTTATCTCAACCGGATTGTCAAGTTCTATCAACGGTGACATACTTCTAGTTAGAATTACGATATTATCCTTTGGCCAGAATACTGACATATAATTTTCTGCCTTTCCATCCATTTGTGACGCACTTTCAGAAATAAATTCATATTTATTACCTGCATGCTTTATTACCGGCTTTCTCAATACTTTTTATGGTAACATCCCTAATTTGGGGTGTCATAGTCTTATTCTGTAGATCAAGGGTAATCTCTGCTTCTGTTTTTTTTATGAGTCGTATTCCGGTAATTTTAATTTTGTCCAGGGTTGACGATCCAAAGTAATCACCCTCTAGATAATATAATATTTGATTATCTTTATCCGGCCCTGAAGAAATTGCACCTCCCGTATTCCTCCATTCCTCCCCTTTGTTATCAATAGCTTCAATGTTCAATCCATTGATTATGCTATCGTTGTCATCGTAGAAGGTTACACTGATTTCTGTACCGGTCGGATATTCCGAAACAGAGTTAATGCAGATTGTCTGACCTTCCACTTCAATATCTTGATTAAGAACGGTTACCCTGGGTTCAGGATAATTGCCTAGATGAAGATCAAATACAAATTGACCTAATTGCTCCAGTTGAGTATTCGGAGAAGGCTCGAATAAATTACTGGTTTGACTTTCTTTTACTTCATTACCTTGTAAAAAGCTCTCTCTGCTCATAGTGATATACAGTTGAAAGTCTTTGGGTAAAGGTGGATCAACGGAACGGATACTGGTATAATTTAATTCTTTCATTTCCTCATCCTCGGAGGAAGTATAATAGGAAGTGGAACTAGAGTATCCCTCATATAATTCTCCGGTAGAGGTATCTATTATTTTTGTAATGTCGATACGAATTATATCATCCTCTTTATTTCGGGCATTATCAGATGGTTTAAAAATCACCACCAAACGTTTACTGTCTGCTATCACATAGGGGATGCCTAAAGAATACCCCTGATCTTGTTCGATTAAATCTAGTTCTGTTGCATATTCATTCATTACTGCATTTTGAAGTCCTTTGTCAAAGCAAACATATTCAGCCAATGTTCCTAATACCGGCATATTTAAGATGGCATCTGCCATTGCAGTGGGGGTATTTACCACAAGGACAAATAGTAGAAATGCAGCAGCAGCACTTGCTATTCCGGACATAAAGTTTTTTCTTATCTTCCGATGAATTCGTTTCTTTAGCCGAAGGTCTATATGATTAAGTTCCTCAGGATACGCTTCGCTTTCTTCCAATGATATTTTATACTCGTCGTTACGATCATTTTCCATAATATCATTACCTCCTATTCTTCCAATTCCAATCGTAGCAGGGTTAAGGCTCTCCGCTCTCTGGTAGCCACCGTTCCCTGTGGTATTTCTAAAATAACGGATGTCTCTGCTAAGGTATAACCACCATAATATCGTAGATAAATAATTTTTGATAAATCCTCAGAGAGTTTTCTTAAGGCTTCTTTTAATGGAAGTCCATCGAAAAATTCGCTTGTTTCCTCAGGTGGCTGCTCTGTCAATATTTCATGCTTATTCTTGCGCAGGATCTGCAAACACTCATTGATTAATATTCTGGTGAGCCAGGTCTTAAAGAGTTCTGGGTTTTTAAGTTTCTTTCGATTCAAATATCCTTTATAGATCGCTTCATCCAATGCATCCATAGCAAGAGTCTGGTCATTCATATAACTATAAGCAATGCGGTATAAACCTTTCTTGTAATTTTCTATTTGTAATACATAGTCCTCTTTGTGTATTGCCATCATTTCCCTCCTCCCTATCTATTAGATGCATCAGACTGCAATATTTATTGGGTAAGTTTTATTTTTTTTAAGAGTATCTACAGTATAATTTACAAAGGATGGAAAGTGCAATGAAAAATAATCGTTAGAAGAAGTTAAGAATACTCAAGTAGATCCTATTGATTATTAAAGTACCAATCAAAGTAACCAATAAAAAATGATCATTGTATTGTAATAAGTGACACAGGTAGTGAGTGGTATGAGGAGAAAGAAAATCAAAACAAAGTCGAACAAGAGGATACAATGAAGATAGATAAATTAAAAGTACTCCTTGTCGAAGATAATGAGATTAATATCGATTTTTTTAAAGAAATACTCAAAATAAAGGGTATTGATTGTGATGTCGCAGTGGATCGAGAAGAAGCGGTGAGATCTTGTTTGAGTAAGCACTATGATTTGGTATTTATGGACTGTCAAATTCCAATCATGGATGGCTATGAAGCTACAAGACGAATACGAGAGGCAGAAGGAGACCATAGACATACGGTAATCATCGCAATCACAGCAAATGCAGTGAAAGGTGACATTGAAAAATGTATGGAATATGGAATGGATGAGTACCTAAGCAAGCCGATTGAATTAAGCAAGATTACTAAACTGATTGATAAATATCTAGAAACTAAGATTGAAACCTAACTAGTCTGTTAAAGCTAAATCATGTTGAATTAACAGTATAGAAAACCAGTGAGTGAAAACACTAAAATGGTAACATAAATTAGTTTACAATGAGAGGATATAATACCATGGAAATGGATAAAAATTTAATAGAAGCAGGATGGAATCTTGACAATAGCTATACCCTACTGCCGAAATCCTTATATAGCAGTCTCAATCCAACTCCGGTCAGAAATCCCAAGTTAATCATACTTAATCATTCTCTTGCAAAAGCCCTTGGATTTAACCCGCAAACGTTACAAGGTGATGAGTGTGTAAAAGTTCTTGCTGGAAACGGTATACCAGTTGGAGCATCACCAATTGCACAGGCATATGCTGGACATCAGTATGGTCATTTTACGATGTTGGGAGATGGTCGAGCTATTTTACTTGGTGAACAGATCACACCCTCCGGTGAGCGTTATGATATTCAATTAAAGGGTTCTGGAATGACGCCGTATTCTCGTCGTGGAGATGGTCGGGCAGCACTTGGACCTATGTTACGGGAATATATCATTAGTGAGGCAATGAATGCTCTGGGCATACCAACAACTCGTAGCCTTGCAGTTGTAAAGACGGGAGAGAGTGTTATACGCGAAACGATACTACCGGGGGCTGTTTTGACGCGAATTGCATCAAGCCATATTAGAGTAGGAACGTTCCAGTATGTATCAAACTGGTGTACTATAGATGATTTACATGCCTTGGCAGATTATACGATACAAAGACACTTTCCAGGTATTGAGCAAGATAAAGACCGCTATCTATCCATGTTAAAAGAAGTAATCAAACGGCAAGCTGAATTGATCGCCAAGTGGCAATTGGTCGGCTTTGTTCATGGTGTGATGAATACCGATAATATGACGATCAGCGGAGAGACGATTGATTATGGCCCTTGTGCTTTTATGGATTCGTATGATCCTGCGACTGTATTTAGTTCGATTGATACCTATGGACGATATGCATATGGAAATCAACCGGGAATAGCAGTTTGGAATTTATCTAGGTTGGCAGAAGCTTTATTACCCCTTCTTCATGAAAAAAAAGAGCAGGCAATACAGCTGGCTAATGATGCTATATCTGAATTTAGTGTATTATTTAAGGAATATTGGATGAATGGAATGAAGTCTAAGCTTGGAATGACTTGGTATGATTCGGAGGATGAGGGACTCATCATGGAGCTACTCCATGTTATGGAGAAACATGGTACTGATTATACAAATACATTTCGTGCACTTACACGGAATAAACCGGAAGACACGGGTTTAAATCATGAGAAGGAGTTTAGTCAATGGTATGAGCGGTGGCAACGGAGACTAGAAAGACAACAGGGATCAGTTACCGAAGCATATCAATTAATGAAAAAAAGTAATCCCTCTATAATTCCTAGAAATCACCGGGTAGAAGAAGCACTGAAGGCCGCAGTGGAGAGAGCAGATTATAACATCATGGATAATTTACTTTATATTCTATCAGACCCGTATGCCTATTCACCGGAGCAGGAGGAATATGCTACACTGCCAGAACAAAGTTCATGTAATTATCGAACATTTTGCGGAACATGATTCCATAGAGATTTGCAATTACTTGTGTAAAGTACGATATAAGATAGAAAGAGTTACCTTAAAAGTTTGAACCTAGAGGGTAGCTCTTTTTCATATATCGTTATACTGTTTTACCATGGGCGTGTATGATTGGTATAATTGTATTCATGATTTATACTATAAGAAGACGAAGAGAAAGCTCTAACTAGGGCTTTCTTTTTTTTGTAATGATCTCGAACAATGATATTAACTTAGTAAGTGTAATAATTTAATATTATAAAATTAAATATAATTACAAACAATTAATAATATGATATTGACAATAGTGTACGACGTACAGTATAATGAAGTTGAGGTGATAAATATGGATTCTATGAATGAACTATTAAGCTCACTATCAGTGGAGCTAAAAAGAGGAACCATGGTTCTATTAGTGCTTAGTCAACTACGAACCAATGAATATGGATATTCATTAGTTCAAAAGCTGGAGGAAAAGAATGCGCCGATCGAGGCAGGAACGCTTTATCCGTTATTACGCAGATTAGAAAAGCAGAATTTATTGAAAAGTGAATGGGATACAAGTGAGAGCAGACCACGTAAATTCTACACATTAAGTGAGGAAGGTAAAGAAGTATACACAAAACTTAAAGAAGAGTGGAGATCAATTTCGAACCTTGTAGAATTATTATTAAAGGAGGATGAGGAGAATGAAACTAATTGATCGGTATATCTATGCCGTAACACAATATTTACCGGAAGGAACCCGTGAAGATGTCGGTAAGGAGCTAAGAGCCAATATAGAAGATATGCTACCTGAACAACCGACGGAGAAGGATATCATTCAGGTATTGGAGGAACTGGGCAATCCATGGAAACTAGCCAATGAGTATAACCCAAGCAAGAGATATTTAATCGGACCAGGTTATTATGAGAATTATTTATCAGTCCTAAAATTAGTGATAGGTATCTGTGCTGCAGTATTTGTGGGCCTGGCAGTTTTTGCTTGGGCAGTAGATCCGTCGGTTGAAGGGGATCAGATAAATAATCTAACGGCACTAATTACAGATTTGATTGGTGCTGCTGTTGACGGAGTTTTACAGGGAGCTTTATGGGTAACCATCGTCTTCGTGCTATTAGAGAGAAGCGGTGTGGAACCGGGACAGCTACCATTTCATAATAAAAAATGGTCTCCTGAAGATTTACCGGAACTGCCGTTACACAATAAAAGAAAGATATCAAGGGGAGAGACCGTATTCTCCATGTTTTTTACCATCTTTTTTACCGCATTGTTTTATTTTAAGCCACAATATATTGCTATGTATGTAAAAGGTGAAAGCGGTAAAATTACGGCTACTCCATTATTTGATCTAGAAAGATTGCAATCTTATCTATGGATTATCTTATTATTGGCAATCATTCAGCTAGGGTTTTTCATATGGAAGTATATCAGTGGAAGCTGGAATATTCCAATGGCTATAGGCAATGCGGTCTATAATGCGGTGTCATGTATACTCCTTATTGTGATGTTAAGTGATCACTCCTTATATAATGCCGAATTCTTCTCCAAAATTGATGAAATCTTTACGACATCCTCGCCCGTTATATCAACATGGCTAGATCGTAGCATATGGATTACTGTTTCAGCCATCATTATCATATGTGTTTGGGATAGTATATCAGCCTTTTTTAAATGCTTTAGTCGTTCCAGGGGATAAATAAAAAATATTAGTGAAGAAGGTAATGTTTGTGTATACAGAGATGAATAATAATACCAATAGTGCAATATTTATCATAACTGGAATTATGGCAGCTGGAAAATCAACAATCGCACAGCTTCTTGCGGAAAAGTTTCAAAAGGGTGTTCATGTTCGCGGTGATATCTATCGGAAAATGATAGTAACAGGTCGGGAGGATATGTCACCGGATCCAACAGAAGAAGCGCTCAGGCAGTTGAAACTTCGCTATAAACTAGCGGCAGCAACTGCAGAAGCTTATTGTAACGCAGGATTTCAGGTAATTGTGCAGGATAATATTCTTGGTACCATGTTACAGGATTTCATAGAGATGTTTCACAATCATCCGATCTATGTGATTGCCCTATGTCCGTCACAGGAAGCAGTAGCACTCAGGGAAAAGGAAAGAAATAAGATTGGCTATGGAGATTGGAGTATTTCAGAACTGGATGATTTATTCCAAAGGGAAACCCCAAGAATTGGATTGTGGATTGACACGTCGAATCAAACTCCCGAAGAAAGCATTGAGGAAATACTAAAAAGAGTTTGGGAGGAAGGAAGAGTTAAATAACGTTCCACGCATGCAAATGAACGCAATAAGTTATTTAAACTTAGATATATAAACAATAAAGATTATATCAAAAAGGCAGCAGGGTACCCACCTGTTGCCTATTTTTGTTTATCTAATATTTAGTTAGTGGTCAGTATTTCGTTACCAGCATTTGCAATTTCTTTTGTCTGGTGAACGGTACCATGAGGATGTTGCGGTGGTGCATAGATAGAATATAACTTAATAGGGGTATCGCCGGTATTAATTAAATTGTGCCATTTGCCTGCAGGAATAACAAAAGCAAAATCCTTATAAACATTTTCCTGAAAATCCATCTGGTCTTCTTGATCACCCATTAATACTACTCCTTGGCCATTTTCTATTCGTATAAATTGATCAACGGAAGGATGAACTTCAAAGCCAATATCTTCTCCAACATTGATGCTCATTAAGGTTACTTGTAAATGCTCGCCAGTCCATATCGTAGTACGAAAAGCATCGTTCTGTTTTGCAGCCTCTTCAATATTTATCACAAAAGGATTTGGACCATAGTCCATTAATTCCATATAACTATCATCCTGCATAGGCTGGGAATACATAAGATAATCCATTTCATCTGGATAAGCATAAAAAAAGTTATTTAAATTCTGTGGGTAATTTGAATTAAAATATGGTTCATTAGATAAATAAGGACAGGGATATCGATCCTGCATAGTGTAGGAATTATACATAGGAGTGTTAATACTTGAAGGGTAAGGATTCATCCGATACATCATACTCATTCCTGTTAAATGACTTATCACATTATCTTATGTAATACAAGGTGGATTTGTGTTGTGGAGATCGAAATTGTATTATGAGTGGTAATATAAAATTAGTAATATGTAATGACTTTGTGATCAATTCATATTACTTGACATGGATGAAAAAGAGTGTTACATTAATTAAACTAACAGTTTAATTAATGAGGGAGGGGTACAATGGCTCGTAGAAAAAAAGAAGCTCCTGAGTTTCACCGAGATAGAATTGCCGCTGCCGCGGAACGACTATTTACCAGGAAAGGGATTGCATCCACTACGATGGATGATATAGCGAGTGAGGCTGCATATAGTAAAGCAACCCTCTATGTGTATTATAAGAATAAAGAGGAAATCGTTGGCGTATTGGTTTTAAGAAGTATGAAAATGTTATTGGAACGGGTACAGTCCACTACAGATGCTAATCTGGGAACGAAAGAGCAATACAAATTAATATGTAATGAACTGACTTGTTATCAGGCACAATTTCCACTTTACTTTGAGATCGCAATTGGGGAAATCAACATTGATTTTGATCGTACGGATGTATTGGAGGTTGATAAAGAGACCTATGAAGTTGGTGAACTTATTAATCGTGAAATTATGCAGTTTCTGATAAAAGGTATCAGAGAAGGTGTATTACGCAAGGATCTAAGTATACCACAAACAGTGTTTATGTTTTGGGCCAGTTTATCTGGGGTTATCCTTATGGCAACAAAAAAGAGATCGTATATTGAGAGAGTAATTGGTTCATCAAAACAGGATTTTCTGGAATATAGCTTTGAAACTTTATTCCGTTCTATTCTTTAATTAAAACGTTATGTCATATTAAAAATTGGAGAGGTCATAATATGAAATCAAAAAAGAAACTTAGGGTTATTCTTGTGACAATATGTATGATCATTCTGGTTACCACGATAATCTTTATCAATTATATGGGAAGGGTTAATCGCTACCGGGAGATGGTAAATAATATAGACTACGAGGACATTGATATTTCGATAATTCCTGACGGAACTTATATAGGTGAATGTAATGCTGAATTTATCTATGCCAAAGTAGAAGTTACGGTAGAAGAAGGAAGGATCACTGATATAAAAATATTGGAACATAAAAATGATCGAGGAAGTGCTGCCGAAAAGATTACAAATGAAATTATAGACAAGCAGATGATTGATGTAGATGCAATTTCAGGAGCCACAAATTCAAGTAAAGTAATTAAAAAGGCAGTAGAAAACGCCTTACTAGGCTGATGCTACAAAATTAGCATAGAAATACATACATACAATTAATTATAAGTAAAGTAATAGGTTTCGTGTCATATTTATCAGGGTGATCTATACGTAGTTTGCATGAAGTAAGAAAAATCTGCGGAAACAGTTTTGACTGTTTCCGCAGATTTTTTATATTAATAGATTAAGTTTTTTATATCCTCTACATCAGATTACTTTTTTTCAGTATAATCAGTAATTGGGAAATTCCATTGTGTATTAAGAGGATTTGCAGCATTTAACATTTCTTCCTTGCCATGTGGCATGGAAGGTCCTGGCCAGCAAACTTGCTGTTTCTGAAGTAACTTCATGCACAGATAAACAACGGATTTATCGGTAAATTCTTGGAATTCTTCCTCATTAATAAAGCCTTCAATCGGAACACCTTTATTATCGATTTCAGCATCATAAACAGCTGACCATTCAAGTTCACAATAAACTGGTTCGTTGTATATCTCAACATTGGATCGATCAGCTTCTCTAATGTCCTTACCCATTCTCTTCTCATCAAAATATCTAGCTACCATTGGAGGCAGATTTGGATGAATCTGAGGTTTATTTCCGCAAAAGTCTACTTTCGTATAAGCACGGAACGGTACATGAACAGTAATGTCTTTAATTGATCCAGCGATAGCAGAACCTCTGGTGCATCTCTTTGTAGCATATTCAATATTTTCTCTGATATAACCTTCAATAAATACTTTGTCTGTAGATGGTATAAACCTGCATTGGGTTAAAAATACTTGTTTTTCAGCTCTTTTGATTTCATAAGAAGGCTCATTCAGTCTGATTTTGGCTTCGGTATCGATCTGAATAACAAATTCAGCTAAAACTTTAGGGATTTTATAATCTCCTCCCCACCAAGGATAATTTTCAGCTCCCGTAAGAGTGTCTGAACGAATAACAGAAGCATCGCAGCTTTTTTCGCAACCTTTATCGCAACCTTTGTCATAACCTTTGTCATAACCTTTGTCGTAACCTTTATCGCAATCGGAGTTCATGTAGCTACCTTTCATGGAATCATTATTATATTTGTAGTTATCCATATATAAATCTCCTTTCCTAATATGGGATACAACTTATTTCGTATCCTACTATATAGTATTCAAGATAAAAGCAAATGTGCAAAATATGTAATATAATGATGAAAATTGTTTTAAAAACTTTTATTATGTGATGAAGTTGCTCATAAATAGAATCTTGGCAAAGTGTTTGTTATAAAGATAGAACATTTGTTTGCAATAATTAAATTACTATGATACAATAAATGGAAGAAGATACTAATTTTATCCAGAGAAAGTAATGGTTAAAATTATATAATAAATCAGGGGGATAATAAGATGTTTTTAATGGAACGTAGAAAAGAATTTGATCATGTAGCTCAGCGAGTAGTTCATGTCCTGTTAGTCTCGTTTTCAGATTTTACACCGTTTGAGTCAAATAGGGCAACAGAAAATTCACAAAAAGAATTTCATGGTATATTAAAAAGTATTCTTGAAAATTTGTATGAAGCCAGTGATCTGGATCTGCCGATGGTAACGGATGAAGCCTATGAATGGTGGCAGTGCAATAATACAAAAGCGGAATTAAATAAAATCTATCAGACGATCTTTAAAAACATCAGTGATTATTACCGCCTGATTTACCTTGCTGGTTTAAAGGGTGAAATTAGTAATGAAACTTTAACAATAGACCTAGATAGCCTAAAAGACCATAAAACGAAACCGAAGGTTTGTCATCTTAATGTATTGAAAAAGGTAGGAATAGAAAGTGAACTCTCTGGAAAGAAGCTAGTGCTGACCTATCCTGCTAACTCAGAGATTTTATCTGCATGGAAGTTGTTATCTGAAGTTTGTGATGATTTTCTAAGATCGGAAAATCATAATCGATATGATGTCAGCTTATTTCATTTTGCATGTGGAATGTATTGTAATGATGAGAGATATTGGCTACGTAATATTGAAAAGATATGTGGTTTAGAAGAAGGTCTGTTATTTGCTGCTGAAGAAAAGTATTTACAAAAGGGTTATGTTAAATCGGTGGCAGGGACCATGAATAACAATGAAATCACACTACGTTATAGTTTTATGAATGATATTTCCGGTTTCTCAATTTCGTATCAGCCGCGAAAAGCCGAACAGGTTTTTTTCAGTGTACAAAATACAGTTGGTATGAAAGCAATGCTGGAAGATTTTAAGCAGCTACCGGAGAGTATACAAACATATTTTGTGAATGCTTGCCGTAGGTGTAATGACTGCATGGGCTGTACCAAGGGAGGTAAATCAAAAGCCTTTACTGTTCGGGCTAATTATGGCGGTGAGGAATTGAAGCTATGTCCTCAATTTCCTATGGCTCATTGGTTTGAATGGAGCGCGAAGAGGACGGAAGATATCATGCTGCTGAATGATTTGCAGACGCAATATGCAAGATAGGAGAGCAAAAGATGATTGTAAATATGACGTTAGTTCATAATATCACGAAAGAACTATATGAAAAAATCGTAAGTACACTTCAGGAAATTTGCACGATAAGTAAACCTCACGCTCATACCTTTTGCAGAAAGGATGAGGCAATTTATCAGATAGAGCTGTATGAAATGGACATTAAGAAGCCGATGCAAAAATATATCATACAATCACTCATTCACTTTCCTTTATTAAATTGCACCAAGGACAACTTCTCGGAAAAATTATATGACCTATATACCAATATGTTTGGTAATGATATTATGGCGTCCTTCCCGGCTTATGATGAATTAATTTGTGATCACATTGAGTATTCCATCAATATAAAGGTTGATCATGCGGATAAATCATTGGAAAAGATACTAAAGATTAACAAGGGAATCCCGGAGCAGCTTGACCGAAGCAGGTGGCATGAGTACAAGAAATCCTTTGGCTCGGTCAAATACTGTATGGCTAAAATGGATGATACTCATCTGGAATTGTTCGCTCAATGTGACGGAACGGCATTAAAAAGTCGATTAAAAGAGAAATCCTTGCATCGTGCCAACGGAATCGTTCCTAGTGCTGCAGTGAGTGAAGACACTGAGAATATCGTTCTATATCCTTGGAAGAAAATTATTAATAAAACGAGTCGGATTAACAAAGAAGCCCTATCACCTCAAGATATGATAACAGTATTGTCTGGAGACAATTACCTTATTACAAATAAGTTTGCTGACATGGCTAAAAATTATAAGCTAAAACCTGCAGTACGATATGCGCCTGGTCACAAGACTTGGAAATGTGTATATAGCTCATCGAAACCGAAGCGAGTGATATTCACAATGGAATGTACGTCGGAAGATTTTAAAGTTAAGGCATGCTTGTTTCATCTCAAGGAGTATATGAAGGAAGCAAGTCTTAGTACGAATATAAAGAGACAACTGGTTGAAAATGCATGGAATTGTGGCCATTGCAATCCAAAGTGTCGTGGTGGAGTATCTTTCACCATCGATGGTAATAACGAATGCAAGTGTGTGGGAGGTGCTTTTAGTTTACAGTCACTTGGCAGGGAGGATTGGAGACAGGTGATGGAATTAATCGAAGATGAGATGAAATATAAGGAGGCTACTTTATGAAAAAAGAGATTTACTTTCCCTATCCGTTCTCAGGATTTTGTGCACTGAACTTTAATAATTGCTTTTCCAGCATCTATATGTACCTGGAACAGATACAAGGGAATGATGATTATTTCTGCCAAGCTCATGAAGGCAAAGGCTGTAACGGCTGTGGTAACTGCAATCAAACTTTAGCAAAAAAACAAGAGGATTTCCTGTTTTTATTTGGGACAATGGCAGGTGATACCGCTTTGCGTAACAGCTTTGAAGGGCAGACCGATATGCAACAAGCAATCTATAATACGGATGAACAAGTTGATTTTACAATGAAGTTTACCGGATACCTATATAAGAAAGTTACGGATGATTTTCAGAAGGCAGTGATTGAAGCAATTAATCAGGACAAGCCGTTATTAGCGCGAATGAAGGATGCGGATCGTGGTAGTTTTCGCGTAATCAGTGGTTATGATAAGGATGCTATTATATGTCCAAACCCGTCCAACGCTCAACGAAGACCGGACCAAATGCCAACTTACGAGGATATAGAATATCTCTATGTCATTACAGGGAAAGCAGAACCGGAGTATAATTTATTAGATGGATTATATCGCATAAAAAGGGCGATGGAATACAATAGAGATGAGAAATTCTGGGATCAGTATATCCACAAATTTAATTATTGGGACGAGCATCTGGCTGATGTGGATTTTGAAGAAATCAAACGACGTTTCAAACGTGTTACGGATACGATGTGGTATACGTTCAATTGTCATAACTTTGCCGAAACATTTCGCCACAAGATATGGGAGGGTATGAATGACGAACGGTTAAAACATGCATTTGATGAGATTGACCGAGCATATGACCTTACCCATACAAGAGCATGGCAAATCATCGGAATCAATGACTGCCGCGATTGGGGGAGTCGTCGTTATAACGAGTTGGAATGGGGCTTGTGCGCCACTATTATGATGATAATTGAATCGATTAAGCAAAATGATATCGATGTACTTGCTGCGATAAGCGAAGCAATTGCTGTGCTGGAAATAGACAAATAATGATTGGATAAGGCAGGTCTTTGTCCTTAAGTGCTAGATAAGAGCAAGGTAAAACACATTAGAAGGAATACACATTGAAGGAATACACATAGAAAGATTACATAGTAGAAAAGGACTGTTAAAAGGCAGTCCTTTTGCTATGTTCAAACTGTTAAAATAAAAGTTACTTAAAATTAGATTATAATGGTATAATGAATAGCAAATATTATAATATCAAGTACAAAGAGGGATACTATGAATAATAACGATATATTAATTCGATTACGATATGCACTGGATATCAAAGATACGGATATGATTCAAATATTCAAACTGGGTGGTATCGATGTTACAAAAGAAGAATTACAGAGAATACTGTTAAAGCCAAAAAACAACCCAGAAGCAGAGGATGAAAAATTCATCGCTGATGAAAACATGAGGAAATGCAATAACTTTATGTTTGAGTCTTTCTTAAATGGTTTTATCATATTTAAAAGAGGAAAACTGGAGACGAAACCGGGAGAACCAGAGAAACCCGTTATGATGATCACAAATGATAGAAGTGTAAATAATGTTCTGCTGAAGAAATTAAAAATAGCATTATCACTGACCAGTGAGGATATGCTGGAAATATTTAAGCTGGCAGGAGTCAATTTGTCCAATGGTGAATTAAGTGCAGTATTTCGGAAAGAAGGACAAAGAAACTACAAAGAATGCGGTGATCGTTATGCCAGAAACTTCCTAAAAGGTTTGGCATTAAGATATAGGAAAATTTGATAAATTAAACAACATAAGGAGATAAAATGCAATTTAAAGACTTGAATGTGATACCTGCGATACAAAAGGCATTAGAAAAAGAAAACTATATAGAACCTACACCAATACAAGAAGAAGCAATACCGGTGATTTTAAGCGGTAGGGACATGCTTGGTTGTGCACAAACTGGTACGGGCAAGACGGCGGCGTTTGCAATACCAACGCTGCAACTACTGAGCGAGGAGACAATACCACAAGCTGTCAATAAAAATATACGTGCTTTAATCATTACCCCAACGAGAGAACTCGCATTACAGATCTATGAAAGTTTTAACACCTATGGTAAATATACAAAATTAAAAAGTTGTGTTATCTTTGGCGGTGTGTCACAGAAACCGCAGGAGGAGAAACTACAACATGGCGTGGACATACTGATCGCAACTCCGGGTAGATTAAACGATATGATAAATCAAAAGTTAATTAATTTGCAACATATTAAAATATTTATTTTAGATGAGGCGGACAGAATGCTTGATATGGGATTTATTAATGATGTCAATAAGATAATTGATAAAACTCCACCAAAGAAGCAAACCTTACTTTTTTCTGCTACCATGCCCCCTGCAATTGAACAAATGTCAAATACAATATTAAATCATCCTGTAAAAATACAAGTAACACCGGTATCATCTACGGTGGATACCATCAAGCAGTATTTATATTATGTGGATAAAGCTAATAAAATCGATTTACTGGTTCACGTATTAAAGGACAAGTCTTATGAATCCATACTGGTATTCACCCGTACAAAACACGGTGCAGACAAAGTGGTTCGCAAATTGGCAAAAGCAAATATTACAGCGGAAGCAATCCACGGAGATAAATCCCAGGGGGCAAGGCAGAAAGCTCTTAATAACTTTAAGAGTAAATCATTACGGGTACTAATTGCTACGGATATTGCCGCAAGGGGTATTGATATCGATGAGTTATCCTTAGTCATAAACTATGAGTTACCCAATGTTCCGGAAACCTATGTGCATCGAATTGGTCGTACAGGGCGTGCAGGGCTTGGTGGAGTGGCCATATCGTTCTGTGATTATGATGAGAAGGTCCTACTAGCAGATATCGAACAATTGATTGAGAAAAAACTGATCGTAGTAGAAGATCACCCTTATCCTCTCCAGAATAACTATCCAGCTGAAAAAAATACACAACCAAGACCGAATTCACACCATAGAGAGACAATACAAAGAGAAAAGGAAGTAATAAAAACATTGAATAAACATGAAGAATATGAACTGGAAATAAAACGAATCAGAAAGCCATCGGAAAATAAATTTGCTAAGACTGGCGTAAAAACATTTAATAAAGCAGAAGATAAACATAAAATCAACTCAAATATAAAAAATGATGCAAAAACAGAAGCATTCTCAGAATCGAAACCTGAAATTAAAAATTCATCACAGAAAAGATCCAGGAATACATCATTTCATGGAATATCAACGAAATCAACATCAAAAAAAGACTACTTTAAAGAAGCAAAGGGAACAACAAATTATAAAGTGAAAGAATCCTCAAAAGTATCACCCGATTATGCTAGTAAAGAGATAGCAACATCAAATGATTCAAATAGAGGTAGGACAAAAGCAACATCTAATTATTCAACTAGAGATAATAAATCAGGGTATTCAACAAGAGATAGATCAAAACCAGAATCAAAGTATTCATCAAGAGATACATCAAGCCATACATCAAAGTATTCAACAAAAGACACAACAAACCGACCATCGAAATTTTCAGATCAAACTAAGTCAAGCAAAACACCTGATTCAACAACACGATCATCATCAAAGCCAGAAGTAAGAACAAATTCAAATAAACCATCTTCATCCAATAGCTCGAATCAAAAGAAGAAATTTCGAATGGGCATGGATGGTACAATGAAAGAGATCAAAAATAGAAATACATTTCATAAAGGAAGAAAATATTAAATAAGTAAATAAAAAGAGGGCATGTGGTTGACCGACTATAAAAATCAGGATACACATGCCTGTTTGATTCCTGTGAATACGAGTCATACGCATAAATTAAATTGATAAATATAGTAAAATAATGGTACAATAGAAAACAAAGAAATTGACTATATAACGGAAAAAGGAAGTGATTCATATGTGTATTTGGAAACCTCCCTGTTGATTATGACACCTAAGACTATCACGACCTCCACCTTATGCTTGTTATGTAAGCAGAAGAGAATAAATGGAGGTTAATAAGATGAAATCGAGATTTTGTAAGAATATCATTATGCTATATACGATTACCTTTTTTGACGGATTTATTTTGGCATATGTGATAGAAAGACTTTTTTGGGCCGAACGAGGTTTAACCATTACTATGGTTGTAGCTACGGAAATTGTATACGGAATTACAGTAGCTTTATTTGAAATTCCCTCTGGGATCATGGCAGATATATTGGGCAGAAAAAGAATGCTGCTAATAGCTGCATCTCTATCGGTATGTGAATTTATCATCATTTACTTTGCCCATGGATTTTGGTTGTTTGCATTGGCTGTCTTGGTGGCAGGGATTAGCAATGCATTGAAAAGTGGAAGTTTACAGGCAATAATGTATGATTCGTTGGCTGTAGAGGGAAAGGAGAGTAAGTTTGAAACGATATACGGAAGGTATCATGCGATAGATACCTTAGGTGCATCGGCAGCAGCATTGATTGGTGGAGTCACGGCATTTTATTGGGGGTATGAGTTCAATTATGCAGTATCCATTGGGTGTAAGCTGATTGCTTTTCTCTTGTTATTTAATCTTTCAGAACCACCCAGAGAAAAACTGGTGAATACAGCAGTAAACTCAACATCATTTTTAGTATATGGAAAGAGGAGTGCAGTTTTTCTAAAAAGTCACCCCTTGTTATTTACTTATTGCGTCAATGGTATGGTTTTAGGAGCGTGTTGGAATTATATGGATGAATTCTGGCAGCTATTAATGCAAGCGATTAAGGTCCCTGTTATATTCTTTGGAGTGATATCTGTTTTATATTCGATATTTTCCATACCTGGTAACTTGTTAGTAGAGCAGATAAAGAATAAAATATCATATCAATCTTTTTTTGCTATCATACCATTTATATATGGAATAGGATTTAGTTGGATTGCAGTTTTAAACAACAAATGGATTTTCGCTCCTATGGTGATGATGGGAATATGGCATGGTGTGATAACACCTTTATTGGATGGGTACATCCATCATCGCACGGAAAGCAGTATTCGTGCTACGGTTGAGTCAATGGTGTCATTTATGATGCGAGCGATCTCTATTGTGGTGGGTTTTATATTTAGTTTATTCTCCAGTAACAGTATATTCAAAGGATTTTTATCCTTGGGTGTGATATGCTTAGCATATGGGATGGTTAATTTGATTTTGTTAAAAAAATGCAGAGTGATCCAATAAAAGTCTATTAAACGCTTTCTATTGATAAAGACCAGACTAGTTTATATTTTCCGTAAGGAATGTATATCGAGCTGAGAGGACAATAGAAAATAAAACAGTAAAATAAATAAAAGGCCAGGATTCGCAGTGAATCTTGGCCCTTTTATGTGAAGGGTATAGTTCTTAACCAAATATAGAAAGTAGTATTCCGGCTGCCACGGCAGAACCGATAACACCGGCTACGTTAGGACCCATAGCAAACATGAGTAAATAGTTTCCCGGATTAGCTTTTTGACCTTCAATTTGAGATACCCGTGCAGCCATAGGAACAGCGGAAACACCGGCAGAACCGATCAGTGGATTTACCTTGCCTTTGGTGATCCAGCACATGAACTTACCAATTAAAAGTCCACCAACCGTACTAAACATAAAGGCTAGAAGACCAAGAAGTATAATTTCGAGAGTCTCAGGCTTCAAAAACTCAGAACCTTCAGCGGTAGCACCGACAGTAATACCAAGGAATATGGTTACGATATTAATTAATGCATTTTGTACGGTATCGGATAGTCTTTCTACAACACCGGACTCTCGGAAGAGATTTCCTAACATTAACATACCGATCAAAGGTGCTACTGAAGGTAAAAGAAGGATACATAAGATAGAGACAAAGATTGGGAAACATATCTTCTCTAACTTTGATACTTTTCTTAATTGTACCATTTGGATCTGTCGTTCTTTTTTTGTTGTTAATAATCGCATCAACGGTGGTTGTATCAATGGTATTAATGCCATATAAGAATAAGCAGCAATTGCTATGGATGCAAGTAAACCAGGAGCAAGCCTCGTTGTTAAATAAATCGCGGTTGGGCCGTCTGCACCGCCGATAATTCCGATGGAGGCTGCTTCCTCAGGTGTAAATCCCATAACAGTTGCAATGATAAATGCTATAGCGATACCGAATTGAGAACCGGCACCAATTAATAAACTGCTAGGACGGGCAATCAAAGGACCAAAGTCGGTCATTGCCCCAATGCCTAGGAAAATAAGCGAAGGATAAATTCCCTTTTTTACACCAAGATAAAGATAATATAAAAGGCCTCCTACCTCGGATGAGCTGGATGGTTCCTGCATCAATCCGGTCAATGGTAAGTTTGCCAATAACATACCAAAAGCGATAGGCAATAACAGAAGCGGTTCAAATTTTTTCGCAATTGCTAAATATACTAAAGCACATGCGATTATCATCATTAATAGAGATTGCCAGGTCAATGCGACAAAACCGGAATCTTCCCATAATTTTATAAGTGAATCATAAAACACTTGTAATACCTCCCTTTATGTATTTGATGATACGAAAGTTAAATAATCTAAGGATTTGTCCCATTTGCACTTTTATCAGATCTTTTCTCAAGTCTCATAATGATAATAGAAAAGACCCTTATAATACCCCACAGTATTCCTAGAACTGCAAAAACCACGGCCATACAAAACAATGCTACAAGAATACTCTCAGACAAAGGCATAGAATTCACCTCTTTTCATAATTTTTACGTCACTTATCCGGTAGCTGTATAAAAAAAGAGAACTTCAATAAAGAAGCTCTCCACCCTACAAGCTAAAACTTGAAACAGTTTTTTATCACTGCCAACCGGAAAAAAATCTCTTTCATAATAGCATATTTGTATATTTAAGTCAATGTTAAAGAATTGTCAAGAATGGATCAATATGATTATTGAGTTCTATTCATTGTTAACAAAAAAATACCCCGTAGAGTACGATCTATACTAAGCCTGATCTACGGGGTACGAATAATTATTAGAATAGAATTTAATTTATAAATTGAAATACCAATTTAGGCTGATGATCAATGTTTTGAACACTTATTCTATAATTACCTTGTGTATAAGAACCAAGTGTTTTACACCAGAATAATTGTGCACGATAATTATTCTCCGTTGCATTTGTATAAAGCATCCATTCCCCTCTATGGCGGTTAAAAATGTCTATCACTGCTTGATAGGAGATGGATTTTCCCCGGAAGGGCTTTAACAGAAAGGTTTCATAAATATATATTTCTGAACCCGGTGGAACGAATCTTCCTGTGGCAACTAGACAAAAACCAGCTGGAATATCATCGACCATGATGAGGTAGGGAAATAATACACCTGGATGCTCAAACCAGGGTTGTTGAATATCATATTGATCTGCTAAGGTTTTCACATCACCATCTTCAAAGATACCATGTTGATTGGGTAAAGTTCCATGTAGCTCGGAGAGATCATGGAGATATAATGGATACATATTTTTTATAATGTAAGAACTTGTGTCATCTGCTAATTTGATTTCTATTTTCATGTGTGAACTGCTCCTTAATTTTATTTTATCATAAATTAATGTGCAATTCTTTTGCTCCTATCGTACCTCTATATTTATCCGCTCCATACAAATCGATAAGAGTCATTAAAGAATTGCATAGAGCTTACAACAGTACCTTTTCACCCAGCGTGAACATGGTTTCATAAAGATAAAACCCCCAATCTTTGTTCTGATAACAAAAGGGATGAATTAGAATGCATATATTTATTCTGTTTACATTTCTCCGTATTGTTACAGAGAATATTATATTCAATAAAATTCCAGAAATCAATAAATTATAAGTGTGGATCGGAAAGAAATGCAATTAGTCCTCGTTACAATAATAGGATTTATTTCCCTAGTACATATAACCCGAATGCGTTCCATGGTTTTTGAAAATCTCAATCATGTTTTTGTATTATGTTTGAGGTATCAGGTCAAGTATTGTTCTGATATTCTCATATTAGAAAGAGAAATAGTAAGCATTCGACTTACCTATTGAGAGCTAGAGAGGAAGTAGTAATTATGATTATCAATATAATACCAGGTGATTATATTATCAATGCACCGATGCAGTTTGATCCATGGACAGTACAATCTGACTTTGTATGCAAAGCAATTCAGATAAAAAATGATTCAGAACTGCTGCTTACAATGAAAGGCATAAATTTTCAGCTGTATGCAGAAGGAAGAAAAGTAAAAGAAATCAATTATGAGGGCGATGCTCTGGAGAATTTAATTCAACACTTCCCAGATAAAATCAAGTTTCATAATGAATGGGATACTAAAGTAATGGTTGGTAGAGAAAAGTTCTGGGATATAGAAAAGTTATCTGAGGGAATTAACCTGCAGCCTAATCAGGAGATCGGAATTTTAAATGAGTATTTTATCGTGATATACCCAAAACCGATTGATCAGGTGATTTTATCTGTCGAACATTGGAAGGGATCAGAGCTTTTAACGGAACAAAGAACCATTCCGGTAATTGCCTATCAGACGAAAAATGCTTATACCTTTCCAGTAAAAGGAGTATGGCAGGTAAATGGAAACTATGACTGTTACGGTGCGCATCGGACACAATATTCCATGGAGTTTGCCTTTGACCTAGGGAAAGTAGATACCGATACTGTGTATGAAAAGGATGAAGATTATATATGGTTTGGAAAAGAAATTTTGGCAATCGGGGATGGAGAAGTTGTCGAATGCTTTAACGATGCTACATTAAGAGTGAATTTTCCACATGATGCAGAGCAGGATCCGAAAGTTTTGGAGGAAAGAAAGCAATTTGTAAAGCAACATGGCCGAACTCCTTTACAATGTGGTAATTACGTTGTGATTCGACAAGATAACGGAGAATACTCATTTTATGGACATTTGATCTATCAGAGTGTAACTGTAAAGCAAGGGGATATGGTAAAACAAGGCCAGGTGATTGGACGAATAGGAAATACCGGAAAGTCAGCCTGTCCTCATCTACACTTTCAATTAATGAATGGTCAGGACTATTCCACCTCCAGGGGACTGCCTTGCCACTTTACCAATATTACAGACGCTCAAAGGAGACGATTACACCTGGTCAATGAAGAATATACCATTGTTATTGCGATATAAGTATGTACTATGGAATCTATTATAGAGGAATCCATTACGGATTAGGACGGTAATTGATAAAGCTTGTAGGATTGCGTTTATAAATTAACCAACACCTTGCATTGAAAAACTGACTATTTAATATTTTAAGGTGAGTCTGCGTATACGAATCATAGAAATGTCAAAACTTTCTATCATAAGGCAGAACTCACCTTTCTTTGATAAGAGGAGCATTGTGGATTGGAAATAATTATTATTTCTACTTGACAGACAAAACAAAAATGATAGAATTAAAAGTAATTTACACAAAAAATTTCATATTTCATCATGGTTATGAAGAGGAGTAGTAAAAGGAGCCTGTCTTACAGAGAGTCACTGGTGGTGGAAAGTGGCAGATAAGAACTTTGAACTCGCCTTGGAGCTCTCTGACTGAAGATTAGTAGGCAGAGCGGGAGATCCCGTTATCGATTATATGAGTACATGATTTTAGGTATATAGAATCATGGATTAGAGTGGTACCGCGGAAAGCAGTTCTTATTGTATAGAACCTCTTCGTCTCTAGATTGAGATGAGGGGGATTTTTGATTCTTAAGCGGAAATTATTTTATAGAATATAGGAGGTTTAACAAGATGAGTGAGTATTATTCACCGAATGAAATCGAGAAAAAATGGCAGGCAATCTGGGAACAGGAAGAAGCTTTCAAAGTAGGAATGGATAAATCGAAGCCGAAATTCTTTGCTCTGGTAGAATTCCCATATCCATCCGGACAGGGTCTACATGTTGGTCACCCAAGACCCTATACAGCGCTGGATATTATCGCAAGAAAAAGAAGAATGGAAGGATATAATGTATTATATCCGATGGGCTGGGATGCCTTCGGACTTCCTACAGAAAATTATGCAATCAAAAATCATATTCACCCGAAGATCGTTACAAAGAAAAATATCGAGAATTTCACCGCACAGTTAAAATCCCTTGGATATTCTTTTGATTGGGATAGAGAGATTAATACGACAGATCCGAATTATTATAAATGGACTCAATGGATCTTCCTGCATTTATTTAAGAAAGGTCTCGCTTACAAATCAGAAATGCCGATTAACTGGTGTACTTCTTGTAAAGTAGGTCTTGCAAATGAAGAAGTTGTAGGTGGTGTTTGTGAACGTTGTGGTAACGAAGTTGTCCGTAAGGTAAAGAGCCAGTGGATGTTAAAAATAACCGAATATGCAGACAAATTGATTGACGATCTTGATCTGGTTGATTATATCGAAAAAATCAAGGTCTCCCAAGTAAACTGGATTGGTCGTTCCGTTGGTGCTGAGGTTGATTTTAAGATCTCCGGAAAAGAAGAGAACCTTCGTATCTTCACCACCAGACCGGATACATTATTTGGTGCAACCTATATGGTTATATCTCCAGAGCATCCTCTGATTGATCGATACAAGGATGAGATCGGTAATTACGAAGCATTAATTAATTACCGTGAGCAAGCAGCAAAGAAGTCTGATTTTGAGAGAACTGAGCTGGTAAAAGAGAAAACCGGTGTAGAGATAGATGGTTTAAAAGCAATTAATCCGGTTAATGGTAAGGAGATACCAATCTGGATCTCGGATTATGTTCTTATGACTTACGGAACCGGTGCTATTATGGCAGTTCCTGCTCATGATGAACGTGACTGGGAATTTGCTAAGAAATTTAACCTTCCTATCATTGAAGTAGTTGCCGGTGGGGACGTAAATGAAGCTGCATTTACCAATACCACAACAGGCAAATTAGTTAACTCTGATTTCCTTAACGGTCTTGAAGTTGCTGATGCAAAGAAGAATATTCTCGAATGGTTAGGGGAAAAGAGCATTGGTACAAAGAAGGTTAACTTTAAATTAAGAGACTGGGTATTCTCTCGTCAGAGATATTGGGGTGAGCCGATTCCGTTGGTTCATTGTGAACAATGTGGCTATGTTCCGATTCCTGAGGGCGAATTACCACTCATGCTTCCTGAAGTGGAAAGCTATGAACCGACCGATAATGGTGAATCGCCGTTGGCTGCAATGACTGACTGGGTAGAGACTACCTGTCCTCATTGTGGTGGTAAGGCACACAGAGAAACCGATACGATGCCTCAGTGGGCAGGTTCCTCCTGGTATTATTTAAGATATATTGATCCTCATAATAATGATGCATTAGCAAACAAAGAGGAATTAGATTACTGGCTTCCGGTTGATTGGTACAATGGCGGTATGGAGCATACTACACTTCATTTACTTTATTCTCGTTTTTGGCATAAATTCCTTTATGATCAAGGTGTAGTAAATACCAAGGAGCCATATAAGAAGAGAACCTCCCATGGTATGATCCTTGGTGAGAACAATGAGAAAATGTCCAAGTCCAGAGGCAATGTTGTTAATCCCGACGATATCGTCAATGAATTTGGCGCGGATACACTTCGTACCTATGAGATGTTCATTGGAGCTTTTGATTTAAGTGCAGCATGGTCAAATGAAGGTGTAAAGGGTTGTCGCCGTTTTATGGATCGTGTGTGGAAGCTGAAAGAAATGGTAACCGAAGAAGAGGCTTATTCCTCCAATCTTGAGACTAAGATGCATCAGACAATCAAAAAAGTAACGATGGATTATGAGAGTATGAAGTTTAACACAGCGATTGCTGCGATGATGTCTATGGTAAATGAATTCTACAAAGTTGGTTCTGTTACAAAGGGAGAGTTTAAAACTTTAATAGCTCTCTTAAATCCCGTAGCACCGCATATGACAGAAGAGCTCTGGCAGTTACTTGGCGAACAGGGAAGAGTATATCAGCAGAAATGGCCGGTATACGATGAGCAGAAGACAATTGAAGATACGATTGAAATCGCTGTTCAAATCAATGGTAAAGTGAAAGCTAATTTAACCATTGCCAGAGATGAAAAGCAGGAAAAGGTAGAAGAAGAAGCACTGAACCTGGATGTAATTAAAGCAGCTACTGAAGGAAAGACCGTTGCGAAAGTGATCTATGTTCCTGGTAGAATATTAAATATTGTTGTAAAATAAATCCAAAGAAATAAAAGTAAGAAAGTTATCCTTAAGTCGTGCTGACTTTGGGGATAACTTTCTTATTTTTTCTTGCTCTTGTTGATAACTTCTTTGCTTACCACGATGTAATGATTTGGTATACTACTACTATCGGCTGGTTTCGCTGCTTTTATTTTTGGGATTATCCTCTTGTAAACCAAATACTGCTCGAGCACTCTCTGCTTGAGGATCGTGTTTTACGTGCTTTGAATGAAAAGTTCCGTCTTCTTTTTTATGATTTTTAGTACTTTTCTTTTTACTGTCAGTCATAGATATCCTCCTATCGATATGCTGTTTGATGTTCTCTGTCAGTATGTCGAGATTTTATATATTTATTCTTCGAATATAGAATTGCACGATTATCATACGCAACAATCTATGATATACTAAAGTATAATGATCGATAGAAAGCTCAAATAAAAATCATAGGAAGTAAAATTTTCATTTGTGTTTAATATAATAGGATGTATATTATCAATTGATACTGTATGATAAAAGGAGGAAAGAAATATGACATACGAAGCAAATAACCCGGAAGAATATATTGAACAACTTCCAATCGATAGAAAAGAACCTTTTAGGCGATTACGAAATCTTATAAAAGAAAATTTGCCGTTAGGATTTGAAGAGACTATGTCATACGGAATGGTCAGTTTTGTTGTTCCCCATAGCATTTATGCACCTGGTTATCATGTAAATCCTAAGGAACCAATCCCTTTTATCAGTATTGCATCCCAAAAAAATTTTATTGCATTTTATCATATGGGAATTTATTCTATGCCGGATCTTTTATCCTGGTTTCAGGATGAGTATCCTAAATACAGCAGTGGAAAACTTGATATGGGTAAGAGCTGCATCCGATTTAAGAATATGGAGAAAATTCCATATGAGCTGTTAGCTAGATTATGCAGTAAGATAACTTTAGAGGAATATTTGCAGAAGTACCTGTTAGAGTTGAAAAAATAAATATAATAGAAACGAGTAAATAACAATAGGATTTTTCTCAACGATATGCTAATATCTAAAAAACGATATAATCAAGTCTAGAGAAAAAATAATTGAAAACAAGTACAAACCAAAAAAATTAACTAGAAAACATAATATTATGATAATATCTAAAAATAAAAAACACATTATAACGGAACTTGCACCGTAATGGAGGAAACTTATGAAAAATGTCATCGTGATAGGAGTATCTGGTGGTTCTGCATCCGGTAAAACCACGGTAGCTAATCGCATCAAAGACGAGTTTAAGGATAGTGTAGAATTACTTAGCCATGATTTTTACTATATTCCACATGATAATTTACCAATTGAAGAAAGAGCAAAACTCAATTATGATCATCCCAATGCGTTTGATACGGAACGGATGATTCAAGATATCAAAACCTTAAAACAATTAAAGCCAATCGATCGACCTGTTTATTCATATAAAGAACATACAAGACTGGCGGAAACTGTGAAGGTAAATCCTGCGAAAGTGATCATCGTGGAAGGGTTTATGATATATGAGAATTCAGATCTTAGGGATCTAATGGATATCAAAGTGTTCGTTGATACAGATGCGGATGAACGCTTAATCAGACGTATCGTAAGGGATGTGAATGAACGGGGCAGAAGTCTTGAGTCAGTCATTGAGCAATATACGAATACTGTGAAACCTATGCACGAACAGTTTGTTGAACCGTATAAGAAGTACTCGGATGTGATTATCCCGAGAGGTGGTATGAATGACGTTGCAATTGATATGCTTATTCATCGGATTAAAGCAATATTAGCAGAAGACTAGAGAGGAGAGTTGTTTATGAGAGCATTGGTAGTTTATTACTCTTTGGAGGGTGATACGGATTATATAGCAAAAAAGATAGCCAAATTGACAGGAGCAGAGCTGCTTCGATTAACTACAAAAAAAGAGTATCCAACAGGTAAAGTGAGCAAATTTTTTTGGGGTGGGAAAAGTGTAGTATTTGGTGAGAAGCCGGGACTGGAAGCTTATGATGTTGCCACAGAGAATTACGATACTATCTTCATTGGAACACCGATTTGGGCAGGAACTTACACACCGCCTATTAGAACATTTCTCTCTGAACAAAAAATATCAGGAAAAAATATTTATCTTTTTGCCTGCCATATGGGTGGCGGTGCGGATAAATGCTTTAAGAAGTTAACAGATGAATTAAAAGGAAATACAATTGTTAATACCATGGAATTTTATGAACCATATAAAGTTCAGGATGATAATATTGATGAAAAGGTGAAATCCTTTTGCAACGTCGGATAAGGCAATAAGGATTCTCTAAGTTAACTTACATTCAAAGAGTAAGGATTATTTATGGGATTATAATATCCCATTACTGAAGATATCTGCAAATAATAAGTTGAGTTGGTACGTAGTTTCATCTTAATTGAGCCATTATGAGTGCATAAGGAATTGGATTGAATGATAAGATTACCATCGTGATCGTAAAGTCGAATATGCAAAGGACCTGTTACGTTACTGAAGGATATGGTATATTCAGTTGTTCCGGTCTTGGTAGTAAGTTTATACCAATCCACGTCACCTAAATAATTTAATTTTGAAAATATTAATTTCTCATTCATAAGAACACCTCAATTAAATTTACTATAATTGGTAAATAAATTCCGATAATAGATATACATTTATTGTAAATCGGAATAAATTATCTGAAATTTTCACAAATAATCATATCATATTTTTAAAACTTAATATGAATGAGTTATTACAATATTTTAATGAGTTATTACACCGTAAAATTTAAGCAAAACTATGTATCCTGCAAAAGGAAATATATAGTATAAAGATCCAAATGTAGTATTGATATGTAACAGCAACGGGAGAAAAATTGAATGAATTTACTGTTATTAAATAAGTTTCTGCATCTGTATGTTATGACTTTGGCTTATGAGTATGTGATATATTTCATCATGTGCCATAGCTTTCCGATAAAAACAAGTAAAAGGAAGGCCTATATAACGGCATTCTTTTATGCAAATTTAGTACCAATTATAAATTCTTTATCCATTCTATATATTGGAGGAGAAATTATCGAGGAAACAGAAACTGTATTATTGATATCAAAGGCACTGGTATTTTTTGAAGAATTCATCATGATTTGCTTCTTGTCCTACATATTAGACATTGTCTGGTATCGAACCTATTGGCTAACTATTATTCTGCATACGGTAATGTCATTTCCTTTAGCACTGCTTTATTATGCTCAATTTACAACGGAGGATAGCCAGGGTCATTTGATGATTCATTTATTGACCTTAGAAACGTTACCGAAATATATCGTTATATTACTTATCATCCTGCTATTTGGAGGTATCCTTCTCTTATTAAGCAGATTTATTAAAAGGTTTAAGAAATTACATCAGATTTCAAAACTCAGCTGGTTTATACTATATTCCGGATGGTTCTTAATCATGCTCAGCTCTACAAAAAATTATCAAAGTAAGAATGACCATACGGAAGGTGGTTTGGAAGGTTTAAATAATGTAAATCAGGTCTTGATAGGAATCGCTGTGCTCCTGATTATTATGCTGATTGCAATCAATCATTCGGATAAAAGGTTATTACGAGTGGAAAATGCTTTATTAAAAGAGCAAAATGAGATACAATATGCTAATTATCTTGCTTTACAGCAGCAAGAGTTGAATATTCATAAACTATACCATGACATCGGAAATCATATAAAGACAATACAAGTATTGGTTAATAACGGAGATAATAAAGAAGCGAGAGAGTATACCGAGAACTTGGTAAACCATTATCGTGAGATCAATAAGGTATATTATTGTAATAATAAAATAATAAACGCTGTACTGTCTCAAAAACTCAAAGTGTGCGATCAAAGTAATATTACCTATGATATTGACTTGACAATTCCGGAGGGTCTGACCATTCGAGATATTGATTTAATGAGTGTATACTCAAATTTACTGGACAATGCCATAGAGAGCTGTCAGAGAAATGAGAATACTAACAATTATATTAAAGTAAAATCATCCTTGGTGGGTAACTACTTTGCTATAAAGATTGTAAACAGCAAGTATCAAGAAAAGAATGTTATCAATGAGAAAGGACGTTTTACTACCTGGAAAAAGAACAAGACCATGCATGGATATGGGATACGAATTCTGGAAGAGATTATTGAACGGTATGATGGTCAAAAGGAATTAATTGATCTGGGAGAAGAATTTTCTGCTATGGTAATGTTAAAAGCACAGTGATGGTACTGTGCTTTTTATCTAAATTAATTATGTATCAAGTTAAATTATTCACAGCTTCTTAGACACATAGGTTATATAAGAAGCCTGTAACTGCTTAGAATAGGTTTGACTGACAGGTATAGTAATACCGGATGACAAAACACAACTTACTCTACTCATAGAACGTACATGAGTTAGATTTACGATAAAACTGTTGTGACAGCGAATGAAGGAATTGGGCAGCTCAGCTTGGATTAGTTTTAGGCTTCCAATGCATTTATATGTATTAGTCATATCATGAATATAGAGATATCTTCCTAAGGCCTCAATATGAGTGATTTCGGGAAGTGATAGCATATAATCTATATTCTGGTATCGGAAGTTGAGTATGTTTTTTTTATTGTCCTGATATAGTGCATGAGCTTTTTCTAAAGCTTTTGGAAGCCGAAATTCCAATTCCGATTTTAAAACAAAATAGATATGATTAACATCATAAACTTCGGTTGCAAAATTAAGATAACTACTAACAAAAATAATAATACAGGAAGGGTTGATACGGTTAATTTCCTTTGCAAATTGTATCCCATTAAAATTACCCATATCAATATCTGTAATTATGATATCATAGGAACAGTTTTGCATCTTGATGAGCTGAAAAAGTTGATCAGGATGAAGAGCATCTATGGATGCATCAAACTTAGGCGAAGAGATGTTAAGAACAAAATCCTTAAGATAATTTAAATATATTATATTATCGTCACAAATCCCTATTTTCAAACATTATCACCAATCCTTTGACAAAAGGATAGCATATCTTCGAGAAAAAAGCAATTGTATGCGAGGAGAAGAATGAAATAGTGTAGTATATAGTTACGAATTCAAAGTTTGCTGTATTTATTCCTCCTGATTTTTAGTCAGTTACATAGACGGTACACTTGACTTTTGTTCCATCCTCCGCAGCATAGACATAGGCTCTGCCTTTTTTTAACGCTGTTATTTTTCCGGTTGAATCTACAGTAACAACATTTATATTACTGGTAGACCAGGTTGCAGAGTTACCGGAGGATACCTTTGCTAACAGAGTGGAAGTAGCTCCTTTCTTTATTGTGATTTCACTGGAACTTAAAGAAATTGTGGGTTTTACTACAATAACCTCACAGCTCTTCTTTACACCGTCCAGAGTTGCAGTTATGTAAGCGGTTCCGTTTTTCACTGCAGTTATCGTTCCGTTTTCATCTACAACGGCTACACTTTTCCGATTGGTTTTCCATACAGGGAGATAACCGGAGGAAGTGGTTGCAGATAGTTTTAGTGTCTGCCCACGATATAGAGTTATTTTTTCTTTGCTTAACTGGATGGTTGGTTCCTTGATGGTAATGTTACAAGTAACGCTAGTGGTATCCGCAGAAGCAGTAATTATAGTTTCTCCCGGCTTAAGACCGGTTACAATGCCACGTTCATCTACGGTTGCAATACTTTTTCTACTGCTCTTCCACGAGATTTTAGAATCATTGGAGGTAGTTGCAGATAGCGTCAGCTTTTCGCCTCGTTCAATCGAAGCCGTAACCTGATTGATTGTTACGATTGTCTTATTAACATTTACCACACAGAAGGCTTCAGCATCTTTGATTTTTACAGTAATCAATGTGCTGCCTTCTTTTTTTGCGGTGACTTTTCCATACTTATTAACAGAGGCGACGTTGGTATCGTTGCTTTTCCAGGTAGGAGATTTTCCATTGGATGTGACTGCAATGAGGAAAAACTCATCACCAATATCTACCGTAGTCTGATATTGAGAAAGAAGAATAAAAGGATTTGAACTAGATGCTTTCATATGTAGTGGGCTAGATGTAAAAGATATTAAGAGTAATACGATACTCAAAAAGAATGAAAATATAACTTTCTTGGTATGTGACATAAGAGTCCTCCATTCATAGAATGTGAGGAATAAATACTCAGCCATAGCTGATCGCAAACTTTTTATTATTGTAACATCCTAAGGATAGGATGGCAAAGGGTTGGAAGAAACTCTGTCACATTGCACAAATAATTTAAAATAATATATAGAATAAATCAAAACTCTGTGCTATAGTATAGATATTATTGTAAAAATTAAGGAGGTGGGCTTACATGCAAAGCTTTGTTTGCAGGTGTCAGGTTGATTTTATATTTTTGGAGGGAATGCTATTTGGATTACAAGAAAGGTTCAGAGGTATTGCCAGCCCGCCTTTTGAAAGAAATTCAGGAATATGTGGAGGGAAGCCTTGTTTATATTCCAAAAAAGAGTAATAAAGCAGGCTGGGGTTATGTAAGCGGAGCCCGTCAAGCGATTGATAAAAGGAATAAGACGATATCCCGTTTGTTTGAACAGGGAGAACCCATTCCGGTATTGGCAGATCAGTTTCATCTGGGAGAAGATACGATTAAGAAAATAGTGTATAAGAAAAAATAAATATAATAATTCTATTCCTATTCTTCTTATGTTATCTGTGAGATAATACTAGTGACCGGTCAATATCGTTTGAAAGGGGTTGGTTAATTTGAAAAAACAAATAGAGGTGTTTGATTTATAATACCCTAAGGGAGGCAATGAGCGTGCTCATTGCCTCTTTGTTTTGATATACCTAATATATCCGAAAGCTAGATTACTATAGGTAAGAATACACTTTTTATATAATTTATAAGGATAGTGTCAAGATTTATGTGTAAATAGATTTATGAGTACTTCAGAATAAACATCTCCTGAAGATCATCATAAGCCATAGCAAAACCTCTAAGCTTTTT
>JAQZBN010000096.1 GCA_029238935.1 Herbinix sp.
TAGAACGGAGAAAGAGGGATTTGAACCCTCGCGCCGCTATTAACGACCTACTCCCTTTCCAGGGGAGCCCCTTCAGCCGCTTGGGTATTTCTCCAAATAATATAACTCGGTGATTATATAAATCGTATTGATTTAAATGTTGATCCATAACATACAGACCTATGCCATCCATATTGATAGCAACGGAGAGAGTGGGATTCGAACCCACGGTTCCTTTCAGAATCACTGGTTTTCAAGACCAGCCCCTTAAGCCGCTCGGGCATCTCTCCAAACGTCGCTTAGCTAGTATAGCATCTCATGAATAATGTGTCAAGAGGTTTTCTAATAAACTTTTCATTTATTGTTCTAAATTACTGTTCTAAGCATAAGTTTGATTTTCAAGTATCTTATCTGCTAACTGAATATCTTCCTTCGTTGTTAACTTAATATTCGTATAATCACCTTGAATTATTTTAACACGCTTTTTTATATATTCCTGATATACCATAGCGTCATCGGTTATAGTGTTTTTATTCGGATTTCTATCCTCATAATACTTCTCATATGCTCGTTTAATATCAAGGTAGTCAAAAGCCTGGGGTGTCTGAGCTGCCCATAGAGTGGATCGATCAGGAGTTTTTTTAATGAACCCATCGTTATCAACCACTTTGATAGTATCTTTCACTGGTGTTCCAAAAATACATGCTCCAACAGATTTTACTTCATTTATTATATGATTTATCATTTCTATAGTTATAAATGGTCTTGCACCATCATGAATTAAAACATAGTCTGATTTCGTAGTATATTCTAATGCCTTAAATACAGAATCATATCTTTCTTTTCCGCCTTCAATCACAGCCTGCACTTTACTAAATGGATAAGGAGCAACAATATGTTCTCTACAGTATTCTAATTGTTCCTTTCCAGTGACAATGATGATTTCATCTACTAAACTATCTTGAAAACTTTTGAGTGAATAATACAGAACTGGTCTTTCTCTTAGTATAAGAAACTGTTTCGCAACGGGAATATTCATTCTCTTCCCCTGTCCTGCTGCTAGAACGATTGCCGTTATCTTCTTGTTCATAGTTATCCCCCAATGAGTCATGATGTTTTATAAAGTAATTATCGATGGATCATGCATTTAACAAGCCCAAGTGCATACCCGATACTAAAATATATTTTTGGATTATCTTTCACCGAGTTTTAAATTAGGAATTGCATTTAAATCGAGTCCATGTCTGATTCCCTTTTGGTATTCATAATAAGCAGCTGCTCCAATCATTGCAGCATTATCTGTACAAAAGATCGGAGATGGGTAATAGAACTGCAACCCTTCCTTCTCACATGCCTGCATCATTGCTTGGCGAAGAGATGAATTTGCTGCAACTCCTCCTGCTATAGCCACTTTTTTCATTCCTTGATCCTTCGCTGACAGAATCGTTCTAGTTACTAGCACATCAATAACAGCTTCCTGAAAAGATGCAGCAATATCTGCTTTATTTATATCTATATTCTTCATTTCACAATAATTAATATGATTTAGTACGGCTGATTTTAAACCACTAAAGCTAAAATCATAAGGCGATCCTTCAATATTCGCTCTTGGAAATGCAATCGCATTTTTATTACCTTCTTTTGATAATTTATCAATCTTTGGTCCTCCGGGATATCCTAGACCAATTGCTCTTGCTACTTTATCAAATGCTTCTCCTGCTGCATCATCACGGGTTTTCCCAATAATCTGGTATTCTCCATATTCTTTTACTAATACCAGGTGGGTATGACCTCCTGATACAATTAAACATAAAAATGGTGGTTCTAAATCTTTGTTTTCTATATAATTCGCGGAAATATGTCCTTCAATGTGGTGGACTCCGACTAATGGCTTACCTGCAGCATAGCTGATTGCTTTCGCTTCTGCTACTCCCACCAAAAGTGCTCCTACTAGACCAGGTCCATAAGTTACACCGATAGCATCTAAGTCTTTTAGCTCCATCTGCGCTGTTTCTAATGCTTCTTCTATCACTTGATTAATCTTCTCTATGTGTTTCCTGGATGCTATTTCAGGTACTACTCCTCCATATAACTTATGAAGATCAATCTGGGAAGATATTACATTAGACAATACCTCCCTACCGTTTCTAACCACTGCTGCTGCCGTTTCATCACAAGAGGTTTCTATGGCTAATAATAACATATCTTTTTTCATATCAATGCCTTTCTCGTTTTTTGTCTCAAGTTAATCCGTTTCTATATCGATATCCGGAATGATTTCCCACCCTAGAATTCTCCATTTCCCTTCACTATCTTTTCTTAAAAGAAATTTCTCAGTAGTCTTCGTCAAACCGGTCTTTTCCCATATTGTAAATGAAGCATTGATTGTAGCATATTCCTTTCCTTCTTTTTCGGAATATTGCACAAGATCACTTTTCTCTATAAGGTAATTAGATATTTTACCTCCGTTCTTACGATGCCCTGCAATTTCTGAGGATAAATTATTCAAATATTCCTCTTCCGGATTAACTCCTAATAATTCGTTATCATATAGATCTCTTATTTTAATCGCTAATGTATTAAAATCTTCTTCATTGATATCGGAATATAAACTTTTTAGAAAACGGCTGTATAGTTTAATTACTTCTCTCGGGGATGCGGGATAATTCAATTCCAGATCCTTTTCCTTCAGAACCTCAATTTCTGTTTTTTGAATTGAGGGATTCTCCTCCTCATTGTTGATGCGGTTAGTTATATAGAAGTAAACAGGAATTAGGACTGCTGTGACCATGATCATAGTTATAATTGTTCTTAACGTTCTTTTTTTAGCTTTACCCATGCTATTCCTCCTTTGTATTATTCATCCTTATCAAATTCCAAAGTAATACTCTTTCTATCCTTACCGATCTTTGAATTTCGAAAAATGCTTTTCGCATCCCCAATAAATTCTTCCGGTCTGGTAAGGGAAGGACTGTAATGCGTTAACCACATTTCTTTTACCCTGGCTGACTTTGCTAGTTTCGCTGCTTCCATAAAAGTCATATGCTTATATTCTTTTGCCTTATTATCCTTATCCTTATCACCATACATACCTTCACAGATAAATAAATCCGAATCCATTGCATTATCCACGATGGATTTTACCGGTCTGGTATCAGTACAATACGTTAATTTTATTCCTTTTCTCTCGGGGCCTAATACCATCTCCGGTGTATAGGTTATTTCACCCTCGGTTATGTTTTCGCCCTTTTGAAGACGATTCCAATACCTTTGAGGAATTTGATTTTCCATGGCTTTCTCAGGAAAAAACCTTCCTCCCCGCTTAATCTCAAGACTATATCCATAACAAGTCACATTATGCTTTACCTGAAATGCTTTGATATGATATCCATTTAATTCATAGATTTCTTCTTCCATTGATAATTCTATGAAATTAAGGTCAAATGGAAGCTCCGGCGCGATTACTCTTAAAGCATTTACCACTCGCTCCAATCCTTTTGGTCCGATTAAAGTAACCGGCTCCGTACGATCTGCATTCCCCATGGATAACAGCAATCCCGGCAGTCCGCTAATATGATCTCCATGATAATGCGTAAAACATATCGTATCTATGGAGTGAAAACTCCATCCCTTTTCTTTGATGGTAATCTGAGTTCCTTCTCCGCAATCTATTAATAAACTGCTTCCATTATATCTTGTCATAAGAGCAGTCAACCACCTGCCTGGTAATGGCATCATCCCACTGGTGCCCAATAAACATACATCCAACATCTTTTCTCCATGCCTTTCCAAACATCTTTATTTCTCTAGCTTTACCAAAAAATACGTAGATCAAGCATAGTTATTTTATATTTTAACAGTATTTTCTACCATTTGTCCAGTTGTTTGTCAAGTTACTGCTGCCAGGGGTTACCCCTTAAGAGCAAAAAAAGAGTTGGTTCTTCACCAACTCTTTTGATTTGTTATAAGGCTTCCAGTTTTTTCTCGACTTCTACTGGGATTTGAAATCCAGCTATCATTTTTTCATAGCATTCCTCGCATATATTAAAATGATGAATTTCCATATCACGCTTCGAAAAATATCCCCATTCCTTCGTTGCTTCAAATGCATCTTCTTTTAAGATACCATTTTCAACTTTAAGGTTCTTTCCACATACATTGCATAAAATAGCATGATCGCCACCCTTTTTTCCGCTCTCCGCTCTTTTCACAACTTATCCCTCCTGATTCGATGCATCGTCCGCTCTTGTATTTATTATAATCGCAGTTCAGGGATTTTTACAGTGGGAATTACTGTATTGGATCAAGCCACATGATGAGTGCATCTTCCTTCGGTCTCGTATAAAAATCCTTGCGAACGCCTGCATTTACAAAGCCCAGACGTTTATAAAGTCGTATTGCAGCCTCGTTGGAACACCGAACCTCTAAGGTAAAGGTTTTAATTCCCTGTGACCTACCCCTGGCAATCAGTTCCTGTAACATTAGATATCCGATCTTTTGTTTTCTATATTCTTCTTTTACTGCAACATTATAGATATAACCCTCTCCTGCTATCCCCCAATAACCGCAATAAGCAATGACATTATTATCCATCTCAACTACCAGATAATGATTGTTCTTATCTTTGCTCGATGTTTGAAAGTCTTCCTTACTCCAGGGATCAGAAAAGGTCTCCTGTTCAATCCAATACACTGTTTCAATGTCAGTGTCTATCATGTCTCGAATTACCATAGTTTAATGCTCCTGTTGTCTTTCCGCCCGTTCCCTCTCAGCCTGGGACAATCTTAGATAAATAGGCTGATGCGCCTTGGCTGTTTCCATTTTATTCTGTTGATAATACAGAAGTCCAAGAGCGGCCACCGCTCCTGCTCTTTGTCTTGCCATATGGACAGGTGCAAAATAATGAGGTTGTTTCGTGCGTTGAAGCAATGTTTCTCTGTGTACATCGACTCCATCGCCAAGATAAATCACATCTCTTTCTAATTGATTAATCTCATCGATGATTTCTTCAATGGAAACAGCTTTCTGTTCACTAATTGTACAGAGTTTATCATCCTTCCATTCATATAGTCCGGTATATACTTGATTTCTACGAGCATCCATGAGCGGACAGATTAGCTTGTCTGTACCATATAGATTATAGGCTAGGCAATCTACCGTGGGTATGGATATCACCGGCTTATTCAAAGCCAATCCAAGCCCTTTTACTGTCGCAGAACCAATTCGTAACCCGGTGAAAGAACCAGGTCCTACTGATACAGCAATAGCATCAATCGATGATAAATCCAGCTCTATCATTGTAACGATTTCATCTAGCATAGGCAATAGGGTTTGAGAATGTGTTTTTTTATAATTTACTGTATATTCCGCCAGCATGGCATCTTCAGTTACCACTGCAACAGATGCTACTAACCCGGAACTGTCAAGTGCCAATAGTTTCATTGTTTTCTTCCTCTCTGTTTCTAATTATAATCCATGTTTACTGTAGGTTATCTATGATAATCTCCCGGTAATCAAAACCCTTTTCCGGATTTTTCTTGATGGTAATCCATGTTAAATGTTTCGGAAGGATGTCCTCAATTAAGTTCGCCCACTCGATCAGACATACCCCTTCCCCGTAAAAATAATCCTCGTAACCGATCTCCTCCATCTCTTCTACATCGGCGATGCGATATACATCGAAATGATAAAAAGGAATTCTTCCATCCTCATATTCTTGAAGAATTGTAAAGGTAGGACTATTCACCGCTTCCATAATTCCCATTCCTTGTGCAAAGCCTTGGGTAAATACTGTCTTTCCGACTCCAAGATCTCCAAGGAGGCAATATACTTCGCCTTTTTGTGCCTTTTTTCCCAGGGATAATCCTATCTGGAAGGTATCTTCTGTATGATAACTCTCTATTCTCATATAGATTCTCACTTTTATTTTCTAATATTGATCACTTACCATAATTATTCCCGTGGTAAGCTTGGTCTATAATCGCTACTATTATAGCAGATATGCCAAAAAAAAGATAGAGTTTCTGGGGAAACTCTATCCTAGGTCCTGTATATAACTAATATATTTCTATCATGTCTTTTTTATTTATGTCCTTTGATGATTGGGCTTAATCTCTTGTAGAGTAGTATAGTAATGATTGATACGAGAACACCTTTGATTAAGTTAAACGGAGCTACTGCTAATAATACGAAGGATGTTAAACTATCAATTGCAGGATTTAACGCGGTTCCCATTCCTACCAATGCTTCCATAGGCATATTAAATGCTTTACCATAGACCGGTAGTAAAACGTAAGCATTTAGTACACAACCGATAACGATCAAAGCTATGGTTCCAACCACTAAACCAACGATCGCAGATTTCTTTGTTTGTCTTCTTTTATAGATCAAAGCACTAGGTATAACCAAAGCACAACCTATTAAGAAATTGGCGATCTCACCAATACCAGCTGTCATTGTTCCATTAATTGCTAAGTTCAATAAATTCTTGATTAATTCAATAATCACACCAGCAAGCGGGCCCAGAGTAAATGCTCCTATGAGTACAGGCACCTCACTTAAGTCGATGGTGTAAAAGTTTGGTGCAAACCCCAAAGGGATTTTAAACATCATCAAAACCATCGAAATAGCTGAAAGCATACCAATAACTGTTAATGCTCTCACCTTTAAGATACTGTTTTCATTTCCTTTTGACTGTGTTCTTGACATTGTTGTCATATTCATCTCTCCTTTTTTTGAAAGGATAACTCTGGGTGCAGTATAACGAAAAAAACCCCGATTTTAAGCATCTTAAAATCGGGGCATACCAATCATTCATTGAACTGCTCTTCTCACATCCAGACTTTACTGTCGGTTTTGGAATTTCACCAAATCAGTCATTGTCACATATCTGTTATATGGATCAATGAGTCGCGGACTTTACCGCCGGTCGGGAATTTCACCCTGCCCCGAAGAATTATCTTTATTTTGTTTACATGACATATTTTACACCAAGTTATTTTTATTGTCAATCTATAAACTTTTCCAACTTAATAAATAATTAAACTCCTATCATCTTGTTACTTGTATCAATGGTAGTTTTGTAATGATCGACCTAACAAGTCATTAACTACAATTCCTCAAAAGTTGCATGATTAATATCAGGATATCCAATTCAACTTCTGACAAGAAGCAAAACAGTACAACGAATGGTGGAGTCATTTCTATTCATTCAATAACCCTTCTACATCCATGATTGGAATGGCGAACATAATACCTGTGTTTGGTTCCCTTAAATCACCAACCACTGATTTAATGGTTTGCCTTGCAGTCATAACCTTTTCATCCCGTAGTACAAACAGTAATACTTTACTCGTTGCATCCGTTTCCTCTGCCAAGACATGCCTTAGCATATCAAAGATCGGCAAATCTTCGTTATCCACCAATTCCTTAGCCATACCGGAACCTTCTAAAATCGTTCCTCCTTTGACACCTACATCAACGAGTCGTTTTAGAATATCATTAATTAGCTCAACTTTCTTCAGGATTAAAACTAATAACTGCATTTCTTTCACC
>JAQZBN010000097.1 GCA_029238935.1 Herbinix sp.
TAATGAAATCCTCCTTAAGTACGATACCTCTATTGTATCATATTTTTCGATATAGGATTTTCTCATTTTGACTTGTACTATTTAGATTCTAGTACCATAGATATTATTTTATTATTATGAAAATCAAAGATATTAAGTAGATTATTATTCTTCTAAGGATTAAAATACCGATAAGATACATATTAAATTGTTCATCCTGTATAAAAGTAGGATGAAAGTATTACATGGTTATGTAATGATTGACAATGTAATTACCATAATGCTATAATTTAATATATCGGTTGAAGAATTTGGGAGAGACCCGTAATAATCGAAGCGGGAGCCGAAGGGGAATGCGAAAACTCTCAGGCAAAAGGACCGAATTTGGACGATACTTTGGAAAGTGAAAGTTCACCGACGAAGCAACTTATGGATACTAGGCTATACTATGATTCATGAGGAATCTTTCAGGTTAAACAACAAAGGCGCATTGATATGTTTAGGGTATCAATGCGCCTTTTTTTCGTGTGCAACGATAAGGAGAGCCTGTTGCAAAAAATTCATTACAGTGATAGTAGGAGGTAGCGTATGGAACTAAAAACACCGCTTTATGATTGTCATGTTCAGTGGAAAGGGAAAATCGTACCCTTTGCTGGATATTTACTTCCGGTTCAATATGAAACAGGGGTAATCGCAGAGCATATGGCAGTACGGACAAAGGCAGGTTTATTTGATGTATCCCACATGGGAGAAGTTATCCTGATGGGCAAAGATGCAGGAGCAAATGTGCAAATGCTGGTAACCAACGACTGCAGTAAGATGTATGACGGGCAGGTTAAGTACAGTCCCATGTGCAATGAGGATGGAGGAGTGGTAGATGATTTATTAGTATATAAGATCCATGCGGAGTACTATCTGATTGTCATCAATGCTTCGAATCGACATAAGGATGTGGAATGGATGAAGAAGCATCTTTTTGGGGAGGTTGTTTTTAAGGATATATCCGATGAAGTGGCACAGATAGCTCTTCAAGGTCCCAATGCACCTGAGATACTGAAAAAAGTGACGCAGGAGACTGATATTCCGACGAAATATTATTCCTTTGTTGAAAAAGGAACCGTCTCGGACAAAGAATGTCTGATCTCTAAAACAGGATATACCGGTGAGGACGGGTATGAAATTTACTGCAAGCCGGAGGATGCGGCTTATCTTTGGAACACCTTATTGGAGGTCGGTAAAGAATTCGGTTTAATACCGGCTGGACTAGGTGCTAGAGATACACTTCGTCTGGAAGCAGCGATGCCACTGTATGGGCATGAGCTAAGTGATACGATATCACCTTTAGAAGCAGGTCTTTCCTTTGCAGTGAAGATGGAGAAAGATCATTTTATCGGTAAAAAGGGAATTGAAGATAGAGGAAACTTAACAAGAAAGCGTGTAGGACTGCGTCTGATCGACCGTGGTATTGCAAGAGAAGACTGTGCAATCCTTGTGGATGATCAGGTAGTCGGAAGAACCACATCCGGTACTCATTGTCCTTATATCAACCAGGCGGTAGCCATGGGATTGATTGATATTGCCAACTCTGAAGTAGGTACTAAGGTATTCATTGAAGTAAGAGGAAGAAAATTAGCAGCCCAAGTAATAGCGTTACCGTTCTATCGCAGAGAAAAATAGAGAATAGATAGAGTGAATGGATGAAGTCTATAAAGAAAACGAATGATTGGACTTATTAGCGACTAATCCAAAGACATGATACAAAGTATTAGTAAAACATTTATCATTATAAGACTTTGATTGAAAAATAGACGAAGCAAATTATATAAATCAAATATCATATTAGGAGGAAAAGACAATGTCAAAATTAGAAGGATTAAAGTTTACAAAATCTCATGAGTGGATTGAATTTTTAGGAGGCGACAAAGCTAGGATAGGTATCACAGAGTATGCACAAGAGGCATTAGGAGACCTGGTATTTATTAATCTTCCAGAAGTAGGGGATGATGTTACTTTAGATGAATCCTTTGCAGACGTAGAGTCAGTGAAAGCAGTATCTGAGGTAATCAGTCCGGTTAGTGGCGTTGTTGCAGCTATCAATGAGGAGCTTCTTGATTCACCGGAATTAATCAATCAATCAGCTTTTGATGCATGGTTAGTAGAAGTAAGCGATATTACCGAACAAGGAGAATTATTGTCTGCGGACGAATATGAAGCATTCATCAAAGAGGAGGAATAATCCATGGGCAAGTATTTCCCGCATACTTCTATGGACCGAACAGAAATGCTTCAGACCATTGGCTGTTCATCCATCGAAGAATTATTCATAAACATTCCACAGGAGGTTCGTCTGACCAAGGAGCTGGATTTACCGGAAGGACTCAGCGAATCTCAGGTTAAGAGGAAGATGGAAGTAATCTCTAAGAAAAACAAAGTCTTCGATACCATTTTTCGAGGAGCTGGTGCTTATAATCACTATATACCTTCTGCGGTTAAGTCCATTACATCAAAGGAAGAATTCGTTACAGCATATACACCATATCAGGCAGAGATCAGCCAGGGCATCCTGCAAAGCATCTTCGAATACCAGACGATGATCTGTGAATTAACCGGCATGGAGGTATCCAATGCCTCTGTTTATGACGGAGCTACCGCTGCAGCAGAAGCAGTTGTCATGTGCAAAGAGAAAAAGAGAACGAAGGTGTTGCTTTCGGGGACGACCAACCCTCAGGTCATAGAGACCATTCAAACTTATTGTAAATGGATCGGAGTAGAAATCATCACATTGCCTGATAAGAATGGGGTAACGGATCTGGATGCCTTGCGTCAAGCAGTAAATAATGAAACAGCTTGCGTATACCTACAGCAACCGAATTTCTTCGGACAGATCGAAGATGCTGAAACAATCGCAAAAATCACCCATGAAGCCGGCGCAAAACTGATTATGGGATGCAATCCGATTTCTCTTGCTGTGATTAAGACCCCGGCAGAATTTGGTGCCGATATCGCAGTAGGGGAGGGGCAACCTTTGGGACTACCGCTATCCTTTGGAGGACCTTACCTAGGATTTATGGCTACCACAGAGAAGTTGATGAGAAGGCTTCCCGGTCGAATTGTTGGTGAGACCAAGGATGTTCACGGAAACAGAGCTTTTGTTCTGACCTTACAAGCGAGAGAACAGCATATCCGAAGAGAAAATGCATCCAGTAACATTTGTTCGAACCAGGCACTCTGTGCTATGACTGCCGCGGTATATTTGAGTACCATGGGTAAGGATGGTCTTTATCAGGCAGCGGTTCAATCCATGTCAAAAGCCCATTATCTTTCTGAAAAGTTAAGCTCATTGGCTGGTTTTGAGCTTGTATATACCGGTAGCTTCTTCCATGAATTTGTGACTCGTTGTCCTAAGTCAGTGGATGAGGTTATGACAGCGTTAGAAAAAGAAGGAATTTTAGGTGGTTATTCTTTGGATGGAGAGAATCAAGGTAATATTCTATGGTGTGTTACTGAGATGAATTCCAAGGAAGAGATGGACCGATTAGTAGATATTCTTAGGGAGGTGACACGGTCATGAATCTGATTTTTGAACGTAGCCATACAGGTAGAGGCTGTGAGATACTGCCCCCCTGCGATGTGAATGAGTATCCATTGGATACGAAATTTGTAAGAGAAAAAGAACTACATCTGCCAGAGATTTCGGAAAATGATATCAGCAGACATTATACGGAATTAGCGAAGCATGCCCATGGTGTTAATGATGGTTTTTATCCGCTCGGTTCCTGTACAATGAAATATAACCCGAAAGTCAATGAAGAAGTTGCTGCACTTCCGGGATTTCGTAATATTCATCCATTACAACCGGAGCATACAATACAGGGTTGTTTGGAAGTGATTAGCCTGGCTGAGCATTGTCTCTGTGAGGTTACCGGAATGGACCGTATGTCCTTTCAACCAGCTGCCGGAGCTCATGGTGAATTTACAGGATTATTACTCATAAGAGCTTATCATGAAGCTAGAAAAGATACCAAGAGAACCAAAATCATTGTACCTGACTCAGCCCATGGAACAAATCCGGCCAGTGCAACGATGGCAGGTTATTCTGTAATCAGTATCCCTTCGACAAAGGATGGCTCTGTTGATCTTGATAAATTAAAAGAAGTGATCGGAGAAGATACCGCCGGACTTATGCTGACCAATCCTAACACGGTAGGTATGTTTGATAAAAATATCATGAAGATTTCTGAGATGATCCATGAAGTAGGTGGTTTGGTATATTACGATGGTGCAAATTTGAATGCGATTATGGGTATTGTACGTCCCGGAGATATGGGATTTGACGTCATTCATCTTAATCTTCATAAAACTTTCTCCACTCCTCATGGAGGTGGTGGTCCCGGAAGCGGCCCGGTAGGCTGTAAAGAATTATTAGCAGAGTTTCTGCCAAATGATTCGATTGAAAGTAAAGAAGGCACTTTCTATTTGGAGAAGAAAGAGCAATCCATCGGAAGAGTAAAAGAGTTTTATGGAAATTTCCTGGTTGTGGTAAGAGCTCTGACCTATGTGCTTACCTTAGGAAAATGCCGAATCAAAGAAACAGCAGAAAATGCTGTGTTAAATGCAAATTATATGATGAAACGATTGGAAGATCTGTATCCGATGGCATTCGCAGGTCCATGTATGCATGAATTTGTAATTACGTTAGAGGAGCTTAAGAAGGAAAAAGGAGTTTCTGCTCTGGATATTGCGAAAGCACTATTAGATTACGGCATTCATCCACCGACCATGTATTTTCCTATGATTGTACATGAAGCATTGATGGTAGAGCCTACGGAAACAGAATCAAAGGAAACCATAGATCAAGTCGTTGAGATATTCCGAGAGGTATATCAGAAGGCCTTAGAGACACCGGAAGCGTTACATCTGGCACCGGTGAAAACAGCAGTCGGAAGACTAGATGAAGTTGGAGCGGCAAGAAATCCTAAGTTACGGTATGTATTTGAAGAATAACGAATCTGATAGGAGTACACAGAAATGATTCAAACGATACACTATGTGGTCAGTAATCAATTCAATCCTTACAAAAACCTTGCCTTGGAGGAATATCTTCTAGATACGGTAGAAGAAGGTTCTTGCATTCTATATTTATGGCAGAACGAAAGAACTGTTGTCATCGGAAAAAATCAGAATGCCTGGAAGGAATGTAAGGTGAAGGAACTGGAGGAGGATGGCGGTTATCTGGTCAGAAGGTTGTCCGGTGGTGGAGCAGTATTTCATGATCATGGGAATTTGAATTTCACTTTTTTAGTGCATAAGGACGATTATGATGTAAGTAAGCAGTTGGAAGTCATCTTAAGAGCTTGCAGGAAATTGGGAATTCAGGCTGAGAAGTCCGGTCGCAATGACATAACCGTAGAGGGTAAAAAGTTTTCCGGGAATGCCTTCTATCGAAAAGGGGATCACTGCTATCACCATGGAACCATCTTAATCCGAGTTGATATGGAAAACCTGTCAAAGTATCTCAATGTATCCAAGGATAAATTGGTTTCCAAAGGAGTGGAATCCGTAAGATCACGGGTTACCAATCTGGTGGAATATGATAATGGCCTGACCATTGAAATAATGAAGGATCGGTTAATCGAGGCGTTTTCCGAGGTTTATAATTGTACTGCGAAAAAATTAGAATTGCCAGCGAGTTCCTCCGATCGATTGGATCAGTTGGAGCAGAAGTTCTCCTCCTGGGATTTTAAATATGGCAGGAAAATAGAATTTGAACACACGCTATCCCAGAGGTTTGCTTGGGGTGGTATGGACATTCATTTGATTGTCAATGGAGGAATAATTCAGGCATGCCTGGTTTATACCGATGCGATGGAAGTGGATATGGTGGATGAAATACCGAAAGTTCTAACGAATTGTGAATATTCCTATGAGAAAATGGTGGCAGCTGTGGATAACTTACTGGTTTCCTACGGTTATGCTTCTGACATGATACGGGATATGAAAGAAATATTTAAAGAGCAGGTATGAATTTAAGCTAAAACAGATTGAATAGAATACCAGATAGAGAAAGAAAAAGCAAGAAAGGACTTTGTGATTCATGGAAAAACATTATGATCTTGCTGTCATTGGAGCCGGACCCGGTGGATATGTTGCAGCAATAAAGGCAGCGCAGCTTGGAAAAAAAGTTGTGCTGATCGAATGCCTTGAGGTTGGCGGAACCTGTTTAAATCGTGGCTGTATTCCTACAAAGACCTTGATGCACAGCTCCCATCTCTTTTATGAAGCGAGTCATATGAGTGATTTTGGCATAGAGCTGGAGAGTATTCGCTTTGATTATGATAAAATGCAGCAGAGAAAGGACGAGGTAGTAAAGAATTTACGAACCGGAGTCAGCAACCTGTTAAAATCGAATAAAGTAGAGGTAATCAACGGAATTGCAACCATAGAAAAGAATCATCAAATTTCAATCGCATTCGGAGACGAAACAGAAACCCTCGAAGCAGATCATATCTTAATTGCTACAGGTTCTAAACCTGCAGTACCGCCAATTCAAGGAGTTCATCTTCCTAATGTCGTTACCAGTGACGAGTTATTATCAAGCCAAGGAAAACTGTATCAGAGACTTCTTATCATTGGTGGAGGTGTTATTGGAGTAGAGTTTGCTACGATTTATCGAGAACTTGGCTGTGAGGTTACAATCATTGAAGCACAGGATCGTATCCTACCAACAATGGATAAGGAAATCTCCCAAAGCTTGACGATGAGCCTCAAGAAGAAAGGGACTAAAATCATTACTTCAGCTAGAGTAGAGAAAATCGAAGAGATCGATGGACTATGCTGTCATTATCTACAGAAGGAACAGGAGCAGGAAGTATCAGCGGATGGCATTCTTTTATCCATAGGCAGAAAAGCAAATACCGATCGATTATTTGGTGAAGGTCTGGAACTAATTATGGACCGGGATAAGATTGAGGTAAATGAAAGATTTGAAACCAGTATTCCATCTATCTATGCTATAGGTGATGTAGTGAAAGGAATGCAGTTGGCGCATGCAGCCTCTGCTCAAGGGATTGTTGCCGTGGAGCAGATGTTTGGGCACAATGCTTCGATCGATTTGTCAGTGATACCATCCTGTATCTACACGAACCCGGAGATTGCTTCGGTTGGTATAATGGAAGAGGAAGCGAAGAAAAAGGACATTGCTGTAAAGGTTGGTAAAGTTCCGATGCTTGGTAACTGTAAAACTATTTTATGCGGAGAGGAACGAGGATTTATTAAGGCAATCTTTGATGCAAATAGCGATGTACTCATCGGTGCACAACTGATGTGCTCCAGAGCTACGGATATGGTAGGAGAATTTGCAACAGCGATTGTAAATAAATTAACCAGCAAGGATCTGGCTTCGGTCATCCGGCCACATCCGACTTATGAGGAATCCATTACAGAAGAAAATTTATTGGATGATTTTTAGATTGTATATTGATAATCGATCGATATGATCTGGATGAAATCCGTATGAAATCCCCCAATTTTATTAGGTATCTAAGAAGATGCTGTTACAGGGTTAAATTTAGCTTTGTAATAGCATCTTTTTATTAATTACTGTCCTGTTTTACTTTTATTACGAATAAATGGAATAGACATAACAATAGAAATGGAAATATGGATATGTTTTGACTGTTTCGTAGTAATGAAATACATATATAGTAGTACAATATGAGAATATCTAAGTGTGTCTTAAGGAATAAAACTTACAGTCTAATACAATAAGATAATATCAACATGCAACTTTGAGGAATTTTAATCCTTAAAGTCTGGTACAATAGAAGAATATAACATGCAATTAAGCAGCAATAGAAATACATATGATCAAGTAATAAGAAACATCGTCTAGTTAGTAATCTGTCATATGATATAGCTATGTAATATAGTTCTAATCATAACTCATATTATCAGTAGGAATAACGAAAATTATAGTTGCAGATAGGATATCGAAGGAAAGTATGGTACAATATGTGTATTCGTCTTAAAATGATTACTGTTATACGGTAAAGAACTTAGAAGGAGTACCTATGAACCTAACACAATCAGAATTTTTAAGAGCCATGCAGTGTCCTAAGATGCTATGGATGGATCAACATAAAAGTGATGAAATAGATAAAGTAGTGGAACGGGATCTCATCTTTCGCTATGGATCTGAAATAAAAGAACTTGCAAGAACCAGTTTCGGAGATTATAAGCTGATTCAAGGTAAGGACGAAGATAGAATGATGGAAGAAACGAAAAAATACATGAGTTCTTCGTGCGATATTCAATATCCTGTAAGTAAGATGGGTATGTACATAGCGGATCTTACCTATCAATACTATATTCTAACAAAACTTGGGTTTTCTGTAAGTAAGGTAAAAGTTATTCAATTGAATTCCAATTACATAAGAGAAGAAGAGCTGGATCTTATGTCTTTATTTCAAATAGAAGATGTTACAGATAATGTCAGAGATCATGTTTCTTTAATAGAGCAAAAATTAACGGAGATAAAAAACATTGATCATAAATCAGAGAAAGGGTTACCTGATATTGGTGAACAGTGTTTCAAACCATATCCCTGCAGCTATTGGAAATATTGCTCCAGATTGATTGAAAGACCTAGTGTGTTTGATCTGGCGGGAATGAATAAATCAGATATGTTTACATTGTATCAGAACAATATTACTACCTTTCAAGATTTGCTGCAAGACACAAGCCCAGTACTCTTAACGGATCATCAGATCAGACAGATAGAAATGGAATTTTATCAGAGAAAACCCTTCCTGATGAAAGAAAAAATGAAAAGGTATCTTAAGAATTTTACTTATCCCTTGTATTTTTTAGATTTTGAATCTTACCAACAGGCAATTCCTCAGTATGAAGGATCAACCCCATATTTACAAATTCCTTTTCAATATTCGTTGCATTACTATGAATGTAAGGGAAGCTCCCTCGTTCATAAGGAGTTCTTAGGTGAGGTTGGGTCTGATCCAAGATATCCGCTGGCGAAACGTTTGTGTGAAGATATTCCGGTTAATGCATGTGTCGTAGCATATAATATGCAGTTTGAAAAAGCAATCATACGTAAGTTAGCGGAGCGATATGAAGATTTAAAAACACATCTGATGTCCATTCATGACCATATCGTGGATCTCATTGAACCTTTTCAAAAGCATTATTATTATCAGAAGGAGTTTGCTGGCTATACTTCCATTAAGAAGGTTCTGCCTGCACTATTTCCGGATGACCCAGTATTAGATTATGGCAAACTTGAGGGGATTCATAAAGGTGATGAGGCCATGAGCAGTTATGCGCTGTTATCTAAGATACAGAAGGAAGATCCGACTCAGGCAGAGGAAATTAAAAGGCAATTATTAAATTATTGTGAACTGGATACCTATGCCATGGTACGTATATGGGAGAAGTTAAAAGAAGTGGTTAACTACAAAGAATAGTTGATATTCCTGGACTTGCGGGTTTGTATTCCCTTCCGGCGTCGGCCTGTCTGTACGCATATTTCACTACTTTATCAATATATTATAATAAATACATAACAGTATGGTGATCGTATGGAGCAGAATGATGAGCGGCAGAAAGATGTCACATTATTTGTAAAAGTGGGCATAATTGTACTAAGTTGCCTTGTAGTGATTGGAGTTGGGATGAAGTTTCTTCCGGAAGCTATTACCGTATCCAGCACCGGTAATAAAAAGGAATTGCCGATTTATTCCGTGGATACTGATGAAAATAAAGTTTCCTTAAGCTTTGATTCGGCTTGGGGAAATGAAGACACGGAAGTGATACTTGATATCTTAGCAAAGCATGATGTGAAAGCTACATTTTTTGTAACAGGGGAATATGTGCGGAAATTTCCGGAGACAGTGAAAGCCATTGCAGCAGCAGGGCATGATCTTGGAAATCACGGTGAAAATCATAAACAGATGTCTCAATTAAGTGAAGAGCAGTGTATCAAAGAAATTGCAAAAGCTCATAGAAGAGTAAAAGAATTAACCGGTATAGATATGAATTTATTCAGGCCGCCATACGGCGATTATAATGACACTGTGATTAATACTGCAAGGGATTTAAAGTATTACTCGGTTCAGTGGAATGTGGATTCTTTGGATTGGAAAGATTATGGTGCAAACAGCATTGTTAAGAAATGCATTGAGAATACGAACTTAGGGAATGGGTCGATCATTCTTTTGCATGATGGCGCGAAATATCTTACGGATGCTCTGGAGAAAGTAATTGTAGGGCTAAAAGAGAAGGGATATCAGTTGGTACCGGTATCACAGTTAATCCATACAGGAGATTATCGGATTGATCATACGGGGAGACAGTTTACGATGTAGATGGAACACTATGTAAGTATAGTTTATAGATATATATTAACTGGGGGAAGATATTTTCTCCCAGTTTTTTTAAGAAAACACATATATTTTCTAGAAACCTTGTACTATTCAATTGAATATGTTATATTTTAAGCAGAAATTGGAGGAATATTACATAATACTTTAAGTTAAAACTAGGATTATAGGTTATACGATGATGTATGATTAAAAGAATATAATGAAGAATACTATTGAAGGGATTATGTATGAGAAAATTTATTAAAGATCCGGAAATTTACATTATCATAGGGGTATTGGGATTAAGTATTGCCACTCCTTCAGAAAATTTTTATGTAAATTCAATTCTTGTACCAATATCTATGTTGTTCTTAATAGGTGGAGTTTTTTTTACAGTTAAAAAGTATATGAATGAGGAAAAAGCTGCGAAACAAAGAGGAAAAAAAAGATAATTCTAATAAAAAATCTGATTAATTCCTGAGTGTGTCATTGTAGTAGGAAGCAGATAGAGATGAATATTACTGTTAAAAATAGAAATACAAGAAGAGGATTTGCGAAATGGATAATGAAAAGAACTTTTCAGATGATGAATTAAATGAAGAACTTAATAAGCATAGTAAAGAGGCTGAAGATTTAATCAACGATCCTGCTAAAATGGAACGTTTTTTACAGAGACTCGAAAAGAAATTAAGAAATGTACCAATAGTAGGCGAAAGGTTATCTGATATTCCGATTATGATATCATTAGTCAAGTCATATATGAAGAAGGAATATAGAGATATTCCGGTTCGCACAATCATTGGAGTAGTGGGAGCATTGATTTATTTTCTAAGTCCAATCGATTTGTTACTAGATGCAATACCTATACTAGGTTATCTTGATGATATAGCCGTTATCAATTTTACTTTAAAAATGATACATGTTGATATGGAGGAATATCGTCAATGGAGAGAAGAAAATGATAAGAACCAATCTGATTAATTTTAAAGCTTATAGGCAGTGAAAGTATTACATGTTTAAGTAGAGAGGAATCAAGAATGAAAAAGCTCGTGACATTCAAAGAACAGGACAGCTCTGTTCTCGATGTGAAAAAAGTCAATGGGAGCTAATCCTGTATTTGTTTTCATGTACATAGGTAGATTTATTTATTATTTCTTAAAGTGTATGGGAATCATATGTTTTATCTCTACTTAGTTCACTTTTTCTTGTTATCATCGCTTTGATGTCAGCGATGTCAGTGCTTTTAACATTCAAGGGACGAAAGGTTGATTTTGATCTTGAAAATGAACGAACGGATGAATCTCGTAAGCCTGATTATCTTTATTGTCTTTTAACGGGATATGACTATGCAAAGGAGGTTAAAAGTATTAAGATAGTCGATGCTATGATCTGAGTGTTTTAGTAAGAAGCTACAAGGATATCATACGAGCGCATTAAATAAGCATAGGACAAAACGATACGTCATGAACGTAGGATTTTTGCCGAGATATAGTTAACTGGGGGATAATAAAGTCTCCCAGTTTCTATTTTTATAGAGAAAATTATTATATAGAGATGGTGCTGTATTTAAACCTGGTTTGAGGATGGTATGCTAGTCTTTATCATTTCTTAATTTACTAAATTATTTTATAGACCGAGTGCAAAGGCAATGATATAATAAGCATAAAATAAGGGACTTAAGATGAAGATTAAATACAAAAAGTCCCTATCGGATATTGAAAATAAGAAGTATGATATTGAGATAATAATAGGTTATAAACTTAGTGAAGAAATTTTATGACATAAAGAGAGGTAGATGACCTCTTTTTTCTTCAGAGAAATCGGTGAATATGAAATGGATGTTAATTCTTTAACCATTGCTAAGGAAGGTAATAACATACTTGATTATCATCATAGAGCACGGGAATACTTTGCAGAGGATGTCAATGGGCCAAGGAATATTCTATTTATGGTCAGAAAGAGGGTAATCATGTTACAAGATGTAGAAACCATTTTATTGGATAAGGATGTATTAGCAAAAAGAGTGCATGAATTAGGTGAAGAGATTTCTAACGATTTTGCCGGAGAGGAGGTTTTGCTTGTAGGAATTTTAAAAGGTGCCAGTGTGTTTTTATCCGATCTAATTAGACAAATTAGTCTGCCTGCTTATATTGATTATATGGTAGTCTCAAGTTATGGTAATTCTGCTGAAACTAGTGGTGTAGTTCGTATCGTAAAAGATTTAGAGGATAATATTGAAGGAAAAAATATTATAATCGTAGAAGATATTATTGATACAGGACTAACATTAGCATATCTAAAGCAAAACTTATTCAACCGCCATCCAAAATCATTAAAAATCTGTACTCTTTTGGATAAACCTGCAAGAAGGAAAAAGGAGATTACTATAGATTATAAGGGATTTGAAGTTCCTGATGAGTTCATTATAGGATATGGTATAGATTACGCCGAAAAATATAGAAATCTACCTTTTGTTGGTTTATTAAAAAGAGAGGTTTACGATAAGTAATAATTCGTTCCATACATTCTGAAAAACTTCAACAAATTTCAACATACGAAAGAAGACACAAAAGCCTCCTTTTCAATTCCATCTATTTATAGAAAAAATCCATGAAGTGCTACCAGGACAGGCAATCTGTCCCTTACCGCAACTCATGGATTTTGCAGTTATTCAGGTATAATTTTATATTAAGTATTATAAGGTCTGAAACTTCTTATTTTTTTCAAG
>JAQZBN010000098.1 GCA_029238935.1 Herbinix sp.
AAATTTGCTGTAAATCCAATAAATGCTCCTAAAATATTAGTTACCATATCATCAAGTTGAAAAAAACCTCGCTTGGTTATTAGTTGTATTGATTCTATTCCTATACTGAAGACAAGTCCTGTCCCTAAACAAAGATAAATTTTGCGAAAGGGTTCCCATAGACTAGGTAGAAGGAATCCAAAGGGTATAAACAAAAGAATATTTTCAATCGGGTATCTGCTGCCAAGCAGGTTGGGCGAAAATGTCGAGAAAGGAATAAGGTCTATGCCTACCCTGGAACCCCGTGGTCTGGATAATAGTGTAATTGAAACAACCAGAAAAATATATGCACAAAAAACATAGCCCAGTAAAAAGGAATATCGATGATGCCAGATATAAGTTTTCACACTACAGCCCTTCGTCAATTTCAATATACTTATAATACAAAGTATACTACCTATGATGATAGCGGCAAGAATCAGAGAATACCAACCATAGTCCCATACCGCATTTATGATATCAAGTATAATATATTTTCCCATATGAAGGCTTCCTTTAAGTAAGTTATAATAAGAATTTGTCAACCTACATAAGTATAGCGCAGTTTTATTTCAACTTATACTTTATTACATTCCATTTATATTATATATTATACAAAATATTCTCCATTCTCAATATCTTGAGAAAACACCTGCATCTCTGGATATAGATTACCTCTTCGCTCTCCAGATGACAATAACTCCCTGGCTACTCTGTTCGGGTTAGTTATTCTGATCTCATATAACAAATCCTGACACGCACTCATATTTTCCATCGCCATAAGTGCAGTATTTATACCTTTCTTTTTTAACTCCGTCTGTTCAGCAGAAGGGATATAATGAGGAAACACAGTAAATGCCCCCTTCTGAGCTCGTATTCTCTGGCTATGGTATGGATGAATAATAGCTAGTGGTGGCAGACACCCAAATTCAACAGGAGTGCCATCTGTATAATATCTAAGCAGCAAATAAAAAAATGGATTAAACTCAAAATTCCTCACTGCATTCAAAACCCTATCTGAATAGGAACTTCTAAGTCCTTCCAGAGCCGCCAGACAGAAGATACCATTCATTGCGCTCTCATGAGAATCTTTCATAGCAAAATAAATATTATTATCGTTTGCCCTCCCCTTGCTTAATTCCTCGCCAAGTAATCTTTGAAAATCCATTAGGTCCTTACTTTGCTGTATCACACCAGAAAGTGCATTTTCTATTAATGGATAATCTCCACCCTTGTTCTTTATCAACGCTTGGAACAACCTTAAATTCAACATTGCTGGGCGAAGCACCCATACCGTCGGAGATGCAGTTGTTCTTTTTCTTGATAATTCTTTATCAGACTGTGGATTAATAAAGGCTTCTAATGCAAATAATAAGGCAATCTGAGCGGATTCGCTCCAATCCATTAATCTAGTTTTAGCAAAATGATGCTGCATAATTTCCAGCCATACCGTATAAGAACTTGGGTCTGTACATTCGATTAGGTTATAATTTCTTGCCATAAAATGCTGGTATCGATACTCTTCCCGGAGATGATTGTTGCTATAGGTTTTATTATCATTGTAGGTATAATTCGTTCCCCTTAGAATACTTGGTGATAGATTAAAGAAATCAAACTCATGTCCACGATACCATAGCAGAGGGAATTTATTCTCCTTAGTACGAATTGAGCTATAGATATCTGATATATGAGCATAGAATTCATCCAGTGAACCAGCGTATCTCCTATAATTCATCATTGTAAGGTCTCCCTTCTGCTTTAGAGTAATATAAATTTCCCCAATTTATACCTGCAATTCGAAAGCGGTTCTCATAGTAATACTGTTCAAAGAATTCAATTAACGTATTAAGTTTCTTGTCCGTTTCAAAATATCCTATTCTGTCAGTAGAGTTATAATAATCTCTGATTTCATTATTAATACTATTTTTTGAAGACCCATTATCCGCTGTTTCATTAAATGGTGATAACTTTACCCTCTCATAGAATTGAGCGAATTGCTTAAACCGACTATTAGATATCGTAATTTCATGTCCCATAAAAATATTAAAAACACAGTTCATCATATTATAAATTCTATCAAAAATGTAATCATTTTCCCTAAACTGCCTGTAGCAGGGTATGTAGATAGAGTTTTTTTTCTGTGCGTTCTCCCATTTCTCTTTATCCCTCCAAAAGGCACCGGTAGTAAAGATACTGTTAATATCACTGTATTTAATGTCCGTTCTGCCAGCAGCTTGAAAGAGAATCCCTACATGTTCTATCGCGGTACTAATTGTTGTTGTACAACAATCTAGGTTATCCTCTAGGTTATTCTCTAGTCTATCCTCAAGGTTGTCCTTTAAGTTAGTGGGTTGGATGAAAGAGGTACCTTTAAGCCTATCCTTTATTTTTATCTCTAGCTGCTTAAGTAGATGAATACAGAATTCCTTTGTCTCTTCATACAATCTGTCATATTTAATTGTGATTTCTTTCTTATCTAATTTACTCCCCTTAGCTTTTATCCTGTCTGCTAACCCACTTTTCATCTCATCCTTCATCTCTAATTCATAAACAAGTACGGAGGTAACTATGCGTAATCGCTCCATACTAACTAGATCCGGAGTAATATCTATAGGCTCATAGTCAATTTCCCCTATGAATTTCATAAACATTCTGACATAGCCAAATGCATTAAGCCCTAATATCTTGCACATAATCAGATCCGCACAGACCTCTCTATAGTAGGTGACAGAATGTCCAAGCCATCGCTGATAATTGTCCATACTAATTAGTGACATAGAAGTGTGAAGATTATCCATCATCTGCTTAACCGTATACAATTCATCATGATTGTAACCAGCTGTGGACAGCACATTGTTCAAATCCATATCCAGGACAAAGCATTCTGCCTTCTCTGAATTATAGTAGGGTTCCATTTTCTTATGTATTGCGTTTCGTACTCCCTGAAGCATTGAATCATCTATTTTCTCTAAATCCATTTCTCCATATATTTTTTGGAATGAAAAATATATCTGATTAATTTTAAGTACTTCATAGAAATAATCCCTCATAATAATCTGATATTTTTGAAAGATATCCTTTGGCAGTTTTATTTCCATATTCGCGTTTAATAAATCCATAATTTTCTTTTCTAAAACGCTCCGATCCGAACGAATAATATCTATAAATGTCAAGTGTGGTGTCCTATAGTTTAGTGGTGCTAGGGCCTTTTCTATTTCTATGCAAATTCGTTTATCATATTTTTTTAGAAGTTTCTTATATATACTTTTTAACAATTTATAAATATAATTTAAGTAATCCTCTGCTTTATCCGTTTTCTCATAGCTACCAGCAAATTTGATTAATTCCGTTCTATCTTTTTTACTAAATATATGGTAACGCAAACTAAGCTCTGTTAGTTCTTTCAAAAGTTTTTTTACAGCTTCATCAAAATTATATGTATGATTTATATCAGCATAAGTAGCACGATCTTTGGGATTAAAGTAGTTACTTAAAAATAAGAGTATATTATATTCTAAATCCATCATGCGATTTTGCTTATACAACTGATTTACATACTTCTTATAGTAAGTCAAATATTCCTTACTTAGAATTTCCGCCAGATTATCCTTTAGTTGTCCATAACGAAAAACAAGTCTATTCGTATCATTTTCTGACAGCCATCTCTGAACAACATTTTGAAATATGTTATCAAAAATAATTTCTAGTAATTGATCATTTCTTTCATCTCTCTTCAAAATCCTCATGGAATGACCTATTTCATGGGTTAACCAAGGAATCATTTCATACACTCTTCCAAAATACTCAAAAGAAGGAACACGGCAGATGACAAAGAAGGACATAGTACCATCAACATCATATTGATATCCTTCACTGAACGGAACTTGAACCTCTACTTTATCTACCGAGGCATCCGGATAAATAATTGGAAGAAAATGAGGTCTATTCCCCATCTTATAATAGGTATCCAGGTATTGATACATATATTCATGATAGGCAATTATCAGCTTCTCTGAATCAATTTTAGTCTGTATTTCATACTGTGGGGCTTGTACAGTCTGCATGTTGATATTCTGCAGAAATCTGGTGAACTGATTAATGGCTTCTACACAGAGTTTGAAATCATATACATAGTGCCTTTTTAGATCCATACCATCTAAGTCGTTTCCCTTCCCTTGGGGAAAGTTTGGAAGGGCTCTCTTAAGATTATCGAATAGAACCTTAAGATAGGTGTACTGTATCTTCCCATTAAGATAGGAATCAGTACCGAACCTTAAAGATGCGTAAATATGAATTAATTCCTTTAATACCCTCATTGTGTCAATAAAATTACGGCGGACAATATTAAACTCATTTCCATGGTCTTTTAACCAGATATAATCATCCTTGAGATCTTGTATGTAATTGACCTTAAGCGTTGCCTGTTGTGCAGCTTCTGGTGCATCCATATAGGGCTCCGTTAAAACACGTTCGTTCAGATTATAGATATAACCTTTTCTAATTCCACTAATTAAGGTATTAATCAAAGAATCTCCCTGCTCTACCTCCTCATCAAAGGATTCCTGCTCTTGAATACCAAGCTTATAGTCACACAAATATGGATACAAAATTGAAAATTGACTTATATTCAAGCGAATAAGGAAGTCATACCTTCCAAAAAGTCCTCGCAACTCATTCGTATTTGTCTGATACTCTGAAGGATTCTTAGATTCTTTAAGACAAGTCATTAATTTATTTATATAATTTGTCTTAACTGAGAAGCGAAGTGTATATCTGTCTTTCATACACTTTTTTATTGTTTCATTCCCAAAGGTCAGGAAACTTAAACGGTCTGCAGCCATTTTTAGTTCCACTCCAACGTTGGTATATGTAGTAAAGAGGGGATATTCTTGTTGTGATATATAAGTTCCTATCGAGCCTGCTAATTGATAGATACAGTGGATATCCTCTGATTTCACAATTAAACAAAAATCTCCTGAGGTCAATGTATGCAGCAGAAAATATTTTGAGGAAGAATAAGAAGCCTTAACTTTATCAATCACTAATTGGATATCCAATTCACATTTTGTGAGAAAAGCATCCTGTTCCTGATTATCTTGATAAGCTTTGGGATGAATACCTATCTGAATAATACCTATGAATGGTGTCTTTGATAAAAACTCCTCGCTGTGTGCGGCTAATTCCTGATTATGATCTTCCTTACTTACCAATGCTCCCTCGACACCTTGCTCTTCGTGACGGTATAAAGCAAGTAATTTTTCTGTTACTCCACGAAAATTCAAATCATCAAAGGATTCCTCCATACCTAGAAAGTTTACATATTTTTTGCTCTCTTCATTTAAAACTTCATATGTCATAAGATCAAAATAGTCGAACATAAAATAGACTTCTCTTTGATTTTGGAGAACTTTCGATATTTCGCTCCTGCTTTTTTTATCATCACTCTCTGCCGTACTATGTATGCTCCCATTATTCGTACGGAATAGTTTTAAAACATGTGTCTCATATGTCTTCATAATGTTACTTCTTGCTCCTTTAAAGTATGATAGAAAATCATATCGTTTTCTTTTAGCATAATTATGAATTATTATACATATTTTTACTTTTAGGTATAAAAAGAAGACATACATAACCGCATCAATCTAACAGTATCTGTATGTCTTCTTAATATTTTGACAGCTTCTCTAAGCTCTCATTCAGTCTGCCTTGTAACTCTTTTTTAGTCATTGGATCCATCGGTCTAATTTCGTGTAATACTTGTGAACCCTTTTCTTTCTCAATAAAAGTTTCTTTCCTGGTAATACTTCTCTGTCCCAGCTGTACCTCCAACTCAATTAACCTTCTTTCTTTACTCGTTTATTACGATTCTTATTATGGGCAATATCGGAGTTATTATACAAATACCGAACCACACGAACGCATTTAACTATCTCAGAATATCTTATGACACATCAACTCATCCGTGTATGTCCCTATGAATAAAAATACTTTGCTAATTTATATTAGCAAGAATCACTTTTTATTCCTTTATGCTTGTCCACATTTTGGATAAAAAAATATCTAGAATGAGCAATTCTCATCTAATGACGCAAACATCATAACACTTTTAGAATATTTTGTCAATCGGAAGTTTTTACTAACTAACCCTTTTCATTCTTTCTTCCGTATAAACATACCAGACTGCTCCATTTCCGCCAATGACTTTTCATATCCGCTGTTATCCTTTTCTTCGCCAAGGACCCACTTACAATAATCTTTTAAGCCTTCTTGCAGTGATATTTTCTGCTCAAATCCAAGTATTTTCTTTGCTTTGGATATGTCTGCCATATTATGCGCAATATCTCCAACCCGGAAATCACCAGTAATATTTATTTGACTTTTACTCCCATAGAATTTTTTTAAGATTTCAGCAATTTCAATTACAGAAGTATTTACGCCACTTCCTAAGTTCAAAACCTCTCCGTTGCTCTCCTTATTAGTCATAGCTGCTATTACTCCTGCCGCTACATCTGAAACATTTATGAAGTCACGGCTTTCATTTCCATCTTCGAAAATATTGATAGGCTTATTTTCAAGCAACAATGTGGAAAAGATTGATAAAATTCCCGTGTAAGGATTCTTTAATGACTGACCAATTCCATATACGTTCTGAAATCTGAAAATAGTATAATCAATTCCCAATGCGGGGCACATCGTCTCAAGCATTTTTTCCTGTGCGAATTTTGTAAACGCGTACAGTGAATTCGGAGTTACTTGACTGTCTTCGGTGGTTGGAAGCAACCGAAGTTTACTTTCACATTTTTCACAATACACAGAAAAATCTCCTTTTATCAATTTGTCTTTCTTCCGAGCTTTCGGAAATACTATACCGCAATTTTCACATTGATATTTTCCTTCGCCGTACACGGATCTTGATGAGGATAATATTATTTTTTTTACATTGCATCTTACCCCCAGATTTGAAATCGCCTGCAAAAGATTAGATGTTCCCATCATATTGACTTCGTTATAACGATTGATTTGGTACATAGACTGACCAGTTCCAGTTTCTGCTGCCAAATGAATTACAATTTCATTATCTGCCACAAGTTTCTCCATGATCTCATAATTACATACATCACCTTTCACAAACCGGCATTTATCTTTTATTGCTTTATACAAATAAGAATCTTTCCACCTGTCTCCATGAATCTGCTGTGTCATAACGTCTAATACTGTTATTTCCCAATTACTGCTTTCATAAAGCTGCTTAACAATTTCCGTACCTATAAATCCTGCTCCACCAGTTATTAAGACCTTATTCATTTTACACACTCTCTTTCCCAGTATTCATATCATATGTGCCGAG
>JAQZBN010000005.1 GCA_029238935.1 Herbinix sp.
TCATCCACCGTAGTACCAATTCTCTGAAATAATTCATTTGATATTACTGCTGACCTCAACCCCTCTGTTGTATAATCAACCATTATTTGAAATGTCACTGTCAAGTCATTCATAACAATCTTGTGTGGCATATTGTGAAGCATCCGCTGATTCATCTCATAATTAACCAGTCTAAGTATCACCTTATCCTTAATCTTATCCCAGTTAAACTCGTCTACTATGGCTACATTTTTATCACATCCACGATATACCGTAAGGATATCAGCTACTACATCGTCAAATGCCCTGCCATTTACACAATCTCTATAGTAATCATTTAGATAGATAACAGGTGCTGTATTGCTATCAATCTGCCGGATACAAATCCCTTTTAAACTTAATCCATTATTCTTGTTAATCGTGTTTACACTTACAATATAATTACCACCAAGCTTAGCACTCAATTTGTCTGCTACTGTTTGTACAAAATCATTAAACCTTAATCTCTCTACCATTTTTCAATTCTCCTTTATAAAAAAGTTGGGAGCCAATATCCTTATAGATAATGGCTCCTACTGACTGTATTCATATTTAATTACTTCCTAATGACAATCTATCAAATATATCATTTAACAGACCTCGTAACTCCTTAACATCCTTCACCACAGCAAGATCCGTTTCGTTAATTTCTGATATGCTTATCGTAGTGATCTTTTCTAACCCTTTTCTTGTAGCATCAACAAATTGAAGTAACTTAGAAGCCAATCCAATGCCAGAACCAACTTTATACGAACCCCTCTCCAACTGTAACAGATTACCACTATTAATTAAATTTCTAAGTACATTAATAATAGTTGCTTCGGTAAACTCTTTGCCAGCTCTTTTACTGATATAAGCCACAACCTCTTGTTTCTTATGACTTTCACCATCCGATAATAATTCCATTATATAAGTCCTAGCCATTTCGCTATCACTTCTAAACACTACGCTAGTAGCCGTATTTTCTGTCTCAAAGCTTACTTCATCGTTGTTTACTACAACTGTTTCTTCCTGCTGTATATCCTCCATAATATCCTGATCGAAATTAGGAAGCTCCTCATTATCTGCTGTAACACTTTCTAATAAACTAGCCTCATCAGACAAGATAACGGCTTCTTCACTTTCAACCAAACCTTCATCAATAACAGCTTCAATGATTTCCTCTGAATCAATTACTGCATTTTGTGGTAACAGTGGTAACTCTTCTAAACTACTTTCCTGCTGCTCCGTTTCAACCTCTGCTATAACCTGTTCCGGTTCCAGTCCTTCATCTACAACAACTGTATCAATAACCATATCTTCATTATTATCGATCTCATTCTCAACAACTGCACCTTTTACCTTAACTGCTACTTCTCTTTTCATATTTTTCTTTGCCATAATCGTACGCTCCTTCTCAAACATTAATTTTCATTACACAGATATAATAACGCTGCTTTCTGCTTTTGACTGTAGGCATGTTGCAAGAAGTTTATATTTGAAACTGTACGATGTGCCGGATATGACAAAAGGGAGCTTCTCAACACACCTTTGTGCTAAATAAATCCCCTTATATACGCCTATTGGTAAAATGAAAGAAGTTTATCTTTTTATTTTATTACTTAACACAATGTATGATAAATCTATTAAATAATATCTTTCTTGTTTTAGTTAAAATATGTTATTATTAAGTACCAGTTATAATCGGTTAATACCATATCATAGGAGTAATAATATGCCTTATATAGTAAATGAAGACGATTTCAAGAGCTTTGAAACTGCTAATAGCCTAATAAATAATCTAAAATCTGAAACCTCTATAGCCTTTAATCTTTCTAAATTTTCATCACCAACACAATCTTCCATATCTTTGTTTTTATATACATCCTGCTATCTATTTCTTATGTGTAGTAATAAAATAGTACTTCTAAACGCATCCGATTATTTTCTTCAAATAATGGGTCGCTATCAATATTTTCAAAAAATATTTGATATAGATATGTCTACCATTACAATAATAAAGAAGGAAGCTACTGTAACGAAACCAGTATCTTATCTATCTCACTCCTACATTTTTTATGCTAGCAGTATACCAGAACATAGTAGCTTATGTATGACAATTAGGTCAATCTTAAACAATATGCTAATGACTACGCCCAAAGTTTCTAGTCAAATATTTGATGTAATCAAGGAACTATTAGGAAACTCGCTTGAGCATAGTGTTATAGACCAAACAATAGATTTATCAACTTGTGGCAAGTACATAACATTATTTAATGTATATAAGTCAAATAAATCTGTAGATCAATCTCTATTAGATATACAGATAATTGATGCAGGAATTGGAATACGCTATAATATTGAAAATACATATGGTACATTATCCTCTAAAGACTTCATATATATTAGTGAAGCAATTAAACCAGGTGTTACCTCTCGAAAAAGCAACGAGGGAGGAAGCGGTTTATCAAGTACAATTGATATCTTTACAAACATTCCTTCCGATATGAAATACCTCGAAATCATATCAGGTTATGGTAGATATATGTACCAATACCCAAATGCTCTTAAAAATTCTGCTAATTTGTCAGATATTATATATAAAATCTCTGGGACATATATAAATATAAGATTAGTTATACAGGATAAATAAATTTTATTTAATCTTCTATTGACATTCATTGGAATCTGTTGTATCTTAAAGGTACAACAGATTTTATTTATCCTTTGGAGGTAATCTTATGCAACAAATAAACTTAAATATATGGGATATCGTTACCCAAAATAATATACCATGTTTCGATCACTTTTTACTTTTACGCCCTAATGCTATTAAAACCAAGAGTATTATTAAGAATTATATATTTACCAAACTCACAGACGATCCGCATATCATATTGAAATACGATTTTTCGTTAATTGATTCCATGGATATTTCGTTTGCAGATGAAATTATATTTTTACTAAAACTTGATTTGCAATTATATGATAAATATCAGTTTATTATTGTTTTAGTATCTTCTGGAATAAATTTCACCAATGAATTACTCCCGACTATTACAGCGGCACAAATGAATCGTGAAAAAATAGAAACTGCAAAGTTACTTAATAAAAAAAATCTATACTTACCTGTTTTAATATATGAACATAATTCACTATCTGTATTAGGAGAATTCGAAAAAAAACTTCAAGATATATATGCCAATTCTTTTACAAACAAAGCAATGACAACAAGAGAGTTGAGTGAGTCTTTAAACATTTCTTTAACGAACGCCGGAACTCAAGCAAATAATTTGCTTAATCTCGGACTTATTTTTAAAAAATCAGAAAATGGACCCAACGGGAAATTTAATACCTATTTCAAAATAGATTCAACTCATATCACTCAATCGGAGGTTAAATAATGGATATCAAAACAACATTTTATAATACAACAGACGTAATTCTATATGAGGATACGGTAAACTCAATAAAAGAATTATTTATTACCTATGACAGGTATATATCATATACATTTGGACACTTGAGAAAATATTTAGATAATTTTTTGCTGTTAAATGGATGGTCAGAAAAGATTAAAATTGATGAAGGTTCAAACATGACAGTACCTGCTATAAAAAATAAAGTAGGTTTAAGTTTCCAGACCGGAAATGCAGCTAGATTTTATTCTGATATGCTTAAATTTCAAACACTTTATATTCAAAATAGGCTAGATAGTCTCATATACATAGTGCCTCAAAATAACTTAGCTACTCATATCAACACAAATACAGCTAATTATGAAAGAGTAGTTAAAGAACTTGATATTTTTAGAAATATTATAAATATGCCTATAGTAATTATTGGCATAACTAACAAGGAGGATTAATTATATGGAATACGGTGCTTCATATCCAAAAAGAATAGAATTTCTATCAAGATTAATTGATAGTAAAAGCAGTAAAATAGGCGAACATTTTTTAGTTTTCCAAAATACACCCAAATATTATTCAATTTACAATGTACCTATCTATTTACCAAAATATCGTTTAGCAAACGGTAGAACAAAAGCTGATCAGTTGCAGCATTTAGCTTTAAATCCTGAATTACCTAGTGATTTCTTTATGAATGATAAAGAAAATATTGAAGCAATTAAAGTTCAGCATGAATTATTAAAAAAGAAAGTTGAAAAAGCGCCTAACGATAGGAATCTTTTAAAGTTTTTTAAAGAGAATAGCTTTGATGAACCTCTTATTCTAGATGCTAAGGGATTTGTTATAAATGGTAATAGGAGATTATGCGCGATCCGAGAATTATATTATTCAGACCCCACCTCATTTAGCCATTTCACTCATTTAAAAGCTATTATCTTACCTGAATGTACAGAAGAAGATTTAGATGTATTAGAGGCTCAATTGCAGATTATACCGGATATCAAAGAAGACTATTCCTGGACAAATACTGCTTGTAAATATCGTGATATGCAAGTTAATTATGGTTATAGTGATAAAGCACTTGCTGATTTATATCAAGTGAAAGAAACAGAAATGAGGGCTATGCTATCAAAACTTAATCTTGGTGAAAGATACCTTGATAAATATAATCTATCTCATGAATATTCTAAAATAGAAGATGATAAATTTGCATTTGATCAAATTTTTACATCCTCTGGTAAGTTAAAACAAACAGAGCCAAACTATAGTTTTTTAAAAGAGGCTTTAGAAAATCTATCATTTATAGCTATAAATAATAAAGATTCTCTTGATGTTGGTCGTATTTATGCAGCTGTAGCAGATATTTATTCGTACCATGAGAAAATATTTGATGAAATATCAAACGAAATTAATCTTGATAACGAGATGATTCCTACCGAGGATAGTCTTGATGACTTATTTGGATTTGATACAAGTTCTGTAGATAATACAGTTCTATTAAATGCTATAAAAAATTCTGAAAACGATACTACAATTGCTGAAATACTCAAGAATGTAATAAATGAAGAAAGAGCTGCAAACCACTCAAATAATCTTAAAAATGCATTCTTAAAACATCTACAACGAGCGCAAAAAGAATTGGAAGAAGCTTGCTCATGCATTAAAAACACTACTAATTCAACTACTACTAACTCAGATCAATATATTAATCAAATTGATGAATATATTTTAGAATTAAAGGAGTTGTTATCATTATGATCACTATTGACTACAATATTCAATCGTATAACGCTATATTATCATCATCTGACAATGATAATAGTTGGATAAGTATCATAAATATTTGTTTTGAAGAGGCTAAAGAAACCATAAAAACTTCAATACTTTCACTGGAAATTCCTTGGTGGTCTTTTTTAAATATTAAAAATGATATCTATTTTATTACAAAATCCAACTCTGTTTCCATTAATTTAACAGAACAAGCAAAACAATTGTTATTGTTATCCCGAAATGAAATAATTAACTTGAATTCACCTACGTTAACTTATACGGAGTCAGATATAAACGAGAAGTTAAACAAATCCGGATTTATACGTATCCTAAAACCTTTCCAGTTTAATAATTTGACAAATTTAATTCGGTTTCCATCGGGTGCAACCTTTTCGGTTCCTGGAGCAGGAAAAACTACTGAAGCATTAGCTTTCTATAGTTTTTTTAAAAATCCTAGATCAAAATTATTAGTAGTGCTTCCTAAAAATGCTTTTATAGCATGGGAAGAACAAATACCTGAATGCTTTTCTTATAACCCAACCACTGTTCGTTTAACAGGGGGGTACGATAATATTCGTAATATATTATATTCTGAGCCTGAAATACTCCTAATAACATATCAACAACTTATTAATGTTTACGAAATAGTTGGCAGCTATCTATCAAAATTTGATTCTTTTATTTTTGTTGATGAAAGCCATAGAATTAAGAAAGGAGTAAATGGTAAAGCTGCTTCTGCTATTTTAAAACTTTCAGTTGTCCCCAAACATAAGCTAGTAATGTCAGGCACTCCTATGCCTCAAGATACAACAGACTTAATTCCCCAGTTTAATTTTCTCTATCCCGGAATTAGAGTAACGGAAACAAATATAATTGAAAATATCACTAAGATATATGTTAGAACTACTAAACAGGATTTAGGTCTACCTCTTCCTCATTTTATTCAAACACCAATAAAAATGAGTTCTACACAACAATACTTATATGATATTGTAACCGATGATGGAAAGCGCTCTGTAGAAGCCTATCTAAGGTCTAGAGACAAAAATATTCTTCGTTCCATAAAGAAGAGTTGTATGCTTATGATTCAATTAATATCTAACCCAGCTTTGTTAACAAATAAATTACCTAACGAAACCCTTAAAAATATTTTATCTTTAGGTGAAAGCCCTAAGTTAAATTATGTATGCAAAAAAGCACATTCATTAGCAAAAGAAAAAACAAAAGTACTTATTTGGTCTAATTTTGTTGAAAATGTTGAAATAATCGCAAATAGATTACAAGACCTAAATGCTGTATATATTCATGGTGGTGTACCATCCGGATCTGTAAATGATGTTAATACTCGTGAATATAAAATCAAGAAATTTCTTGATGATGATAACTGTTTTGTAATGGTCGCTAACCCCGCCGCTGCATGTGAAGGTATTAGCTTACATTCAAAGTGCCATTATGCAATTTATGTAGACCGAACATTCAATGCAGCTCACTATCTACAATCATTAGATAGAATCCATCGCCTTGGGTCAACCTCGGAAGTCACAATTGAAGTTTTATCTACTAATCAAACTATCGATGATACTGTAGAAAATCGACTATCACAAAAAGCTCAGAACATGGCAAATGTATTAAATGATCCTTCTATTATACGTGAGTATGAATACTCCGATGAAGACAATACAGAAGATGACGATGTATTAGGTATGCAAGAAGATGATATAGAATACATTCTTTCACAAGTATGGGGGGTTAGTTAATGTATTACTCTGTAGGTATTTTATATTCCGTATCTAGCTTTTTAGAATTGATAAAAAAGGTTGAAATCATTGATAGTGATTTTATAAAAACCTTCAATCAGTTTAATGTAGCTAATGCATCATCAGTGCTAGAAGCATCAATTAATTACAACTGGGTTTCTATAAATTCAGAAAACAAACTTCGCGTAACTACAAAAGGAGATGAACTATTACAGCTAAATAGTGACAATAAACGTTTACGTACTCAACTTATGCAAATGATTATTCAAGATAACCCAATTTGGGCAAAAAACACTCATTTAGGTCGTAATGAAATTATTCCTTTCTTAAAACCCAATATTTTGCAGTGTTTTCGGGAAGCTAATCTATTAGATACTTATTCAACTGAAGTTATTCAATGGTGGGATAACATCTCATATTTTACAAGAAATAATAACGATATCTATTTAAGTAAACTAGGTAGACAAGCAGAAGAATTAAGTATAAAATTTGAAACCAAAAGAACAGGTGTACTTCCAAAATGGATATCAATTGATAGCAATTTGACAGGATATGATTTATTGTCTATTGTAGATATTTCTAATCCTAAACTATTATCAATTGAGGTAAAAGGAATTTATTCTACTTTATGCTCTTCCTTTTATTTGACAAATAATGAATGGGAAGTCGCAATGAATTCTGATAATTATATTTTTCATATATGGGATATTAAAGGTTCTGATTGTAGCCTTTCTATACTATTACCCGATGATTTAACCCCTCTCATTCCATCTAATACAGAGTATTCTACATGGGAAAAAATTATAGTAACCCCACCCAAATCATTATTAGAAATGCGGAAGGCTAATTAGCTTTCCGCTTTCTCAATTTTCTTTATGTCTTTCTCTGATATAGCTATATCGCTCATGATTATTAATTCAGGGATTTCTTTAATAAATCTATTACTCTTGAAGGCTTGCTCAGATGCTTTAAAGGTTTCATATCCATACGGATATTTCTTAACTAATTCCTTTATTTTAGTTGCCTCATATTTATTATATTGAATTTTAACACTTAAATTATACTTAGACATTGGAGCTTTTGATATAATTTCATTAACATATTTAACAATTTGATCCTTATTTTCTTCTTGCTTTAATAAGAAATCACACATTAATTCTGCATAGTAACCGCCTTCATTTTTGTCATAATACTCATAACTTGAAAGAATACCGACACATTCAGGATACTTCTCACTTACCTTCTTTAACATTAATTTTGCATATTTAATACAACGTAATTTTGTTGTCATAATTTTATAAACTTCCAATAATCTCTCACGTTCTTCATCACTCTTTTTTATATCATTCCATTCTGAATCTACATATAGCTTTGTAGCACTATTAAACAAGTCTTTATATTCACTATTTATTTCGACTCCAAAATATCTCCTACCAAGTTTTTCAGATACTCTTAATGTAACACCGGATCCTGCAAAGGGATCAAAAACTAAATCATTAGGATTTGAGGACAATTGAATCATTCGATGTGCAAGCCTTGCAGGAAATGGACAAGCATGTTGCAATTTTTCTTCATCTCCATAGCTCCCCCAGCTTCCTTGCGCCGGGATAGTAAAATCCCATATATTTGAAGGTATAATACCTAATCTACTGTATCTCTCCGGATAGTTTTTCCACCATTCCTTTGGGTTTAAAACTGTTATCTGATTTTCATTATAAGTATATTCTTTAGGGTTTTTACTAAAAAACAAAATATATTCAAAAACATTTCTTATTTGCCCCTTTCGAGACCATGGTAAAGTCTTTCCTTTATTCCATATAATAGTGTCTTTATGATACCAGCCTATATTCTCTAATAACTTCGCTAATTCGTCTGGCAATCTTATTAATCTATCATTTCTTTTGATAGTGTCAATAATCAAATATAAGGATGCGGTTTCTTTTGATATATTGTAGACTCCGGTAAATATTTTTTTTAATGAATCTATATATTCTTCAAAAGTTTGTCCGTATCCGGTTTGTTGAGAATTACCTTCATAATCTTTAGCATCCCAATATGGTGGCGATGTAATTACCAGATCAACAAACGGATTATAATCCTTATATGTATCAATTAATGCCTCTGCATTCATCAATTTATATATATTAAATTCATTAAAGTCATTCATAAATAAACCTCCAGCACATTATACACACCATAAAACTCTAAGGTAATTATACCATTCTATCACAAAAAGATCCAGAGAAATAATTCTAAAATTCATTATATGTTATGCAAATGTATCAATTTCTTTATACATCAATAATTACAATAATTATTCTACATTCTTTTATTATATCTAAAAATGAAATATACTTTTATTTAATCTTTGAAGCTTAATATCTAAATCATTTTTGAATATAACACGTTTTTCAACAATTTTTAATCCTACAGCTACACATTCATTTAGTAGCTCCCTATAGTTGCTTTTTTCTGTAACGTTAACATTTTTCAATCTGCTATTCAGATAAATTATCCATAACTCCACTTTATATCCTGTTTCTAAAAGCTTTTTAATTGCAATAAGTTGATTCTGTCCTCTTTCTGCACTCGTGCTTGGATAATCTGTTTGACTTCTGTTAGACAACACAGTTTTAACTTCAATAATACATTTATTATCAATGACAAAATCAGTTTTGTATGAATCACAGTATTTTTCTTTTAAAATTATCCCTCTCTTGGATTTTATCAACTCCTTATATACTAAGTCATTTGCATATGAAAGATTTAATAATGATTTAGGTCTGTCCAATAAAGCCAAAAGCGTGTATTTCGTTCTTAATCCAGCTTGATGATTTTTAGTCAATAATACCCTTTTTCCTTTTAAATTAATTATCTTCTCAAGCTTAGCCGAACTAGCCACATGACAAAGCTCTTTTTTTCCATCTATCATTACATTACACATAAATCTATGCTTTGTTTCATATAAAAATATACCCTGTACGCAATTCTCTTTTATTAAATCCATCAATGATATCCCCATTATAATTATTATTTATCTCAATAACAAAACCTCGAATAAATACCTTAACACATAAAGAGCTATTTCACAATTTATTTCGAGTAATTCTAGTCCTCACAATATTCAACTATATCAACTTTTCCTTAAAACTTGAGTCATAGTTTGACACCACCTTTTTAATGTGATATATAAAGTCAATGCTTCCGACACATAATTAACTTGAGTTCAAGAACGAGAACTAAACTAAAGGTGGGCTTCAGACACACTCGCATCCAAAGCCCTCACTTTAACTACCGCAGATCACCATTTATATATGTTGATATGATATCTTTATCCATTTCTAAACTACTGTTTCGACTGGTAACTGCGGTAACAATTTTCGCTTCCTCTAGACTAAAAGTATATGTATCCGATTCTATTTCCCGGTAAGTACTGTCGATAATAATGTTATCGTCAATCAAATCCTCTGTTTCAGCTACTTTCCTCTTTGCTTTATTAACTCTGTCCTCTTCTCGTCTTATTGCTTCAATATATTTTATTTCTTGATCAAAAGAAAAGAGTACTCCCTTTTTCTTATGTCTATCGTATTGCATTATAAAATACCTATCCTCAAGCTCCTGTAATGACTTCTCATTTATTATCGGATCATTCGATGTGCGAGCCAAGAACCTTTCAAGGCTTATCACTGCATAACCCTTTTTAAGCTCCGTTTGTTTCTTATCTTTTACTTGTTCTTTTACTTTTACTCTTGCTGTTTTTCCCAGCCTACCATCATCGTCACATACTAGAAGCCAAGACAGTGCCAATTGTCTAAGTAGTTCTTCTCTCTTATATCCGTTGAGCCTTGCAACCTCATCAAACTGGTCAGGCAAAAAGAAGTAGAAATCTCTCTTTATGGAATCCTCATTTCCTGCTGCATACAGTTTTTTAGCTTCCAATATAAGGCTTCTGTATACCTCACCTATATCGGGCTTATCGTCGATAGTTTTATATGTAACTCTAGGCAAGCTTGTAATCTTATCCCAAATAGCATGATACAATTTATCGCAGTCAATGTGATTGTTCCCTTGAAACTCAGTTAATCCCTTTAGCACTTTGCTACCTGCAAAGTTGTTGCTACTAAAATCTGACATTCTAAACTCAAATGGATCACAGCATACACCGTCTTCATGCTTTAATACCAGATACAACTTTGAACGCTTAGATTTACTCTCAACCGTTATACCTGCATAAATTCCTGCTTTCTTATTATCCCAATTGTATATCTTCATCAGTCCATCCGTTAAATCAACCTTAGTCTCTGGAACCTCTTCATGCAGCTTCTGTTGGATTTCCTCATCTAATTCAAGCTCATCAATGGCATCCATAAAATCTTTTACATTATTTATTTGCCCTCCCGGAAATTCACTGTTGGCTAGTATGGTAGGAAGATGCCTATTCACTTTCTTTGCATATTCCTCCGATAGTAAATCTTTAAATTTTTCTATCTTTTCTTCAAAAGTTAAATTATTCATGTTAGGTGTTACTATCTCATTCTTTTCTGCCTCATTACTTCCTCCGATCTTCACCTCCTTCGCTGTAGGTTCGTCAGCCATATTACCATCTGTTACCTTCCTCTCACAAAATTCTTCCCTTGCTAATGCTTCATTATTAGTGCTGTAATTGTTTTCCATTATTAATACCTCCAGATTTTGTTTGCTTTACAATTTTTAAATATGTCAAAAGCATAAGCAAAAGCATGCAAGTATTTTTAGGTAACGTATTATTCAATTTTTACATAAAGAATTAACATAAATCGGAAAACTATATAGTGGTCACTTTAAAAAAATAATGTTCCTATACGCTTGTCTAATATATTAAAAAACAATGCCATACTACAACCTAACGCATAAAAAAAATACCCTACTGCATTAATTTTGTATGACTGCATATTAATTTTAAGTGACTGTATCCACTTATATATTAAAACAATGGATATCCTCAATTCCCCATTTGGTATATTTAGCTATCATTTAAACACCTTTCTATTTTGTATTGTCCACACATTTACAGTACACACGGATGAGTCCTTATAGTTTCATAGGAATATTTTCAGCTATTCTATTCTCTATCTATTTTTATCTCTCTTTCCCCCAGAGTTGAGTCAAAAATTGAGTCAGCGCTTGACAACCACGATTTTCATGTTATACTAAGAAGGTCGCAAAGCCTTATAAATCAAGGCTTTCCCCAATCCATTATCGTGTGTTCGAGACCTTCCACACGTAAAACAAAACTATAGGAGATTAACAATATGAAAAACAAAAAAACTCTGTTCATGGCACAAGCGGCCATGATTGCGGCGATCTATGTCGTTCTGGTACTAATCTTTAATTACACCAGCTTCGGATTTATTCAGTTTCGTGTAGCAGAAGCATTAACCATCCTTCCGTATTTTACACCTGCGGCAATCCCAGGGGTAACCCTTGGCTGCTTAATCAGCAATATGCTGGCTCCCGGTGTACACATTCTGGATATTGTGTTTGGTTCCTTGGCCACCTTAGTTGCAGCCATTCTTTCCTACCTACTTCGAAAGAATAAATTTCTGGTACCAATTCCCCCCATTGTTGTGAATGCCCTTGTAATTCCTTGGGTACTTCGCTTTGCTTATGGCGAAGCACAACCGATTCCTCTCATGATGTTTACGATTGGTTTGGGTGAACTGGCAGCCTGTGGAGTATTGGGATTGGTGTTATTATTTGCATTAAGTAAGGTTCGTCATATTATTTTTAAAGAGAATGCATCCTATAACTAAAATCATATTACTTCTTTTTCCTGTATAAAATGAGAAAACAAGGTATTATAAAGCACAATATCATGTACTTATTCTATTATCTAAACAGTAAAATGTCTAAAACTGTAAATATATCTAAAACTGTTAACATACCTAAAACAGTAAAAACCAAGGTCGATCAATTCCATATGGATAAGAAAGAGGTCCTGTTGTCCTATCAGCATAAAAGCTTTGATAGAATTGCAAGACCTCTTTTATTATCGTTATTAATCTTTTTATTTACAGATCGCAGTTATTTACTGTTCTAGGGAATGGAACTACGTCACGGATATTGCCCATACCGGTCAAGTACATTACGCAACGTTCAAAACCAAGGCCAAAGCCTGCATGTCTGGTGGAACCATATTTTCTAAGATCAAGATAGAATTCATAATCCTCTTTCTTAAGCCCCAACTCTTCCATTCTCTTAACTAATTTATCATAATCATCTTCTCTTTGGCTGCCACCGATGATTTCACCAATGCCAGGAACCAGAAGATCCATAGCCGCTACGGTCTTATTATCCTCGTTCAGCTTCATATAGAACGCTTTGATTTCTTTTGGATAATCCGTAACGAAAACAGGTTTCTTAAATACCTGCTCGGTTAAATAGCGTTCATGTTCGGTCTGAAGATCACAGCCCCAAGTAACTTTATAATCAAAATTATCATTGTTCTTTGTAAGGATATCAATTGCTTCCGTATAGGTTACATGTCCGAATTCGGAATTTGCTACACCATTCAAGCGCTCTAATAATCCCTGGTCAATGAACTGATTAAAGAAAGCCATTTCTTCCGGGGCATTCTCAAGTACATAACGAATGACAAACTTGATCATACCTTCTGCCATTGCCATATCATCCTTAAGATCTGCAAATGCAATCTCCGGCTCAATCATCCAAAACTCTGCCGCATGACGGGTGGTGTTGGAATTTTCTGCACGGAAAGTAGGTCCAAAGGTATAGATATTTTTAAACGCCATTGCATAGGTTTCACCATTTAACTGACCACTTACGGTTAAGCTGGTTTCTTTACCGAAGAAATCCTGGGAATAATCCACAGCACCTTCCTCCGTCTTTGGCATGTTTTCCATGTCCAAAGTGGTTACACGAAACATCTCGCCGGCACCTTCGCAATCACTGCCTGTGATAATGGGAGTATGAACGTATACGAAGTCTCTTTCCTGGAAATATTTATGAATCGCATAAGCGACTAAAGAGCGCACGCGAAATACCGCCTGAAATGTATTGGTTCTTGCTCTCAGATGTGTGATGGTTCTTAAATATTCTAATGTATGTCTTTTCTTTTGTAGCGGATAATCCGGGGTAGAGGTACCTTCCACCGTTACTTCAGTTGCCTGTATCTCAAATGGCTGCTTCGCTTGCGGAGTAGCAACTAATTCACCGGTTACAATCACTGCGGAGCCTACATTTAATTTTGAAATAGCTGCAAAGTTCTCCAGCTGATCATGATATACTACCTGCAGGGTCTCAAAATATGTTCCATCATTTAATACAACAAAACCAAAGGTCTTAGAATCTCTGATACTTCTAATCCATCCGCCAACCTGAACTGTTTTTCCGATATACTGATCTTTATTCCGATATAGTTCTCTGATATCAACTAATTCCATACAATAAACTCCTTATCCTACGATTTATATATTTCATAATTGGCCTTTACTTTTAAGCGTGTGCTATGAAAGTATAAAATATGAATTATTATAAATCTTTACCATAAAAATTTATGATATTCATATATCACCAACGTGATGAACAAAATCATACATGGTCTGCCAAATTATGAGATTATCTCAATAATTATATCACAACAAAAGGATATTACAATAGCGAACTCATCATTCTTCCCTTTGCTCGCTTAATGCTTTTATGATATCCATCGGACTTTTACTCTCTGCGTATAGATAATAAACAGGCTCATGAATGAGTCCCAGAGAATGGGCATCGGAATTGGTTATGATATTGCATTTTTTTAAGTAGGGGTTCCTTCCGGTCAGATCCTCCCTTTTTCCAATATCTTTTAGTTCTGCACAGGTAAAATCAGAATCTGGAGGAATGAAACCAAGATTTGATAATAAGCTGTTCGTATTTTTATCCATATGAGCCGGTATCGCAATTCCATGAAACTTCTTCATTAATTCTTTCAATTCATCAAAAGGAATATCTGCCGCATTAATGAGCAAATACGGTTCCGTTCCTATTTTGCAGTCCTTTGCATCATAGATCTCCTGTTTTCCAAAGATCTGTTCATCGTTGGGAATCCGAAGTAATCTTGAAGATACATAGGAATCAAAATCCATAGCATCCTGTAGATCAGCAAACAAGCAAAGGACATGTACCTCCTCCTGTGTGCATAGCTCCATACCCGGGATCGCTACGATATCATATTCTTTTACCAGTTCCATAACTGCGGGACAATTCTTGCAGGAATTATGGTCTGTTACCGCAATCACATCCAATTCCTTGATTGCTGCCATACCCACAATATTCCCTGGTGTCATATCCTCATCACCGCAGGGAGACAAGCAGGAATGGATATGTAAATCATAAGAAAGTTTAACCATGCAGTTGTTGATGGATTGTAAACGCTGTCTCAAAGATCGGGCGGTCGGTAGCTAATACCGTAATTCCCTGATCTTTGGCTTTATTTTTGGCTGCATCATCCAGAGTACTGCCTTCCGCTAGTATAATACAAGCTGCATCTGCGAGGGTTGCAACAGCAAGGGTATTCATGTTGCCCATTACCGTGACCCAAGCCGATCCAGCCGGCATCTTACCCATAGCAATACTTAATAGATCGCAGCAATACGGTACCGTAATCTCCCTGGTTACGTCTTCTCCGATGTTGATAACTTTAAACTCCCCTAAATCCAATAAATCCTGTACTTTCATATCGTCCTCCAACCTATTATCCTATTATCTTTTGTCTATATCATATCTTTATTTATTTATATAATATGAGATATTACATTTCTAGATCTTTATATATTATGTCTTGAGCATCATATTTTTTGTAAACGAAATACAATAATATAAAAATTCAATTTAATAAATATCAATCTACAATGAGAATTAATTTATTTATGTGAAGCAACTATTTAATGCGAATCAATAATTTAATGCGAATCAACCATTTAACGTGAATCAACCTACTTTACATGCATTCCCATTCGAGAATCGCTTAACTAATATTTATGATATTCCCGTCATGAAATAGTATCTACTTATTTCTTCGTATCAATCAGTGATATCTCATCCGAAAGCTTATGAATGTATTCTCTCAGGATATGTATACAATCCCTATCATGGGCCACACCTCGAGCGATATCCTCCGCCAGAGCTTTACAAGTTGGCGCACCGCAGGAACCACAGTCCAAGCCGGGAAACTTATCACAGAGTTCTTCCACCTGAGCGAGCTTTGCTATACTTTCCTTCATATCCGTACCCAGTTTAAATACCGGTTCGTATTTTACTTCTCCGGTCCAATAAGCATCATCGAGGGTTTTCACACCCAGATGATTACAGGCTACCGGCATATACTTACGTAATCTCTTTAATTTAACCTTCGCCGCATATGGATTTTCAACCGTAAGAACACCTCCGACACATCCACCAGCGCAAGCATTTAATTCAATGAATTCCAGTTGATTGAATTTCCGATCCTCTAAATCCTCCAGAACCCGGATGACATTCTCAATTCCGTCCGCTGCCAGATAGTTGTCCGTGAGCAGTCCCCCAGCTTCCCCACCGGTACTTCCCCAGCTTATCCCAATTCGTCCGGAGATACCAAGCTCTTCTACCTCATCGATACTATGTTTCATCAACGGTAGCAGAATTGGATATATTTCTTTCATTGCCAAGACCCCGTCAATCTCACTTTTCTCAATTCCAATGGGATCTTTCACTGCCGTTACTTTCGCAGGGCAGGGAGAGATAAATATAATTCCTATCTTCTCTGCAGGAAGTCCGGAATCCTTCATAGCTTTCTTTCTTGCCAGTGCTGCTGCAACATCCACCGGTGCACAAATCGGCAATAGATGTTCAATCAGGTCCGGAAAGCGAACTTTGATTAAACGAACTACGCTGGGACAGGCCGTACTGATAATCGGCCATTTCTCCTTATGCTCCCTGACATATTTTCTAGACATCTCTGATACCAGTTCCGCAGCTCCGCTGACTTCATAGACATCATCGAATCCCATCTTTTTTAAAGCTGTAAGAACAATATTAATATCCTCTAGGTTATTAAACTGTGCATACAGGGAAGGCGCCGGTAAAGCAACCTTATATTCAAACTGACCCATGATGGAAACCGCATCATAAGTTGCTTCTTTCGCATGGTGTGGGCAAATTCGGATACATTCCCCGCAATCAATACAGAACTCCTTCGTTATAACCGCTTTCCCGTTTCTTACACGGATGGCTTGTGTCGGACATCGTTTGATGCAATTAATGCATCCCTTGCATAAGTCTTCCTTCAGATGAACGGATGTAAAAAATTTACCCATTATCCTACCCCCTGGATATCTGTGCTATTTAATAAAACAGCTAACTCATATTAACCTTCATAGTTACTGTAGTTCCGTATCCTAGTTCCGTCTCAATCTTCATTTCATCAGAATATTTTTTCATATTGGGCAATCCCATTCCAGCGCCAAACCCTAAGGATCTTACATTATCCGGAGCGGTAGAATACCCCTCTTTCATAGCCAGTTCAATATCCGGTATTCCAGGTCCCCGATCCTTTAAGATCATTTCGATCAAATCCGGTGTAATTGTAACATCAATAGTTCCCCCACTGGCGTGAATTACCATATTGATTTCACCTTCATACATGGCAATCGCTACTTTTCGTACAATTTCCGGATCAACGCCCATTTTCTTTAACTTACTCTTTATATTGCTGGATGCTTCACCAGCCCTAGTAAAATCATCCCCTGGTACTTCATAGTACAGCGTTATCTTATCATTCACGGTAAGGGCCACCTCCCCTTAATCCTTTTTCGTAAAGCAAACCGCAAGCAGAGAACATGCGATGCCCACTGATTAGAAGAGCAATCTCCCTCTCCTTAGCCATCTCAATCATATTTTCATCAGGTACTTTGCCCCGGACAAACACGATGCAAACGATATCCATCATTTCTGCAGTTCGAATTACCTGTGGGTTGCATAAACCGGTTAACAATACAGACTGATCCTTTACAAAAGCAAGAACATCACTCATCATATCAGATCCGCAAGCGGTGTGTACCTCTTTATCCTTCCACTCTTCACCACAGATAAACCTTGCGCCTATCGCCTCTTTTACATCATTTATTGTCATATAATATGACTCCTTCCTTAATTTTAGATTCCATCTTGAAAAATTTCAAAAGAACTTATTACTTCTTTTTTCGCTAATGTGAGAGCAGTATGTGCATTTGCAAGAAGTGCTTGGAATTCTTGATGTTTTCCTTTTTGAAATGCAATTCCGATATCAATTGATATTCTGTTTCGAGTATATTGAAATCCATAAATATTCTCTACTTCTTTACACAATTGCTCTGCATAATCAAGAACAATTCGTTCAGAAGTCAGGTCCTTAATATAAACTAAAAACTCATTCATCCCAATTCTTCCGATAATATCGGTTGTACGAAACCTTGCCTTTAGCATTCCTGCAATCGTAACAAGTACGTTATCTCCACCCAGGGCAGCCATCATCCGTTCGTTTCCTGCTCCGTTATTTCTTACTTCAATCAATAACATAGCAGATAAGGATTGTGCTTCCTGTTTCCCTATGGCGTACATAATGAGATTTTCCGTTGCTTCCTTGGTACAGAGCTTTGTTAAGGAGTCCAGCTGTGGCTTAATTGCGGTTTCCTTTTCCTTCTTCATGTTCATAACGGAAAGCTTACCACATATCTTAGAGGGATTCCGATTTTCATCAAATATAATCGATGCATAGCAGATGTACCAACAAGGCATCCCGTCTTTTCCAATCAGTCTAAGTTCAAATCTAACCTGCTTCTTCCCGGCCATCATACTGGTAAATATTTTATTGACTGCAACCAACTCATCGGGATGGATCAGCTTCGTTTTTTCCAGTCTGCTGCGTAGGTTGCTCATTTTTGATTCTTTTCCAAAGATTTCACGAAACAATTCCGTAAATTCCAGGGTATCAGATGCTATATCATATTCAAAAACCAGCTCTCTTGACAATTCGGAAATGGTTCGCTGATTGTTGTAGGTTTGTTCTAATTGCTTATATTTTAACATATGGTCAGAGATATCCATCGCTATACAAGAGTACACTGGTACGACTTTATCTCCTGATTGATATACTTCACTCGTGAGGTTACCGGTGATCATTACCCATTTGAAACCACCATCTGGTTTTAAGGTTCGAAAATTCAGACTGAACATCTTATCGGTACGATTTTTCTGCGCTGCAATTTGTTGTGTGACATAGATAATGTCCGCAGAATAAACCATACGTAGCAGTGCCATAGATTTGTTTGCCTTTACCGGATCGGTAGCATTTTGGATTAAACAATAAAATTCATCGGTTGCATATACGATGGTAAGTATATCATCATATGCAATCTTAGCTATCCCCCCTGGAATCGTCTTCAGTAATTGATCTATTTGAAACGAATTAAAAAAATCAGACATCTTTTGCACCTTTCTTTTGCACATAAAATCCGTGCTTTCCAAATCTTCTACCTATAGCAACTTTATTTTACAATAATCTTATTATAATACAGAATTCATTAAATTACAATCCTGTCCTAAGCCCATTCCATAAGGGGTTGCGGCCATTTTCGCTAAACTTCCTCACATTCCCTAAACAAAAGTTATCCTTATTCATTTATAATAAAAATATACTTGATTTTGACCCCTCAGTTGTTGATAATTTTTGTAGATTTTTTAACATAGTTATGATATAATGACTTTGTTTGTGGTAACACAATTTATTTTTAAGGAGGTTTGAAGATGGGTTCGCAGAAAAAATCAGTACCTTTTGCAGGTACAAAGGAACAGGAAGCAGCACTTTTAGAAGTTATTGCAGAACACAAGGACGACAAAGGTGCACTGATGCCAATTCTGCAAAAGGCACAAGACATTTATGGTTATCTTCCGATAGAGGTACAGACCATAATATCGAATGAAATGGATGTTCCGTTAGAAAAAATATACGGTATTGTAACGTTTTATTCACAATTCTCCCTGAATCCAAAGGGTAAATTCAAAATTTCAGTATGTTTAGGTACCGCATGTTATGTTAAAGGCTCTGGTGATATTTACAATAAGCTTCAGGAGATTCTAGGAATTACCGGTGGAGAATGTACTCCGGACGGTAAATATTCCCTTGATGCCTGTCGTTGTATCGGCGCTTGTGGCTTAGCACCAGTATTAACAGTAAATGAAGATGTATACGGTAAATTGACAGTAGACGATGTGGACGGAATTTTAAAGAAGTACGCATAGTTATGATGACTGAATTATCCCTTAATGTATTAGATGTTGCAAACAACTCCGTGAGAGCTAATGCAAGCCTAATCACTATCTCGGTTCGCATACATAGAGAAACGGATGAGCTAATGATAATCATAGCCGATAATGGTTGTGGAATGACAAGGGAACAGTTACTTAGAGTTGAAGATCCTTTTTTTACGACCCGTACTACGAGGGGTGTCGGACTGGGCGTTCCATTTTTTAAATGGGCTGCCGAAAGCACCGGAGGAAGCTTCCTCATTGAATCAGAGGAAGGAAAGGGAACTACCGTAACTGCAAGCTTTGGGTTAATGCACATTGATCGGATGCCACTTGGCGATATGACAAGCACCATGCATACATTAATTACCTTGAATACGCAGATCGACTTCTTATATACCTACCAATTCGATCATAAGAGCTTTTGTCTGGACACGCGAGAATTTAGGGAAGTTCTCGGAGATGTTCCACTGAATGCTCCCGAAGTATCTGCATATATCAAAGAATATTTGGAAGAAAATCATAGGGAAGTGGATGGCGGTTATCTTGTATAATCCCATCTAAAAAACGAAGCAAATAGACGCATTCATATTTCGATAGGAGGATAACACATGAAATCTCTAGCAGAACTGAAAGCAATCAGAGAATCGATGCAGGGTCAGATCGGACTTCGCAGCGAGAGCAGTGAGCAAACCCGCGTTGTTGTAGGTATGGCTACCTGCGGAATTGCCAGCGGAGCAAGACCGGTTCTTACTGCTTTATCCGACGCAGTACAAGAAAAGGGGTTAACGAATATAGCAGTTACCCAGACCGGATGTATCGGTTTATGTCAATATGAACCAATTGTTGAAGTATTAGAACCTGGCAAGGAAAAAGTTACGTATGTAAAGATGAATCCGGAGAAAGCGCTTGAAATCGTAGAGCAGCATTTAATCCGCGGTCAGGTTGTTAAAAAATATACTATTTCCGAGGTACTCGGATAATCCTAAGGAGGACGCATTATGTATCGTTCACATGTTTTGGTTTGCGGTGGTACCGGGTGTACTTCCTCAGGAAGTCCCCAAATCATAGATGCACTGCAGGCAGAAATCAACAAAAACGGTCTGAAAGACGAAGTAGCCGTTGTACAGACAGGTTGTCATGGTCTTTGTGCATTAGGCCCTATCATGATTATATATCCGGAAGCTACCTTCTATTCTTTAGTTAAGGTAGAAGATATTCCTGAAATCGTATCCGAACATTTACTCAAAGGTAGAGTTGTTACCCGTCTCATCTATCAAGAGACCGTTACAGAAGATGGTATCAAATCCTTAAATGAAACGGATTTCTATAAAAAACAGCACAGAATTGCTCTTCGTAACTGTGGTGTTGTTAACCCTGAAGAAATTGATGAATATATCGGTACCAACGGATACGAGGCACTTGGTCGTGTTCTTACCGAATATACACCGGATCAGGTTATTCAGACTATCTTAGACAGTGGTCTTCGTGGCCGTGGCGGCGGTGGTTTCCCAACCGGTTTAAAATGGAAACTGGCAAAAGGAAATGACGCTGATCAAAAATACGTTTGCTGTAACGCAGACGAAGGCGATCCAGGCGCATTCATGGATCGTTCCGTATTAGAGGGTGACCCTCACGTTGTATTAGAGGCTATGGCAATTGCAGGTTATGCAATTGGTGCTTCTCAAGGTTATATCTATGTTCGTGCAGAGTACCCAATCGCTGTTGATCGTTTAAAGATTGCGATTGCTCAGGCAAGAGAATACGGATTACTTGGCAAGAACATCTTCAACAGCGGCTTTGATTTTGATATCGATTTAAGACTTGGTGCAGGAGCTTTCGTATGTGGTGAAGAGACCGCTCTTATGACTTCCATCGAAGGAAATCGTGGTGAGCCTCGTCCTCGTCCTCCGTTCCCTGCTCAAAAAGGTTTATTTGGAAAACCTACCATTTTAAATAACGTAGAGACCTATGCGAACATTCCTCAGATCATTTTAAACGGAGCTGAATGGTTTGCATCCATGGGTACTGAAAAGTCCAAGGGTACTAAAGTATTCGCACTCGGTGGTAAGATCAACAATACCGGTTTGGTTGAAATCCCTATGGGAACAACTCTTCGTGAAATCGTTGATGAAATCGGTGGCGGTATTCCGAACGGCAAGAAGTTTAAAGCAGCACAAACCGGTGGTCCTTCCGGCGGTTGTATCCCTGTTGAGCATTTTGATATCCCGATCGATTATGATAACTTAATCGGAATTGGTTCCATGATGGGATCCGGTGGTTTGATCGTAATGGATGAAGATAACTGTATGGTTGATATCGCAAAATTCTTCTTGGAGTTTACCGTTGATGAGTCCTGTGGTAAATGTACTCCTTGTAGAATTGGTACCAAACGTATGTATGAAATGTTAGAAAAGATTACCGAAGGTAAAGGAACTTTAGAAGATCTTGATAAGTTAGAAGAGCTTTGCTATTACATCAAAGAGAACGCTCTTTGTGGACTTGGCCAGACAGCACCAAACCCTGTTCTTTCCACATTACGTTACTTCAGAGATGAATATATTGCCCATGTAACGGATAAGAAATGTCCAGCAGGAGTATGTAAATCCCTCCTTTCCTATACAATTAATCCTGATCAGTGTAAGGGATGTACCTTATGTGCAAGAGTTTGTCCAAACGGTGCTATTGATGGTAAGGTAAAAGAAATTCACGTGATCAACCAAAGCAAATGTATCAAGTGTGGCGCTTGTATGGAGAAATGTAAGTTCAGCGCTATTTCTAAGAAATAACGAGAAGGAGGTTATTATGGAAACTGTTAATATTAAAATAAATGGTATTGCGGTCGAAGCACCTAAGGGTTCCACTATATTAGAAGCTGCAAAGCTTGCTCATATTGATATTCCTACCCTTTGCTACTTAAAGGAAATCAATGAAATCGGCGCATGCCGTATCTGTGTCGTTGAAGTGAAAGGTGCAAGAAGCCTTGTTGCATCCTGCGTATATCCAATTAACGATGGTATGGAGATCTGGACCAATACAAAGAAAGTATTAGATTCCCGTAAGAAGACCTTACAGTTAATCCTCTCCGATCATGATAAGAAATGTTTATCCTGTGTTCGCAGCGGTAACTGCGAGCTTCAAAAATTGAGCACCGACTTAAAAGTAGATGATGAAAACTTATATGCAGGTGTTGCAAATCATTTTGAAATAGATAACTCCGCAGCTCATATGTACCGGGACAACAACAAATGTATTCTTTGCAGACGCTGTGTAGCAGCTTGTGAAAAGGTACAGGGAATTGGCGTAATCGGTGCTAACAATCGTGGTTTTGATACAAACATTGCCAGCGCTTTTGATATGGGCCTTGCTGAGACCAGCTGTGTATCTTGTGGTCAATGTATCGCTGTCTGTCCTACCGGAGCACTCTCCGAGAAGGATTGCACCGATGAAGTATTTGCAGCAATTGCTGATCCTACAAAACACGTTGTAGTTCAAACTGCTCCTGCTGTTCGTGCAGCTTTAGGAGAAGCATTCGGACTTCCAATTGGAACTAACGTACAGGGCAAGATGGTATCCGCTCTTCGTCGTCTCGGCTTTGACAAAGTATTTGATACTGACTTTGCTGCGGACTTAACTATCATGGAAGAAGCAAATGAATTCTTACACAGAGTTCAAAATGGCGGTACTCTTCCTTTAATCACTTCCTGTTCACCAGGTTGGATTAAATACTGTGAGCATTACTTCCCTGATATGCTTGACAACTTATCCAGCTGTAAATCTCCTCAGCAGATGTTTGGTGCTATCACTAAGACCTATTATGCAGAGAAGATGGGCATAGACGCAAAAGATATCGTTATGGTCAGCGTAATGCCATGTACCGCTAAGAAATTTGAGATTGGCAGAGAAGATCAGAGTGCAGCCGGTGTACCGGATGTAGATATCTCTATCACAACTCGCGAATTAGCGCACATGATTGATCGTGTAGGCCTTAACTTCTTATCTCTTCCGGATGAAGATTTTGATGATCCGCTTGGCCGTTCTACCGGTGCTGCTGTAATCTTTGGTGCTACCGGCGGTGTTATGGAAGCTGCTCTTAGAACAGCGGTAGAAACTTTAACCGGCGAAGAACTTGCAAGCCTTGACTTCAAAGAAGTTAGAGGTGTAGAAGGTATTAAAGAAGCTACTTACAATGTTGCAGGAATGGATGTAAATGTAGCCGTTGCTTCCGGTCTTGCAAATGCAAGAGATCTTCTTACTAAGGTACAGTCTGGCGAAGCAAACTATCACTTCATCGAGATCATGGGCTGCCCTGGCGGCTGTGTAAACGGTGGTGGTCAGCCTCAGCAGCCAGCAAGCGTACGCAACTTCAATGATATCCGTTCCATGCGTGCAAAAGCTCTGTATGATATTGATGCTAATATGCCTCACAGAAAGTCTCATGATAATCCTTCCATCAAGAAGTTGTATGATGAGTATCTTGGTAAACCAGGCAGCCACAAAGCACACGATATCCTGCATACTACCTATGTAAAGAGAGCCATTAACAAATAATCAATATTAATCAATAGAATAAAGAGTGCCGATGTATAAACTATTTCGGCACTCTTTTTATGTGTAGATTACTTATTACGTTATATTCATACCAATTGACGAAACATTAATTCCCACTTATTGACATATCCACGTTAACTGCCTATACTAATAGTAAGAATACTTTTTCTCAAAAGCACTGTCCCAGTGGTTCGTTTTATTATTATCCTGTCACTAACAGACAGGAAGTTAGGAAGGAGCGGTTTACCATGAGCAAAAAGTCTGATAATCCCTTATTACTTCTTGATAATAGTAATATGACCTCCCTCATCAATGAAGGTGAGTTCAAATGTACTAATATGAGCTTTGAAGAAGCTAGAGAAATCATTGGAATGTACGACATTGACGATATCCTTGTCTGTTTTAACCATCCTGACATTTTTAACATTATCTTTAACTACATTGGAATCCCAAAAAAAGATTATACCTACAAAAATATTCGCAACATGAGAGTTCATCAGGACGCAATTATTTTCAAGTTATACACGACTCAATCCGAGACCCAACCCATGATACAGATAGACGGAGTAGAAGCTAAGAAGATACAGAATATCTATGTTTATTGCCAGCATATTACTAGATTAAAATAAAGTTTTATAAATAATAAAGTATAGTTTCTTAAGGGAAGTCCGTTTTGGACTTCCCTTGATTTTTGGCTTAGTTTCTCGCTCTATTTTTGGTTTCCAAACAACTTACGAAATTCATAAGGACTATAGCCTGTATTCAGGTGAAAGAAATGCGAGAAAGCACTACTCTCCTCAAACCCAACCTGTAGCATAATCGAATTGATCGGTATCTCAGTATTTTCCAACAAGCTTTTCGCTATTTCACATCGTAAATTATTAATGTATTTCCCAGGTGCCATACCGGTCTTACTTTTAAACATACGAATGAAGTAGTTTGGGTGCATATGCATTATATCTGCCAATTCAGTAATCGTTGGTTTTTTACCTAAGTTCGTTTTGATATAATGCAACACCTTGTTAAAATCATTGCTTCCTCCGGATTGATTAACGTTGCCACTGTTTTCACTGAGGGAAAGGTAGATTGAGAATAGTTCCAATAACTTCGCATTTCTTCTTAGCTCCTCCGATAAAGTGGTGCAAGGCATGTTAATTGCCTGAAAGCATTCTACTAATGCTGTGTCATCCTTTACATCTACAAAGAGCGGCAATCGATAACTCTTGTCAATGCTTTCTCCTCCTACATCTAATTTGAAATGGACCCAATGCTTTGTAAGATAGTTGTCATTGATATGGTAGAAGGAGTGTCGCGTACCAGCAGGAATAAAAAAAAGTCTCCTCGGTTGCCCTTGATAGACCGTATCTCCTACTTTAATCTCGCACTCTCCACTCGTTATGTAATAGAACTTACTGTAAACACAATTCTGATTATATCCATGCCATCTCTCGTTTAAATGAATATAGCTACCGTAATAATACGCTATAAACAAATTTGAAAAATGATCAAACTTTATTATTTCCATAGTTCTACCTCAGATGATATGATTAAATAATAGGTTAATTTTTTACAATATTTTGTTTGTTTTATCATAACACCTATTCCACGTATTTGCTATACTTTTGTTATCAGTTCACATTTCATTTTGGAGGATAACGCAATGACATTATATGAAGAACGCAAGCTACGTACCGAGTGGTTCCGTCAGGACAGATTCGGAATGTTTATTCATTGGGGGCTATATTCAATTCCTGCTCGCGGCGAATGGGTAAAAAGTTGGGAGAAGATATCTACGGAGGCTTATCAGCAATATTTTGACGAGTTTAATCCTACTCGCTACAATCCGAAAGAGTGGGCAAAAGTCGCAAAAAATGCTGGTATGAAATACGCAGTATTAACAGCAAAGCATCATGACGGTTTCTGCTTGTTTGACTCCGAGTATACCGACTATAAAAGCACTAATACCAAATGCAAAAGGGACTTAGTCAGGGAATATATTGAAGCATTTCGTGCAGAAGGTATTAAAATAGGGCTCTACTACTCTCTGATTGACTGGCATCATCCGGATTTCCCTCATTACGGCGACAATCAGCATCCGATGAGGGATAATGAGAGCTATAAAGGGGTAGAGCATCACTGGGATAATTACACCACCTATTTTCATAATCAGGTTCGCGAGCTGCTGACTAACTACGGAAAGATTGATCTTTTATGGTTCGACTTTTCTTACCAAAACAAAGCGCTGGAAGGGACACAGTTTGAATTTATGAGTGGAGAAACCTGGAAGGCCACGGAACTAGTGAAAATGATTCGTTCCATTCAACCGGATGTTATTATTGATAACCGTCTGGGTGGTGATTGTAAGAAAGCGGAACCGGAATTTTATTCAGGAGACTTTGCATCTCCAGAGTGTATGATGCCTACAGATCCAATCCTTGATGAGGTGGGTCGCCCTGTTCCTTGGGAATTATGCTTAACTCTTGATAACAACTGGGGTTATGCAAAGCACAAGCCTAGTAATTATAAAACCACCAGGAACGTCATTGAGATGCTGGTAGAATGTGTGTCGATGGGCGGAAATATGTTAATCAATGTAGGACCGAATGCAAAAGGTGAAATTCCAAAAGAAAGTATTCGAATCTTATCTGAGGTTGGGGAATGGATGAAGAAAAACTCTGAAAGTATCTATGGCTGTACGACAAGCGATTTCCCGATACCACGCTTTGGCCGATATACTCAGAACGGTAAAATGCTCTATGCTCACGTGTATCATCGTTTTACGGATGCTGTTTGTTTACCGGGCCTTGGAAACAAAGCGAAGAAAGCACGCCTGTTGGAAGATGGTTGTGAGTTATCCATGTCAAGACCTTGGAATGCCTTTGTCAATGGTTCTGAGGATTTATATATTGATCTTGGTATTCCAGGTCTGTATGATGAGAATGATACTGTAATAGCGATTGAATTGCTATAGTATCGATAAGCTAACATACCTATATAATTTAGCCTTAAAACTAAGAACTCCAAGGATAGGCCATGAGTCTATCTATTGGGGTTCTTTTACACCTAAGTCAACTTTTATTACATCTTATCATCAAATAGTTTATCCAGTTCTTTTGACCCTAATGCAAGCTTTGTGATTGTTTTATGCACAATGAAATACGCCCCTTGGGATTGGGGCGTATCTCTGGTGTTGGGAACTATATATTAGGGAGTATATACAACGGGGGATTATATATACTTTAGGAAATAAGCTTTTGTTATATCTATGAACTTGTTCATACGATATATTAATTGAAATATCTGCTAAGTAACCCCTGGAAAGCCTTACCGTGTCTAGCTTCATCCTTAGCCATCTCATGAACGGTATCATGGATTGCATCCAAATTAGCAGCCTTAGCGCGGGATGCAAGGTCCTTCTTACCCATGCATGCACCATTCTCAGCTTCTACTCTTAATTCCAGGTTCTTCTTTGTACTATCAGTTACAACTTCGCCTAAAAGCTCAGCGAATTTTGCAGCATGTTCTGCCTCTTCCCAAGCTGCTTTCTCATAATATAAGCCGATCTCAGGATATCCTTCTCTGTGAGCTACTCTTGCCATAGCAAGGTACATACCTACTTCAGTACATTCACCCATATAGTTTGCTCTAAGGTCTTTGATAATATCTTCGCTAACACCCTTTGCAACACCTACTACATGCTCATCAGCCCAAGATAACTCTCCGGACTGCTCTGCGAATTTGGTGGAAGGTGCTTTACAGATTGGACATGAGTCTGGAGCGCTATCTCCTTCATGAACATAACCACATACCTGACATACATACTTTTTCATATTATAATTCTCCTTTTTCGTCATTGAATTAAATTTATTTCATGATTACTTCTTAGTAATAGTAATCATTACTGATATTCATATAATATACTATAAACAATACTTTGTCAATACCTTATTGATAACTTTTTTATTTATTTTCCATTATATTCATCATCTAGCTTAATATCAGTACCGACCTATTACCATATATTTATATTAAAATACATAATAAAAAAGAGTTGAAGAATGGTTTCTTCAACTCTGATTTATCCAGCGCTATTCTTTGCAATCCGGGCATAGACCATAAAAGAAAGTAATGTGACCTTCAATCCTACCATCAAAACCTGCTCCTGCTATGACATTAATATGTTCGATGGACTCCATCTCTAAGTCAACAACTCTGCCACATTTGTTACATAAGAAATGATAATGGGGTTTCGGGTTGCCGTCATAACGGTCACTGCCATCTTGACAGTTTAGTTTTAACACTTCCCCTTGTTCTGCTAACATATTGAGGTTCCGATATACGGTCCCTAAGCTTATGTTTGGATACGATTTGCGTATATGCATATACACAGTATCCGCTGTAGGATGCTCTTTCGTTTGCGCAAGGTATTCCTTGATTGCTTCTCTTTGACGACTGTACTTAATTACTGGCATATCGAGTCACTCCATTGCAATAATAGTAATTATTATTATATATTACTTTTTTTCTTACGTCAAGAATTACTTTCTATTTGCAGGCTCGATATTAATACTTTTACCTTTAATCTTAGCAGTTTTCATAACTTGGATTACTTCGGATGCATATTCTCTCGGAACTTCAACAAAGGTATACTTATCATACATATCAATACTTCCGATTAACTTTCCTGGCATTCCGGTTTCTCCAGCAATGGCACCAAGGATATCACCAGGCCTTACATTTTGCTTTTTACCTAGGTTTACAAACAATCGAACCATTCCTGCTTCCGCACCGGTATCACCAAAATCAACGAGAGATTTTTCATCTTCTGCTTTTGTAGGATCATCGCCCATGGATAACTTTAAGAATGCTGCAGCTACGTCCAGAGAGGTATAATTTTCTGCATTTACTCTTGCGTCAATTAAATCGATCATTTTCGATAGGTCTTCATTCTGTATAATGGAATGGATCTTATCCAATATCTTTTCCGCTTTTACTGCTGTTACATCATTAATAGAAGGAATTGGTTGAACTTTGATCTTTGTTTTACAATAGTTCTGTATATCTCTTAATTTATATACTTCCTTACCAACAACCAGTGTAAAGGCTCTTCCTTCTCTACCTGCTCTACCGGTACGACCAATTCTGTGTACATAATACTCATCATCCTGAGGAACATCATAATTAAATACTGCTTCTACATCATCAACATCAATACCTCTTGCAGCCACATCGGTTGCAACCAGGATTTCTGTTCTACCATTACGGAAGGAGTTCATAACACGATCTCTTTGTTGTTGCTTTAAATCTCCATGAAGGCCCTCTGCAAAGTATCCTCTACCCTGTAACGCTATGGTTAATTCATCTACCTGTTTTTTCGTATTACAGAATACTAAGGATAACTTAGGGTTATACATATCAAGAAGTCTTGATAATACTTCTTCTTTATTCTTAGGACTCACTTCATAATAGTACTGCTCTATCTTAGGAACGGTAAGCTCCTTCTTTACTACTTTAATGATTTCTGCATTTTTCTGATAGGTTCTTGCAATTTCTAAAATCGGTCCCGGCATAGTAGCTGAGAATAACACCGTCTGTCTTTCTTCCGGAACGTCCCGAAGTATGGTCTCAATATCTTCACGAAAACCCATGTTTAACATCTCATCTGCTTCGTCTAAGACAATCATCTTAACCTTATCAAATTTTACTGTTTTTCTTCTCATATGATCCATAACACGACCCGGGGTTCCGATCATTATCTGAGTACCGGCCTTTAAGGATCTAATTTGTTTGGATATTTCCTGTCCTCCGTAGATCGGAAGTGTTTTAATTCCATGCATAAATAAAGCTAATTTTCTAAATTCTTCAGCAACCTGGATAGCCAGCTCTCTTGTCGGGCATAATACCACTGCCTGTAAAGCTCTTTCTCTTTGATCGATGCTCTGCAGTAATGGAATACCAAACGCTGCTGTCTTTCCGGTACCTGTCTGTGCTTGGCCTACAATATCTTTTCCTGATAAAATTGCAGGAATTGCTTTCGCCTGTATCGGTGATAATTCTTCAAATCCCATCTCCTCCACTGCTCTAAGAATTTGGGGATTTAAATCCATTTCTTCAAATCTGATTGTTTCCATATAAATTTCCTTTCTCGTACATCTCTTCAATTATATTTCCCGCCATCTGCTCTTCCTATGTACTTAGTCTTTCCGGATTCGCAGTTTATATAGTAAATTTTCATCTAATAATCCACAAAAAAGCTCTTAGTCTGCCTCGGACCAAGAGCTGATACAAGTTAAATACATATTCTATTTTTAAACAGATTTCTTGCGTAGTATATCACGCAACGTTTTTCTTGTCAAGGGTTTTCCTTCTTCGCTATTTTTTCGAAGATTTGGTATGATTCTTATTCTGCGTTGATTTTTGTTTGTTATTGCCAGAACTTTTAATGAAATCCGAGTTATGATTCAAGCTTTCATTTCTATTGGCCTTACCTTCTGATCTTAGCTTTTTGCCATCAAACTTATTCTGACCCTTATCGGTTCCATATTTATTAGAACTTTTATCCGATGTATATTTACCCTGAGTTTTATCGGATCCATATTTAATCTGACCCTTATCCGATGCATATTTACTTTGGTTTTTATCGGTTCCATATTTAATCTGACCTTTATCCGATGTATATTTACCCTGACTTTTATCGGATCCATATCTATTCAGACCTTTATCCGCTGTAATCTTATTCTTCTCGAATTGGTTATTCTTACTATATGGATTTCCTTGCTTTGTGGAAGCATTCTTATGATCCTGTTTCTTGTAATTACTCCTATTCTCTTGCCTTTCAGAAACATTCCTACTTTCCTGCTTACCATTTCTACTTTCTTGTTTTACGGATGTTTTTTTATACTCCTGAGCCAACTGTTGCTTTTCTTTGTTAAGAAGTCGTGGTCGTACCAGGCACTTTTTATCAAAACCGATTAAATCAGTACGGTTTGCCTTTGTTAATGCCTCTACCACCAAAGCGTAATTCTTTGGATTTCGGTATTGGATCAACGCTCTTTGCATTGCTTTTTCATGTGGTGACTTCGGTACATAAACTTCCTTCATCGTTCTTGGATCAAGACCGGTATAATACATACAGGTTGAAATCGTGGACGGTGTTGGATAAAAGTCCTGTACCTGCTCCGGCATATAACCGATATCCCGTAAGTATTCCGCTAAGGCAATCGCTTCTTTTAATGTGGATCCGGGATGGGAGGATATGAGATAGGGAACAACAAACTGCTTCTTTCCCATCTTCTCATTTACCTTCTTGTATTTTGCAACAAACTCTTCATAAACAGAATTGGCTGGTTTACCCATCAATTCCAATACATTGTCGCTGATGTGCTCGGGAGCCACCTTTAACTGACCACTGACATGATGTTCGCACATTTCCTTCATAAAGGTTTCATCGGGATCTTTTACGAGATAATCATATCGAACACCGGAACGGATAAATACCTTCTTTACGTTTGGTAGATTTCTTAATTTTCGAAGTAAAGCCAGATAATCCTGATGATCAATCTTTAAACTTTTACAAGGGGTCGGATATAAACATTGCTTATTGACACAGGCACCCTTGGCATTTTGCTTTTCACAGGCAACATGTCTGAAATTTGCAGTAGGACCACCTACATCATGGATATAGCCTTTGAAATCCTTATCCCACACTAGTTGAGACGCCTCTGCAACAATGGATTCATGACTTCTCGTCTGAAGTATTCTTCCCTGATGGAAGGTTAAAGCACAGTAATTACATCCGCCAAAGCATCCTCGGTTACTGATCAAACTAAATTTTACTTCTTCTATGGCAGGGATTCCACCCTTTTCTATATAGGACGGATGATAATCCCTCATATAAGGAAGAGCATATACCCTATCCATCTCAGCTTGAGTTAAGGGCTTCGATGGTGGATTTTGCACGACATACTCATGCTCACTATACTGTTCTACAAGACGTCTTCCAGTATAAGGATCCGTATTAATGTATTGAATATAGAAGCTCCTAGCAAACTCTTCTTTACTTTCAAGAATGCGTTGAAAACTCGGCAACATCTGAGCATCATATACGGAGTCTAAATTCTTCGCTTTAAATACGGTACCGTTAATAAACGTGATATCTTTGATCTCAATTCCACTTTGCAGTGCATCTGCTATCTCAACAATAGAATGCTCGCCCATACCATAGGAGATAAGATCTGCCTGGGAATCAAGCAATATGGATCTTTTTACCTTATCACTCCAATAGTCGTAATGAGCGAGTCTTCGCAGACTCGCCTCAATACCTCCGATAATAATCGGAACTTCTTTATATACTTTACGGATTAAATTGCAATAAACAACCGTAGCATAATCGGGTCGTTTCCCCATCTCGCCGCCGGGTGAATACGCATCCGTCTGTCTTTTTTTCTTTGCAACGCTATAATGGTTCACCATGGTATCCATATTACCGCCACTTACTAAGAATCCAAGTCGAGGGGTTCCTAATACTGTAATGCTGTTGTTGTCTTTCCAGTCCGGTTGTGCTATGATACCTACTTTATAACCGTTGCTCTCCAATATCCTGCTAATGATAGCCGGACCAAAGGAAGGATGATCGACGTACGCATCCCCTGTTATAAAGACAAAGTCGCATTGCTCCCAGCCCCTTTGTTCCATATCTTCTTTGGATATTGGTAAATAATCTTTTATCATAATTTTAAACTTCTTTCGCCTCTGCTGTTACAAAATCTAAAACTTTTTGCCATAACAAGGTTTCTCTGATGGTTTCTTCATCATAGCTTTGTAACATCTCTTCTTCGGATGCAAAACCATAGTCTGTCATGATTTTTGTAACGCCTTCCTGATATTCTTCATCCGTTAACTCAATGCCTTCTGCTTCAATGATTGCTTCAAAAACTAATTGCTGAGAAACTGCTTCTTCTGCCATTGCATCTAATTCTTTATTAAAGTCCTCTAAGGTCATTCCATAGTAGCTCTGGATAAAAGCTTCTAATTCCATGCCATATTGAGTCGCATATTGTGTATAGTTATCGGTCATCTGAGTTTTAAACTCATCGATTAGTGTCTGTGGATATGAGGTAATCTCTGAATTCTCAATAATTGTATTGAAAACATCATTGATTTTATTATTCTTCATTGTTTCTACATTTTCCGCTGCTAAATCTTCACGAACACCGGTTTTGTAAGCATCGATGGTATCATAATCTGTGTTAGCTGTAACAAAGTCTTCTGTTAATTCAGGAACTACCGATTTCTTAATCGCATTTACAGTTACTTTAAATACAACGGCTTGACCTGCTAAATCAGTTGCTGTGTAATCCTCAGGAAAAGTTACGTTTAATTCTAATTTATCACCTTTGTTAGCACCAATAATCTGCTCTTCAAAGCCTTCGATAAAGTTACCGGAACCAATTGTTAAATCATATCCGGTAGCTGTGCCACCTTCAAATGCAACACCATCTTTTAATCCTTCATAATCGATATTAACAATATCGCCCTCTTGTACCGGTCTGTCCGTCACTTCTTCTGATGTCGCTGCTGCTTCAAGATCTGTCTGGATCTTCGTTTCCACATCCTCATCGGTTACTTCCAGTTGTTCTACCGTTACTTCTACTCCTTTGTATTCTCCAAGCTTAATATGATCGCTTAATTTATAATCCTTGCTGCTATTGCTGCTGTCATCCTTCTTGCATCCCCCTGCAAGCATTGCAATACTTAACCCCATAACCAAAAATACAGCTATTTTTTTCATGTTTTTAATCCTTTCCTCTTCCATGTTTATATTTTGTGAAGGCTTGTCTGATATATTTCCTTATCGTTTCTTGACCTCCATAAAAAAAAGTCTCTAGACCGTTATATCACATTTTAAAGAAAAAAGAAAGTAAATTTGATTAGTTCACAAATATTTCAATAAATAAAAGCATGTATTCCCAGCCTTGACGAACAATTCCTCTAAAGTACATTTTCCTGTCTTTTCTCTATTGCCTATGGAATACAACGCCTTAGTATACCCCTTCTAATTTCTCTCTTAATGTAACTGATTTATTTTAGATATAGAAAAAGGATATCCCACAGAAAGCATTATTATAAAACGCTATCTATAAAATATCCTTTTGCCTTTAATTTATGCAACTATAAATTTATTTCTTCTGGTAAATCCATTTGCTTTTAGATCTTTTCAAACCGATCAACATCTGTGACAAATATTGTCGCACCGCCTACATTCACCATCACTTGCATGGTTGCATATTCTCCTGTCCCAACGGCAGAGTTTGAGAAGATCTGCTGCCTTGGTCCGCATTCTTTCTTTACTACATTAATTACTTCATCCACTTTATTTTCATCAGTACCAATCATAAGGGTTGTATTTCCTTCTCTTAAAAAGCCGCCGGTAGAAGCCAGTTTTGTTACATAAAACCCTTTCTTATTTAAACCTTCTGTTACTCTACTGCTATCAATATTACGGACTATTACATAAATAAGTTTCATATGAACCCATCCTTTCTATGAATTGATAATGGAACAGCCTTGCACACTCTTTGGTATATCTTACATTTATTAATTACGTTACATGAAAGAAACGACTTAAGTAAATCTCTCCTTTTGAGTTTCCCTTATAACAAACCAATTATATTGGACTCTTTATAATTCTATATTAGATCAAAATCGAGGAAAATGCAACCCTTCCTGCCAGGTTTTACGATTTTCTCTTCCGCATAAAAAAGCAGGGAAGCCCCTTATTAAGGAAGCAACCCCGCTTTGTCTTACCAATATCTATTTTATATTTCTCTCAAACATCAGAGTTTCTCTACGCCCAAGGTTACATTTTCACCATTCAAATTCCATTCCTTGGTAAATCCTTGCACCTGGTCTACCAGTAATTCATCTGCCATTACCTCAGACATAATTTCCTCTTTGTTTCGTTCCATAATCGCTTTGATTTTGTCATTCCCTGTGGTCGTCACACGAATATGATCCATCACTTCAAAGTCAGCATCCTTACGCATGGTCTGGATTTTACTGATGATTTCTCTTACAAAACCTTCTTCAATCAGTACCTCTGTTAAGTTTGTATCCAGTACAACCGTTACTCCATGATCGGAATCTGAGATATATCCTTCTGCCTGTGCAGCCTCGATGAGGAGATCTTCCTTTTCAAGAATAGCTTCAGCTCCCTCTAAGGTAATTTTCAGTTGTCCTGTTGCATTAAGCTCATCCATTGCCGCATTGCCATTCAGCTCTGTTAAAACGGTACGGATTGCTCCGATTTGTTTGCCAAACTTCGGTCCTAAGGTACGAAGCTGAGGCTTAAAGGTATAGGAGGTAAAGTTTCTCACATCCTGCGTAAATTCAACTTCCTTCACATTTAACTCATCAGCAATAATATCGGTGTAGAATTTAGGAAGCTCTGCCTCTGCTTTTACATACATCTTGCCGATTGGCTGACGGTTCTTGATATTAGCAGCATTTCTGCAGGCGCGACCAAGAACAACCACTTCTAATACTTCTTCCATGTTCTTCTCAAGCTCAGCATCGATATAGTTTTCATTATACTTTGGATAATCACACAGATGAATGCTTCTTGGGGCTGTTTTATCAATATTAACTACAAGATTCTGATAGATATCCTCCGTCATAAACGGTATAAATGGAGCTGCTAATTTTGCTACATTCACCAAAGCTGTATAGAGAGTCATATAAGCGTTGATTTTATCCTGTGGCATTTCCTTCACCCAGAAACGTTCACGGCTTCTTCTTACATACCAGTTACTTAATTCATCCACAAAATCTGCTAATAGTCTAGCACCTTCTGTAATTCTGTAGTTATCTAAGTTTCCATCCACGGATTTGATTAAGGTATTTAATTTAGATAACAACCATTTATCCATTACCGGAAGTTTATCGTACTCCAACGTATATTTTGTTGCATCAAATTGATCAATATTGGCATACAGAACGAAGAATGCATAGGTATTCCATAACGTTCCCATGAACTTTCTTTGACCTTCTGTTACAGCGCCGTTATGAAAACGGTTTGGAAGCCATAACGCAGAGTTAATATAGAAATACCAACGGATTGCGTCTGCCCCATGTTGTGATAAGGCATCAAATGGATCTACTGCATTTCCTTTGGATTTTGACATCTTTTGTCCGTTCTCATCCTGTACATGGCCAAGTACGATAACATTTTTAAATGGTGCCTTATCAAAGATTAAAGTGGAGATCGCCAGCAAGGAATAGAACCAGCCTCTGGTCTGATCCACTGCCTCACTGATGAAATCTGCTGGGAAATTATCATCAAAAATCTCTTTATTTTCAAATGGATAGTGCCATTGTGCAAAAGGCATGGAACCGGAATCATACCAGCAGTCAATCACCGGTTTTACTCTCTGCATCTGTTTACCGCATTCCGGACATTTGATGGTTACTGCATCAATAAATGGTCGGTGAAGCTCAATATCCTCCGGACAATTATCCGACATAGCCTTTAATTCTGCAATACTTCCGATCGCATGGCGATGACCGTCTTCACATTCCCAAATCGGAAGCGGTGTTCCCCAATATCGGTCACGGGAAAGACCCCAGTCCTGAACGTTCTTTAACCAATCACCAAAACGTCCCTGTCCGATACTCTCCGGCATCCAATTAATCGTATTATTATTCTTAATCAGATCATCTCTGACTTCTGTCATCTTAATAAACCAGGTATCTCTTGCGTAATAAATCAATGGAGTATCGCATCTCCAGCAGAATGGATAGCTGTGTTCAAATTTTAAGACTTTAAACAGTAATCCTTTCTCTGCCAGCATCTTCATGATGCCTTCGTCTGCTTTCTTACAGAACATTCCCGCAAAATCGGTAGCTTCCGGTTTGAATTCACCTTTACCGTCAATTAACTGTACAAAAGGCAGATCATATGCCTTTCCTACTTTGGAGTCATCTTCACCAAAGGCAGGTGCAATATGAACAACACCGGTACCATCGGTCAGTGTTACATAATTATCACATGTAACATAATATGCCTTTTTATCCGGCTTTACATAATCAAATAAAGGTTCATATTCCTTGTATTCCAGATCCTTACCAAGATAAGTCTCTTCTATTTCATAGGCTCCTTCTAACACTCCAAGAAGTGCTTCAGCCAGGATGTATCTTTCCTCGGCAACTGCTACCTGTACCTCATGTCCATGGTCATGACCATGATCGTGGCCGCAGGAACAGTCTTCTTTTACTACGTTGCCTTTGGCATCCACAGAAACTTTAACCTTTACATAGGTCTCAGCAGGATTCACACAGAGTGCTACGTTTGATGGCAGGGTCCAGGGGGTTGTAGTCCAAGCAAGAATGTATTCATTCTCGGTTCCCTTAACCTTAAATTTTGCGATAACAGACTTTTCTTTAACATCCTTATATCCCTGTGCCACCTCATGACTGGATAATGGGGTTCCACATCTAGGACAGTAAGGAACGATTTTAAACCCTTTGTATAATAAACCTTTATCCCAGATCTGCTTTAATGACCACCATACTGACTCTATATAATCATTATGATAGGTTACGTAAGGGTTATCCATATCGGCCCAGAAGCCAACGGTTCCTGAGAAATCCTCCCACATCCCTTTGTATTTCCAAACACTTTCTTTACATTCCTTTAAGAACGGTTCCAGACCATAGCTTTCAATCTGATCTTTTCCATCGATTCCCAGCTTTTTCTCTACTTCCAGCTCTACCGGAAGTCCATGGGTATCCCATCCGGCTTTACGAAGTACCTTATATCCCTTCATGGTTCGATATCTCGGAATCATATCCTTGATAACTCTTGTTAATACGTGCCCGATATGGGGCTTTCCATTTGCCGTTGGCGGTCCGTCATAGAAGGTAAATGTCTCTCCTTCTTTTCTCTCATCAATACTGGTTTCGAAAATTTTATTCTCTTCCCAGAATTTTAACACCTTTTTTTCACGATCGACAAAGTTTAAATCAGTAGATACCTTATCGTACATTCCAATTCCTCCTTCTAAAATAACTAATCCTTAAAAAAACATTTGGATGAACACTTTCATAGCAAAGTTCTTAATTAACTAAATTATAACCAGGATCTCCCCGGATAATAAAAAAGCTCTCATCCGAAAAAGGATGAGAGCATAAGCTTTCATAAACCACCTGTTTCACATACTCTGCTTTGCAGCATTCATACATTATCTAAATAACGGTAGATACCGGCTCAGCCTACTGGATGGTAACTTGTGATCTTTGGGCTTTGCAACTAGGGAGTGATTTTCAGACATCTGCTACTAATACCAGGCTTCCACTATCCCCGGTTCGCTGCGACTTTTGCTGGATGCTTACTCTCTCCGTCACTGTTTTTAACGATTATTTTTGATTATCATAGTATAGAAAATGCATAATGTCAATAGGTTTTCTCAACGGATTACCTTTTCTACTATTTTTGACATTTTTTATTCGTATATTGAAAACTATGGCAGTTAATGATACTATTTTCATATAGAATATAATATATTTTTTATCGAACGAAAAGGACTGTTGCTTCATGTAGTATCAAAAAATAAAACAAAGGGAAAGGATGTTATAATGGAGAACAATGGTGACCAGGCTTTTAAAAAACAGCGAAGAAAGTCATTACGGCTATTAATCAGTATGTCCTTTCTTTCCCTAATGGTTATATACATTACAATTATATCAACGATTATTTTTATCCGATGGAAAATCTCGATTGATACAGCCATCGATCAGATCGAAGAAGAGGTTTATCAGGACATCTACAAGGAAGTAGATGCTTTAGCTTATGTGCCTTTGGAATTAAATCAAATGACCCATAGTCTATTTGAAAATGGGATTATTGATCTCCATGACCAGAAGATGAGAGACCGCTTTTTCATTGGAGTGATATCCTCCGCTGACGACGAAATATACAGCTTTAGTTATGGTACGGAGGAAGGCGAGTATTACGGTGCACGTAAAAACGAGAAAGGTGCCGTTGAATTATATAAGAACGATTCCCAAACAAATGGGCATTCAATCTATTATACAGTAGATAAGGATTTTAACTTTGAACAACTTACCAAGGATTATGGTTATTTTGACCCCAGAGCCAGAGATTGGTATAAAGCAGCAAAAGAGCTTGGTGAACCTATATTTTCTCCTCTGTATCAGCATTTTGTATCTGATGACTTCGTACTGTCAGCAGCTTATCCGATCTTTAATAAGGACGGTACCCTGAATGGGGTAATCGGAACCCATATTACTCTCTCTAATTTAAACGAGACACTTCAAGACATTGTTAAAAACAATCATGCCACTGCCTTTATCGTAGAAAAAAATACAGGAAATTTGGTAGCCAACTCAAATAGTATATTAAACTTTATACATAACCCAGGAGAGTCCATTAAAAAAGCACATATCACTGAGATCAATATGCCTACCATTACATCCGCTTTCTATGATTACATCCAAAATAAACATACCAAATACACGACAAAAGATCGTCAGGACGTTTATCACATCAATGTTACCGAGTATAAAAATGTTGGCATTGACTGGCTTATTATTACCTCCATTCCAGATAGCCAATATACTTATGAAATAAATCGTAATATCAAAACAACGATTAAAATCTCAATACTAGTGCTTCTGGTTGCAATTCTAATTTATATAAAAAGTATGCAGGTTATCCTAAAACCAATTAATCACCTGGTAATTACTGCAGAGAATCTTTCAAAGGGTGAATTATCTCAAAGAGCAAAAATTTTTCGAAATGACGAGATAGGAAGCTTAGCTCATAGCTTTAATCATATGGCAGGTGAGTTAAATTTATTAATCCATAACTTAGAGGATAAGGTGAAGGAAAGAACAAAAGAGCTCGAGACTACCAACTTAGCCTTAGCCAAAAGCGAGGAGAATATCCGTCTTCTACTGGATTCTACGGCTGAAGGCATTCTAGGTGTTTCTCTTTCCGGAGAATTCACGTTCTGCAATGTAAGTTGTTTAAAACTTCTGGGATACCATAGCACCGATGAACTGGAGGGTAAAAATGTACATGATTTAATTCATTATCAGGACTTAGATAATCACCCCATAGCCTTTGATGATTGTCATACCTTCAATGCTTTGAAGTTGGGAAGCGGTTATCATTCCGTAGACGAAGTTTTTTGGAAAGCAGATGGAACCTATATACCCGTGGAATACTATTCCTTCCCTCAATATCGCGATGGTATTGTCATAGGTGCTGTCATTACCTTTATGGATATTACAGAACGCAAACAAACGCAGGATGAATTGATTCGGGCGAAGGAGTTGGCAGAAGCTGCAAATATAGCAAAGAGCCAGTTCTTAGCCAGTATGAGTCATGAAATTCGTACACCTATGAACGGAATCATCGGTTTCTTACAATTACTAAAAGATACAGAACTAACGGCCGAGCAAGCAGATTATATCCAAATAATGAAGACATCCACCGATAACTTACTTTCCGTCATCAATGATATCTTGGATATCTCTAAGATAGAAGCCGGAAGAATGGAGCTGGAGCAAATTCCCTTTGATCTGCGGGCTGCTATTACATCCGCCATAAACTTATTCCAAGCAAAGGCAAGGACCAAGCATTTAGATCTTCTATCTTCTATCGACCCTGCATTACCTCCCTATGTACTAGGTGATCCTGTAAGATTAAAGCAAGTATTATGTAACTTGATTAGTAATGCCGTTAAATTTACTGAAGTAGGTAACGTTACGATCGACGCCACATTACAACGGGATGATAGACAATTTGCAAAAATCCGCATTGTTATTAAGGATACCGGTATTGGTATTTCCGATAAGGATTTGGATAAATTATTTAAGCCCTTTAGCCAGGCAGATTCTTCTTCTACCAGAAAATACGGAGGTACGGGGCTAGGTCTTGTTATCTGTAAACGAATTCTTGATATGATGGATGGAACTATTGATGTTACCAGCCAGGTGGGAGTAGGCTCAACATTTACAATTAACATAACTTTTAATAAAGGAGATTTGTCTCAAATTCCGGACCTTCTGGAAGATAGCTGTTATGAATATACCCTAACTGACCCTATGTTACTTGAAGAAGAAAAACTAACGATTTCAGACTCACTCCCCATAACGACACCTTCAAAAAAAGGTCTGAATATTTTACTTGTTGAGGATAACGAATTTAATCGAAGATTCTTTACTAAGTTCCTACAATTGAACGATCTTACCTATACGGTAGCTGCTAATGGATATGAAGCATTAAAGTGTTGCGATCAGGAATTCTACGATATCATATTCATGGATTGCCAGATGCCCGTGATGGATGGATTTGAGGCGACACGAAATATAAGACAGGTGGACGGACCCAACCAGCATACCAAAATCATTGCTATGACAGCCTACACGATGAAGGGTGATAAAGAAAAATGTCTTGAAGCCGGTATGGATGACTATCTTAGTAAGCCGGTTGATTTAAATCAAGTAATAACAATTATTAAGAGTATAAAAGCAGCGAAACGCCTTAGCAATTCCGAAGGGAATACTTACTCCACTATTTTGTCGGATTTTTTTGAAGAATCCGGTTTCCATTTAGAACTTTGTGAAGAATTGTTAAATGACTTTTGCAAACAGGTTGATGGTATGTTATTGACGCTATCCGATGCAATGGAAAAGAGGGATTTGGAACAAGTCCGTCGAACGCTACATCAAATCAAGGGTTCTGCCGGGAATGTCAGAGCTAAAAAAATCGCTCAATATGCAAGGCTTGCGGAAGAAGCAGCAGAAAGTAAAGATTATGATTTAGTATTAACCATATCCGATAAGATTGCCGAATTTATATCCGTCTTACTGCAAGACGTAAAAGATATGGAGGCATAAGTAATATGGTCTTACCGGTATAAAGATTTGAAAATACATTATCATACAATGCTAAAAAAGTCAGACTACCAAAGTAACATTACTCAGATTTCAATATGTGTGATAATATATAGCGGTGATTCCTATATATTATCACACAACTATATCGGGGCGGTACCAATGATGAACTTCCATAAAAATATCAAAAATAAAAAGCTGGATAAAGATAAGTCACTATTATTTATGTTTATCACCCTTTTCTTTGTACTTTTCATAATAAGTATCAGTGTGATTATTCTCATTGTATTTTCAAATTGGAGAAATTCCATCCAAAATTCTATCAAACTTATTGAACAAAAAGCAGATGATGATATTTATGACCAAATCAACGAAATGATATCTATTCCGTCGGAAATGAATCGGATTAACGCAGAGTTACTCAAATCAAATTATATAGATCTTAACAATAAAGATGCACGGGAGAAGTATTTTGCAGGTATGATCAAAGTCAATAATCCCAGTATCTACAGTTTCAGCTATGGAACGGAAGAAGGTGATTATTACGGTGCTCGAAGAAATAATAACAACGAAATTGAGCTTTACCATAGTACCAAGGAAACAAAACAACATTCTCTTTATTACTCAGTTAATAAAGATCTGACCGAGGGTGATTTTATTATGGATTACGGACTTTTTGATCCACGATCCAGAGAATGGTATCAATATGCTAAAAAAAGTGGTATTCCGGTATTTTCTCCTCCTTATAAACACTTTGTAAAAGATGATCTGGTTCTTACAGCAACCTACCCGATTTATAGTTCGAATGGTAGTCTACAAGGTGTGCTAGGGACTCATATTACTTTATCAAGTTTGAATCATTATTTAGAAGATATTGCCTGTGGTAATCATATGGAATACGCCTATGTGGTTGAAAAAAATACAGGCTATCTGGTCGCCAACTCAAAAGGTAGTTTAAACTTTCACAAATCTGATGAAGGTATCTGCAAGCGCTTAAGTATCTTTGATTTAGATAATAAAGAGATTTTAACTGCCTATGAAAACTATATTAGCTATTCTATTCATAAAAGTATTGTCCCGACTCAGTATGATAAGTATCATATCAACATCGATGAATTCGAAAAAGATGGTTTGGAGTGGCTGATTATCACAGCACTTTCCGACCGTAATTTTTCATCAGTTATGCACAACAATATCCGCAATGCAATGCTCCTATCACTGGTGGCACTCATTATTTGCGTCGTTGTGTATATTAAATTTACTGCTAAGATTTTAAATCCGATCAATAATTTAGTTCATACCGCTGAGAAGTTGTCGATCGGGGACTTCACTCAACGGGCAAGGATTTTTCGGAATGATGAAATTGGTAAATTAGCAAAAATGTTTAATCATATGGCAGAAGAACTTAATATGTTAATCAACGACCTGGAAGATAAGGTGAAAGAACGTACCACAGAGCTTGAGGATGCTAATATGGCATTTCGGCAAAGCGAAGAGAATATCCGCCTTCTTCTGCACAAGGCAGAGGCTGCTAATATAGCAAAGCGAAAATTTATCGCCAACATGAGCCATGAGATACGTACCCCGATGAACGGCATCGTTGGTTTTCTTCAACTTCTAGAAACGACAAGATTATCCCGCAAACAATCCTTCTATGTCAGAACTATAAAAACTTCAGCAGATGCACTACTTCATGTCATGAATGATATTCTGGATATCTCCAAGATAGAGGCTGGACGAATGGAGCTTGAAGAGGTGACTTTCCATTTTAAAGAAACCTTCCAAGCAGCTGTTTATTTATTTGATGCAAAAGCCCACCAAAAGGGATTGGAACTGCATAGCTATGTAGATCCTCAAATACCAAATCTTTTGGTTGGCGACCCTGTAAAATTAAGACAAGTAATCAGTAACTTCGTCAGCAACTCGGTCAAGTTTACAGATCAGGGACATATCTATGTGACGGCTGTATTGGAGGAAGAAACGGATCAAACGACTATCATTGCCTTTCAGGTAGAGGATACCGGGATTGGGATTTCCCAGCAAGAGATTGACAAGCTATTTCAACCATTTAGCCAGATTACTACTTCATCCATCCACAATTACGGTGGTACCGGACTTGGTTTGGCTATCAGCAAAAACTTTATAGAAATGATGTCCGGTGAGATTACGGTATCCAGTACCCCCGGAGAAGGAACTATCTTTCAGTTTACTTTAAGATTTAATAAAGCAGAAGCAGAATTAGCAAGCATTTCTCCCAACTTACCCGACCTTGTGGATACAACGAATGATAATACTGACCTTGTTATTCCAAAAGAATCCTCTATGGTTGATTATACTCCCTCTGTCATAAAGATTTTATTGGCTGAAGATAATGAGATTAATATTGAACTGTTTACTTCATTATTGCATATGAATGGATACTTTTGTGATCTTGCGAAAAACGGGATTGAGGCAGTGAATCTATGTAAAAATAATCATTATGATATCATCTTTATGGATTGTCAAATGCCGGAATTGGATGGCTTTGATGCTGCAGCTAAAATCCGTTCAATGGAATTATCGACCGAGCATACGTATATAATCGCACTAACGTCCTATGCTACTATGGAGGACGTTGAGAAGTGCAAGCAGTCCGGAATGGATGATTTTATATCAAAACCCATTCATCTAGATCAGGTACTTCAGATACTAAAGACAGTTCTGGTAGCAAAATCCAACCTTGATTCTAGCAGTTCTTGTGATATAATGTAGATAATTTTAAATAAGTTCTATCCTGTGGACATTACAAAATGAGTATAATATTACCACAGGATATAAGGAGATTACATGGGAAAACAAAATTTAACGTTATTAACTGATTTTTATGAGTTAACCATGATGCAGGGTTATTATAATAATCATAACAATGACACAGTTATCTTTGATGTATTTTACAGAGATAATCCCTGTGGTAGCGGCTATGCCATCTGTGCCGGCCTTGAACAGGTCATCGATTATATAAAGCATCTTAATTTTACCGAAGACGATATCGAATATCTTAGGAGTCTGACTATTTTTGATGAGGGCTTTCTTTCTTACCTTAGAGACTTTCACTTCAGTGGTGATATTTATGCAATACCCGAAGGTACGGTTGTGTTTCCAATGGAGCCTCTTGTAAAAGTAATCGCACCGATTATGGAAGCACAATTAGTGGAAACAGCTCTCCTTAATATCATAAATCATCAAAGCTTAATCGCTACCAAAGCCTCCCGTGTCGTATATGCTGCAGGGGGACAACCGGTTATGGAATTTGGATTACGAAGAGCCCAAGGCCCCGACGCCGGAACCCTGGGTGCAAGAGCAGCCGTGATCGGCGGATGTATCGGTACCAGCAATGTACTTACTGCTAAATTATTCGATGTTCCGGCTCTCGGTACTCATGCTCACAGCTGGATTATGAGCTTTGATGATGAATTAACTGCTTTCCGTAAATATGCCGAGCTCTATCCATCGAATACCACCTTACTGGTAGATACTTACGATACTCTCCGTTCCGGAGTACCCAATGCAATTAAAGTTTTCCGTGAGCTTCGAGAGAAGGGCAAAATGCCGGAGAAATACGGTATTCGTTTAGATAGTGGTGATCTTGCCTACCTATCTAAAAAATCAAGAAGAATGTTAGACGCTGCAGGTTTTACCGAAGCAACCATTACTGCTTCCAGTGACTTGGATGAATATCTGATTGACTCTTTAAAAACACAGGGAGCGAAGATTGATTCCTGGGGAGTTGGAACTAAATTAATTACGTCCAGAGATTGTCCTGCCTTTGGAGGAGTCTATAAGCTGGCTGCAATTGAGCGAAACGGAAAATTCCTCCCAAAAATCAAGTTATCAGAGAATCAGTGGAAGATAACTAATCCTGGAAATAAAAAGATTTATCGTATTTATGAAAATGAAAGCGGTAAAGTAAAAGCAGACTTAATCACCCTGGCAGATGAAGTTTTCTCTGAGGCCGATCCTCTTCTCTTATTCGACCCCATTGCTACATGGAAGAAAACGCATCTTGAACCGAATAGCTACACATTACGGGAGATCCTTTTACCTATCTTTATTAACGGAGAGTGTGTATACCAATCCCCTTCCGTAATGGATATTCGTGAATATTGTTCCAAAGAAATGGAAACACTTTGGGATGAAGCAAAACGCTTAGTGAATCCTCACAATGTATATGTAGATTTATCTGTCAAACTGTATCAGATGAAAAATGAGCTTTTAGATAGCCATGCGCAAATGTTATCATAACTCTTTATAAATTTACAATATACTAGTTTTTTGCTCCATATGTGGTATAATGAGATAGAACTCTTACTACATAAAGTAAAAAACTAGTATATTTTGCGAAAGGAGGAATACGTCCTTGATTAAGAAAATAATAATCGCTGGTACCGCGGTTTTAGTCATAAGCATCATCGGCTATGCATCCCTCGGTTTTGACTCCAAAGCCAGTGACCAGACATCCGAATACGAACATACACTGTCCCCTAACGCGACGATTTCTCCAGGAAACCCCGACGTAGATGACTCCGGAAATAATAATCCTTACATACCTAATACAGAGGGCAATAACAATACAACTCCGAATGGCAGTTCCCCCAGTTCCGAATGGACTCCTGCGACTGAGATGGATCTCGATCCCACTAGTATCACAGTCTTTGTAAATCAGGAGCATACCCTTCCGAAAGAATATGTCCCTGAAAATATGGTAGTTCCTGATGTCCCTTTTGATATTTCAAGGTATGATGATAAAAAATTAATGCGGCCGGAAGCTGCCAGGGCTTTAGAGGATTTATTTGCTGCGGCAGAATGGGAAGGTTTATCCTTATGCGGTATCTCCGGCTATCGTTCCTACGACAGGCAGTACGAGATATTTACCAGCAACCTGGTAACAAAGGGAAAAGCGCATACCATAAAATATTCAGCAGTTCCCGGAACCAGTGAGCATCAAACCGGACTAGCCATCGATTTATCCAGTAAATCGCTGAATTATAAATTGATCGATACCTTCATCACAACACCGGAAGGCCAGTGGCTGGAGGAAAACTCCTATCGATTTGGATATATCGTCCGTTATCCTAAAAACATGACTGATGTCACCGGTTATGCTTACGAACCTTGGCACATTCGTTATGTTGGAATTGAGTTGGCAACTTATCTCTATGATAATAATCTTACCTTAGAGGAATATTATAAGTATGAACCAAGTCCCAGTTTTGATTTTGAAAAGGAGTATGCAGAGATTTTAAGCTATCGACCGACGCCGACTCCGTCACCTACCCCCACTCCATCACCAACACCAACGCCGACTCCATCCGTTACTCCAACCCCACCTTTAGTAGAGGGAGAAAATCCGGGCGAAGGACCTATAGAAGGTGAGGATCCTGAGGAAGAAGAAATACCTGAAGTTCCTGTAGAGGAAGAACCCGGGGATGACAATTCAGAAGTAACTCCAAGCATTCCTCCAGAGAATACTGACGGTGACAATACCGATGACTCTGCGGAAGGAGCACCGGATGATAGTGACCAGGAATCGAACGAGGATAGCTCGAATGAGCTTCCAGACGGGACACTTCCTGACGTTAATCATAATAATAATTAAATTTATATAGAGAGAGATTTTTTTCATAACATATGTTATAATAGGGGGATGAAAAAATCTCTTTTTCTATCAGAAATTTTACTATATTTCAATCAAAAGAGTGATTACTACTATTTACCGGGAGGACATTATGCGTATTATTTTAGTCGCAGCCTTTTTAATCATTTTCTTTATTATCAGCATACCGTTATTTCTCATTATGTATATCATCGGGCGGTTTCATAAAAGATCGATGGTAGCAATATCACAAGCAATCGTGGTTACCGCCTTTCATGTGGTTCTATTCCTAAGCGGAGTGAAAATCACGAAAATCGGCAAAGAAAATATACCAAAGAACGAAGGCGTATTATATGTAGCAAATCACCGAAGCTATTTTGACGTTCCGGTGGCATATGTATCCATTCCTACCTTAACCGGCTTTGTTGCGAAAAAAGAAATTTCTAGGATCCCTTTCTTGCGGACTTGGATGCGTTTTCTTCAATGTCTGTTCCTTGACCGGGATAATATCAAGGAAGGACTAAAGATGATTTTACAGGGCATTGAACAGATTAAGGAAGGTTATTCTGTATTCATCTCGCCGGAAGGCACCAGGAGCCAGGGAGACGATATGCTTCCCTTTAAGGAAGGCAGTTTCAAGATGGCTGAGAAAACAGGATGTGCCATCATTCCGGTATCAATTTCTAATACGGATGCACTATTTGAAAAACATAAACCGTGGGTAAGAAGTGCACATGTTATTATTGAATTTGGTAAACCTATTTATGTAAATGAATTAGAGAAGGAACAACGGAAATTCCTCGGTTCCTATGTGCAAGAAATCATCAGAACTACACTAAAGAAAAACTCTTCCATGATTTAATTTATGTCGAAGGATTTCTTCAATTTTTTATTTATTACCTATTTATTTTTTATAAGAAAAATGATACAATAGCTACGCACTGCCCATATATTGGACGTGCCTGTCATTGAATATTCAGAATGAAAAGCGTTATATTAGAGAATATTACTTATTAGGAGGTACATATCACATGCCTACGTTTACCATCGTTTTATTAATCATTGCTGCAGTTGTTCTGGGAGGAATGATTGCCCTTTATTTTGTCGGTAGAAAGCTTCAGAAGAAACAGGAAGATTCAGAAGCTCAGATGAAAGTCGGCGCACAGACCTTCTCCATCCTGGTTATAGATAAAAAGAAGATGCGTTTAAAAGATGCGAATCTTCCTAAAATCGTAGTAGATCAAACACCAAAATATCTAAGAGCATCCAAGGTCCCGATCGTTAAAGCTAAGATTGGTCCTAAGGTTATGACGTTAGTATGTGATGCAAAAGTATTTGATTTAATTCCTGTGAAAAAAGAAGTGAAAGCTGTTATGAACGGTATCTATATCATGGATGTAAAAGGATTAAGAAGTGGTTTAGAAGCAAAACCGGAGAAAAAGAGCTTTTTCGGTAAAATGAAAGACAAAGTGATTAAGAAAAAATAATTCTAAACCTCTTACCTTAGACTTCATTGGTAAGAGGTTTTTTTGTAGAAAGGATAACAAATGAAAAAAACAACTGTAAGAATACTCTCTGCAATCGGTATAACTACCCTCTGTATCTTGGTAGGTTTTACAGGTTATACCTTTGGAAAACAACAGAAGTTAAGGCAAATAGAAGATCAGAAAGATCTCGACCTGGTGGGTGTTCTAACACCGACGCCTGTAGTAGAAGTTCCCGGCGAGGGTGGGGGGACGATAGAGCCGGATATTACTGATACTGTCACCCCAACTATAACGGTCACACCACCGGTAGAAGCTGGGAATACATCACCAACTCCACAACCGGGAGCCGACCCTGACTCTCCTACGGACCAGCCATCAGAACCTATTACTCTGACCTTTGCCGGAGATATTCTCTTTGATGAAGGCTCAAAGCCTATGGAACGTTATGATCAAAAGAAGCAAGGGATATTAGGTGGTCTGTCTGCCGATCTCGTGGAAGAGATGAAAGCAGCTAATATCATGATGTTAAATAATGAATTTCCTTATAGCACCAGAGGAACGAAAACCCTTGATAAAACTTATACCTTTCGGGCAAATCCAAGCCGTGTAGATATTCTCCATGAAATGGGTGTGGATATTGTATCCTTGGCAAACAATCATGCATTAGATTACGGCAAAGATGCTCTTATGGATACCTTTGATACTTTAGAGGATGCTAAGGTTGAATATGTCGGTGCCGGCAGAGATTTGGATCGAGCCAAGGCTCCGATCTATATGACGATTGGAGCTACGAAGATCGCCTATTTGGCAGCCTCCCGGGTCATATTTGCCGGTGATTGGTACGCTACCACAACGGAACCCGGTATGTTCGGTACTTATGATCCCACCATGCTAATTGAGCAAATCAAAGAGGCTGAGAAAAATAGTGACTTTGTGGTGGTCTTCCTTCACTGGGGTGTAGAATCCAATCAATATCCGGAAGAGTATCAAAAAATATTTGCGAAACAATACATTGATGCCGGAGCGGATGCAGTCATCGGCTGTCATCCTCATGTAATGCAGGGCTTTGAATATTATAAAGGTAAACCAATTGCCTACAGCCTCGGTAACTTCTGGTTTTCCAGTTACCGCCGAGAATCCGGATTGTTTAAGCTAACCTTAGAAACTGACGGAACTGTGAAAGCTCAAATCTTCCCGGTAATGACAGATAACTGCTATACTTACCTGTTAGAAGCTGATTCCGAGAAAAAGAATTACTTTGATTATATGGAGGATATCTCCTTTGGGGTAACCATAGATGAAGAAGGGTTTATTACAGAGTCAGAGTAGTAAAAATACGAGAATATGTTTACCATCAGAAGTCCTTGAAGTCTCATTTCTAATCTACTAAAAACTGCCGGGAGATGTCATTAACGCAGGAAGGTTTCTTTATTCAAAGAGAAACCTTCCTGCGTTTATTGATTTATCTGCCCGGCATTATTATTTATCCGGATAGTTTTGTCCGGATCGATATGATTATCTCTATTTCATTTACATCTTTATTTGATAGGCTTATTTTCCAGCTTTCTTCTTAGGCTCAATCAACACCCGAATCTTATTATCCGAAACATAAGCGTCATTGATTTCTAAGGAATAATGTATCCTTATCTTAATTTCTTCTACTTTAACTTCGACCTGAAGCATAGTAGTATGAATTCCTAAGAACAGGTTCCCAAAGGGTGTTCTATAATCAGTTGCGGAGTCTTCGTTGATACAAAAGGTCATCTGGGTGTTATAGCTTCCTTTTTTTGTGATATCGATCTGGTTCGAAGATATCTTTATTGTATTCTTTGTAATTGCACCACCATCAGCTGCTACTTCATCAAAATGAATATAGTGCTTTCCATTTCTGTAATGATAGGTACCTTCTGAAACATTTTTTACTGCATCATCGTCGGTCCCCAGCTGTATCCCTTCTATCGTCACCAGTACTTCCTTCGTCATAGCGAACTCCCTTATGAATAATTTTCTATGTTTACATCCTTTGTCTCTAAGACTTCACAAGGTAAGATGGTATTGGCGAAACGCTTAAATTTCTCAGCCCCATCACTGACGTAAAATCTATGATCCAAACTTAATGTGTTGTCATTTTCCAGTCCTTTTTCTAATAATACTTCCTTTAAACTCTTGGCCGTTTCATAGGCAGGATTCACCAGCTCTACATTATCACCAACAATTTTACGAATTGTTTTTCTGATTAATGGATAGTGTGTACATCCAAGTACTAAAGTATCGATATCCTGCTCTAATAAATCCGCTATGTATCTTCTCGCCATCTCAAAGGTAATTGGGTCATCAATGAGTCCCTCTTCTACCAATGGTACAAAAAGAGGACATGCTTTTCCGAATACTTTTACCTGAGGATTTGTCTTACTTAAAAATTCGTTATATATACCACTTTGTATGGTACCTTCGGTACCGATTACTCCAATATAACCATTCTTTGTTGTTTCTGCTGCAACTTTTGCCCCCGGCTTGACTACTCCGATGATTGGAATATCTATCTCCGCTTTCACTGTCTCTAACGCAAAGGCACTGGCAGTATTGCATGCAATGACAATGGCTTTTACTCCTTTTGTCATAAGAAAACGAACTATTTGCCTTGTGTATTTTATAATGGTCTCCTTAGATTTACTTCCGTAAGGAAGTCTCGCAGTATCACCAAAATATACGATTGTCTCACCCGGTATCTGGCGCATAATCTCTTTTACTACCGTTAAACCGCCAACACCCGAATCAAACACTCCTATCGGTGCTTTACTTGACATAAGCTTTGCCTCCTGCTGCCATTTACTTCTTCCTGGCCCGTTCATAATAATGGAACGCTTCATTATTGTACTATTATTTGAATCCAAGTTCAAGTATTTTCTCCTTACTTACGAAATACCAGTTCCAGGTAACTATTCCCAACAGCATAGTTTTCTTTTGAAATATCAGAATCAATTCCATATTTTGGTATAAATATCCATATGCTAGGTAATACTATCAGTTAATAGAAATGTACCGGAACTGTTACCATATATATTATGGCTTTTTCTATCCTAGGGTACATATTTAAAATAAAATAAATATACATATTCCTGTTTTTACAGGAGAGGAGGCATCATGAGATTTATTAAGTTTCTGCAGGTATTACCTTTCGTACTGATTCATAAGTGGCAGTTCTTCACCTTACCATTAAAGAAGAAAAAAGAAACTCTTCGTTATCTATCCCTGATTGTTTTAATGATTCTTACTATTTCAGTTAGCCTAGCACTTCGTTCTAGAGCAGCTGAAGCTTTACCTCTTCAAGAGGGTATTGCAAAAGAAGTTATTCGATTTCATGTGATCGCTAACAGCGACAGTAACGAGGATCAGGCTTTAAAGCTTAAAGTAAAGGAAGCACTCACTGGAATGCTTTCTCCTGTATTAAATCAGACAAAGGACATTAATGAGGCTAGAAATGTAATTAAGGACCAGCTAGATACGATAGAAAATTTGGCTGAGGCAACCATCTACGACAATGGATATTCTTATCCTGTGACCGTCACTTTGGAAAATTGCTATTTTCCGATCAAGGTATATGGTGACTATACATTTCCTTCCGGTACTTATGAAGCTCTCCGTGTTAAGATTGGCGCTGCAGAAGGTCAAAACTGGTGGTGTGTTATGTTTCCTCCCCTATGCTTTGTTGACGAGACCTATAGTATCGTTTCTGAAGAATCAGATCAGCAATTAAAGCACATACTCACAGAAGATGAATACGAATCCTTAAAGGGTCAGAAGGTTCCTGTAAAAATAAAATTTAAAATATTTGATTATTTTAAAAGCCTATGGAATAAATAATGTCTCTAAGATAATCGCATCCTAGGTGACCTCTAAGCCTAGAATGATTGTATTGCCCCTTATTCTATGATAGAATACGAGTATTAGAATACAATGTATAATTTTTTTGTAGATCGAACAAAGGAGTATCTGATCAATGAATACAATTACGATGAATGCCTATGCAAAAATCAACTTAGGTCTTGATGTTGTCCGAAAAAGAGAAGACGGTTACCATGATGTTTGTATGATCATGCAGAGCCTGGATCTTCATGATACTGTTATTATAACCAAATCACCAACTCCTAGGATCCAGGTTAAGACAAATCTTCATTTTCTTCCAACGGATCAAGGGAATTTAGTTTATCGGGCTGCAAGGTTATTTCTTGAAACATTTTCGCTCACCGAAGGAGTTGATATCGTTTTAGAGAAACGAATACCGGTTGCTGCAGGACTTGCCGGTGGTAGTTCTGATGCTGCTGCTACCCTAAAGGGACTAAATGAACTTTTCCAAACCAGACAAACCAAGGAAGAACTTCAAAAACTCGGGGTAAAACTTGGTGCTGATATCCCCTATTGCATTCAATTAGGGACCGCTCTCTCGGAAGGGATCGGCGAAGTCCTTACTCCTGTTAAACCAATGCCAAACTGTAGTATTCTTCTTGTAAAACCGAACTTTAGCGTATCCACCAAATATGTCTATGAAAATTTACAGTTAAACAACGGCGTTATCCATCCAGATATTCATAAAATGTTGTATGCCTTGGATGAGCAGGATCTTAGTCTATTAACAACCTCTATGGATAACATTCTTGAAACCGTTACTGCAAAGGAATATCCATTAATCGAAAAGATTAAACAGAAGATGAAAGGACAAGGTGCTTTAACTGCTCTGATGAGCGGCAGCGGACCTACTATCTTCGGGATCTATGACAAAGAAGAAACTGCTCGCAATGCATATACCTTTTTTAAGAATAGAGATAAGAATTATGAGATCTATCTCACGAAACCTTATTGGCCGGAGGGGTAATGCTATGAGTAAGAGGACTTATACTTATAAAAATACTACCTTATCCTGTTACCGTGGATATATCACCCAAGCCATTATCAATAATTTGGCACCATTATTATTTGTTATATTTCAAAATTCCTATGAAATCAGTTATAACAAGCTGGGACAGTTAGTATTGCTTAATTTCGGAACGCAATTACTAACGGATCTTTGGGCAACCAAATATGCAGATCGGTTTGGATATCGAACGTGTATCATAGCTGCTCATATCTTCAGTGCACTTGGCTTGCTTTCCCTTGGTCTTCTGCCCCTTGTAATGCCATCTCCTTACGTTGGTCTTATGATCTCTATCATCATATACGGAATTGGTGGGGGACTTCTTGAAGTACTGGTAAGTCCCATTGTAGAGGCTCTTCCCAATGAGAACAAGGAAGCGTCCATGAGCTTGTTACACTCCTTCTATTGCTGGGGACAAATGTCGGTCGTACTAGTGAGTACACTGCTCCTCTCCATCATTGGAACCGACCTATGGTACATACTCCCTTTGCTGTGGTCTATCTTTCCGTTGTATAATATGGTTCAATTTTTCCATGTTCCTATCCTACCACTGGTGAAAGAGGGGAAAGAAATGGGGTTAGTACAATTATTACGATCTCCGCTTATTTATCTTGCCATGCTACTAATGATCTGTGCCGGTGCCAGTGAATTAACCATGTCCCAATGGTCTTCCATGTTTGCTGAAAAGGGACTTATGCTACCAAAGCTATACGGTGATTTGCTCGGTCCTTGCCTCTTTGCTATCTTCATGGCGATAGGAAGAACTATATACGGCTTTTTCGGGGATCGCATTCCGATTAAGATATGCCTTATGGGTAGCAGTATCCTGTGTGTCCTAACTTATCTTGTTACGGTATTTAGCAGTCAACCCATCTTTGCTTTATTATCCTGTAGTTTGACGGGTTTTGCCATCAGTCTGATGTGGCCCGGTACCTTTAGTTTAGCCTCTGCTGCTTTTCCCCGGGGAGGAACCTTGCTATTTGGTATTCTTGCAATCTGCGGTGATATCGGGTGTTCCTTAGGTCCTTGGCTTGCCGGATTGGTTTCTGACCGGGTACAGAATGGCGGTAAAAGCTTATCCGTCTGGGTAAATCAAGGACTGGATTTGGAGCAGATCGGTTTACGTTCCGGTTTACTTATTGCTGTAATATTTCCTGCTCTTATGTTGATCGGTCTCCTTGGATTTCGTAAAAAAGCGCGCAATTAATAGAAGCTAATATATCCTTTCGTACTATATAAAGCAAAGTGCGGAAGGATTTTCTTTCTCCTTAATTACACACTGATAGGAGACCGTATTCTTTTCATTTTGCAGTCGATTGATCTAATCTATGTTCTTAGCATAATTCTGTCTGCTAATGTCTTATCTTATCACCATTCTTATAACAAATGATTTTATTCTTTTATATTCCGATTGATTCTATAGAACTCTTCGGAATAGCCATACTGCAAATAAGATAGCTTAATAACAAACATTACACTATAGTTCTAAGGTTCCGAATCATAATACTCTTAATAATCAGTAATTATCTATAAAAAGTTTAGCAGTTGCACACATGTTATATAATAAAGATAGTAATCGATGAGATTAGTTATATATAAGGATTTTTAGATCTTCATTATGAATTTATATCAGAACTTCTTATACATAACTCTTTTCAGTCTTTTGATAAGATGATCAGAGAGGAGTGCTATAATGTCTCATATTATCGTAACCGGTGCCAGAGAAGGAAACTTAAAGAATCTATCTGTTCAGATCCCTCGAAACAAACTCGTTGTGTTAACGGGGTTATCGGGATCAGGAAAAACAACTTTAGCTGTGGATGTTATATTTCAAGAATGTCAGAGACAATATCTAGAGGCCATGGGGTTACAAGGGATTAATAAACCCAACATTGACTCCATTCGAAACGTGTCTCCGGCCATCCTGATAACGCAAGCCGATGCAAATAAAAATCCCCGTTCCACCGTTGGTACAGTGACCAATATCTATACCGACCTCCGAATGGTCTTTGAGAAGTTAAGTATTCGGACTTGCCCAGGCTGCCATGAAGTCATCTGTGCAGCGGACTGCAAAGAAGAAGTGGAAAAATCAGATGGTGATTTTAAAGTTTATATGTATTGCAACCATTGTAATACCAGAATAGAAAAACTAACCCGTACCCATTTCTCTCATAATACCAGAGAAGGAGCTTGTAAAACTTGTGAAGGATTGGGCAAAGTTTTGACTATCAATAAAGAACATACCATCCATGAAGATCTTTCACCAGAAGATGGTGCTGTTGATTATTGGGAACAAAAATACAAAGAATATCAGATTTCCTCGTTGTATAGTGCATTCAATCACTATGGCATATCAATTACAGCGAATACTCCCATAAAGGATTTTAGTGATCTCCAGAAATCCATTCTCTATCACGGAATAGAAAATGATGAAATAAAGAAAGCATTTCCAGGGAAACAGCCTCCGAAGACGGTTGTGACCGGTAAGTTTGAAGGTGTTTTTCCAACCCTGTGGAGACGAATGTCCGATAAGGGCGGTGATGCGAAGCAAATAAACCAGTATTTTGATTATCATACCTGCCCCGACTGTAAAGGGGAGCGGCTTAACGAGTTAAGTCGAGGTGTTACAGTAGAACACACCCGACTGCCCGAGCTTTCTACACTATCCTTGGAAGAACTATATGAATGGATTCAAACAATAAGCTCTTCTACCGGTGCTACTCATAGAAGACTTGTAGAAGTCTATCTATTAGACCTTGGGACAAAAATACAAAGGCTGATCAAAGTTGGTCTAGGGTATCTCTCCCTAGACCGCCAAACGATAACTTTATCCGGAGGAGAGCTGCAAAGATTGAAATTAGCCGCAACTTTAGATTCCGATTTAACCGGAGTAATATATATCATGGACGAACCAACGGTTGGTCTACATCCCAAAGATACGCAAGGTATGATTGCTATCTTAAAAAAACTAAGGGATTTAGGTAATACTGTCATTGTAATTGAACATGACCCGGACATCATGCAGGAAGCGGATTATATTATTGATATCGGACCCGGTTCGGGAAAGCATGGCGGAAATATCCTAGGGGTAGGAACCTTAGGGGAGATCATGGAACAGGAAGCTTCGATTACCGGAATCTATCTAAGGAGAAAGCAGGCTGATAAAAAAGTCTTCCGAGCAGGAAATGGCAATACCATAACGATTTCAAGCGCTATATTGAATAATCTTAAAAATATTAATGTCACTTTCCCGGTTGGCTGCCTGATCGCTATAACTGGCGTCTCCGGTTCCGGGAAATCCACCTTGGTATTTGATCTACTGGCAGATGGAGCCCGTACTATCCAAGGCACCCAGAACAAAGTAAGCGGGACAGATCAATTTGACCAAATCGTCAAGATTGAACAGTCTGCAATTACCAAGATGAAGCGTTCCAATGTAGCAACCTATTCCGAGGTGTATTCGGAAATCCGTAAAATCTTTGGAAAGCTTCCGGAAGCGAAACAAAAAGGGTTATCCGATAAGTATTTTTCATTTAATACTCCGGGTGGCCGCTGTGAGAATTGTGAGGGACTTGGATATATCAGCAGTAATATGCTATTCTTTAAAAATGCAGATGTAGTCTGTCCCGTTTGTAATGGAAATCAATTTATCGAGGATGTCATTTCCGTAACATATAATGGTTATTCCATTAAAGATATCCTTAAGTTGTCCGTGGAAGAAGCGTTAGAACTCTTTCAAAAGAATTCAAAAATCATGAGAATCTTAAGCTTATTGGAAGAGGTAGGCTTAGGTTATCTAGAGCTAGGTCAGACCTTAACAACCCTATCCGGTGGTGAAGGTCAGCGGTTAAAACTGGCAAAAGAATTGATAAGTAATACCGGCCAGCGCAGCTTATATCTTATGGACGAACCCACAACCGGTTTACATCCGGTGGATGTAGAACACTTTCTGCTTCTGCTAAACCGTATGGTAGACTCCGGAAATACTGTTATTATCGTAGAACACAATCAGCAGGTGATCAAAGCTTCCGATTGGATCATTGATCTTGGTCCTGAAGGCGGTAAAAATGGTGGTGAAGTAATGTTTACCGGAACGCCCTTGGAGATGATAATGCACGGAGAAACTGCAACGGCAGAATGCTTACGAAGATTCCTTCCCAGACAACTGTGCTGATATCACAAAATACTATAATTAAAAAACAGAAAGAGCATAGCAACTTTTTATTACAGTCACTATGTACTTTCTGTTTTTCTATTTAATATTTATGTTTTATTTAATCCTATATAACTTATAATTTAGTTCACATAAATATAAGCTATCTTTCTACTGATTATCGCTTTGTATCGAATCTCTCCACTCTTCCAGCTTCTTAATTGATGCATCCAACGTGTCCTTGCTGATTTGGGGAAGATCTGCACCCCAGGATTTTGTTGCTTCTTTAAAGCCTTTTTTGACAGCATCAATCATCTCATCTGCTTTGCTGGGATCATTCCCTGTCAGAGCCATTGCAAAGGAAACGATCCGATCGGAGGTTTGTTTAACACCCCAATAGCCATCTTCTGCGATGTCCTTTTGAGCTTGTGCTCTTGTCTCCTCATCAACCTCTACTTTGCCTTCCCGAAGTAAAGAATAGATATCATCGGAATTAGATAATGTGTGACCTTGCTTAAGCAAAAGCTTCTCCACCAAATCTCTCAGCTGACTCGTTCTCTTCTCTGCATCAGCTTTTAACTTTTCCATGGTGGCAGTATCTCTTTGGTGTACCTTTTTGGTAGGCTCTGCACTTCTTTCATAGACTGCCGCAGGATTTTGTGTTACTGCCTCCTGACTCTGTGCTGCCTCATTCTGATTATCCTGATGTTTTAATTGTCCAAGATGCTTTCCTTGGTTTGTCTTATCACCTTTTACACCGTTGTTTTGATAAGATGGTACTGCATTCGTAACTCCATTTACGCCCATTTCTAATCCTCCTTGATTTGTAGGAGGATTTCTCCTCCCCTGCTACATACAACTTGTCTTATGTTTTGATACGAAAAGGAGGTGTTGTAAAACAGCTTTTCTAAAAGCAGACCAAAGTAAATTACTTTCGTCATACTTCACAAACTATCTGTTTACAACACCTCCTAGTTTGTATAACATATTTCGGAGGTTTTACGTATTTTCTTAATAGTATTACTTACGGTATTACAAATTTTACCCAATTAAAGAATTGCATCTACTTTCTTCATTATGATAAGTTTATCGCCTTCTTTGATCTTATCATCTTCTAACTCATTTATACTTTTAATCGTATCTACCGTAGTATAATATCTTTTTGCAATTTTCCATAAGGTATCCGCAGGTTTTACTACATAACCGATAATACCCGGCATTGCTTGCAGCTTCTCAAGATCCAGATCACCCACTTCAACATCTGTTATAATATTTTCAGTGATTTTATCGAACACAATGGTATTCATACTCATCGTAGCTTTGACTTCGATTTCTTCACTATCAAGCATCATAACACTGAGTTGATCGATATTTGGCTTCACATCAAAAGTGCTATCCGGCTTCATGCCCTTTACTTCAATTGTCTGTGTAAACGGAATAATACCTTTGATTGCATTTAACGGAATGGAATCATCCTCAGAAATGTAGAGGATATTAGCTTCGATTACACCTTCTACTAAAAGTTCTGTACCATTTGGTATTATATCATCGATTTTTATATTTCCGTTCGCATGGCAGATTTGAAGAATTCTTGGTTGATTATCCATAACATGAATACGATCTGCAATACGGTATTTACTGTTATTCTTGATTACAAGATTTTCATAGGTTGCCGGTTTCATAATAGGAATTATATCTTTGGATGGGCTATATACGTCGCATAAAATTTCCGGTTCTTCAATCTCATACACCTTGATATCCATCTCAAGAATTACTTCGATATCCAGTACTCTTTCTTCTCCATCGGCATCCGGTTTAATCTCTAAACTCTTATTTACGATACTGAAGGTGATATCTTCAATCATATCTTCGTTACATCCATTACAATCAATGGTACCGGTAAATGGAATATCCGTTTCATAATACTCAATTGGATTCTCTTCATCAGCACTGGTATAAAGTAAGAATACCGGGAGTTCTCCTTTGATCGTAAACTTATCACTAAGAAGTCTAACCTCCACATTATTTAAACCAACTTCACTATAAAGAATTTCTGTAACATTACCTTTATTGGTCGGAAGAAGTATTTCATCCTTCACCCGATAAGTATCTTTTTTACTGACACTCACATCGGTAATCTCTATTTTTTTATTAATATATTGAACATCCTCTGGGCCTTCTACCATAACGGCTGTTTCTTCATCATAAGCATCTTCTATCGCTACATTTAACCGAACGATAGATTTTACGCTTAATTTTCTGGAATTAATCAATCCGGTTGATAAGTCTTCCAGATCCCATTTTACAATAGGATCATCCGAAGCACAGGCATTTTCCATATTGATGACCTCATCAAAAGGGATTTCGCCTGAAATATTATGTACTGGTCTCTGGTCTTCATCACTTAAATAAAGAACATGGAAGGAAAGTGCACCTTTCACTATAAGTTTACCGTTCATTGCCTTGATGTCAGTGAATTTAATATCGCCCTGCTCTTTTATTATTCTATCAATGTCCGGTTTTACGTCAGGAACATTGAAATCATCGTCCAATGTAAGCTGCAGGCTACTCTTACATTTTAATTTATTCATGTGAATATTCTTTTTTATTAATTCCACAAAAAATCCCTCCTTGTATTTGGACATACGATGGAATGCCTCTGTCATATCATATTCGACGGAGTTTGGATTTATGAATTGATTATTTTAGAAAAATAAAAAAGGCTAAAACCCTGGTAACCTCCCAGCTTTAGCCTTTCATTACATTTATTACTGATTGCATAATATCAGTTCTACATCCTTTGTTAATATATCCGCATAGCTGTAGGAAATTAGCCGAACGGGCATATCAGCCTTTTCCTGTGTCCGAATAAGAAATATACTCGGATAAGTCTCTGATATAATGCCTTCTGTCACATCTACCTTATGTCGTCCTCTGTTTACTCTAATCTTTACTCTTTTACCAGTGTGGCTTATTACAGCGTTCCGTACTCTGTTTACATCACTTTGTTTCATCATTATTTTCTCCTTATCTAATGTTCAATTTCCACGGCTGTAATTTACCAACACCTGCACTGACACAAGGTGGAACTATCAAACATTCACTAAATAAATCTGTAACAAATCCTATGCACCACTGGTATTATACCCTAAATTCATCGAAATGTCAAATAATTGTCTGACAATTTAATGCGTTAAGGCGTTATGTACTGAAAAATATGCACATCAAATTTCTTTTTTCTTGTATATTATTATGGAATAATTTCACAGCAATAGTTCTTTCGACCTATTTGCTTACAAAATTTTGCACAAAGAATATACTGATTATCAGTTAAAAACTACCGATTTATCCAAAAATTCAAGCTTTACCACAACATATGGATATGTAACTCCCTGAGACACTAAATCTTGTTGTGACGGCCCAATTAAATTCGTATCGATATAAATTGCGTTGCTGGTTAAGTACAAATCTTCTACTGCTATACTGTAACCACCGCTTTCCTGTTTTCCGTATCCAACAACAATATACAGATAGTCTTTATTGGAATAGGACAATTTAAATGGGTTTTCCTTTTTCTCATCAATAATCTTCTTAAGTTCACCAGGTAGATCATCATCCGACACTACGGTAAATTCCAAATCCTTAATTTTTTTAACATCGGTATCCTCCGTCTTACAGCCTACAAAACCAAGCACTGTAACTACTATCATAAGAAACAGAAACTTTTTTCGAAGCTTGTTCATGTTAACCTCCATAGAGAAATTACTTATTAAATTCTATGTATAGACAAGGAAAAACATTCAAGCATATCCGTATTTTTCGTAGTTATCAAACGAAGCGATACACATAACGGCTATTTAAATGATTAAATTACGTTTATTTGAAAATAAATATTTGATATACTGGAACAATAGCAAGAAAATATAAAGGAGGTTAATGGAAGTAGATATCATAAAAATCTAGTCTAATCTTCACAACTTATGATAAAAAAATATAGAAACTTTTCATTATAATTATTGTGGAAGGAGGGATACAACATGTATGAATGGGTCAAAGCAATACAAAGGATGATTGACTGGATTGAGGATCATGTAGAAGATAATCCGACGCTTTCAAAAATGTCATCACAAATTGGCTATTCGACTTTTTATTGTTCTGTTCAATTTCATCAAATAGTCGGAATGACGTTGAAAAGCTATATTGCAGGGCGACGTTTATGCAAGGCGACGCTTGCTGTGAGGGATACAAAAGAAAGACTTATCGATATCGCTGTAGAGTATGGCTTTTCATCACAGGGTGCTCTGACGAGAGCATTCAAAGATGCTTATGGTTGTACACCGGCAGCATATAGAAAAAAGCCAGTACCGATCCCGTTGTCCATAAAAAAAGTTGTATTAAATCCTTCACATTTTATTGAGAAAGGTGATCTTGTTATGAGTGAACGCATCGTAAGTAATCCTTTTATTTGGATGGAGCATATCCCAGCTCATAAGTTTATTGGAATATGGGATATTAATGCAAAAGGTTATTGGGATTTTGAAAAACGTAAAGATTTTGATGAGCTTGAGGGTTTCCTCGAGAGTATGCGTCCTGTGATGCACCCTATTGTCTGGGCACATACAGCTGGTTGGTTTTATGAGCATGGTCATAAAGGTTATTTTTATGGAGTGGGCGTTTCCATTGATTATGACGGTGAGATTCCAAAGGGGTTTGAGATCAGAGAATTCCCTGAAAGTTATTATATGGTATTCTGTCATCCTTCCTTTGATTATTTGAATGACAATGGTGAGGTAATGAGGAGAGTTGAAGATTTAGCATGGAATTATGACCCCAAAGTACGAGGCTACCAATGGAACGAGGATTTTTGCCAAGACTATCAAAGGCATTGCCCTGGGGATAGAGGATATGAAGTGTTGCGACCAGTTAAAAAACTATAAAAGAATAAAACTATATAGTATATAAATCATCGTTATCGTATGGGTTTATACAACGAACCAGACTGGATTATCCGTCTGGTTCGCTATTATCAAGATATTAATAAACCCTTCGTATTAATAATAAATTTGTAGAATGAATATATTTAGCGTTATGAAACTCTTTCGTGAAAAAAATCAAACGGTTCTATCAGGGTTCGTTTATTACATTATAACCTCTTTACTTGAGCTATTAGATTATTATTTTGCTCATCGATTTCAATCGTATCGCCGACATGCACTTGATCACTGAGTATGAGTCTTGCACTTAATGTCTCCACATTCTTCTGCAGGAATCTCTTTAATGGCCTTGCTCCATAGATGGGATCATATGCCTTGGTAACGATAAAATCCTTTGCCCTATCCGTAATGGAGATGGTAATCTCTTTATCTTCCAGCCTTTTGTTGAGACCAACAATCAGGAGTTTTATAATAGCTCCGATGTTCTCCTTGGTCAGTGGCTTAAATAGAATGATTTCATCCAAGCGATTTAAGAACTCCGGTCGGAAGGCTGTACGCAAATCATTCATGACCATATCCTCACATCTGCTGCTGATTTCCCCATTTTCTTCGATCCCTTCCAAAAGATAGCGGGAACCGATATTGGAGGTCATAATAAGAATCGTATTCTTAAAGTCAACTGTTCTACCCTGGGAATCAGTTATTCTTCCATCATCTAAGACCTGAAGCAGTACGTTAAAGACATCCGGATGGGCTTTCTCCACTTCATCAAAGAGAACTACCGCATAGGGCTTGCGTCTGACTGCTTCGGTTAACTGTCCTCCCTCTTCATAGCCTACATATCCGGGAGGAGCACCAATTAATCTTGCTACGGAGTGTTTCTCCATATACTCACTCATATCAATACGAACCATATTCTGTTCATTGTCAAAGAGGCTTTCTGCCAAAGCTTTCGCTAACTCTGTCTTTCCAACACCGGTAGGACCTAAGAATAAAAAAGAACCGATTGGTTTACTAGGGTCTTTAATTCCAGCCTTTGACCTCAGGATGGCATCCGAGACCTTCTCCACGCCTTCCTCCTGACCAACCACTCTCCTGTGCAGTTCATCATTTAGATGAAGCGTCTTATTTCTCTCACTTTCCGTTAGCTTTGTAACAGGAATACCAGTCCATCGGGAGATAATCTTGGCGATCTCCTCTTCACTGACATTCTCATGTACCAACATGTCTTCTTCTTTTCGTACTCGTTCTTCCTCTGTTGCCAGTTGCTTTTGCAGCTGTGGAAGTCTGCCATATTTTAATTCTGCAGCCTTATTCAGATCATAGTTTCTCTCCGCAACTTGGATTTCATTATTTAGTTCTTCCAAGGCTTCTCGTAACTTCTGAACCTTTTCTAAGGATGCTTTCTCATTATCCCATCTTGCCTTTAAAGAAGCAAAGGTTTCTCTAAGCTCTGCTAATTCTCTCTGAAGATCATTTAACCGGTCTGCACTCAGTCGATCCGTCTCCTTCTTTAACGCAGCTTCTTCAATCTCAATCTGCATAATTCTTCTTTGCAGATCATCTAATTCCGTAGGCATGGAATCGAGCTCTGTCTTAATGAGAGCACAGGCTTCATCCACTAAATCGATCGCTTTGTCCGGTAAAAAGCGGTCCGAAATATAGCGATTTGATAAGGTTGCCGCACTTACTAGCGCGCTATCAGTAATTTTTACTCCGTGGAATACTTCATACCGCTCCTTTAACCCTCTTAAGATGGAGATGGTATCCTCCACGGTTGGCTCTTCTACCATAACCGGTTGGAAACGCCGTTCTAGAGCGGCATCTTTCTCAATATATAACCGGTATTCATTCAGTGTAGTAGCACCAATGCAATGCAGTTCACCACGGGCTAACATAGGTTTTAGCATATTCCCGGCATCCATAGCGCCATCGGTTTTCCCAGCACCAACTATGGTATGAAGTTCATCGACAAAGAGAATGATTTGACCTTCGCTTTTCTTTACCTCATCCAGAACAGCTTTCAAACGTTCTTCAAACTCACCACGGTATTTTGCGCCGGCTACCAACGCTCCCATATCAAGAGCAAAAAGTTTCTTATCTTTTAAACCTTCCGGCACGTCTCCTCTGACAATTCTTTGTGCTAGTCCCTCTACCACTGCTGTCTTACCAACACCAGGCTCACCAATTAACACGGGGTTATTTTTAGTCTTTCTTGATAATATCCGTATTACATTCCGAATTTCACTATCTCTACCAATCACAGGATCTAATTTTTGATCTTTAGCCCTAGCCACCAAGTCGTAACCGTATTTTTCCAAGGTATCATAAGTTGCTTCCGGGTTGTCACTTACTACTCTTTGATTACCGCGAACCGTCTGTAATGCCTGTAAAAATCGTTCCCGATTAATACGGAAGTCTTCAAATAACGCCTTTACCTGCTTATTAGGCTGCCTTAGCATACTTAAGAAGAGATGCTCTACCGATACATAGGAATCACCCATCTGCTTTGCTTCATTTTCCGCATTGATTAAGCTCTTATTTAAGTCATTACTGATGAATACCTGACCTCCGGATACCTTCGGACGTTTATTTAAGAGGCCCTTCACCTGAGCGGTGAATACATCCGTATTGATCTCCATTTTATCGAGCAATTTCTTAATTAGACTATCATTCAGTGATAGAAGGCAATACAGCAAATGCTCTACATCAATTTCCTGATGTCCATATTCATAGGCAAGGCTTTCGCAATCCTGCACTGCCTGCATTGAGTTTTGGGTGAATTTATTAATATTCATTGTACTCCTCCTTATAATCTTTATATCAACATTCCTTGTTTGTTCTATAACCAATATAACACCTAGAATTCAAAAATGCAAGTATTACTAAAAAATATATTTATGTCCTGCGATGCGATCCATCAAACTTTTGTACGATCTATTGTAGCATCTCTTTACAGACGGAATATAATGATTATAGTCTAAATGAAAGGAAGTGTTCCTTTGGCTATCAAGATTTTTATAGATCAAGGTCACAATCCTAGTGGATATTTCAATAGTGGTGCAGAAGCGAATGGTGTGACTGAATCAGAAGTAAATTATCAGGTGGGCATCTATTTACGTAACCTTTTAAACAATGATCCTCGTTTTGAAGCTCGTGTATCCAGGCCAACTCCTACAACCGTTCTAGGAACCAACAATTCTACCAGTTTGCAAGAAAGAGTTCGAATGGCTAACGAATGGCCGGCAAATTATTTCATTAGTATTCATTGCAATGCCAATCCAAATCCCGCTATCAACGGAACAGAGGTTTATATCTATCAATACAATACCCAGGCAAACTGGCTAGCACAGCAAGTTATGAACGGTATCACTCAGAATGTAGGCACGAGTAATAATGGAATTCGACTAAACCAGTCCCTCTATGTATTACGGCGGACGAACATGCCCTCCATTTTAGTAGAATTAGCTTATTTAACAAATACAGCGGATGCACAAAAGCTCAGAGATAATCAATACGGTTTTGCTTATGGTATCTATCTTGGAATTATGAGGTATTTTGGTTTTGCCTGAGAACCATGTAACACTATGAATAGTCGGTGACTTTGAACTGCTCCTCTTCTGGTAAATAGTTATATACTAACTACTACCATCGGAGCAGTTCACTTAAGGCACAGCGACTATTTTTCCTTTGACTTTACTTAATGACTCTTTTTCATATTCATATAACATATGTTATTAGTCTCTCTTACTATTATTCGCTCTTCTAAAGTTTGTATTAATTTAAACTTTATTCAAGTGCTTTTCCATCATTAGAATTCAATCAGTAGTAAGATATTTTTTTGGTTGCTGGCATATATTATTAAAAAAAATAGGTGCTTTTTATGATAAATCATGTGGTGCAAATAGGTGATACTTTAGAATCAATTGCTAGCCAGTACAATACCACTAGCACAAGATTAAGCAAAGATAATAATATACCGCCAAATTATACTTTGAATATAGGTCAGGCAATCATGATTGTCCCACCTTCACAGACTCATATAGTAAAAGAAGGTGACACAATCAACAGCATATCAGAGACATATGGAACCACTGTATTGCAAATATTCAGAAATAACCCCCAACTTTCCGATCGAAAAAATTTACTTGTTGGAGAGGAATTAGTAATCAGTTATCCCCAAAATAGAGATATTGATGTTATAGGTTATTCAACGACATTTATCAGTGAACCTATTCTAATAAAGACTTTACCTTTCCTAACATATTTATTTATATTAAATTACAAAGTAAACTCCTTAGGAAATATCTCCGATCTTGATGATCAAAATATCATACGGCTTGCGCATGATTACTGTGTTGCTCCAATTATGTTCGTATCTGCTATGACCGAAACAGGAAGGGGCAGTTATGCCACCACCCATGCCATCATTACCAATATGGATGTTCAAAATCAATTTATCGAGAATGCTTTGATCATGATAAAATCAAAAGGCTTTGCCGGGATAAATTTAGCTTTTTATAGTATCCTGCCAGAGGATCTTCCCTTATATGTCGAACTGGTATCAAGAATTACAAATCGTTTCAATCAGGAAGGATTTGAAGTATTCTTAACATTAACACCACAAACTACCGGTTATAAAACCGGAATTCCTTATGATAAAACATATTTTGCAGACTTTGGTAGAGCGACAAATAAAGTAATTTTGATCACATATCTATGGCAACATGGATTTATCCCTCAGCTTTCCCAGACGACAGTTAGCTTTTATAAAGAATATTTGGACTTTGTGATTACTCAAATACCTGCTGATAAAATATATATTGGGATTTCCAGAATCGCCTATGATTGGGAAATTCCTTATGTGGAAGGAGAGACCGAAGGAGTGGCCTTAACCAATGCAAGCGCTCTAAATCTCGCTAATCAGCTGGGTTCTACCATATTGTATGATGAAGTTACTCAAACTCCGTATTTTTACTATGTATCCCTCGGTGTAGATCATTTTGTCTGGTTCAAAGATTCCAGATCTATTAATTCACTCTTAAATCTTGTTGATTATTATGGATTAGCCGGAGTTGCTGTGTGGAATATCATGTACTATAATTCTCAAACCTGGTTATCGATTAATGCTCAATATGATATAAATACAAATATAGAATGTGAACCTTAAAAAATTTTCCTCGATCCATCCTATCCTCAATTATATTAATAAATCTTTTGTGATATTTCTAATTTCAAGCAGTGCATCGACGAAACTTATACCCACGTATAAAAAAGAACAGACGAAAACTTCTGTTCTTTTCTTAAAGCTTAAAATAAATCATACCAACTTTGTACTCTCCTACGCTGCTCTTATTCACCCTTCTCCATCTAATTGATACTGACCAAAGAAAACAGGATAGATCATACTATTACAATAGTACGGTGTGAGTATTCTTAACAATACCTGCCTAATAAGTTTCTTTAAAATAATAGTACGATACACTCTATATGAGAAAGTCATTATTTAACATTCCATCTTCTTCCAACTTTTCTTCTATCATGGTATAATCTCTATACATGCTCTCATCGTATGTCTATAGCTATATCAGTTTGAAAGCAGAATGCGTAAACCCATCATAATCAGATTTCGAAGGACATAAAGAAGTCATATCAGCATAATAAAATTGAAGCGAAAGGAGGTATTCTATGACCAATCAAATTCTTTTGGTAGAAGATGATCTAAAACTTCAGGAGATTGTAAGTGACTATTTTATCAGCAAGGGGTGTGACATTACCTGTGTAAGTGGAGGTATTGATGCAATGAATGTTATAAGTCAACATGAGTTTCATCTAATTCTACTTGATATTATGCTGCCGAGAGGTAACGGGTATGATGTATGCAAGGAAATACGAAAAACAAGAGACATTCCAATTATCTTTGTAACAGCAAAAAGTGAGGAAGAAGATCAACTAAACGGATTTTCCTTAGGTGCGGATGACTATGTGATAAAGCCATTTTCTCTTCCTGTTCTTTATGCGAAGGTAATCGCTTTAATTAACCGTACCCATGGACAAGTTCTGTCCCCTAATGTGAAAGTAGGAAATATTGAGGTAGACATTAATCAGAGAATTCTTTATATTCACAACAAAAAAGTTGTGGTTCCTCCTAAGGAGTATGATCTATTGCTATTTCTTATCATGAATAAAACTCGTATATTTACGAGGGAGCAATTGTTAATTCGTTTCTGGGGATATGATTTTGACGGAAGTGACAGAGTTGTGGACAGTCATATCAAAAAGCTGCGAAAAGCCTTAGGTCCATGCGCTTCTTATATAAAGACCATATTAAAAGTTGGATATAAATTGGAGGTGGCAAATTATGAAGAAGTCTAAGAAAGCCTTCTATATTCGTATTTTCAGTGGATTTATGGCTTTTTATCTTACACTCATGCTATTAGTTACTTATGTCGTACAGAATGACTACAGGAAAAACTATTTATATAACAAAGAAAATGTAGATAGATATAGTTCTGCCTCTTCTATTAAATCGTATATGAATAGTATGGATACTGATCAGATCAAGACTGCTTTTTATAAATTTCAAGATTTAAAATTTTATTATGATCTTACCTCTTCTAAAAATCACTTAAGTGAGGGGTTTGAGACCTATGCTGTCTTTAATGGCAACCACCAACAAATAGCTAAATTTTCCAACCTAATCAGTTATTCCAATACCTCTTTACAGAGGAATAACTCCTCTGGTTCAAACTTTAATTATGAATATATCATCTTAGACGATTATATGTCTTATAAACAATTAAAGGAATTGGCACAATGTGTCTCTTTCATTTATCAACAAAAGAGACAACAATACGATAAAATCTTTGAATTAGATGACGCGGACCGTAAGGAAAGAGTAAAAAAATATACCGAGTATAAATTAGATATCAAAACAATAACAAAGGAAGACGAGACTCTTTTAGAAGAATTTTCGATTACATCAAACGAATGGGAAAAACAAGATCTCGATAGTGATTATTCAGACTATACCTTTCTATCATCAAAAGAGATCTATCATTGGTATAATGATAAATTGGAGAGTGACTATGATGAATTCTCATCTTCCCTTTCATTAAATGCCGAAATAGATATCAGTATGCCATATCTAAATTATGGATTGGATGAGTGGGTCGAATGGATGGACTCCGAGCAGCAAACGAAAGTTAATCGATTATTAGTAGATACTAATGCAGAATATTTAGATATATATCATTATGCGAATACAGGTTTTGCATTATCCAATGACGATAAATTCCTTACACCCCCGAAGGGACACTTTAAAGTTAGTTTGTATACCGCAGCACCTATTTACTTGGGTTATGATAAGAATAACCCATATGAATTATATATATTAACTACCTACCACACCTTTTACCCTTACTTATATGCTTTGGATAATTTAAAATATGTTTATCTCTTTTCCTTTCTCTTCGGCATTCTATGCGCATTCATTCTTGCCTTTCAATTAAGCAGGCTCCATGAAAAACAGCTATTGTTGGAAAAAAGCCGCAGACACTTTACACAAGCAATGGCTCATGAGTTAAAAACCCCCATGGGCATTATCAGAAATTATAGCGAGGGATTGAAAGAAAAGATTGCAGAGGAGAAACGGGAGCATTATTTGAACTCTATCATAGAGGAAACGCAACATTTGGACAGTCTCGTCCTAACGATGCTGGATCTCTCTAAAATGGATTCCGATCATTTTAAACTGAATTTAGAAGAAGTATCATTGAAGAAACTTGTAAATGACATGATTGATAAATACTGGTTAATCCTTACGGAGAAAGATATTAACATTACACTTCATTATGAAAGTGATACGATAATCTTAGCGGACAAAGGACGTATGGAGCAAGTCCTAGATAACCTGATCTCCAATGCCCTTGCATACTCTCCAATGCACGAATCTATACTTATTAATCTAACCGATCAGAGCTTTTCTATCGAAAACACAGGCATAACTATACCGGAGGATAAACTAAGACATATCTGGGATATGTTCTACCGTGTCGACGAACAAAGAGACCGTGAACATTATCATATGGGTCTCGGGTTATATTTAGTAAAGAGAATCTTAGAGATGCATGGAATGAAGTACAAAGTTTACAATACCGGAAATGGAGTGAGATTTGAGATATCTTATAGCTAATGCATTAATAATATTCAACATCATAAATATTGAACATTAAACCTACAACAGCATCATTAACCTGTTGTAAGTTTAATGTTTTATAGGATCATTATTTATGGACAAAGATTCATATGATAAAAGAGAAGTTCCTTCTCAAAGGTTATTGTTTAGCAGGGTTGCAAACATAATCCACTGAGTAAACTTCTCTAAAATTAACTATACATCCCAACAGATATTCCCATTCATTTAACCTCTTATGTATCATCATTTGTTAAGTTCCTCAATCTTCTCTATCATAAATTTCGTATTAATAATAAACCACATTTGAGCATAGTATCTCATAATATTCCATACAGAAATACCTGCAAGATCATATTCTGGAAGCAAATCGGACAGAGCATCAATACTTCTAGCATCTTTAAACCATACGAGATGGAGCTCTCCATGTTCGTTCGTATATAAAAAATAAGGTGCCTGGGATACTTCGTCGTATTGGATTGGCACATTAGCCAGAGCAGCCAGTTCCACCGCCACATCATAAGTGATTGATCTAGCCATAGTATATCCCGGGATATACGGTAATTGCCAATCATATCCAATCAGAGGAAAGCCTAAGTATACCTTCTCATGTGGCACTACCGATGTTATATTTTCAATTACCTCCCTTACTATGTTGATGGGAGTTCCAGATGCGGGAGGGCCAAAGGAATATGCCCAGTCATAGGATAAGAAAAGCACTCCATCTGCATTTTCACCTATCACTGTATAATCCATATTCTCATAAGTCATTTCGATTCCTTCTATATAGGTACGAGGAGTAATTGTTAATAGTAATCGGAAACCTTCCTCTTTCAGACGTTTACTCATGCGCTTCACGTACTCTTCCACTAGGGTACGATTTTCCGGACGCATATATTTCAAGTAGATATTTAGTCCGTAATAACCCTTTTCCTTTAATTTACGGATAACATTTTCAATTAATCGCTCCTGCACTTCCACACTATTTAACATATTGGTTGCTACTTCAAAGCTACCAACTCCTCTCTCCGATAGGGTCGATAAAAGCATCATAGGAGCAACGCCGTATTCTTTTGCTAACTTTATAACTTCACCATCGTCAATATCAACAATATTTCCCTCCCAGGTATATTGATAGTTAAATACGGTTAGATAGGTTAAGAAAGGTAGCGTCTTTCTCAGAGTATCTCTATTAATAAAGGGATAGGTATACCCACTGATTTCTATTTTTCTAATTTTATCAGAGTCATAACTAATAACAATCGTTTCGCCAGGATAAAGGGTATTTCGATCAGCGAGATATGGGTTATTGCGTAAGAGCTGCATGATTGAAACATCGTATTTCTTTGCTATCTGTGCTATAGCATCACCCGCTTGAACTGTATAAGTGAGCAATGGATGTACGATAACTACGGTCTGACCTACAACCAAATCCTTCGGATTCGTAATATCATTCTCCTGTATGAGCCTTTCCACAGGAATACTATATCTAGCAGATATTAACTCTATGGTATCTCCAGCTTCCACTACATGGATTATCATAAACAACCTCGATATAACTATTATTTATAATATATGTTACATCTATCGTATTATAACGAAGTATATCTTACAAAAAAATGAAGAATTTATCTTTCTCTTATTTATTAATATACTACATAATTTTTATACCCTTTTTGTGAAACTCTAATCAATATGTTCTTAAATATTATCATTATAAATCAACCCTAATCTATTTCGTTCCAATGAAATAATAATGCATATGGATAAAGATTGCGTAAGAGCAGTATTTATTCCTTATCCTTAGATGAATTTAACCTACGCATCTAAAAATCCGAAAGGAACAAGCTTTATTGTATTACAATATCAAAATATTGATTAATACTTCACATTGTATTATAATATTTCATACGAATTATGGTATTTTACTCTAGGTAAATATAGTATCTGTAGCAACACACGATAAAGATATAAGGCTGTGACAATAATACAAAACATATGTGAAGGGAAATTTACTATGGCTAAGAAAATGAATAAGCAAGCAAATGATAAACCTGTTATTAATTATATCGATCTTCTTTATATGACTACTGCACAAATTACTGCAAAAGATATCGCAGACTATCTAACCGATGCCGCTGCTGTGGAAGTTGAGCTTTGGGAGGAGATGAATGTCCTTGAGCTCGTATTATCAAACGACGGTTCTGTTGACTTTGAACCATTAGCCCTTCCTTTTAAAGATCCTTCCGATACTGCTTTTGTAAAGAACAGAAAGATTCAAACTGTTTTTGCTATTCAGTGTAAGCAAACAGACCTTGCTGTAGTAAAACCTTACTTTGAGCAATTAATCGAGCAATTTTCCGGATTTGTTTGTGCTGATTCAGAGGACTTTAAACCTGTTTATGTAGGTACTATATAACGTTTTAATTTACTGCTACTGGCTCTTACCTCTATCCTATATTATCATACTTATGATTTTTTGTAATTGTTGGTATTCACTAATCGTTATTTAAGATTATACAAAGGAGATTTATGATGAGCAATAAAAAAGCAGCCTTACAGGCTGCTATTCCTTATACGCTTCCGGTCTTTACCGGATATATTGTCTTAGGTGCTGCCTTTGGTATCCTGATGGACAGCAAAGGTCTCTCTTTGTTTTGGACCATATTTGCCAGCCTCTTTGTTTATGCTGGCTCCATGCAGTTTGTATCGGTTGCTTTACTTTCCGCTGGTTTTGACCCACTATATACCTTTTTTATAACCATTGCGGTAAATGCACGGCATTTATTTTATGGAGTTTCCATGCTTCATCGATATAAAGGAACTGGTAAATTAAAACCATATCTTATCTTTTCCCTTACCGATGAAAGCTTTTCGATCCTATGTTCCTCAGAACCCCCTGTGGGCATTGACCGAACATTATTTATGTTTTATATTTCGCTACTCAATCATATCTACTGGGTGCTGGGATCCATTCTCGGTGGTGTGATCGGAAGTATGTTTACTTTTAATACAACTGGAATTGATTTTGTACTTACAGCGTTATTTGTTGTTATCCTAATCAATCAGTGGAAAGCGACTACCAACCACATACCTGCTATCATTGGAATCGTCAGTGCCATCCTTTGTCGCATTCTCTTTGGGGCAGATGATTTTATCATTCCCTCTATGGTACTTATACTTTTCTTTGTATCCATATTAAAGGCTCCTATGGTAGCACGAAAAGGCGGTGAATAACATGAAGCTATCTACAGATCAATTATTTATCTTCTTCGGAATTATTGCTCTTGTAACTTTATTAACCCGGTTACTTCCTTTTCTACTATTTCCTGAGAAGAAAGAGATTCCGAAATACATAAAATACCTTGCAGATGTATTGCCCTATACGATTATCGGCATGCTGGTCGTATATTGCCTTAAAAATATCTCCTTTACCGGCTCCACCCATGCAATTCCCGAGATTATCAGTATCTCTGTGATTGTTGTACTGCATCTATGGAAAAAGAATACCCTCTTAAGTATTGGTGTTGGAAGCTTACTCTATATGTTTTTTGTTCAATACATATTTGTATAATTAACTTATGAATAATTAATTTCGTATAACTAATTTTTGATTAATTAAATTAGTATACTTAATTTCACTATGTACATATGAAGCATATATTGTTACATTTTTAAGGGCTATGCTTCTGATGCTTTTAAATAATTTCTATTATTTTTATTTTTCTTTCCTTGGATAAATCGATGTAGGTATCACCAATTCGTATGATTGGTTTTGCCAGTGAATATTTATTAATCATGATAACTTCACCCTGGCGGCCATCATTTAAACGGACGATATTATGAAGATAGGAATGAACAATTCGTTCTAAGAATACCATAAGGTAATGAGGGTCGTATTTTTGCAAACCTTCCCGCTCGAATTCAGCCACTACGTCAAAGGGACAGAATGCATCTCTGTATTTTCTCTTCGATGTCATGGCATCGTATACATCAGCTATGGCAATAATTTTAGAAAACTCATCAATCTTATCCCTAGTAAAGCAATTAGGATAACCACTGCCATCACATCGCTCATGATGCATGAGAGTGGCATATTTTATCCGAATATCAATGGGTTGATCCATAATTAGCTGATAGCCCTTAGTGGTATGGGTCTTAATGATATTAAATTCATCCTCGGTTAGTTTATTATTCTTTGCTAAGATTTCCTTTGGAATGAGCATTTTACCGATATCATGCATCAAACCGCTTAAGGTTAATATTTTTGTATCTTCTGGAGAAAATTTCAACCAATCAGCAAAAATATGGCAAATCAATGCCACATTTAGGGAATGAACGAAGGTGATATCATCGTTATTTCTTATGCCATGAAGCATCTCCATGATATGAGATCCGTTGCGGCTATCTGCTAGAATACGACCTGTATTTTTAAGTAATGCATCAAGATTAACCTCACTATTGCCATGTGCAATCTGGCCAAAATTATCTTCAATATGGTCTATGGTTGCTACATAGTTATGACTAAACTTCTTAAAATCTTCACTATTTCTCAGAGTTTCAATATATGACTCAATTTGAATCATATCCTGTTCCGGTTCATCCTTCTGAATATAAAAACCATAAATCCCATAAAAACGAAGTCTTGAAATCATTTTTGGTTCTAGCACGCTACCCTTTGGTAACACCAATTGATTGTTCGTTGCATAGACATCATTCGCAACTACCATACCGGACTGAGCTTGGTCGGTTCTGATTCTGATTGCCTCCATCCTAATTCCCCTTTACAAAAAACCATGATCTTTAGTAACACGATTAACATTTATTCCGAAAGACTGCCTTCCATCAAAATTGCTCTACAGGGAGCTCCATCACTGCCACCAAGTTTTAACGGAGCAGCAAACAAAAAATATTCACCTTCAGAAACTTCATTTAAAACAAGCCCTTCTAGCAATAAAACATCTTGAGATAACAGTTCCAGATGAACCTCCATAGGCTGTCCTACGGGACCAAAACTCTGGCTTTCGATACCTACTAGCTCTATCTTAAATTCATTCAATAGTTTTGCGACTTCTATGGTTACTATATCGTCTCCCTTAAATATAAGTCGTTTATGGCTCTTTGAAAGAATCTCACGGAGCCCTTCCAGATCTTGATTCCTAAGTGTCACCACAGTGCATGGGCCAATACAACGGCTGAGCTCAATTTGATCGATCGGTTTTCCCTGTTCTATAAAATGATAGGGCGAATCCATATGAGTTCCATTGTGTGCCCCCATGGAAAAAGAAGTGAGATTACAGGGAGCTCCCTCCGTAATCTTTAAAGCTCTAACATACTCTGGTCTGGGATCTCCAGGATAAACTCTTCCAGAAAATACTTCTTGTGTGATATCATAAAATTTCATAGTGTACTCCTTACTCTGAAAGGATAAGTTCAACCGGACAATGGTCACTGCCTAGTACATTGCTATGGATCACACTATCCTCAATTTTATCCTTCAGTCGTTCAGAAACAACGAAATAATCAATACGCCATCCGGCATTCTTCTCTCTTGCCCGGAACATGTAAGACCACCAGGTATAAGCCCCTTCTAATTCCGGATATTTATAGCGGAAGGTATCGATAAAGCCACTCTCTAAGAATATGGTCATCTTTTCCCGCTCTTCTTTGGTAAATCCCGCATTATTTGTGTTCGTCTTCGGATTCTTAAGGTCAATTTCTTTATGGGCTACGTTTAAATCACCACACACAATGACCGGCTTCTTCTGATCCAGCCCTATCAAATACTGAAGGAAATCCACTTCCCATTCCATTCGATAGGAGAGTCTCGCCAGTTCCCTTTGCGAATTAGGTGTATACACCGTCACCAGATAGAATTCCTCATATTCTAATGTAATCACTCGACCTTCATCATTATGCTTGTCCATACAAAGATCATAGCATACCGAAAGCGGTTCCTTCTTCGTAAATATTGCAGTACCGGAATAACCTTTTTTCACTGCAGAGTTAAAATACTGATAATATCCATCAAATGAGATATCTACCTGCTCCGGTTGAAGTTTGGTTTCCTGTAAACAGAAGAAATCTGCATCTACTTCTTTAAAAAAATCCTCAAAGCCTTTATTTAAAACAGCTCTTAACCCATTTACATTCCATGAAACAAATTTCATTTAACACCTGTACCTTTCTATTTACTCACCTGTAAGAAGCTCTTGTAATTCCTTGACTGTGCTGACAATCTTATCAGCTCCTGCGAAAGCAAGTTCATCTCTATCTCCGTATCCATATAAAACTCCAATGGATGATAGGCCTACCTGCTTCGCTCCCTCGATATCGTATTTACGATCTCCCACCATGATTGTGGCAGCTAATTCTACTATATTATTCTTCTCTAACGCATAGCGGATAACTTCTTCCTTCGAAGATCTACTTCCGTCCATGGTTGCTCCGCAGATATCATCAAAATATTGTGCCAGTTCAAAATGTTGCAAAATCTTCTTTGCCATAAGTTCTGGTTTAGAGGTAGCTACAATCAGTTTCTTTCCCAACGCTTTCACACTACTTAGAAGATTCTCCATTCCATTGTATACTATATTCTCATATAAGCCGGTAACTTCGAAATATTCTCTGTACTTCTTAACTGCTTCTTCTGCTTCGGTTACGGAAAATCCATAAAAGTCCATGAAACTATCTCTGAGCGGAGGCCCTATAAATTTACATAGGGTATCCAAATCGTCTACTTCTATATTCCAAAATTTTAATGCATATTGTATGGATTTTGTAATACCTTCCTTAGGGTCAGTAATTGTTCCGTCTAAATCCATCAGAATATATTTCATAAGGACTTCCTTTCCTTATCCTGTGGCTTTTTTTCTAATTTAATACTTTTTTCTACTTGCTTTCTGGGCAACATAACCTGATGGCCACAACCCATACATTTCAATCGAAAATCCATACCCACTCTAAGAATTTCCCACTCACTGCTTCCACAAGGATGTTGTTTTTTGAGTTTTATGACTTCTCCAACCTTAAGTTCCATTGAAATCCCTCCTACTTCCCAATACTCCTATATTATACCACAATTTGTCACAATCACAAGTCAAACCGTTGTTGCGAATGACATTCCGATTCCTTGTTTCCTAATCAATAGAGGAATTATTTCCCATATATTTTATTAAAAATACATATTGCTTTTTTATACGATATGGTATAGTATGTAAATATACCTGATGTAGTATTGATTACTACATATGCAATTTTTCATTTCTACATGTTGCATAATAGGACTGTTATTGTTTCATAATAACATATCATAATTAAAAGGAGTTGGTTTTTATGACAGATAAAATTAAGAAAGCAAAAGATCCGGGAAGCGCTATAACACATCTGATTGGTACCCTAATGGCAGTGTTTGCTGCAACACCTCTTCTAATTAAAGCTGCAGGACATCCTGACTTTATTCATATTGCTTCCCTAGGGGTTTTTATACTCAGTATGATTTTATTATATGTAGCAAGTACGGTTTACCATACCTTTAATAAGACAACGAAGATAAATCGTCGTTTGAAGAAATTTGATCATATGATGATCTACGTTTTAATTGCCGGAACCTATACTCCGATCTGTTTAATTGTATTAGGAGGAGCCACCGGTATTGCACTTTTAACTATCATATGGAGCATGGCAATCGCGGGCATCGTATTAACCGCTTTTTGGGTTCATTGTCCAAAATGGTTTTCATCTGTAATCTATATCGCTATGGGTTGGACCTGCGTTCTGGCATTTACACAAATTATTAATTCACTTCCGGCGCAAGCGTTCCACTGGCTCTTAGCAGGTGGAATTATATACACCATCGGTGGTGTAATCTACGCTTTAAAGCTTCCAATCTTTAACGGCAAACACAAATACTTTGGTTCCCATGAGATTTTCCACCTCTTTGTTATGGGTGGTAGCCTTTGTCACTTTATTTTAATGTATTATTTCATCGCAGAAATGCCAATTAAATAAATAAAGACATAAACGATCCGCCCCTTTATTCAATTATAAAGGGGCGGATCATCATATCTATGTTAAGCAGCCGAATTATCTGGTAAGGTATCAAGGCAGTAATCTGTTCACACTCCACATGAGGTAAAAGGATTCGGTTGCGAAATATCAAAGATATGTATTCTATCCTGACATTACTGCCCGCCCTGAAAAGCTATACCAATACTATATTATACTCTCATGTTATTATATTGTGACAGAAGACAAATCCAGTATTTATGAACTTTCGACTGCTTCCTTTATTAATTTAATCTCTTTAATAATTCTTCTCTCTGTGCTTCAAAGCCGGGCTTTCCAAGAAGAGCAAACATGTTCTTCTTATAGCTCTCTACACCCGGTTGATCAAAAGGATTTACTCCGAGGATGTATCCACTTACACCACAAGCAAATTCAAAGAAATAGAATAACTGTCCTAAATAAAACTCATTCTGCTCCGGAACGGTTACGATTAAGTTAGGAACATTACCATCCGTATGCGCAAGGAGTGTACCCTTCATTGCACTTTTATTAATGAAGTCTACGCTCTTACCAGCCAGATAGTTTAATCCGTCAAGATCTATCTCTTCTTTTTCAAGTAGTATCTCTACCGAGGACTGTTCCACATTCACAACAGTTTCAAACATTGTTCTTTGTCCATCCTGAATGAACTGTCCCATGGAATGCAAATCGGTTGTGAAGTCTACGGATGCAGGGAAAATACCCTTCTGATCCTTACCTTCGCTCTCACCAAAAAGCTGTTTCCACCATTCTGATACAAAGTGTAAAGATGGCTCATAATTAACTAAGATTTCAATGCCTTTTCCTTTTCTAAGAAGAACGTTTCTAACCGCCGCATAGCGAACTGCATCATTCTCCTCATATGGTGTATTTAGGCAAAGCTCTCTCATGCTTGCAGCACCTTCCATCAGCTTAGTGATATCTGCTCCGCTGACAGCAATCGGAAGTAAGCCTACCGCTGTAAGTACGGAATAACGGCCACCAACATCATCCGGTACCACAAAGCTTTCATATCCTTCATTGGTTGCAAGGTTTTTTAGAGCACCAACGGCTTTATCTGTAGTAGCATAAATTCTCTTTGCAGCTTCTTCTTTTCCGTATTTCTCGTTCAATAATTTCTTAAATACACGGAACGCGATCGCTGGCTCAGTTGTTGTACCCGATTTACTTATGATATTAATTGAAAAATCTCTGTTACCGATTACCTCAATCAGATGCTTCATATAAACACTACTGATGTTATTACCTACATAATAGATCTCTGGAGTTTTTCTGATCTCCTTAGATACTGAATTATAAAAGCTGTGTCTTAAAAATTCAATTGCAGCCCTTGCTCCCAGATAGGAACCGCCGATTCCGATTACTAACAGTACTTCGGAATCGCTTTGAATTTTCTTTGCCGCTTTTTGAATACGGTCAAATTCTTCCTTATCATAATTTACAGGAAGATCAATCCAGCCAAGAAAGTCGTTTCCGGCTCCGGTTTTCTTTACCAGCTCCTCTTTTGCACTTTCGGCTGTTCGTTTCATCATTTCTATTTCAGAAGCAGCAACAAAATTTTTCGCTGCTGAGAAATCAAAGGTTACCTTATTTGCCATATATTACACTCCTTATCTTTTTTAATATATTTTAACAAAGGTAATCTTTTTATTCAATGTTTTTATATATCATTTCATTGAATTAATCTAACTAGGCAAAGAATTCTTTTAAGATATCCTCAATTAATTGGTCTTCTTGGGGATTTGTAGTGCGTCCTTTTGTCTTTGTGGATGGCTTTACTTGCTGGCGATCCTTTTCAGCAGCGATCTCTTCCAGGCCTTGCATCAGCATTTCCATATCCTGATTCTCTTCCATCTGCGTTAATTCTTCTTCTATGCTATGTAGAACCTTCACTTTTTCCTGTTCTGTTTGTTGTTTATTCTCAACAGGCTGGCGACTTTGGTTTATCTTCTTCTTCGCTTCTGCCCGTCTCGCTTCCTGCGCCTTCATATCTTCTTCTATCCTCATGCGTTCTTCTTCCCTACGCTTTGCAGCAGCCTGTTTCTTTTCCTCTTGACGTCTTCTTTCTTCTTCTACTCGAGCTTCTTCCAGTTTCTTTTGCTCTTCGAGTCGTTTTAATTCTACTACTCGCTTTTCTTCTTCTTTTCTTCTTCTTGCTTCTCTTCTGCGATTTAATTCATCCCCTTGGGAATCAACTTTTTTCGATGAAGAAATTGCTGCCTTCTTATTTTCAACCAATTGTTCAAAATATTCCTTCCGATATTGGTCTAATTGTTCTGGGTGAAAAGCTTCCTGTTCCAATCTGACTTTACAAAAATTCTCCAAATAATCAACCATATTCAGTTTTAAAGCCCTCTTCTTCGACGACAAATTAATACTTTTATCCACAAGTATCAACAATGCACTTGTCGAAATACCCACGGCGCTTGTCAATAGAATCAGCTGTTGTCCACATTTAAAATAGAAGCCGAAAGCCGCAGAAATAGGGACTATTAGAAGATTGAGGAGTAAAACTTGTCCACAAAAATTCTCCCACGTGGATAACATAATTCCACAGAACCGATAACGGAATACATTCTTATCCACAAAAGTATCCACATTATTCACACCTATTTTGAGTTTATAACAAGTCTCAAATTTCATCTTCAAATGTTTTACGGATTTGTTCTTTGTCGCTCCCATGTTATCCGATGCTTTTACTAACCGTTTATATACCAAATCCAGCATGAAACGGAGGATAAAACCCAACCCGCATAAGCCAGCCATAGCATATAATATAATATTTTGCTCGAATAATTTTTGAACCATAAAAATCCCCTCTCTTTTCCATAATATTACAGAGATTATAGCTTATCTCTGTCTATTTGAAAAGAGAGGGGAGGGGACTTTTGGTTGACACTAATGCTCGTGAAATCCAAAAATATATGAAATTTATAATGAATCAAACTTATTTCGACAGTGAAATACACGGATTCTAAGTTACCATGTCCGTTTTTGCATGACAAAACATGGTCTTAGTTCGGAATAGCTTTTAAATAACTGATTGATTGCTTTATTCTTCTACCATATCCGGAAGACTAAAATAAGTATCCAGTCCGTCGTTTGGTACTTCTACCGTATAACTTTTTGTTTCGTATCCTTCTTTAATGAAGGTTAATACATGGGTTCCGATCACCTTTTTAAATTTTATCGGTGATGCACCGATATACTCACCATTAAGATAGACAGAAGCTTCCACCGGATTTTGCACATAGATAGAATGCTTTGCATCGGTAATATATTCATCACTATCCCATTCAGAATTATTAACATCTGTAGGATCTTCGGTTGTTGGACTCTCCGGATCATTCCCATTTTGCACATCAGGATTCGTACCATCCGTGACAACAGCACTGGCTTCTTCCTTCTTCCCTGCTACGGGTAAATCAATTCTTATGGTTTTCCCTGCCTGATCAACAATTAATGTTCCCTTGTAAGTAGTATATCCTCCAAGAGAGGCTTCTACCTTATGTTCTCCGTAGGTCAATTCAATCGCATCACTATAGGAAACCGGCTGTCCATCAATCAATAAATCCGCTCCAAAAGGAGTAATCTCAAAACGTATCCGACCCATCTTCTCTGCCAAAGGTCCTATATCATCTAAGGATACATAGGTCTCTTCATTTCTTATCACATCTACTATCTTGGTAGCACTAAAGTCTCCGTTCTCAACCGTTAGGTTGAAACTGCCTTCCCGTACTGTAATCCCTAAATCATCCGTAATCTGCTGCATTGATTCGTAACCAACTGTAATATTGGCTCCGATAAACGCTTCATAATCCTTAAGCTTCACAACGCCATGGCCTTTGGTTACCGTGACTGACCAAACCATCTCATCCACACCCCATAGGGTAAGAACATCCTGTTCCGCTAATTGATCCACAGGAATTAAAGTATCCCCATCTATAATTACGATGTCATCATTATACTTATACTTGTTTGATGCTACTTTCATGACCTTATCCGTACGGTTAATCGATAGGTTTGTTACTCCGACGTATTCCCATGCATCCTTGGATATGGACATAGTGATTAATTTATTATTTTCATTTTGATACCCAACACTTACGATCGTACCGATTGGAATTTGATTGACCGTAATGACTTTACCATATTTATCGGTTACATTGCTTCCACCGGTATAGGATAAAAGCCGTATCTCTTTTGTCTCGGTATCTAATAAGGATACTTCCATTGCGTCGATATCAACGTCCTTCACAACAGCTAGCATTTCGCTGTCATAACTGTGATAGGAAAATGCCTGGATATCGTCTCCTCTTTCCGTTTTCTTTGGCAATCCTTGAGATTTTGAATGTTCCCCGGATGCGCCAAGCATCATGGAAAGCATAATAACCGATATAAACCCCAAGCCAATTAATAGACTTAAGATTGGTCTTCGATTTATGATAATCGATTTCTTTGGTTCATTCTTTTGCTGTGCCATAGGATCCTCTACTGTTTCTTAATTCCACGATAAAGTAACGTATTTTCAGGCCATCACCACAAAACTACCTTTGTAGGCATAATTCGACCTTCCTATGTACCCATTATATCTTACCTGAGCATTTAATTCAATCTTAAGATTAACCCTCCCTTAGAGGATACTTTCCAGTCGGCGTAAGAACATCTCTTTCTTCGCATTCTGCTCTCCTATGCTGTTAAGCTTTTGAATACTGCGTCCCGATACCCAAGATTTCTTACCGTTAAAATAAAAGTTAGTAATCTTCCAGAACTTCTCCGGGTATAACAGCAGAAGGTATAATATCTTTAATTCACTCTTAGAAATCGGTTTGATCCGGTCGTAGGCTTCAATCATATTACTGCCATACATAATATCCCAATCATTTTTCTCCATCACCTTGCGCACAAATTGATAAAGATCGGCAATCTGAAGGCCAATATAAGATTTCTCAAAGTTAGTCGTAGCAAGCATGCTAGCCATACCGGCACCCAACTCTGTTGCCGAAACTGCTTGCTTATTAATCCATCCCGGTGGAATATACGTTTTTGTCATGGCCTCAGTCTTATTCTTAAGCATGATAAGATTATGGTAGGTATAATTTCCATGACAAACTCTCCTCTGCTTAATGGAATCAGCCAGCAGGGTAGGGTAATCCGATTCAGATAGTGAGAGAGCTGCCTGAATTCCCTGCTCATAAAAATCTTCATAGTAATTAAGATAGGAGGTCTCAAACTCATTCTTTTGTTTTTTGTCTCTAATATACCCCTTCACCCGTTTCAGCTCACGGTTTCGTTTGTCAAATATCTCAGTTAAATTCGTAGACAAATTATGATCTAACTGCTCCTTGGTAAAATCGATATCCTTCATAATACAGTGAAGCCTAGCCAAGTTAGCTGTGGCTAACTCAATCTGTGAGAGTTCCTTTAAATTACATTCTTCGCCCCAAAACCAATTCTTCATGATATATTGGCAGCCCTGAGAGTCCTCTGATATGATCTCATCCTCTAAGGTCTTAACAAATAGATCTATGTTAGAATAGCCGTGTTGACAGAGATGTTCCTTTACTTTATGCTCAAATAGAGCCCTATTTCTAGACCCTTCAAAGCACTTGTATAATTTCAGCCCACAGTCTGTCTCAAGCAAAAAGGCACCTCTGGCTCTATATATGTTGTATATCTTAAGATGATATCTTCGCAATGCTTCCTGGCTTCTATCCTCCACAGCTAATCCTCCTAACAAATGATAATAACCGTCTCTCTAATATTATGTGATTAATACCAAATTCATGAATCAAAATAGCCCCAGATGAATTCATTTTTTTAAATTCATTTGGGACTACTGTAAAGTTCCTGTTATGATTAATTATTTCATTTTTCATCATCGGATAGCTTAATAGAAACATAAAATATTACAATCAAAAATGTACAATGCCTTATCTCTTTAGAGACTATCCTTTTCTGCATTCTCTGGCATAAAGTTTTTTGCAATTGCAATAAGAAGTTCCTTTTCGTTCATAGCCGGATCTTCAATCACAATGGTAAGCAACTGTGATAGTATATCGCCCATCTGCTTTCCTGGCTTAAATCCTGCCGCAATCAGTTCCTTCCCATTGATTTTTAGTTCCTTTAAACTAACACATTCTTCTCTATTCTTAATCTCTTCATATAGCTCCATTGCTCTGTTAAGACTATTGTATTTCTCCTGAGTTTGGTTGGGGTTTTTCCCATAGGTATCTGCTCTGTTTACTTCAAAGAGCAATTCCATATATTCTTTTCCTATCTTAGAAGCTGCTTTTCTCATCCCTGCCGGTGTCAGGACAAAACGGTAATCATGCCACCTTATCAGATGCTCCACCGCTTCCATTGTATCATTATCAAATTTTAATCGCTTTAAGATTTTCTTTGCCGTTATAGCACCTTTTTCCTGATGTCCATAAAAATGGTCCTGTCCATCCTTACCAATGCTTTTTGTACTAGGCTTTTCAATATCATGAAGCAGCATAGTCCACTTTAAGATCGTCCGTTCCCTAGTCGGAAATCTTCCATCTTTGCTCTTTCCAGCTACTTCCCCAACCGCCTTCATTGTATGTTCTCCGACGGAATATGCGTGGTGAATATTATTCTGATCGGTTATCACCATAAGGTCAAACTCCGGCAGAATGACTTTCGTAATCCCTGTTTCATAAGCTGTCATAAGCCGGTCAGGGTGATCTGAGATCAGTAGTTTCGTTAATTCTACACGAATGCGTTCTGCACTGATATTGATTAAGAGACCCGCCTTTGCTTTCACTGCCTTCAACGTCTCTTCCTCAATTTGAAAACCCAGTTGGGCACAAAAACGCACCGCTCTTAAGATACGTAAGGCATCTTCTTCGAACCGTTCAACCGCGCTACCAACACATCGTACTACACCATTCTTCAAATCATCTATCCCACCAAACAAATCGATGACGCCTTCTGTTTCGTTGTAAGCCATAGCATTCATCGTAAAATCCCGGCGTTTCAAATCCTCAGTTAAGCTGGAGGTAAACGAGACCTCTTTTGGATGACGATTATCCTCATATTCTCCGTCCAGGCGGTAAGTTGTAACCTCATAATGATCTTTATCAAGAAGAACGGTGACTGTCCCATGAATAATACCGGTATCTACGGTTCTTCGAAATAGCTTCTTAACCTCTAAGGGCTTGGCTGAAGTGGTAATATCCCAATCCTCGGGTTCTCTTCCCAGTATCATATCCCGGACACAGCCTCCGACCGCATAAGCTTCATATCCATGGGAGGTGAGAACCTCTATAATATATTTTACCTTCTCCGGAATTTGCATCTTCATTCTGTGCCCTCCTATAATCGCTGCCATCCATTCCATATTTTATTTATAGTATAGCCAATATCACAGCTCAATTTCATCTATTTTTGCAACGTATCTCTGAAACTCCCGTCAATATTTCAACAGTCCGTAGTTTATCCACGTAATCAATCATTTTTTATATCTTTATCCACAGAAAATAAAAAGTCTATGGATTTCCCGGGGAGATCTTTCCTCGGTTATATCAAAATAACGTACAGATCTAGCACTTGATTAAATTGTATACTAATTTGGAACTATTGTCTAGGTCAGGAGAATATTTACACCAGATATCTCGATTGATAACTCATTCTTCGATATTTGTATCCTAGAGACAAAAAATCAGGAAGTACACCTACATTCCATAAGTGTCTTCCTGATTTTATTTATTGTTTAAGAAGGATTAACAATAAAACTTTTGCTATTTATTACTCTTCAATCGCTGCTCTCTTCTGATTGATGGCGCGAATCATAGCAGGATTGAATTTAGCTTCTCTTTGATAGGTATATAATCCGTTAACTTCCTGCTCAATATCATAGAGCTGAGTATAGCAGAAACCACAGATCTTTGGATGTTCTAATAAAGCTGATGTCAGTCCGTCATATCTTGCGATGAATTCTTCTTCGGTTTTTGGTGCTTCTCCATATCCCCAACCATTTTCATTGGATGCGTTTGGATCCCATTTGATTCCGCCGTATTCACTGATGAAGACAGGTTGACCTTCTTTGTAAGTCTGTCTATGGGATAGATGATCCTTCGGCTTACCTTCTGTTTTAAATGCTTCATAGTTCTCCTTTAAAGCATTTACATCCTGATTGTAATCATGAAGATCAAAGATATCCGTAACTACATGAAAATTACCACTGGTATCAATACATGGTCTTGTTGTATCAAATTGCTTTGTTACATGATAGACAATGGCGAGTATCTCATCCCTTTGTTTTCTGCCATCATAATCCCATGTTTCATTGAAAGGGCACCAGCCGATGATCGCCGGATGATTAAAATCTCTATTCAATGTCTCTAGCCATTCAGGAAGAAATGCCCCAAGGCTTGCTGGATTTGATAGATCCAATCCCCAGTTTGCATGCTCGCCCCATACGATATATCCCATACGGTCGCAATGATATAAGAATCTTGGCTCAAACATTTTCTCATGTAGTCTTGCACCGTCAAAGCCCATATCAATGGATAATTGAATATCCTTAATTAATGCTTCGTCACTAGGTGCTGTATATATGCCATCGGGATAAAAGCCTTGATCTAATACAAGTCTCTGGAACACAGATTTGCCATTCAATAAGAATTTCATTCCGTCCATCTTAACTTCTCTAAGACCAAAATAACTCTTAACTTCATCCTTCTCAAAGGTTAGGTTTAAATCATAAAGATTTCCTTTACCAATCTCCCAAAGATGAACTTCCTCTAGGGTTAGGGTGAGATTTGCATTTCCCCCGATCACCTTTGCACTTGCTTTTCCGCAATCTTTTCCTTCAAAGGATGCCACTGCTGTAAGGGTGCCATTTCCCTGTACCTGTGCATTGATATGTAAGGTTCCCTCTTCGATATTCGGATAGTATTTTACATTGGTAATATAACTCTTAGGAACGTATTCTAACCAAACTGTCTGCCAAATTCCTGTTGTACGGGTATAGTCACAGCCACAGGAATAATAATTATGGCATTGCTTTCCTCTTGGTTGAAGTCCGGAGCGAAGATCATCCTCTGCGTAAACTGTGATATCGTTTTTACCGGATACCAAATAATCTGTAATATCAAATTGGAAAGAGGAATAACCGCCCTTATGGGTTCCCACTTGACGGCCGTTGACATAAACATAGCTTAAATAATCTACTGCACCAAAATGGATAATAACTCTTCCTTCAAGATTTACATCAGAGATCTCTACCATTCTCTTATACCATACTGCCGGTATAAAATCCTTATAATTTACACCACTTAATTCGCTTTCTGGACAGAAAGGAACCTTAATTCTGCTGCTTAAATGATCCTTCTCATATAGTTTTCTGTCTCTTCCGCTTTTTCCAAAGTCAAATTCAAATTGCCATTCTCCATTTAAATTCATCCACTGCTTCCGCTCCATCTGCGGTAATGGATGTTCCGGTCTTGGTATTCTGCTCATAACTTACTCCTTCCTACTCTTACACTTCCTATAATGTTTGTTACTTGTATCAACCAGCCACTTTTAATCCCTATGCTCAGACACACTTTTGCACCAACAGCACGTATCTTTCGTCAAAATGAACTGCTGTTTCCATTAATATTACTTCTGTTATAGCTTTCGTGATAATATGCTTGTTTTCCTTTGCTTCTTGTATTATACTGCTATATATATGATTATTTAATATACTTTAAGAGCAAACAAGTGAGGAAAAGAAGCATATGGAGCATATTGTGAGTTTCTTAAAAGATGAGAACAGAGCTTATAATCAATTTAATATTCATATCACCGGAATATCCTATCCCGATCCTCATTATTATGTTGACCGCAGGGATTCCAGGGTTTACTGCCTGGAGTACATTATGAAAGGAGAGGGAACGGTTCATGTGGATAATGAGACTATTTACCCCTCTCAGGGTGACATTTATATTCTTCCGAAGGGTCATCATCATCGTTATTATTCCTCTCCGAAGAACCCTTGGGAGAAGATTTGGATGAATGTCCACGGTCCTTTATGTGATCTTCTGATGAATGTATATCATCTAGAGGGCATTTTATTAATTAAGGATTTTGATTTGTATGGTTTGTTTCAGAAGTTTCTAACGACCTGTGAGCAAAAAGATGTTAGCACCAGCTTGATTTTTGAGCAATGTGCGCTTATTTATCATGAGATATTGTCTAAGATCAGTATGCATCTCTATGCTGCTCCAGCAGGGCAAAACGAAGCTGCCACAGCGATAAAAGAGTATATCGATCAGCATATCTATGATAAGATTACGATTCAATCACTGTCAAAGATGGCTTGCCTCTCACCTTCTCAGGTAAATCGTATCTTCAAAAAAGAGTATGCACAAACTCCTTATGAATACATCCTAACCCAGAAAATTGAGACCGCGAAATTACTTCTAACCAATACCAATATCTCTATTAAAGAAATTGCTTATAAATTAAATTTTGCAGATGAACATTATTTTTCTAATTACTTTAAGCTTCGAACCGGAGTTTCCCCTAAGAACTGGATTAAATAACCTTATGAGAATGAATGATCCCTCTATACAATAAGAGCGGAATGAATGATTGATATCATTTGTTCCGCTCTTATTATATAAATATATTAACTTAAATATCAGTTCGATTAATTAGTGATTTAAGACCTATCTAAGGAACCTCTTAAACTTAATATCAGAGTCTTGCTGATATAGAATCCGTAACTTTTGAACAAAACTTTATAATCTTAGTATGCCTTACCCCAATAAGCCATGGTCTTAGCAGGTTTTCCGCAGCATACGCAAGTATCTGCTATCTTTTCCTGTTCAAAAGGCATACAACGGGAGGTTGCTCCTGTCTTTTCTTTGATCTCCTTCTCACAGGCTTCGTCTTCACACCACATTGCCTTGATAAATCCAGGTTTTTGGGCTACGGTCTGAGCAAACTCCTCCATATTCGTTGCTGTATAAGTATGTGTATCTCTATGGGTTCTTGCTCTCTCCAGCATTTCAGCCTGCATTAAAGTAAGAATTTCTCCAACTTTCTTATCAATTTCATCTAAGGAAACCGTAATCTTTTCTCTTGTATCACGTCTTACGATGACTGCCTGATTTGCTTCAATATCCTTAGGTCCAATCTCAATACGGATCGGAATACCACGCATCTCCTGCTCACTGAACTTCCATCCAGGACTCTTATCTGCATCGTCAACCTTTACGCGGTAAGCTCCTAATTTCTCTTTGATCTCAGCAGCTTTCTCAAGAACGCCTTCCTTCTTCTGCATGATTGGAACAATCATAACCTGCGTAGGAGCAATTCTTGGAGGAAGTACCAGACCACTATCATCTCCATGAACCATGATAATAGCACCTATAATTCTCGTTGACATACCCCAAGAGGTTTGGTGTACATATTGTAATTTATTTTCGTTATCTGTATATTGAATATCAAATGCTTTCGCAAAACCATCCCCAAAGTTATGGCTGGTTCCGGACTGTAATGCCTTTCCGTCATGCATTAATGCTTCAATGGTATAGGTTGCATGAGCACCGGCAAATTTCTCTTTCTCTGATTTACGTCCTTTGATCATAGGAATGGCCAATACTTGCTCACAAAAATCAGCATATACATTCAGCATCTGAATGGTTCTTTCCTCTGCTTGCTCTGCTGTTGCATGAGCGGTGTGACCTTCTTGCCATAAGAACTCCATCGAGCGAAGGAATGGTCTGGTTGTCTTTTCCCACCGAACTACAGAACACCATTGATTATATAACTTAGGCAGATCACGATAGGACTGAATAATATTAGAGTAAAAATCACAGAACAGTGTTTCTGAAGTAGGTCTAACACAAAGTCTCTCCTGTAATGGTTCCAATCCGCCATGGGTTACCCAAGCAACTTCTGGCGCAAAGCCTTCTACGTGGTCTTTTTCCTTCTGTAATAAGCTTTCTGGTATAAACATAGGCATATATACGTTCTCCACACCAGTTGCTTTGAATCTAGAATCTAATTCTTTCTGAATATTTTCCCATATGGAGTATCCATTTGGTCTAAGAATCATACAGCCTCTAACGCTGGAGTATTCAATGAGCTCTGCCTTTTTAACAACATCCGTATACCATTGGGCAAAATCTGTTTCCATGGAGGTTATTGCTTCCACCAATTTCTTTTCCTGTGCCATAATCATTTCTCCTTTTCTTTCTAACTAAAGTAGTTGCTATTTTTTTATAAAATATACACTGCTGGCTTAGAAAGTCTTCTTTGTAATTAAAAGAATCAAAAAAGCCTTTCTAATCCCAAAGGGACCGAAAGACTCGGCGGTACCACCCTAATTAGTTGTTCTTAGTTCTAACAACTCTCTTTATAACCGTTAACGCCGGTAATACGTTGTATTTAGAAGAATACATTTCGTTGAAACACAAATTCTTTTCATACAAAGCTCCAAGGTCGGTTCCTCAGTATCTGCATAAGAAGCTCGCACCAATGCTTCTCTCTCTGCAATGAGATCTCTGAATACTATTCCTCTTCAATGCCGTTATATCATGTTAAATTATTTTATGACGATTTCTCTTGTTTTGTCAAGGTTTATTTCATCGACACCTCTTCTCTTATCCATTCTATGTATGCTTTTTCGGAAGAAGCCTGCCGAATTTATCATAATATCGATGCCATATGATCAGTATAAGGATAAATTCGGCAACTTATGATGCCTTTCCTAAGGAATCAATTATCATTCGTACTACTACAATACAAGTACTTTTATCTCTTATTGCTAAACAAGTTATTATGCTTCTATTTATTTCAATACAAGTTATTCAGTACAAGTTATTCAGTACAAGTTATTTCAATACAAAATACCTCAAACAAGTTATTATAGTACAGGCTCTTTCAATACTAGATACTTCAATACAAGTTATTTATGGGACAAGTTCTTTCAATACTAGATACTTCAAGCAAGTTAATATAGGACAAATTATTTCAATTCAAGATATTCAATACAAGTTATTATAGGACAAGTTATCTCAATTTAAAATCATTACAGTACTCGTTATCTCAATTACTCTACTACAGGATGATTGGATCGCTCTTTCAATTCTTCATCACTTGCTCCCCCATCCTTGCCCGTTTCCTCCGGTTTTTGATCTGAACCTTTATCATTTTTTTCATAGATAGCCTTTACTATGGTAATAATCATGATTAACCCAATGGGTCCCAAGAAAAAGCCTGCAAAAGAGAATAGCTGTAATCCAATATAAATGGACATCAATGTAAATATAGGTTTTATCCCGATTCGATTTCCTATTAATCTCGGTTCCAATACTTCTCTGATAATCTGGCATAGCAAAAATATGGTCAAAAGTATCGCAGCCGCATAAATATTACCATTTAGAAGCATAATAATACTCCAAGGAATTAAAATTAAACCGCTACCCAGAACCGGAAATGCATCCATGATTGCAATACCAACACCAATCAAAAGAGCATATTCATTTCTTAGAATCGTAAGACCTAAAACACAGAAAAAAGCAACGATAACTGCAATTGAAACCTGTGCTCGAATATAAGCAATACCAGCTTCCGAAAGTTTTTTTGTTACTTTGTGTATATCCTGATAAATATCACTCTTCTCATAACGTTCCTTGTATACCGGTAGGTCTTTTGCAATTAATATGGTTGAAACAAGGATAATCAGCAGTATACCAATTGCACCAACAAACTTTATCGTGATCGATATGGTTTGCTCTGTAATCCCAGGGATTATATCTGTTTTTACACGGGTTAACATTGACATCATATGGTCATCCATAACTGTTCGCATCGTCCCATCAGTCAGTCCGAATACTTTATCGCAACTGCCACAGATATAATCCAAACGATCCACAATACTGCTCATATAAATTGGAAAATTACGAAGGAATGCAACTGCTTGCCTTAGTAGTGTCTTGATTAAATAAAAAATACCTGTTCCTGCAATCCCCACTACAAGCAGCAGAGAAAGTGTTCCACCAATGATTCTTGCCATTCTTACACGTTTGTACAAAAATTCTGTCATCGGCCTTATAATCCAAGCCAAAAAATATGCAAGAACAAAAGGTAGAATAAGCGGTAGTATAAACCGAAACCCCAAATAAACTCCCAAGAATGTTACGGTGATGATCAGAAGCCATTTTACCCTAACTCTGATTTCATCCTTAGACTTCATAATGCCACCCCCAATTCTATCTATGCCAATGACTACACTAGAAAAAACATAAATTATAAAAAAAGAATTCATATTTAATATGAATTCTTCTTAATCTTATTGTTTGTCAAACGGTAGTTTATATCCTTGGGGATAAAATGAAATAAATAAGTTAATATTATCATTTTAAGTATTTATTTCATAGTATGGTTATTAATTTTATATTTCTATGGTGATTCTTCGAGAAATTGTCTTTCCTAAGATGGTAAACATCTTTGGTAATTTAATCCTCAATTGATTTTACTACTTTTACCGGTACATAAGGTATTTTTGCTAAAAAGGCAGCTTTTACAAGATCCAAACCTTCTTCAACTTGATATCCATCTTCCGAGTTTCGAACAATTACGGTTGTATCAATCATATCAGAACCATCTTTCATGGAGGTGATTAATTCCTGCAAACGAGTTTGGTCATCCTCTTTCATCTCCTCTAATTGAAGCAGACGTTCCGGCGTCATTAACATTTTGGTTCCGGTATAAGGGTTCTCTTCGAATGCTTTTGCCTCAACTATAATCATCTCTGCTATTTTATCAGCACTACAATAGGTACTGTCGATGACAAGGTTATAATTGGAGAAATCCAGATAGTCTAAGTCATAAATATCCTTATATCTTCTTTTTTCCGTAGCAGCTCTTTCCGCCAGTAATTTTTTTGCTTCATCAAAGGAGGAATATTTCTCTTCGGCTCCTCTTTGATCCTGCATTACTCTATTTGCCGCCACATCCAAACTTACTGTAACAAACACTTTGAAGGAATGCTCTACAAAATGCCATGCCAGACGGGAATCAAAGATGATATCCTTCTCCCTGTTTTCTCTGGATATTCTTGCTGTAGCATCATCAATCATTGTATCATATTTATGATCACTACACATCAGCTGATTTAACTCCAGTGTAGTCATATTCATCTCTCTTGCTATTTCTCTTTGCACTTTACCGGTAGAATATACCTCAAACTGATATTGCTCATTTAATAATTTGCATATAGTAGATTTTCCACTTCCTAGATTACCTGTAATCGTAATATGCATGAATTGTACCAACCTTTCCTTTGAAGACGTCTTCCCACGTCTCTCATTCGTCTTATTAATGCTTCTATTTTATATGAATCTGCTCAAACAACTTCATAAAGCAATTCAAAAATTCTATGTAATATTGTATTATATCTGATTATCTAAGAAAAAACAACCTTACAATTGAAGCTTATGGGCGTTGATACAACGAATTCTTTCACAAGTGCTTTACATGAGTGGAATTATTTTTGCATTCAAAAGAGTCGCTTCTTCCTTCTCATGAGTAACTACAATCACCGTCTTATCCACCGTATGATCCTTTACATATAGTATTACCTTCTTTTTTAGCTCTTCATCCAGCCCTTTAAAAGGTTCATCCAGAATGATTATATCACTGTCCGCTAATATAGCTCTGACAATAGCAACTCTTCGTCTCATTCCACCGCTTAAACTTGCTACCGGTTTATCTTGATACTCGGTTAGTCCAACCTTTTCAAACTCTTTCTCTATTATATCCAATGTTATAGAACTATTACAAACTAATTTAACATTAAAAACCGCATCCAGGTGTTCAATTAACCGATCCTCTTGGAATACTGCTGCAACCCTTTTTCCTTTCAGCCCACGAATTTCACCTTGATCCGGCTTCATTAATCCCATCATTAGATTGATTAGTGTCGTTTTACCTCTGCCGGATGGTCCCATAAGTACGCTTATTTTACCTTCTTTTAAATGTAAATTTATATTATGTAATACTTGATTTTGATCAAATTTCTTCGATACATTTAAAACCTGAATATCCATAGGAACCTCCTAATCAGACTCTTTGGTGTTCTTTGCCGCAAAGGGAAGTTTACCAAACAGTAACATAACCAGCTTTTCAAAAACCATACTAACAATAATGATTATTATGGACCATGCTAGCAACTCTTTAGTCATAAAATATAATTTAGCTTCATATAGCCTTTCACCAATCGAACCTGACGGAATACCGATTACTTCTGCCGCGATACCAGCTTTAAAACTAAAACCAAGTCCTACAGAACAGGCAGATGCGAAGTAAGGCATCACTGCCGGAAGATAAATTGTCTTTACTTGTCGTAGCTTACCTATTCGAAATACCTTGGCCATCTCCAAAAGCTTTCGATCCGTTTGATAAAGACCCTGTAAGACATTTGAATAAATCATAGGGATTACCATGAGAAATGAGATTAGTACGGACAGGTTCTTTGCTCTGATCCAAATTAATGCCAGTATAATAAAGGATGCTACGGGAGCGGCTTTGATTACTTTCATGAGGGGTGTAATTAACTCTTTTAAAAATTCAGATCCATAGGATAGAATTGCCATTAAAACTCCCACTACAATTGCCATAATAAACCCAACCAGAATTCTCCCGGAGGAGAATAAAATCGTTCCCCAAAAGGAAAGGTCTTTGCTTAATTCAACGATCGTAGATAGTACAATCACCGGGGACACCAGCAAAATCTCCTGATTTACACATCGGCTGATAATTTCCCAAAGAAAGAGCCAAAAAAGAATGGCCAAAGACTTCCTGCATAAATTTCTAATGTATGCTATTTTACTTTTCCCCATTCTTCTTTGACTCCTTTTTAATATGTATCCTATATCCTATTTCATTCATACTGATAAGTAAGTTTTTGAAATTTATCCTTATGGCAGGTAGTAAAAATCATCCGCCGGAAGTTTTCCTCCAACAGCCTGAGGATTTTGATTATACAGGGCTGTTAAATATCCATTCACCTTTTCCTTCATCTCATCCCCTTGAATTAAAGAAATGTTACAAAAAGGAATTGCTTGCTTTGCAACTGCTGCCTTTACGATATCAAATTGCTCTACCAACATAGCCGCTGCTTCTGTCTCAGTATTTACATAAGAAGCACTGGCAGCATATTCGGATAAAAATGCATCAAACGCTTCTCCATTGTTCTCTAAAAATTCTTTTCTTACAACAACGACACCGGTAACCACACTGCTTCCATCTGTGCTGACAGCATCCCATTCTTTTGCCACATCAAGAGCAACCCTTACTTTGTCATTATTCATCATAACCGTAGTTACAAAAGGTTGCGGTAACAATGCTATCGCATCGGTTGCCTCACTTAAAAGAGCTGCCACTTCCGTAGCTTCAGTCTTATACTCAATCGTAACATCCTTCTCAGGGTCAATTCCATAAGCATTTAATAAATAATTTAAAGTATATTGAGGTGTAGTTCCAAAACCGGTAGAATAGATTGTTTTTCCCTTTAGGTCCTCCACCGTTTGAATGCTATTACCGGTTTCTACAATGTAGAGTACATTAAGGGTATTGATACCTGCCATCACTAGCTTTCCTTCTGTCTTATTATATAAAACAGATGCCAAATTACATGGGAGCGCAGCTATATCAAAATCACCTTTAATCAAACCGGCGCTGATTTCATCTGCGGCACCGGCTATGGTAAAGGTGTAATTATTGGCTGTCTCTTCTTTTGCAGCATTATCCATAACTTGAACCATACCAATTGCAGTAGGTCCCTTTAATGCAGCAATACGGATATCAATCTTTTGGGTTGGATCTGCTGGGTTTAAATCCTCTTGTGTATCTTCATTTGCGCTTTCCGTCGGTGCAGGGATATCAGTTGGTTGTGCCGCCTGTGCCACTTCCGGTGTTGGGTTAACCGTAGACTCCTCCGTTGCTTTCTTGTTACAGCCTGTTAGTAAAAAAAGGCTTAGGGTCAGAAGTAATAATACATTTAATTTTTTCATACTATATCCTCTCTTTCTATCATTTCATGTTGTTGGTTTTTAAGTAAAACATTTTGATTTTCTCTTCAGTAGTATGTTTTTAGTATTGCTGATACAAATATAAGAGTCTGCTTCTCTGATCTCTGCAGTCCAACTATTTATTTTTTTGAGTAGATTGTTTTTACATTTACTCCATGTATCATTCCTAATTTACCAGACATTGTGCTGATAATATCATTGCTGGCATTGACCACTACGCTGATAATACTGATGCCCTTTTCTTTGTATGGAATTCCCATTCTTCCTACAATATGATTTCCGTACTCATGAAGGATTTGATTTATCTTCTCTGCTGATTCTAAATCCTCCACGATAATACCTATGAGTGCTATTCTTGTCTCCATCTCTTCACCTCCACAAAAAATCCCTATGCGAAAAGCACAGGGATTGAGATGGTATTCTAACCTACCGTCTTATCATTTGGGACGTACCCTCATGCTTTCAGAACGATTTTTCTAATATTTGGTTGCAATTCGAGTGTCTCTTTATCAGCTACTGCTTTTAAATTGACTTAGTTGAATTCATTTATTTATACTATATTCTACCATTCTAACATTGTCAAGAATAAAACGAACTGCCTCTCTTTTACAATTAGTTTCATTGTATTACATATTTATAAATAAAAAGAATTCTATAGAATATCTAATGGATTCCTATAGCGATTTTGATAGATATAATCTATAATAATTCCTATATTTATCGATAGATGATATAAATATCATCTTAAAAGCAAAACTACCTACATCCCTGGTTTGTCTTATTATTTACACATAATACTACGAAAGGTTGGTACATAAGCCATGAAAATGAAATGGAAAATCATGTTGTCCCTTTCCCTATTTATCGGAATCATTATTGTTTTTACTGATCTTTATTTTCAGAGGACAATAACAAGATTAATAAATCACGAGACAACAGAAGAACTCGAAAACTATTCTTATCTAGGTTTATCCTTACTGGACACACACTACCCCGGTGAATGGCGTCTGGAGGGGGACAAGCTCTATAAAGGAGATACGTTAATCAACGATAATTTTGAAGTTGTTGATGAATTTTCTGCTCAAACAGGTATCTTAGCCACGATCTTTGCAGGAGATACCAGAGTATCCACTACGGTAAAAGAGGAGAACGGTAATCGTAAGGTTGGAACGAAGGCTTCCGATGGAGTAGTTAAGACCGTTATTACGGAGAACAAAGCGTTCCAGGGACCTGCTGAAGTAGCCGGTTCAAAAGCAGATACTTATTACGTCCCTTTATATGACGAGAGTGACAAGGTAGTCGGTATGTGGTTTGTAGGTGTATATTCCGAAGAAATCGAAGCTAAGATTAATTCCGCGATGCTTTCGATCTTAGGGATGTTAGGTTTTATACTCCTGGTGGGTGGTATCGTATCTTATCTGATTGGTAGGGGGATATCCAAAGGATTCGAAAGGATTAAAGCAGATTTGATTCGTTTAGAAAATGGTGATTTTAATTTTACCTTTAATCATAAATTAGCAGAAAAAAAGGATGAGATTGGCGAGATTACAAGATCCTTTATTCACATGCAAACTCAGATTAGTAATATCATAAAATCTATCAAGGAAGAAACCTCACACATTGAAACCTCCTCCAATCTCTTGTTGGAAGGTGCAGATAACGTATATAATGATGTAGAGGATATTTCGGCAACGACGGAGGAATTATCTGCCGGCATGGAAGAAACCGCTGCTTCTACGCAGGAAATGAATGCAACTGCTGTTGAGATTGAACATGAGATTGGCAGTGTAGCCAAAAAAGCAAGTCACGGACAGGAAATTGCATCCGAAATTAAAAAGAGAGCGGAGAACTTAAAAGGAGTAGCCTTAGAGTCCCAGAAATCCGCTATAGAGATTTATGACATGACCAACAAGAAGTTGAGACAATCCATTGAAAAAACCAGTGCGATTGAAGAAATTCAAAACTTGTCTAAAACCATTCTGTCTATTACAGCACAAACTAATTTACTTGCATTAAATGCTTCGATTGAAGCGGCAAGAGCCGGCGATGCTGGAAAAGGTTTCGCTGTTGTAGCTAACGAAATTGCTGTCCTTGCAAAAAACTCTAAGAATGCTGTATCCAAGATTGAGGAAATCTCCCATATGATTTCTGTTGCTGTTGATGATATGGTAAAGGATTCAAATAGCTTATTAGAGTTCATGGATCATCAGGTAATTCGTGATTATGAAGTTCAGGTTAAGACAGGCGAACAATACGATGATGATGCAATTACCGTAGAAGCGATGGTAAGTGAAATCAAACATTCCGCTATGCAATTAAATGAATCCATTCATTACATTAGACAAGCCATTGATGAAGTTACCTCTGCGACGAACGAAGGATCAAAGGGCTCTGCAGACATTGCAGAAAAGTCGAATTCCATCTTCCATAAGACAACCTTAGTGTTAGAACAAGCCAATACCAATAAGGAAATCGCTGCTCACTTAAATGAAATGGTACAGTTCTTCCAGATATAAATAATTTTATAACGATCGATTATATAGGGTACTCGTATATTAAGAAAGAATTACTAATTAGAGGATTATTAATTAGATTGCTGATGTGTTCATCGGTTATCATATTTCTTTAAATAAAAGCTTTATACTACAAAAAATTCACCGGACACTATATTGAACCACAATGAACTGGTTCCATTCGTAATGCATCGGTGAATTTTTTGTTTGAACAAGTTCTGAACTTAATTAATTTTATTACCAGAGGTATTACTACTGTTTTGACTTCAACGTATTACTGTATTGCTTATGCCCTCCGGACAGATTATACACCTTGTCATACCCATGATGAAGTAATATATTCTGTGCCGCATTCCCGGTCACTCCCTTATTGCAATAAGTAACTGCTATGACATCTTTCTTTACATCATCAAGTGCCTCCCTAAGATTACTATGCGGTAGGTTTTGAGCTGATTCTATATGGGCTTTTTCATATTGTGAAGACTCTCTTGCATCAATTAATACATAATCCTGATCGGAGTGGATTAGATCATCCAGATCTTGTGCCGTTATTAAGGGACGACCTCGATGGATTGCATTCTCTAATATCATTCCTGTGTACATAACCGGATCCTTCGTTGTTGAGAATGGAGGAGCATATGCTAAGTCTAAGTGAAATAAATCCTCTGCCTTAGCACCAAATGTGATTGCAGTAACGAATACATCTAATCGTTTATCTACTCCTTGGTATCCAACAATCTGTACTCCTAAGAGCTTACCTCTTTGATCTGCAATCGCTTTAATTACCATTTCCTTTCCACCCATATACTCCGGTTTATCAGGTTTAATATTATGGCAGATAACTGTATCAAATCCCATCTCTTTTGCTTCTCTCTCAGAGAGTCCTGTTTGCCCCACGGTCAAGTCAAACACCTTAAATATCCCGGTTCCTAAGATACCGCGAAAGGTCAAATCTCCTCCTGTTAGACTATCTCCTGCAATTCTTCCGGTTTTATTTGCAGTAGATCCTAAAGGTCGATAAATAGGTTTACCAGTAACAAGATGGGTATGTTCGATGCAGTCACCACAGGCATAGATATCCTCTTGATTGGTTCTCATCTGTTCATCGACTTTGATAGCTCCGGTAATACCGATCTCTATTCCAGCTTCTTTTGCCAGATCGATATTTGGTTTTACTCCCACAGAGAGAAGAATAAAATCTGCTGCAATCACCCTCCCATCTGCCAAATGTACTCCGATATCGGTAATATCCGTTGCAGTGGCATTGGTTATTACTGCAACACCTTTCTTCTGTAAATGTTCCTGAACATAAACCGCCATGTCAGGATCCAGACCCGGCGTTACCTGAGGTAATCGTTCCACTAAAGTCACCTGAATACCTAAGGCCTTCAGATTCTCACATACCTCCAGACCTATGAAACCGGAGCCTATGATAACCGCTTGTTCTGGCTTTTGTTCTGTCAGAAATGCTTTCATTGCATTCATATCGTTGATATTGCGAAGGGTAAATACATTTTCTCTATCAATACCACCGATGGGAGGAATACTTGCTCTGGCTCCGGTAGCAATCACCAACTTATCATAAGAATCCGTAATGATCTCCCCAGTAGAAAGCTTCTTCACAAGTACTGTTTTCTCTTTTGGATTGATCTTAAGAACTTCATGGCTAGTTTTTACATCTACATTATATTTCTTTCGAAAAAATGCCTCATCCCTTGGTGTCAGCTCCTTTGCCTGTTCAATCTCACCACCGATATAATAAGGCATGCCACAGCCGGAATATGAGATAAAATGATCTCTTTCATAGATTATAATCTCCGCTGTTTCATCGTTTCTTCTTGCTTTCGCTGCCGCTGAGGTACCTGCTGCTACTGCACCAATTATCACAATTCTCATGTTATTCCTCCTTTGCCATCTATAATTCCAACAAGGTTTCACCTTTTAAGTCTTTCGGCTTCCAGCCGATTAAAGCACATTTACCTAAGGTATGGGTATTAATCTTATGAAGCCATTCTAATTCCTGATATGCTTTCGCAGATAATATGGCATTCGTTGTTCCTGTGCCATACAATGATGCGTTCATAATCCACCACGCTGCATGAATCCCCGCACGATTTAAATCCTCTTCCAGTCTCATGCTTTCTAACACCGGAGTCGTTTCTGCCAAAGTTACGATTACAACTTGTGTTTCCTCAGGGTTTCTTAACTTAGGAAGTAATTTTTTAACTGAGTCAGGTACATCTCCCTGTGTTCTTTTTAATTCTTTATGATAACTTTGTGTAGCATCGAGTAATAATAGAGTATGCCCTGTAGGTGCCGTATCGATTACAACAACTTGATCCTCTGACTTATCGACAATTTCGGCAAACGCTCGAAATACGGCTATTTCCTGAGTACAAGGGGAACGTAAATCCTCCTCAATGTAGGACAAGTCATCCTTAGACATCGTAGCCTTTGCTTTTGATAGAACCTCTTCTTGATATTTCCTCAGTTCATCCCGCTCATCGATATGACTCATGGTAATACTACTCATTGTATTATTGTTCATTGTATTATTACTCATTGTATTATGACTGTTTTCGTTTACTATGAATTTTAGATGAGCAGCAGGATCCGTGGTTGATAAATGCACTTTTTTTCCACGTTTTGATAATCCCAATGCAATAGCGGCAGCTACGGTAGTTTTCCCTACGCCTCCCTTACCCATGGTAAAGATTACTTTAATATCCGACTGATACAAATCTTCTATTACATTTTGTAAATTTTGCATCTCTATATTTTGTTCGAATTGATTTATAACCGGAGCATGTTCTTCCTTAAGCATTGCTCTCACATTAGCAATTCCGGTAATATTATAAGACCGTAGGGGAAGATAAAAAGTAGTAAGCCTTATCAGCCCTTCAGGGATATTTCCCAAAGTTCTTTGTTGCTTTTCATATAAGTGCTTACTAATGGCATCATCAGATGAAGTTAATACCCCATTTAAAATTAATATTTGATTATTCATACCAAGTTGCTGCAATTCCTTTGAGGCCCTTTCTGCTTCTAGCAATGGTGTCTCTTCAGGGCGAGATACTAGTATTAATGTAGTACGCTTCTTATCCCCTAGGGTAGATACCGCCTCCTGGTATACCGTTCGCATACTCTCCAGCCCTGATAACTGCCCTAAACAGGAAGCACCATGGGTACTTTCACTGATAAAATTGCTCCAAGCGGAAGGAAGCTGAAGCATTCGCAGGGTATGGCCGGTTGGTGCAGTATCAAATATAATATGATCATATTTCGTCTGCATCTGTTCATCGGTAATAAATTTGGAAAATTCATTAAATGCTGCAATCTCGACTGTACAAGAGCCGGATAACTGTTCCTCCATATTCTTGATTACCGCATCAGGAAGTTTTCCTCGAAATGGAGCAACAACACTTTCCCGATATCTTGCAGCAGCTTCCATTGGATCAAGATTAGCTACTACCAGATTGGGTACTTCTTGTATTGGAACACCCTTGTTATCTAGCGTAACTTCAAATACATCCTGAAGGTTAGAAGCAGGGTCCGTACTGACGAGAAATACTCTTTTTCCCAAATCCGCAAGATATACTGCGGTAGCACAAGCCGTTGAGGTTTTTCCGACTCCGCCTTTTCCTGTATAAAACAGATATTTCGTTAAGTTACAATTTTCCGGATAAAATAATTGCATCTCCAACCATCCCTTCTTTCTAGGTATAAACCATTGAATCAATCAAATTTAACAACAGCTTCCGTCAGAACAGCCACAGCCACCGGATCTTTGCACATTAACTCTAACCGAACGAACCTTTTTATTAGTCGGTAAAAGTTCTGCCGGTATGTGTAAAGTTGATGTAATTTCATCGTTGGTGGGATATCTTCCCGTAAATACAATCTTATCGTCCACTACGGTAGCTGGTAGCTTCTCTACTCCATTTTCACTGTTAATTAATTCATTAATCTCTTTGTTGTTGATAAACTCCATCGGAGCACTGGTCAGATTAAAACGTTCCACTTCAATCCCATGTTCCTGTAAGGTATTCACTGCGGTGGCAATACGCAGCAGTTCCGGGTCAACGGACACTCCGCATATACCTGTGGAACAGCACATAGCCGGTTCGTAAATCTGCATTTTCTTCATAATAATCTCTCCTTATAATCAAAGTTTTTATTTTGCATTCTAATTGTTATTCTTTTCATTTTTTAATTGTGTAGCATATACTGAGGTTACATCTAGCTCAGGAAACCAGTGATTTGTATTATTCGCAATCTTCACCAAAAGAAGCATAATCGGTACCTCTGTCAATACTCCAACCGTGGTAGCCAGGGCAGCAGGAGAATCCATTCCAAAAAGAGCGATTGCCACTGCTACGGATAATTCAAAAAAGTTAGAAGCACCAATCATTCCGGCTGGAGCAGCTATGCTATGCTTTAACTTTAATATTTTGCTTGTTAAATAAGATATAAAAAAGATGAGGAAGGTCTGTATTGTTAATGGTACCGCAATTAATATAATGTGAAGTGGATTATTTAAAATAACTTCCCCTTGAAATGAAAATAATAGTACCAGCATAAGAAGCAAGCCTATCGTTGTAACATTATCAAACTTAGGCAAGAACTGCTGTTCAAAATATTGTAACCCCTTTTTCTTCGTCATCCACATTCTAGTTACAATTCCTCCGGTAAGAGGAATTACTACGAACAATACCACGGATAGGATCAGCGTATCCCAAGGAACGGATACATCACTTACACCCAGTAAAAATTTTACGATCGGAATAAATGCAATTAATATTATTAAATCATTGGTTGCCACCTGTACAACAGTATAGGCTGGATTACCTTTTGTAAGCTGACTCCATACAAATACCATAGCGGTACATGGTGCTGCTCCAAGCAGTACTGCCCCTGCCAAATATTCTTTGGCCAAATCCGAAGGAATAAGACCCTGGAACACCACGTAGAAAAAGAACGAAGCAATTCCAAACATCGTAAACGGCTTAATCAGCCAGTTGGTCACCCAGGTGACATATAGTCCTTTGGGATTTTTTCTTACATCCTTAATACTTTGAAAATCTACCTTCATCATCATAGGATAGATCATAACCCAGATTAATATAGCTGTTGGTATCGAAACATTTGCATATTCAAACTTTCCAAAGAAAGCTGGTATCGCTGGAATAAACTTTCCGATCAGAACACCCACCACCATACAGATAGCAACCCAAAGGGTTAGGTATTTGGCGAAAAATCCAATTCCTGTTGATTGTTCTTTTTTCATATAACATCCTCCTGTTATTCTTTCTTAACCTCTCTCATTACATTAACACATATTTGCTGCTTTACACTTCTCACTTTCCAGAAAATCTTTTTCATACGTGGGAAGTTCTTTTAATCTTCTCTTAAGGTATTCCCAAAGTTCCTTCTGATCTCTTTGAAACGTATCACTTATTTTGTAATAAGCCCATTGTGCCTGCTTATAACTCTCCAGAATACCGCATTGCTTTAATGTGGTTAGATGTCTGGAAGCATTTGATTGAGTCATATCTAAACTTGCTTCAATTTCACAGACACACATTTCCTGCTCCATAAGAACGGATAGGATTCGTAATCGGCTTTCTTCCGATAATGCCTTAAATATCTCAATCATAACCTCTCTCCTTTCGATGAGAATCTTTACCCTATATTCGCATATGATTATATACTCATATATAGTATATACGATTGGCTTCTTATGGATACTATATCCTGCATTTTTTCTCTAACATAATTTTGTATTTTATTCCTGTCATATTGATGTTTATCTATCTAACCATTATTATAATCCTCAGATAGATTTATGTCAATGTGAATCATAGAAGGACAGACCCAAAAGTTTCAGAATAACATTAATAATTATGTTGAAGAAATAAGAAGAGACACTAAAGAAAGAAGAGATGTGTGCAAAAATTAAAGATGAGATTAAACAAGCAGAACTAAAAAAGTATTTTAAGAAACTTTCTTTTCCTTGTAGTTTCCTAAAATACTCTTTTCTTTTTTATTATATTTATCTTTTGAGGACTACCACCTATTTTGCTTCTAACATGGATATTCTTTCATCTTTACGCTGCTTTGCTTTGAAAACAACTCAAGTACTTCTTTGATCTCAGCAAATTTAGCACAATTTAAGGAATAATACATCCATTTCCCATCTTTACGTACATTAACTATGTTATTATCCGATAAGATCTTCATGTGATGGGACAGTGTTGGCTGTGTAATTTGTAACTGATCCAGAATTCTACATGCGCAGCACTCGCCACTCATGAGCGAATCGATGATCAATAACCGGTTAGCATCGGAAAGTGCTTTAAATATTAATGCATACTTGACATACTTTTCATCCATATAACGCCTCCCAAATTAATTATACCTTAAAACGATATCCCACACCCCAGATTGTCTCAATATATTGTGGTTTTGAAGTATTAAATTCTATTTTCTCCCGAATCTTTTTGATATGAACCGTTACTGTAGCAATGTCTCCTACCGATTCCATATCCCATATATCCCGGAATAGTTCTTCCTTCGTGTAAACCCGATTCGGATTTTCAGCAAGAAAAGTTAATAAATCAAATTCCTTCGTCGTAAATATCTTCTCTTCACCATTTAGATAAACTCTTCTAGCTGTCTTATCAATCTTAAGACCTCGAATCTCAATCACTTCGTTTTCTTTCGTCCCGGATCCAATTAGCCTTTCGTAACGTGCCAGATGTGCTTTTACTCTGGCAACCAGTTCACTGGGACTAAAAGGCTTGGTCATATAATCGTCCGCACCTAACCCAAGTCCTCTAATCTTATCGATATCATCCTTTTTCGCAGATACCATAATCACCGGTATATTCTTTTCTTCGCGAATTCTTTTACAGATTTCAAATCCATCCATATTCGGAAGCATCAGGTCCAAGATAACCAGATTAAAATCTTCTGTTAATGTCCGTTTGAGCCCCAGATCTCCGGTTGACTCAATCTCGACTTCAAAGCCGCTTAGTTCCAGATAATCCTTTTCCAGTTCAGCAATTGCTATCTCATCTTCAATAATTAATATTTTATTCATATGCAATTCTCCAATCAGAGGTTATTTGCTATTTATTTAAGAACTCTTTCTTAGGGTAAAGGAGATCGTAGTTCCAACCCCTAGTTCACTGTTTGCCCAAATCCTGCCGTTATGATCCTGTATAATCTTCTTCGCAATGGCTAGGCCCAGTCCACTTCCACCCTTTTTTGAATTTCTCGAGGTATCCGCCCGATAGAAGCGATCAAAGATAAATGGAATATCCTCTTTTGAAATTCCTTTTCCATCGTCCTCAATCTCAATTTGAACATCCTTTCCAATATCATAGATTCGAATATATACTTTTCCCATCTTCTTATCAAGATATTTTACAGAATTTCCAACGATATTATTAATTACCCTCTTCAGTTGTTCTGCATCTGCAACTACTTTAACCGAATCTTGAGTGTAATTCTCATATATTATCTCTATATTCTTAACTTCTAAATCTAAACTCAGATCTTCAATACAGTCATCGAAATATTCTTGAAGATTAATGTCACTAAAGCTATAAGGTACTGTATTACAATCAATCTTTGCGAACATGGAAAGCTCATCCACCAAAACTGACATATCATTGGCTTTTGTATAAATCGTTTTCAAATACTTCTCTCTTTTTTCCGGTGTATCAGCTACCCCATCCACAATTCCTTCGGTATAGCCTTGGATTGCTGTGAGTGGCGTCTTGAGATCATGGGATATGTTACTAATCAATTCCCTCATGTCTTCTTCGTACTGAAGCCGCTCTTCAATCAGTTTTTTTAACCGAACTCTCATTTCTTCAAAGTCTTCACAAAGCTGCCCAATCTCATCATCGGAGTCTGATTGCACCGAATAATCGAGGTCTCCCTCTTTCATTTGGTTCGTTGCTATACGAAGAATATTCAATGGTCTTAAAATACTATGGTAAATCCAATAGGTTAACAAAAGTGCGGTCAAGCATATGATGGAAAAGAAAGCAATTACACTTTGTATCACTACGGATTTAATCTGCGGCACCAAACTTCCTAAATAAGTTATAACATAGATCGTACCCTCTCCGCCATCGGTAAAATAAAAATCCTGTATCTTCACCAGGAAGGGATTCTTACCTCCCATAAATATACCACCATCTACATCCGTGTTATTTGCACCGAATGCAGGTAAATTATCTTCAATTAACATTAACTTCGAGACATTTCCTGTATATATAATCCCACCATTTTTACGAACTGCAATAAAGGAATATTTATTCATCAGTTCTTCATTTAAACTCTGAATATACTTAGTATCCTCCAGCTTCTCAGGAGTCTTTAAGGCGCAGAGTTTAATTTCGTTATATACACCCCTTGTTAATCTGTTTAAAATTTGAATCGAGTTTGTAATCGCCTGCAGCGTATCGGTCTCAATATCATAAGATTGATGAATGGAATTAAGATTATAAGTTAATATTGTACTGGCAGAAGCTACAATCAGAAAAATCGGGATTGCTATCATAGTAAAAAAAGCTATGATCAACCTGCTCTTTAATTTCAAAAAATCACCTGCCTCTAACGAACTAATACAGCCTGTCTCATTATTATTCTTACCAAAGATTATAGCATACATAAGCATCACTTGCATCTAAAGTAACTGTAATCTTTCTAAATATTTAATGAACATGTATTTACCGTCTTTTACGATGTAACCTTTGCTGTTAATTTACCTAATATTGAATTCTATTTGTCATAATTTTAAGTACTTAAATGCATAATTATGCTTTTGCACTGAATATTATTATGTTTCTGGTAAAAGACTTTTTTATCCACGTCGTATCGTATTGAAAAGAAAAGCATCCACAATCCTCACCATAAATCCCAAATCTGCTGTGTATATCGAAAAAAAGTTCGTATGTCACAGATTCATCTGCTCCATACGAACTTTCGTTATGTCAATCTATTTTTTATTGCAGAATGATGATTGGTTACTATTTAGCATATGCTGTTAAAGCTTCTGCTTTATCTGTTTTCTCCCAAGGAAGATCCAGATCATTTCTACCAAAATGGCCGTAGGCAGCAGTTTTCTTATAGATCGGTCTTCTTAGGTCTAACATTTGAATAATTCCCGCAGGACGAAGATCAAAATGCTTACGTACAATTGCAACGAGTTCTTCTTCCGATAATTTGCTGGTACCAAAGGTATCAATCATAATGGATGTCGGATGAGCTACACCAATCGCATAGGACAATTGAATTTCGCATTTGTCAGCTAGTCCTGCCGCAACAATATTTTTAGCAACATATCTTGCTGCATATGATGCGGAACGGTCTACTTTCGTACTATCCTTACCGGAGAAAGCACCGCCGCCATGTCTTGCATATCCACCATAGGTATCTACGATAATTTTACGACCTGTTAATCCACTATCTCCGTTTGGACCACCGATAACAAAACGTCCTGTAGGGTTGATATAGAATTTTGTATTCTCATCGACTAACTCTTTTGGAAGCACTTCATCGAATACATATTTTTTAATGTCCTTATGAAGCTGCTCCTGGATTACCTCTTCTCCATGTTGAGTGGATAAAACTACAGCATTTAGATGTATTGGCTTACCATTCTCATCGTATTCCACGGTAACCTGGGACTTACCATCGGGACGAAGGTAATTTAATGTACCGTCTTTTCTAACCTTAGACAATTGTAGCGTTAATTTATGAGCCAGAGAGATAGGATAAGGCATATATTCTTCGGTCTCATTAGTAGCATAACCAAACATCATACCCTGATCACCGGCACCAATCAAATCTAAAGCAGCATCGTCGGTGGTATTTTGCTTAACTTCCAGGGATTGATTCACTCCCATAGCAATATCCTTGGATTGTTCATCAAGTGCTACGATAACACCGCAGGTATTGGCATCGAAGCCAAATTCAGACCGATCATAACCGATTTCACGGATGGTATCACGAACGATCTTTTGTATATCTACGTAACCTTCTGTTGTAATTTCTCCCATAACAAGAACTAAACCGGTTGTTATGGCTGTTTCACAAGCAACTCTACTCATTGGATCCTGTTCTAATAATGCATCTAGCACTGCATCGGATATCTGATCACAAATTTTATCGGGATGACCTTCGGTTACTGATTCTGATGTAAATAATCTCTTTTGCATCTTGTCCTCCATTTTTCTAAAAAAAATAAGCCCACAATATGTGGACTTGACACCTAGTTGATCAAATCCTCTTATTGTTCGATTACTCGCTCAGGTTGGCACCTTCCATAAAAATGGGGTTGCCGTGACTTCATAGAGCCTTTACTCTCCGTCACTCTGAATAAGAGAAAAATTCTTTATTAAATTATTTGCTTTATAAGAACAGAATATACTTAAAACTATAATTCGTCAAGCTTATTTTTTATATTATTGTAAATAGTTGAATTTTATCATTAAATGTCGAATGAGCCACCTTTATGGTTACTTAAGAATTTCATTGACATTTAATCAAAACGTTTTTATACTTATACTACCACAATAAATGGAAATATTCGTAACTTTTTATGAATGGAAAGGAGCCGCCTTTGGATTTAAACTTCACCAAGATACTTACCTGCAAAGCTACTCCAGGAATGATCGTAGCAAAAGATATCTATACGAAGGATGATCGCCTGGTTGTTCCGATGAATACCCGCATATCCGATAAAATTATCACCCGTTTGGAATTTTTCTCAGTTTCTGATTTCTATATTTTAGTTGAAAATGAAAATTCAGATGCAAATACCGATTTATTACTTCCCAGTTATAACAGTGTCCGCGACAGTGAGGCGTTTCAACGCTTTCATATGGCATATAAAGAGACCGTTGATGGAGTAAAATCTTCCTTTGATCAAATCATAACCGATGAATCGGAGATCGATACTGAACGTTTACTACAGCATGTTAATGATACCCTCACCCAATGTGCTACGAATTTACAGTTATTTGATATGCTTCATTGTATGAGACAATACGATGATACCACCTATGTTCACAGTTTAAATGTATCTTTGATTTGTAATATTATTGGCAAGTGGCTACACTTTTCAGATGAAGATCTAGAAGTAATCACTCTTTGCGGCTTATTGCATGATCTGGGCAAGTTAATGATTCCATCTCAGATCATGTCAAAACCATCTTCATTAACGGAAGATGAATTCTCTACTGTAAAAACCCATACCTTACGAGGATATAATCAGCTAAAGAGTCGAAATCTTGATATCCGTGTGAAACATGCAGCTTTAATGCATCATGAACGTTGTGATGGAAGCGGATACCCCTATGGTTTCCATAATGAGCAAATTGATCCATTTGCTAAGCTTGTTGCTATCGCTGATGTATATGATGCTATGACGAGTGCTCGCCCACATCGGGGACCCTTATGTCCCTTTGAAGTAGTGCGCACTTTTGAGGCTGAGGGCTATACCAAATACGATCCGCAGTATATCTTGACGTTTCTGGAAGGGATTGTACATACCTATTTGCACAATCGAGTTCGATTAAATAACCAGGTAGAAGGCGAAATAATTATGATTAATAAACAGTCTCTTTCGCGTCCAGTGATAAAAGTAGGTGAAAACTTTATCGATCTATCGAAGCAAACAAAATTATGGATTGAAGCTATTATATAATTATTTATACATAAAAAAAGAGTTTGTTCTTTGGTTATACCATTCAGAACAGACTCTATTTATTGTATCATATTATGATTAACTTACCTTTAATTTAAACTTTCGAACAGCCTTTGTATCCTCAGAGTCGATTTTCTCCATAGCTGCGCCTAAATCTTGCATCTTATTCTCAAAATTTTCATAACCACGTTCGATATATTCCACATGTTCAATGATCGTATATCCTTCTGCCATGAGTCCTGCAATAACTAACGCAGCTCCTGCTCTAAGATCTGGAGCACTTACAATTGCTCCTGTCAGACGCTCTACCCCATCTATAATTGCGGTATTGCTTTCTACTTTAATAGAAGCACCCATACGGGATAACTCATCCACATATTTAAAGCGATTTTCGTAGATACTTTCGGTTACAATACTCATTCCTTGGGATACGGATAATATTGCTGTCATCTGAGGTTGCATATCGGTAGGAAAACCAGGATAAACCAGAGTTTTTACATGAGTATGTCCTAAACGACCGGATGCTTTCACACGGATAGCATCATCAAACTCTTCAATCTGAGCGCCAATCTCCAGTAACTTTGCAGAAATTGCTTCCAAATGTTTCGGAATTACATTTTTAATTAATACATCACCCTTCGATGCCGCTGCAGCGAACATAAAAGTACCTGCTTCAATCTGATCCGGAATAATAGAATATTCACTACCATGTAGTTTTTGTACTCCTTTAATACGGATTACGTCGGTACCGGCACCTTTGATATTGGCACCCATACTGTTTAAGAAGTTTGCTACATCTACAACATGGGGTTCTTTTGCTGCATTCTCAAGGATTGTCTGTCCGTCTGCCATACTAGCCGCAAGCATTGTATTGATGGTTGCACCCACGCTTACAACGTCAAAATAAATATGGCTGCCAATCAATTCTTCCGCCTTCGCATTGATCATACCATGTTCAATCTTTACTGTAGCACCCAGCGCTTCAAAGCCTTTGATGTGCTGGTCAATTGGTCTGCTTCCTATGTTGCAGCCCCCGGGCATTGCAACTGCAGAACTCTTGTATTTACCAAGAAGGGCACCTAGTAAATAGTAGGAACCTCTGATTTTTCTTAAATAATCATTATCTAAAAATACAGAATTGATCTTTCCGCCATGAATTCTGACGGTATGACGGTTAATCCGTTCTACCTTTGCTCCAATTCCTTCTATTGCTTGTAATAATACATCTATATCTTTAACATCAGGAAGATTATCTATTTTTACAATATCATCGGTCATAACAGCAGCTGCAATAATTCCCAGCGCAGCATTCTTTGCACCGCTTATTAAGACTTCACCAGTAAGCGGTTTCCCACCTTTAATAATATACTGCTCCATCGCACACCTCAATTTATTCGAACTTTAGTTTGTTAATTTTGCATATAATTTTTGTCATTATTTTGTTAATATTTTATTACCACTTTTGATTATACCACAAAGTGAACGTTTGTAAATTATTTTTTACAAAATGCGTTCTACGAAATTCTATCATTTTCTTCTTAATAATGCACGGCTCCAGCACATATTCCCTCCTCAATACAAGCCTGCATTTTGCTAAAATCGATCCAACATTATAAGAATATTTTCCGTTTCCGAAAAAACTTTTATACGCTTTTTACCATACTTACTTTCAGGGAAATCAGATATACTCTTCCAATATTGTTACTATGTATTTACGAAATTGGTGTCAAAACACCTTCCAATGGTTAATTATTTAACAGAATATATGTTTGCCTGTCTATCTTATCCGGTTGTATTATCCTTTTTGCCATGATATAATAAATAAAAATAGTATTATATGATACAACTATTAATTTATTACAATGAGGTGATAACCATGTCTTCCAACTACTTAACGATAGAATCAGTCTCTGGTAGCTCCGAAAAAAGGGTAAAACAGGACCTCAAATTTAAAACCGGAAAATTCGTATGGCGGATTAAGTTCTCCGCTCCATTAAATCCATCTACTGTAAATAATAGTAACTTATATGTAACTTCTTTAAATCAAACACCTTTACGAGCTAATATACGTTATGATACCATTAATAATTATATCGAGATTGAGCCCTTAGAACCTTATGCAAAGAATGAATCTTACTTGCTCCACGTCTCCAATAAAGTAAAATCCAAGAAAGGGCAGAAACTCCCTAATGACATAACAATTCAATTTAAAGTATAGACGATTTTTATTGCTAACTCAATGGAAATTACTGTATCGACCACCTATGCCGCTTTTCACGCGGCATTTTTGTCGCTAAACTTTAGCTAATATTGGGATAGATGTATCCGGTTGCGGAACAATACCAAGAATTTTGGATTTTCCCTTAAAAAAATATTCATTGCATCCATCTTGCCTTCTATAATAACCGCAATACTTCCCCTTAGGTTTTGGCTTAGTAATATAATCTGATCTATGGAACCAGCATTTAATATGCTTGCGTTCTCTATGTACAGGCAGCAATCTCGTAAGCTGTCTTTTTTTGATAAGATATCCATGTTGTTTAATTTTACTGCAGTTATCTTAGCTACTTTCGATGTATTTAATTTTCCTGCCCGATGTAAAAAGGCAGCATAATTTTTTGCCATAGCAAAAGTATCACTGGAATCACTTCCAGTAACCATTACTTGAATGCTCGTATTCCGTTCATCCAGTAGACTATCCAGTGTTTGATATATTTGATTTCGTATTGAAGCAGATTTCATGAAATCCCCAAAGATCGCGTCCATGGAGGTGCCAGCTGTATGGGAAAAATACAGAAAGTTATCTTCGTTCTGATAACCAGAATTCCCATTGATATTAGAATAGTCCTGCTCCTTCAGATACTCCTGACCTATAGCCGTTTCCTGATCGATATCGGTATAAATCTCATTCCTGTCTGCATCGACTCCTTCAGAGTTCAATAATTTTTCATTTACCCCGTCCTCTTCGTATTTTCGGTTATTATGAATACCTTCTTTTTGTTTTATACCTTCTATTTGTTTTATACTTTCTTCTTGTTCTAAATCATGTACTATATCTTGCTTTACTTCCTGCATTTTATTCTGTTTTATATCGTGTTTTATTTCCTGCTTTACCTCTTGTTTTCTGCCTCTATATTGATCTTCCCAGGATATTTGCTCCTCATCCATTCTACTAACATCTGAGTCCTTTTTCCGTCTCTTCTGTCCCTTATCTTTGCTAAAAAGTCTACTGAATTTTTGGAAGATATTTCCCTTTACTATTTCCTGGAGTTCGTCATCCTCTTGTTCATCGTATGAATCCTGATGATTTTCCTTATCCTGTTCCTTCATAACTTCTTTCTCATTGATCCCATACCTTTGAGTATCTTCTGCAACATATACGTCATACTCATAATTATCTTCCAACTTCTTATCCGGTTCATCCTCTGAATCATAAATAGCTTCCCCGTGATTATAGTCTGGAAAGTTCTTTGATATCTCTTCCTTTAAAGCATCTTCCAAGGCGTAGTCTGCATCCTGCATTACTTCGGGTAATTCTTCTTTACCATGTCCAACCTCATTATGAATTATATCCGAATTTTTCTCACTCTTCTTATCATGAAGTTTCTCCTCGACCTCTACTTGGCTACTTTCTAAGCTCTCATCGATTAGAGTTTCGCTTCCTTCTGTTCTTCGCTTTAAGTTCTCAAGAATAACTGTTTTATCTGCTTCTCCAGTAAAATACGCCCTTAATAATTTGGCTTTTTCAACATAAATTCCTTCACCGAATAAGAGTATGATATCCGTACATTCTTTCACACACTCTTTTTCTTTACCCGCTTTGTAATAAAGCTTTGCCAGCTCGTAAGCCCAGTGCTCCGTATATTCCAGTTCTTTTAAAGTTTCCAGCGTTTCGATTAATTCCTCGAAAGCTTCTCCTTTTAACTTATCAATCTTATATTGAAAGATGTAACGATGAACATCTCTTGGAGCAACCTTACCATATTCATTTAAGTAAAACTGCGCCTCTTCAATTTCACCCATCTTAATCATCAGTTTTGTTAACTGATAGAGAGTCTTTTTTGTCTTTGATCTATTATATATCTTAAGAAGCATTGTTAATGCTTCCTCAAATCGTCCATTTTCAGTATAAACATCCGCAATTAAGCTGATATCTATGGGATTTTTTACCTTCTTAAGGTCAATGGTATCAAGTACCCTCTGAGCAGATTCGTAGTCTTCTTCGTCCATACGCTTTCTGATTTCTTCCATCTTAACTATAATCTCGTAGCTGCCCATTGATTTACCTCCTTTGTTCAACACGAATCCATTTGTTCCTCATTAGCTTATTGTAACGTAAATCTATACTAGGAATTCTTGTTTATTGCTCCTTATAATAACTTAAAGTATCGATTAATTCCCGTGTTAATTCAATATTATCTTTCTGTAGCTGACGATATCTTCCTTCGATTTCTTTAATCTTCTTCTGTCTGTCTCTCTCGTATCTTGCCATAGCTTCCTCAAATAATGGTTGCTGTAATAGCTTTACCCTAAGCTCTCTGGAAAATGGGCAATAAGTTGCCATCATCTCTCGAACCGGCTTATTCAATTTTACTGCACCATATGCTTCATTCTTGATCCATAACTCATAATCAATAACAAAGATCTCTCTGCTGCTGTTTTTTCCTTTTTGTATCTGTAATTTAATCTTTTCTTTCTTTTCTTCGGACAAGTCCTTATTTTTACGATAAAACTGAAGGTAATCGGAATACTCTGACGTAAGAGATTTGTACTTTATATTATTCCAAGCAGTACCTTGTATTCTTCTACATAATTCCCATCGATATCTGCCAAGAATTCGTACCATAATCGTAAAAAGATTCGCATCAGTAAAAGAAGGCATAAGGATACGCCCTTCACTGTCACGATATTTACCGGTAATTTCCTGCCACATGATCCCATTGTCGCCATAATTTGGCATAAGAATGATATCTGGGTAAACTCTCTTTATGATATATTCCTTGGCAATGTTTTTCGCTTGATTTACGTATAATACTTCTCGATCAAAGACCGAAAAATCTACCTTCATGATTTCATTCATGGTTTCATTTATCTTGGACACAGACAAGTAGAGTTGTTCTAAGTTGTTGATAAATTGGTCTTTTGATAAAAATGGTACAAAGACACTAATTTGACCGCTGGTTAGACGGCTATTGTAACGAATCATGTTTTGTAGTTCATAATTCAACCGTCGAATTGGAGATTCCGTCCATTCTTTTACATCTTTTTCGGTTAACTTGCCCTGTTTTCTTAAACTAGCTAATACTTCTGGATAGTCCAAATCAAATTCATTCTTTGAAGGTTCTTTCTTTCCTTCATAAATCAATGTAAGCCATTCTTTCGTATTATACACCTTATACGGACCGGTTGGCTTTTCATCTTGTAGGAAACAAAGAGCCAGTAATTGATCCTTGGTCAGCAATTTTTCCTCAGCTAACCCATATTTTAAAAACAAGTCTACCGCTCTTGGTACCTGTTTATCCTCATAAGCTTTAATAAAAGTTCTCTGATATAGTTCATAATGATTGTCTGATAATTGTTTTCTAAGAAATCGGCTATTATCATCTGTTGCATATCTATCCTTTGCATTCATATATTCGAGCATGCATTTTTTCATTTCCTCTGCTCGGTCAGGCTCAACTCCTGCATAAGTTATAATCTTGCTAAAGGAATCCCTTAAATCCTCTAACGCATCATTTGCAGCTTTCGGGGAGTATTTAAGATGGGAATCCGTACTTTTATCTTTTTCCTTGGTTCCGGTCAGAAGCAGACAATAAATTTCTTCCATCCGATTACGATCTATCGATAATTTACATTCTATGTTGCTGAAGTAAAAATTCTCTATTTTATTAAGTTCATCCACCATGGTATCAATCATATCTACAATCTGTGAATTGTTACCCCCGGCATTTTCTATTTCAAGTGCAAGACCTGCTACCAAAAGAAAGAGACAGGTTTCACTTCCATCAGCCAATGCATTCACCAAAAACACTACATCTTCCGACAATTTTTTCAAAGCTTCCAGCTGAAGGTTTACAATGTCGATCTGATCTTCAACCTGATATAGGGTTACACTATTACCGTATGAATAGAATGCCTTAACAACATCAAGTGGTATATTCTTACATTCTTTATAATAATCTATCCGGGGTTTTTGCAGTTCCAAATCATTCACTATACCGGGAAGTACTGCCATTTGCTTCGAAGCCTTTATTTTATATCCCAAACGGGTTCCCGTTCCTACATAGTCCTTATAGCTCTCTGTTACAAATGTAGAAAGTCTCATCCCATGTTTGATTAGACCCTCATAGATACGATCCAACTCCGCAATATACCTATGGAATGAGGCAACCAAGAGGCCATGATAATCCTTATTCGATGAAAGCAAAGATTCCAACTCTTCCTCACGGTTTACAGCAAATACATATAAGATAACGTCATCAAGCGATACATAAGTACTTTGATACTTACCAACATATAAGTCATTGACACCTAAAAAACTTCCTGCACCAGCGATTATCTTAGAACCGCTGTTCATAATCTGGACTCTGCCTTTTAATAAGAGGCCTATGCTAAATACCGGTTCTTCTGCGGTATATATAACTGTTCCTTTAGCAAATTGATTTACTGCATTGGGATTTATCTTTAATTCCATTCTGCTTCACCTCATTCATCTCACACTACAATATCAAGCCTAGGTTTATTATATACTATTATTTATATAACAGAAAGCATAACCTGTCAATTTTACGCAAATTAATACATCTTTTTTAGATTATGCACGATAAAGGGATATTACTAATTTCTGCGTTTGGTTTGTAGCTATATAATAAAAAAACCGTCTCTTTCGGAACTCTCCGAATGAAACAGTCTCTCATAGTTTATATTAAATTCCGTGCGCTCTGCTTCGAATGCTCTCTACAAGCGTTACCTTTACAGTTAACTCGGTCCAGGCACCCTTACGGCACACAGGATATTTTGCTTAGTGCTGCTTCATTCCTGACCTGACACGGTTCACAAATTCCTGTTGCGTAAGACCCAAACGTCAACATCACTTATAAAGGGCAGCCCTACAAAGAGTCACCCTAGGCAGAACATCACCCCTGCTGTAGCGGATTGCAGGTACAGGGCACCGCTATCTCCCCGGCTGCACGGAAACTTTATGACAAAGGATACAAATAACTTTACTTGCATTTACATTTTACTATTAAATCGCAAATGCACGTATACTAACCAAATAAATTCGTATTTATCGTTTTCTTTATAAAAACGCTGTATTGCAAGTATAAGGCTTTTTGATAAGGATGTCAACCCTTATGTAGCTTTTCCTGCTTATTCCTAATTCTTAGTTCCTGAAAGAAATCCTGAAGTATTTTTGCGCACTCCTCTTCCATGACTCCCGTGATTAGTTCCACCTGATGATTGAACTGTTCCATTTGCAATATATTTAAAATAGATCCGGCACAACCAGCCTTCGGATTCATGGTTCCTACCACAACCTGTTTCATACGGGACTGAACGATCGCTCCAGCACACATCTGACAGGGCTCTAAGGTTACGTACATGACGCAGTCCTCCAGACGCCAATCACCCATTTTCTTACTTGCTTGTTCAATTGCCAGAAGCTCTGCATGAGCCAATGTAGTCTTTTTGGTATTACGTTTATTATAACCCCTGCCGATGATTTTATCCTGATAAACAATCACACAACCAATGGGTACTTCACCGATCTTATAAGCTTTTTTCGCCTGCTTCAGTGCTTCTTTCATAAATATATCATTCATGGTAATCTTCCTTTTCATCTGGACGAGTACTTCCTAATCTGTTATAGTTATTGTATCATAACCCCGGTAAGGAGACAATATGCAGATCTACGGCTTTAACAAAACAACATTATTAGACTATCCCAAACATCTGGCAGCCACGATATTTCTTGGCGGCTGTAACTTTCGATGCCCCTTCTGTCATAATGCTTCCCTGGTAACGAAGTTATATTCTCAGCCAACCATACCTGTGGAAGAGGTATTTTCATATCTTCAAAAAAGAAAAAAAATACTAGAAGGTGTATGTATTACCGGTGGTGAACCGACTCTCTATGCTGAGCTTCCTGATTTCATAAAAGACATTAAGTCCCTGGGCTTAAAAGTTAAATTAGATACCAATGGATCCAATCCCTCGATGTTAGAAAGTTTGGTACAGAATAGTTTAATTGATTATGTAGCTATGGATATTAAAAATAGCAAAGAACATTACGGTTTTTCCGTCGGCGTTCCTAACTATGACGTAACACCAATCTGTGAAAGTGTTTCCTATCTATTAACTGATCCGGTGGATTATGAGTTCCGCACTACGATTGTTCAAGAACATCACAACGAACAGGATATTCATTCTATTGGGGAATGGATTCGAGGTGCCAAAGCATATTATTTACAATCCTATCAAGATTCCGGTGATGTTATCACTCCTGGTTTGAACAGCCACACTATAGAAACCCTTCAAACCTTCACAAAAGTCCTAACACCTTATGTACAACAGGTATCCTTACGAGGAATCTCATAGTAAAGTTTCATTATTATTGCCAACAAGCAGAAAACGGGGTTTTTCTATGTTAATGACCTATGAAACAAACCGTCTCATACTAAAAATACTTCACAAAGACTCTGCTCCTGAGGTCCTTGCCTTTTATGAGGAGAATAAATCCTTCTTTGAACCTTGGGAACCGAAGAGAGCTGAGAACTTTTATACTCTCGCTTATCAGAGGGCTGTCTTAGCTGCAGAGTATCATAATATGTCTGAGGGTAATTTCTTAAGATACTGGGTGTTTTTAAAGGATCATCCGGAGGAAATTATCGGTACGTTCTGTTTTCAAAACTTTTTAAAATTGCCCTATCAAAGCTGCTGTATTGGATATAAGTACGCAAAAAAGCATACCCGAAATGGATATGCCTATGAAAGTGTTCAAAAAGGTATCTCCGTTATCTTTGAAGACTTTTGCATTCATCGTATTGAAGCTTTTATTATGCCAAGTAATTTACCTTCCAGGCAGTTAATTGAAAAACTAAACTTTGAACCGGAAGGGCTTGCGAAATCACTTGCTAAGGTGGATGGTATTTGGACGGATCACCTTCGATTTGCAATAATTAACCCCAAGGATCTTTCGCATAAATCAGAATGGACCCATCCAAACAGTCTTCCCTTATTGTAACACAATTGGTATATACCAATAACCAAATTCTCCCTGTCTGAGATCTCTTTTGCGAATGGATTTAAAATTTTCAAAGCCAAACATTCTGGCCATAAAATGTTCGCGATTATTGTAGATGCCCGGAACGCCTAATATGTAACGGCAACCAAAACGATCTTTTATCTTAGCAAATATCAGATGCTGATAACAATAAAAACCATGAAGAAGAAAGCTATTATTACTGAGTACCCAAGCATCCATCGGTAAGTAACCAATATCCTTCGGTTCAATCTTTACACAGAGGATTACTTCATTATCTTCAAAAGGATACATTCTTGGATAGCTGTCAAAGATTCTTTGAGCCTGTGGGTGTTCTGTATTTTCCCAATCCTCCATACTATTAAAGTTCATAGTCTCCAGAGTATCCTCCTCCAAATCCTCCTGAGCCACTTCCTTTTCATTTTCTTTTGTTTGCTCCCACATTAGTTCATCCATCTCTTCTTTTTTCTCTTCCCTTTGGTTCTTAATATCTTCCTCTACTTTGTCGAGGTCAACACCGGTATCCAGTTCAATCGATTGGATGGAAGCCTGTTCACCAAACATAAACTCATTTGTATTTCGTATTCTTTCCTGATATCTACTTTTCGGAGGGACGTACTTGGGAAGCACTCCGCTGCGATATCTCGGTTTATATTCCTGTGCCGCTTCCTGCACTTCTTCTTTGCTTTCTACTTTCAAATCAACTTTCTGTACATCTCTGTCCTCTGTATTGATCTCTACTGCACTCTCACTATTTGGTTCTGAGTCAAGTTCCACTCTCGATAGAGTAAGTTCCTGTTCTATGGCTTCTTCTACCATTCCTATGGTGCTAAGATCGATTTCACTATCCAATGATTGCTCTTCTATATGTTCAATTATATTCTCTACTTCATTCTCTACAACATTCTCTACAACATTCTCTTCTACATTTTCTACTACGCTCTCTATTCTATGCTCTGCTATATGTTCTTTTATGGGGGCTGCTATGGACTTATTTCTGAATTCCTCTTTTCGTTCTTCATATTTCTCTTCCGCTGTACGTTCCACGACTAATTTTAAATTCTGTTCTATTCTATTCTTTACAGACTCTATATCCTCATCAGAAGTTTCCTTAGCATCCTCATTTACCTTAACGATAACTTTTTCTTTCTCAGCTTCTTCCTGAAGCATATCCATTTTTGCTTGATGTCCTTCCGGTGATATCGAAACTCCTTCCGATTTCATTTTCTTCCCATGATTTGGCTTTAGGGCATCTTGAACTGCCTTTTGGGTAATCGGTTTGTCATCCCACTCCGTTGCAAAGAAGATTTCATCATTCAAAAATAGAATCAGTCCGCCCATATCAGAAAGAGCGTATCCGGAGTTCATTATATTTGTTTCATTGGCAGTTAGTTTGCTGTCCATTACATGACTTTTAAGGGCTGAATCTCCCAGATAAATCAATTCCATCCCATCGTCGTCCCGCTGAATTAAGTATGTAGGAAAGATACTATCCGATTGCCCAAGCAGTTGTAGATGCAGGGTAATTTTACATTGACCATTCTTAGCTTCTACCCTGACATATCCTATATTATTTTTCTTAACCCCTCGTTCGTATTGATAAATATACGATACCATTCTTTTATAATCAGCCAAAAAATCACTCCTTTAATTCCCTCTTACAGACTGGGTTCATTGATAATTCTATTCAATATATTCGATGTGACGGATCAATATTCCTATCCTGTCCATCTATTCCGATTCAGTAAAATCTCCCTGAAATAACCCATCCTTTATGGGATAAGATCTTATGACACAATCACTTTATCCTATGATAAAAAAGTTGATCTGGTTACTAAATAATAAATAAAAAAAGCTGTTATCTCTTATCTCCTTCCCTTAAGAAGAAATAAGAAATAACAACTTTATCTTTTTTTATAGTGAAGAAAAATAATTCGCCAGACTCGCAAATTGTTCCAGTGTTAATGCTTCCCCTCGTATGTTTTCTGAAAACCCCAATGCAGTTAATCCTTTGATAATATCCTCTTTCGGTAAATTAATCTCCGGTGAATTATTAAGGCCATTTACAAGGGTTTTTCTCCTTTGATTAAACGATGCTCGGATCATACGAAATAATAATCCTTCATCTAAAACTTTAATCGGGGAATCCTTGTGTAGCGTCAATCGAATAACAGCCGAGCCTACGTTTGGTCGTGGCATAAAGCAGTTGGCTGGTACATTTGCAGCGATATAAGGCTTGGCATAATATTGAACCGCCAGGGATAGCGCACCATAATCCTTACTACCTGGGGCAGCCTGCATTCGTTCTGCGACTTCCTTCTGCACCATAACCGTTACATTAATGAGTGGAATATGTTGTTCAAACAAAGCCATAATGATTGGTGTTGTAATGTAGTAAGGAAGGTTAGCAACCACCTTAATTGGTCTTCCGCCATTTTTTTCATTGATCAGGGAAAGTATATCTACCTTTAAAATATCCTGATTTAACACTGTCACGTTATCATAAGCCGAAAGCGTATCCTCCAAGATAGGAAGCAGCATTTTATCTATTTCCACCGCTAGGACCTCTCTTGCATTTTCACAAAGATATTGTGTCAGTGTTCCGATACCCGGACCGATTTCCAAAACAAAGTCATCCTTTGTTATGTCGGCAGCTCGTATTATTTTCTCCAAAACATGGGTATCAATTAAAAAGTTCTGTCCAAATTTTTTTTGAAATATAAACTTATATTTATTTAATATTTCTATTGTATTTTTAGGATTGCCTAACTCCGCCATCGTTTACCTCTCATTATAAAAGCCTTTTTCGCTATTCAACTATTACCGATCCATTCCATTTGGGAAATATAAGCGTCTCGCATTTTCGTTCGTAACCTGAACTACGGTCTCATAATCAACCCCTTTGATATTAGCTATCTCTTTCGCAACATAAGACAGATTTAATGAGGTATTTCTTTGACCTCTTTTGGGAACGGGGGAAAGATATGGACAGTCCGTCTCCAGTACCAATTGGTTGAGGGGAGCATACTCCACCACGTCCTTTAATTTCTTTGCATTGGTAAACGTAACGACTCCTCCAATGCCCAAATAATAGCCCTGATTGAGATATTGTCTTGCCTGTTCCAATCCGTATCCAAAGCAATGTATAATCCCGCCCATCTCCTCTGCTTTGGCTTCCTTCATCATGGAAAAGGTATCATTGGCTGCATCTCTGCTGTGAATAACAAGGGGAAGACTAAGTTCTCTTGCCAGTTCCAGTTGTCTTGCAAACCATTTTTTCTGCGTTTCCCGATCCGGTGTATCCCAGTAATAGTCCAGTCCGATTTCACCTATGGCAACATTTTTAGGATGCTTTGCCTTCGCTTTTAACCATGTAAATATATCTTCATCCAGTTCCATCGAAGAACTGGGGTGTATTCCGATGGCTCCGTACACATAAGGGTAGGTTTCTATCAGCGATATGGTCTTATCAATGGTTGATAACGCTGAGCTGACATTAATTACAAACTCGATTCCTTCCCCTGGTAAGCTATTTAATATTTCATGTCTGTCATCATTGAATGCATCGTCTTCATAATGGGCATGTGTTTCAAAAATCATAATTTATCCTCTTTTTTCCGTTTCTTTTACGGGTTGAAATGAAATCCTTCTTCTTAGTCTCTATGTAATTATTAACCCAATTGCACGGGTTATCCTTAATTTTTATTCTTTCGCAGCCATAACTTTACCATTTCTTCCCGAATAATGCAAGAAGTAATCGCAAAATCATCCTAGGCCCTGTAATCTATTTTACTAAGTATAAGGTAAAAGAGGGGGATGCGCAGCAAGATCACCTTGTTGGTGCATCATGTAATCTGACCTGCATCCCAAAGCCAACTCAAACGTCTCTATATTTATTATTCTGACGTCCGACTCCTTCTTTTCTTACATTATGATTTTGATTTTGATTTTGAGTTTTTACGGAGTTCGTAATGCTATTAAATTCTTCTTTTTCTATCTTTTGTTGAAATTTTTCCTGTTTCTCTTTGTCCATCTATTTCACCTCTCAGAAATAGTATCTCAAAAGGAAATAAATTTATCCTAACACTTACTATGACTGTGTATCCTTTGGAATAAACGAAAAGCATTCTTATATTGCATTTCATATTTTACTATTACGGACTGATTATCTTTTTTCTTATCTTGACATCAATTAGCTTTTGGATCTTTTTATCTTCAAAATTTATTTCTAACCAAAGCGTTCATCTTAGTCATTTCGAGACATATAGTAAGGTTTTATCGGGTGTTGTTTAGGGTTATTACTTTCTATTTTTATAATATTATTAAGATTTATAAATAGTTAAGTTAACTAATTCTTAAAATATCAATTAATTAGATAGGATTGATATGAATAATATAATTTACCAGATATTGATAATCGAGTCAATAGAAATTTATCATATTTTGTCATATATGCTCGAATTGATCAATTACATGGGAAAGCCAAGATGATAAAGCCTCCATTTCCTCCTCGCTGTCATTCTCCTCTGGAATAATCAGCGTAGTAACTTCAAGATGGCAACTCCTTTCAACTAGTTCAATGGACTGCTTTACTGTCTCTAGATCTCCGCCAATATTATGATAGAATTTTTCAGTAAAAGCTTTTAAGTCAATATTAAAAGCATCGATATAGGGCAATAACTGCTTCAGAGGCTCCTGGCAGATATATCCGTTGGATACTACGACATTTTTTAAGTCACGCTGCTTTGCTAATCTGGAACAATCTCTGACAAATTCATATCCAATCAAAGGTTCATTATAGGTATAGGCAATTCCAATATTCCCTTGGGATCTTAACCTTATGGCTTTCTCCACCAGTTCTTCACAAGTGACTTCCATATGATCAATGGTGTTTCCGTCTGCCATTGAAATATCACAGTTCTGGCAGAAGGGACATTTTAAATTACAACCATAGCTACCAACCGATAATATCATACTTCCCGGATGAAAGCGGTGCAATGGTTTCTTCTCAATGGGGTCTAATGCAATACCTGTAAGCTTACCGTAGTTTTCACTGACCACTTTACCATCCCGGTTAATTCTTCCGTGGCAAATTCCCATCTGACCTTCTTTTAGCTTACAGTGATGTGGACAAATTTCACATTGATCTTTCAATAATGTCTCACCACCTCAAAGCGTTCTAAGGAAATCTTTTCATTGTCATAGATACCTGCTTTTTTCTTGGCGATATCTACTTGCTGCTGTACTGTATCGATACCCTCAAGATTTGGGAGCAATAGCCCTCTTTTTCGACCGCTGGTTACAATAACACCAAAACGTTTTACATCCAGTTCTTCCATGGAAGTAATTGGTTCAGACTCGCTTAAAACATCGACGCTATACACAATATGGGGCAGTTCCTCCACTCTGACTGGCGGGAATCTTGGATCCTCCTCCCCAGCACTGACCGCATTACGAAGTATTTCTTTCGCTATACTTTCTGTTACCGTCCTTTGGTACCAATACACCCCCGTAAGCTGCCAAACATTTTAAGAGAGACAAATATGCCGGCTTTCTGTTGTAATAGCTCCTCCGGCAAGTCTCCGGGTATCTTTGCATAGGTTCCGGTTTTTACATAAGTCTCTAGAGAATGTCTAGCCAAACGAACATAAGGATCTTCTTTTGCTTTTCGTTCTTCACAGAATTTTTTTTGTTTTCGTTCATAAATCTGATCAAAGTGCCTGTTCTCATCGGTACCGGTTATCTCAAAGGAGCATACAGCATAGCCTACACCAAAAGGTCCTTCATAGGAAAGTAACTCCGACCATACTTCTTTACCGCTTAAAGCACCGGACATAATCACAAAGGATCGAAGCCCGCACTCTGCTGCTACTTCTAAAACATCCGGGGAAAACTCTAAGAAACGCAAGAAGTCTCCTTCTTTCATTGCTTCCGTAACATCCTGATCAAATTCAACTCCCTCCGGAGTATATCCGTAGGGTCCCTCTTCCAATAACGTATGGGATAAATCTCCACTGGCGACAAATACCACTCGTCGACTTAACTGCTCCGACACGTCCTCAATACATCGACCCAGTCGATAATGATCCAGTAACGGAAGTCCTGACAATCCAATCCGAACCAAACGAAAGTCTGTATAGCTTTGTTTTATAAAATGCAACGGTATCATGGTTCCATGGTCTAACGCTGCGTCCTTTTCTCCCTGCACTCCTGCTGCTACATCCTTTTTTTCTGCCGCATTACTTAAGTAAAAAGCGAATTCCTCGTCATAATCTACTTTATACTTTACATCTTTTACCCCGAATTTTCGAAGGTCCCCCTGTGCGGATTTACCGGGCGAAATATGAAAATAGTCCGAATACATGATGGAATGAGGTGTTGTGAGAACGATAGTATCTGGTTTTAGTATCTCAATTCGCTTTGCTATCTCTTGATAGCTTTGTATGGTATGAAGAATCTTTTGTTCCTCACCTTTTCCAACCTCGGGAATAATAATCGGCGGATGCGGTACAATAAATGCTCCTACGATTGCCATAAAATCACCTCCAAAATTTATATTTCCTACGTTAGATTCTACTTCTTTGTCCAAAAATATGCAATGTTAACCAAGCAAAAGACAACTTCCAACCATTTGATCTTGGATTAAAATTACATGTTCTATTGCTAACAAAAAACCATATACGTCTATTTCGCATATGGTCTTATATATAAACTTTATTTAAGTTTTTCCTGAATGGTATGTACGATCATATCCAGATCTCTGGTGTACTCCAGTTCCTCTTCCACCGTTTCAATTATTTTTACAAGATTGTGAATGGAATTTCCTCTCCCTAGCAATTCACATAGTACCTTCTGTAAAAATGATATTGTAAACTTTTCCGGTATCACTCCCCGAATGACCGCAGGGTACTTGCTTTCTACATTATCGATCAGGGTTTTCACAATTTGACGGTTTATAATTGTACTGTAATATCTCAGGGAGATCTCCTCAAGATGATTACAGATATCGGAGAATGTAATCTCTTGGATCGATTTAACCACTTTACTTCCAATCACTTTATCATAAGCAACTACACGATATTCCAGTTCGGAGAGTTCCATGGCATCTCTGATTCGTATTATGGGCATAAGAATTCCATAATTGGAAGCCAGTTTTTCCCGAAGCATCTGTATGCTCTCAAATTTAGTCCTGCTTTCTTCCATAAGCATTGGTATAAAACCGGAACCTGCCTCCAGTAAAAAAGGCTCCGCTAATATATTTTGCAAAAGTTGTCTCTTTTGTTTCTCATCCTCAGTTTCTGTAAGCTTATTTGAACTTAGACTTACCCCTAAAAAATAATCTGCCGAATAACCTAATAGTTCACAGATATGACTTAACAGATCAATATCCGGAAAGCTAATACCTCTTTCCCATTTTGAAATTGCCTGCGGTGTCACACCAATCTTTCGTGCCAAATCCTCCTGGGTGATTCCTAGCTCTTTTCTTACCTTCATTAGCCGCTCATCAAAACCTTTTACTCCCATACCATGTTCTCCTTTGTATTATGCTAACCTGATGGTAACACATCTTCGAAATAGTGTAAAACAACAAACAGTTGTCCCATGATTCAACTCCAGTAATACGTATTATATCTCTGCCGAAACGATAATTACTCTATGAATAACGTCGGCTCTACTGCATATGTTTTATTATCTCCTCTTGATGTATCTTCAGAAAAATGTATTAACCTACAAGTTTAATGAAATATCCGAGGGAGTCATATATAATTGTCCAAGAAGTAAATAAAGTCCATCAGGGAGGATATCATATGGCAGAGCAAATGTTAATAACCATAGGTTTAAATGAATTAAAATTATTGGATGCCCGTATTACAAGAAGGACAGAGGAAGCTGCATTTGTCAGTTGTGCGAAGAAATCCTCAGCTAAGGTGGACGGTAAGAAAACAAAAGAAGCCTTTATGAACGATGCCAAATCTGATTATGAATCCGTTACAGCCCTAATCAAACGTCGTAATGTAATAAAAGCCGCAATTATACAATCCAATGCTGTAACCAAAGTTACCATCGCCGGGAAAGAGATGACCGTAGCGGAGGCCATCGATAAAAAAACTTCCATCGCTTATGATAAAAAGCTCTTGGAAGTCTTAACCTTACAATTTAATGCTGCTGTTACAAAAACGATTTATGAGAACAGGAAGGTAGATGAATCCATCGAAACTCTCTTAAATACCGCTTATGGAAAAGAGGGTAAAGAAAAGATTACCCAAACCAGCCATGATGCAATCGCCGATCCTTACCGAGCAGCCAATGAATATGACTTGGTGGATGCCTTAGGTGCTGAAATGTTAATCCGCAAGCTAAAGGAAGAAATTGAAGCCTTTGAATCAGAGGTAGATAGTTGTCTTCAAATTTCCAATAGCACCACTTTTATGACCATCTAGTGATACATTGCAGCGATACGTAAATCTTAATTTAAGTTCCCCTCCCTGAAGGGGGTTATCTTCAGGGCTTTTAAGGAGATATTCTATTGGATCTTAGAGAAGATCAGTCCTTGAATGTTCAATGATCAATTGTTAGGGATTATTACTCAATTCTTAATCTTTATTCGCCAGGGAAGGTTACCTGTGGCAAATTTAATCTTAAATTAACAAGGATCAATCCTCGATCAAATCCATGTACTCGGTTTTGCGGGCTAACTTATTACCGAAAGATTTCACCCATGGCTGTATCGCTGCATTCTTATTATGTAAAATATTTGCAATCCAAAACCACTTATGCTACAATAAACTTCTATTGTTGTTAATCAGGAGGTATTAGGATGGAACAAAGGGCTTATGTAACTATTAATCTTCCAGCCACCGGTAGGAACATTAAAGATCTTCGAATGAAGCGTGGACTTACCGTGAAAGATCTGCAAGCTTATTTTGGTTTTGAATATCCTCAGCCAATCTATAAGTGGCAATGGGGTGAATGCTTACCAACCATTGACAATCTAGTAGGATTAAGTGTACTGTTTCAAGTACCGATTGATACTATTCTCGTCAGAAATGACGGGAATTTTTTACTTTTATTTATACAAAAGTTTAACTCCATTTAAATAGCAAATGTCTATCTATGAACATTAAAATATAAGGTTCGTCAAAACAACACTGGCAACGACTCCGGCTAACGTAGCTGTTAACGCTCCTGCCAGAGTATATCTCGTTTTTTTCACCCCTGCCGTCATAAAGTATACCGCCATGGTGTAAAAGATTGTTTCCGTACTGCTTAAAATGATTGAGATCATCCGACCTAGATAGGAATCCGGTCCATACTCTTTATAGATATCCAGCAATAAGCTGGTTGCTGCCGATGAGGAGAACATCTTAACCAGAACGGTGGGCACCAGTTCCGATGGAAAATGCAGCAGATCCGTAATCGGTCTTAACAAAACAGATAGAAGATTTAATGCTCCTGAGGCCCTTAATATTCCGATTGCAACCATCAATCCAATTAAAGTAGGCATAATGCCAAACACTACATTAAAACCTTCCTTTGCGCCTTTCACAAATTCATCATAAGTCTGTGTCTTCATCAGCATTCCAAATCCCACAATATAGAATATGACAAAGGGAATTATGTAATCGGATAAATATATGAGCAACTTCATCTAGAAGCCTCCTTCCTTCTGCTTAACTTTCTGGCTGTTACCGAAAAAATAATACCAACTAAGGTAGATACCGTGGTTGCCACAATAGCAGCCCCTAGAATCTCAGCCGGGTTAGCAGATCCGTATTGGCTTCGATAAGCTATGACATTCACCGGAATTAATTGCAGGGAGGAAATATTAATGATCAGAAAAGTACACATATCGGTGCTTGCCCGATCCTTATCGTTATTTAGCTTCTTTAGCTCCTGCATGGCCATCAACCCCATCGGTGTAGCTGCCCAACCAAGGCCCAGAAAATTAGCAATCATATTCGATGCGATATGTTCGTTTACCACATGTTCTCTTGGAATATCCGGAAATAAAAAGTGGATAAAGGGTCGCAGTGCTTTTGTGAGTGCTGCAATCAGCCCGGCCTTTCTTGCCACTTGCATAATACCCGTCCACATTGACATTATACCCAGCATTGTAATGCAGAGCATAACAGCTTCTTTTGATGAATTTATTGTTGCATTACTTACTTCTCCAATGTTTCCGCGAAGGACACCCAATGTAATGCCTATCACGATCATAAATCCCCAAAGATAATTTAACATACTGCACCATACCTTTCTTCACTAGATCCGAATGAATTATAATTCGCTTTTAAACTATATTCGAATTTTTTATGAAAATGTGTATTTTGCAAGATAATCCTTAAACTTTATTTATTTTACATATTTTGTTTAAATTGTGCTATGTTTTGACAAATAATTTAGTTGACATTAAAATACCCCTGTGCTATCTTATATAAATGCTTTATACAAAAAATGTAAGCATCATCCAAAAAATACGTTTTATTGTAATAAAGCTAATTCCCCAATATTACTAAGAAAAAAGGAGGCAGGCTATGAAAAGCACAGGAATCGTGAGAAGACTTGATGAATTGGGAAGAATAACACTCCCTATCGAGTTAAGAAGAACATTAGACGTAAGTGAAAGAGATCCATTGGAAATCTTTGTTGAAGAGGGTAAAATCATTCTTCAAAAATACCAACCGACCGATATTTTCAGCGGAAGCAAAGATAATTTAATTGACTACTGCGGAAAGAAAATATCCAAGGAAACCATTATGGAACTTGCTAAGCTGGCAGGTATTATTGAATAATATACATACATTGTAGTATTTACAATATAAAAAAGAGATTGCTTATTGCAATCTCTTTTTTATATTTATTATTATTTGAATCTGGTCTCATTCTTAAGGTTTTATGAATGGTTTTACTCCCCATATATCCGTGGTTTTTGCACAGTAAGAATCCTCTGTTGTTGCACCATTCTTTATCATATAACCGATCACAAATTCAGTGCTTCCATTAACCCATATGGTTTGTCCATTCTCATCCGGTAATGGAAGCGGTGATCCCTGTTCCATAGAATAGCTTACACTGCCGGTCTCTACTCCATTTTCATAAAAATATCGTTTCATATAACCATTCTCATAGCCCCGATAAAAATATCCTTCGGTAACGATTGAACTTTCAATTAATTCTTCATTGACCTGGGTTTTCGTTACCTCTTCTGTTTTTCCCGATCCACTTGGTGCATTATTGCTCCATAGTCCCTTGTAGTAATAATAACCGGAATCTTCCTCTGACCCCGTCAGCATAAAGTATAGGCCAGAACCGGTTCTTAGCCCATCCTTCATACCTCCATAATACACAGAGGAGGTATCATAGATGATCATTCCCTGTCCTAAAGAGAGATCTCCTTCTCCTAAAGCACTATAGTATACCGGATCTGTACTTACTATCTTTTTAACGAAGTAGGTACTTGTCATAAATTCCTTAATCTTTTCGATATCAAATTGATTTAACGCATTATACAGACCCGATAGAATTCGTTTTCGCTCTTCCTTTTCATCTTTTAACTGTGTTGCTTCTTCTAACAGTTCCTGTAATTTATCACTCTCAATCATATCAAGTGCGTTATTTAAAAGAGAAATCGCATATTCATACTTTTCCAACGAGATGTAGGCTTCCGCTAGACCGCTATATCCTACCTCTTCCTTCGGTTTCAGTTCGATTGCCAGCTTATATTCTTTAATTGCTTCTTCATAATTTTCTTGATAAATATATTCGGCAGCCTGGTTTAATATATCATCATATTTTACATTCAAAAGATAAGTATCTACCGTTTTCAGCGTTCTATTTAATGAATCCTTATCCGTAATCTCAAGACCTTCCAGAACTTCATCTCTGGCTGTCATATAATCGCCTTTTTCCATATAGGCTTCTGCTATTTTCTGATAAGAGATAACTTCCTTGCTCTTAATCTGTTTTGCCTTTTCATATTCCGAGATGGCTTTATCATATTCCCCATTGGCAAAATACATATCTGCTCTTTTAATTATCTCATTGTATTCATAATCTGTTTTTTGTACTGTGACTTCTTCAATCTTCTCTTTTATATTCGTTCCGTTGGTACTTTGATAGCATGTTCGTAATACTTCCAGAGCTTCATCAAAATTGTTCACACCAATATAAGCCTCTGCCAATCCTATGGACAGAAGCTCTATATTTCTATGCTTCATGGTCAGTGCTTTGCTGTAAGCTTCTACCGCTTCAGGAAATTTCCCTTCCTTCAAATACTGTTCTGCCATGACAGCCTGTTCCTCATATCGTTTATGTTCTGAATAGTTAGCATAAATTACAAAACCGGTAATGATAGAAATAAACATTATGACGATCATAGCCAGTTTTGACGCATTTGATTTAAATACCCTGGATAACATTGTACTACCTCCGACAGATGAATTAATCGAATGACGGCGATTCATCCTGAATAAGTAACTGATAGATATCTCTTTTACTTACTCCCCTATCCTTCGCAACCTCCTTCATCGCTTCCTTTTTATCAATGCCACGATCTAAATATATCTTCATGTGTTCCTGTACTGTCATCTGACTCCATTGATCCTTGCTTTCCTGATCCATTTCTTCCCGGGATGCTCCCTCCAGAACCAAAACATATTCACCTTTTGGTTCCTCCCTGTTATAGTAATCTATAGCATTGGAAATTGTGGTTTGGTGCACCGTCTCGTGCTTCTTCGTTAACTCTTTGATTACAGTTATGTTACGATCCCCTAAGACCTCTAGCAGTTCTTTTAAGGTTTTTAGTAGACGATGGGGAGCCTCATACAGAATTAGCGTTCTGGTATCCTTTTGAAGTTCCTTTAACACACTTTGTTTTTCTTTCTTATCCGTAGGTAAAAATGCCTCAAAGGTAAACCTTCTGGTGGATAATCCTGATAAGGTCAAAGCGGTGACTGCAGCGCAGGCTCCCGGTAAGGATGTTACTTCTATTCCTGCCGCATACGCCTGTCGAACCAGTTCCTCTCCAGGATCAGAAATACCCGGCGTACCCGCATCTGTTATGAGGGCTAGGTTTTGACCTTCTAACAATCGCTCCACCAGATATTTTGCTTTTTCTATCTTGTTGTGCTCATGATAACTTGTCATCGGTGTTTTAATTTCATAATGATTCAAAAGCTTAATGCTGTGTCTGGTATCTTCTGCCGCAATTAAATCAACCTCCTTCAGGGTCCTTATTACCCGAAAGGTGATATCCTCCAGATTTCCGATTGGTGTCGCACATAAATATAATATTCCAGACATATGTTCACTCCTAATACCCATAGATGTCATAAATCTCATCGGTATAAACATTGGGCTCTTTATATACGATTAATGGGGCTTCCACCTTTAGCATGGATTTTGCTCCCTTGATGCATTCTAAGAGAACCATATTCGGTTCCTTATCCACATAGGGACAGACCAGCTTCATACGTTTTGCCTCTAATTTGTAAGTACTTAAGGTATTGATAATCTCAACCAGACGAAAAGGTCGATGGACCAGATAAAAACGTCCGTTTTGCTTTAACACCCTGGCAGCTTCCCGAATTACATCCTCTAAGGTGCAGAAAAGCTCATGTCTGGCAATTGCCTTTGGTAAATCCGGATTAACAATCCCATGGCTATGATTCATATAGGGTGGATTACTTGTAACAACATCAAAGGAAGCCACTCCAAAAAGCTTCGAGGCCTCCTTGATATCTCCCACTATAATATCAACTTTATCTTCCAGGTTGTTTAGTGCCACACTTCTTCTTGCCATATCTGCACTTTCTTCCTGAAGCTCCAGACCGGTAAAATGCTCTCCCTTCGTCTTTGCTTCTAGAAGTATGGGTATGATTCCGGTACCGGTACCAAGGTCTAAGACCTTTTCACCCGGAAGTACCTTCGCATACCCAGACAGTAATACTGCATCCATACCAAAGCAGAATTTTTTTGTATTTTGAATGATTTGATATTGGTTTCTATGGAGATCGTCTATCCGTTCACCCGGTAATAATGGGATCTCCTTTGATTCGTTCTTATTCATCATCTAATAGGGATTTCCCTTCCCTCTTTTCTAACATTTCAAGTGCTCTCAGCTCTTCATCAATTGCCAGCTTTTCTTTCTTCTTGCGTAACTTAAACTTCAAGTCCTCCACCTTATATTCTCTAACTTCTTTTTCATCATTTTCTAAGGTCACAATGACTTTTACTAATTGCTTCAGTACACTGACACTTTGTACCTCGCCTTTTAGGTTGTCCTTCGTTGTTACATAATCGCCAACACCGGGAAGTTTACTGTTTAACTCCTCATAAGCTTCTTCCTCATTCTTAAGGCAGCACATTAATCTTCCGCATACCCCAGAGATTTTGGTTGGGTTTAAGGATAGATTCTGCTCCTTAGCCATCTTAATGGATACCGGTGCAAATTCAGAAAGATGCATATGGCAGCAAAGCGGTCTACCGCAAATTCCGATACCACCAACGATCTTTGTCTCATCTCTTACTCCGATTTGACGAAGCTCAATTCTAGTCTTAAATACAGCTGCCAAATCTTTAACCAGTTCTCGGAAATCAATTCTTCCGTCCGCGGTAAAGTAAAATAAAACCTTATTATTATCAAAGGTATATTCCGAATCAATTAATTTCATCTCAAGACCGTGTTTTTTAATTTTCTCAAGACAGATCTGAAATGCTTCCTTTTCTTTTTCTTTATTCTTTTTTTCGATCGCATCATCTTCTTCGGTTGCCTGACGTATTACCGGCTTTAAAGGTTGAATGATCTTATCGTCCTCCACATCTCTTGGACCTAATACAACAGAGCCATATTCAATCCCTCTGGCGGTCTCTACGATCACATTATCACCTTGTTTAATATCATAACCGGCCGGATCAAAGAAATATACTTTTCCTGCCCTTCGAAACCTAACACCAATTACATTAACCATTACTATTCTCCTTTATTGTAAGTAGCATAAGCTCAATGGTAATATCAAAGTTAACATTTGCTTTTAATCTTAACTTTGCTTTTTCCATTGAACTGATGATATTTTCTATTCCATTATAACTTTTCACATTGGCTTGTTTTTTAATACTTTGATATTCCTCTTTATATAATAAAAGGTTCGGATCATGGGTCGCTTTTAAGAGAAGCACGTCCCGAAACCATAAAATCATTAAATCAATATAATCATCGATTGAGCCCTTATTCTCCGATATTGTTTTTAAACCTGAGATAATCTCGTAAAGCTCCATCTCGTCCATATACTTTAATATGTGCAGTACATCTTCTTTCATACGGATAAAATCCTCAGAAGATGCATATTTTATAGCTTTTCCTATATTCCCTCCACAAAACCCGGCAGCTATTTCAGCCGCGTAATCCGGAACCTGAAGCTTCTGCATCAGATGTTCTTTGATCAATTTGCGGTCAACCGGCTTTAAATTTAAAACAACACATCTTGATAAAATAGTAGGCAGTAACGTGTTGATATTATCTGCCAAAAGAAAAATCATTGCATACTCCGGTGGCTCCTCAATCGTTTTTAATAATGCATTCTGTGCTGCTTCCGTCAGCTTGTCCGCATCATCAATGATATATATTTTATATGGGCTGTTATAGGGTTTTACCTGTATATCTGCATTGACCTGAAGTCTGATATCATCTACTCCAATGCTGGCTTTTTCATGGGTGACATAGATGATATCGGGTTGATTCCTAGAGTCATACTGCATACAGGATCTGCACTTACCGCAGGGGGAGATACCGCCTTCTTCACATTCTAGTGCCTTTGCAAAAATTCCGGCAAGCAGATTTTTCCCCATTCCTTCTTCCCCATGGAATATATAGGCATGAGATACTTTCCCGGCCTGTATTGCATTCTGTAAATGTCTAATAACACCCTCGTGTCCTACTACCATACGAAAGTCATGCATCCAATCACCCTCCAATTTAGAAAAACTGATTGTTACGTTAGGATATCTAATAACATACCGCGGATCTCATCAATCTTAGAAAGAATGACTAAATGATCTTTCTCATCTTTTATTAATTCCATGGCAAGCTCATCCAAAGTTTTATCAACCAGTTTGATCATTGTATACACCCGATGTCTTCCCTTTTTATCCAAGAAGTTTTCCCTGGAGAACTTATGGGAACGATTTACGATTTCATTCATAAAATTTTTAATCAGTTCTCGATAATGCCTCATGTCCTTAACGTCCATGTGTTTGGCAAGCTTTTTACCCTGGTCTGTAATATCACCCATGATTTCACTGAGCCTTGCCTGCAGTTGCTGTTCTTCTATATGGGAAACCAGTGTAAATTTAAAAGAACCGTCCGCTTCTGGCATCGGTGCTTTGGTCTCTATCTGATTCATTGACTGCACTTGGTTCACTTTAATATCCATCTTACACCCGTGCCTTTCTAATCCCATGGATACATTGTTTCTTCCTTAAGTATCACCATTATATCATATATTTTCGGAGTTGACAGTAAAATTTTTGATATCCTCAGCGATCTCATGAAGGCAAATATTAATGTCTATATTTTGATATCTTTTTACTATTCTATTCTTTTTTATATTGTCATCCGAAAAATCTTCTTCATCTGCCAAATACCTTCGGCACATTTCCGCATACTTTGGTTGTTCCTGTTTCTGCTCTCTGCGAAGAGCCCGGAGTAACCGTAGTCCGTCATCAATTTCAAGGTAAATTGGTATAACCAGGTCCTCTCCGTAATACTTACGAATTTGCTCATAAGTTTCTAAGGTGCCTATCATCAAATAATTCGCTTTTCCTAAATCGATCTGCCCGTCATTAACGGTAAAGTAATGCCAGGTACCATGGACCGTTTCATAGGATCTATGTTCAATTATTTTGTCCTCTTTCTTTAAATGTTGAAGGGTTTTTTCATCTACAAAATAATATTCTACACCATCCTGTTCTGATTTCCTAATGGGTCTTGTGGTATACATCACAACCTTCTGTAAGTTGAGTTCCTCTGTTTCCAGCAGCTTTTTATATACTGTATCTTTGCCGGTCGCACTTTTCCCCATGACGATAAAAATCTTTGACATCTTATCTATCCTTTCTCTTGCCGGTATTTAACCTCTGCCTATTACAGCAATTTCCTCTTCGTTCTTACCGCTTAACCCCAGTAGATTTAATCCTGTTGCCTTTGCTTTTATTATGCTATCAATCAATTCTTCGGTCATAACTTCGCCTGGAAGAATGATCGGTATTCCCGGTGGGTAACAGCTGACAAAGGATCCTACAATTTTCCCGCAGCTTTCCGATAGTGCAACCTGCTCCATTTTTTGTTCGAGGGCTGCCTGCTCTGGTGGTATCTGCACTGAGCCTTCTAAGTTTATACCGCTTTGTAATGTCTTACACGGTTGGGCAAGTTCCTCTAGAAACACTTCCTGTTCCAATTCCCTATCGATTTCCATTAAAGCACTACTTAACCGTTCCAGTCCGTCTTTTTTATCACCTATCGTGGTCATACACAGTAAGTAATCATAGGAATCCATCTCAGGGACGATATGATATTTTTGTTTCAGTAAACCGGCAATTTCATGACCGGTTCTTGTGGTTCCTGCCGTAAGAATAGTTACTTTTGAGGGATCCAGATCATAAATGCCATAAGATCCTACGATACTTTTCTTTAATACGGTCAGATTATTTAATCCTTCTATGGAAGCATAAAAATGCTCAAGGTTTTGATGAAATTCATCAAAGAGACCTTCCCCTTTCTCCTCAAGCAACGAGGTACACAAATCAATGCTTGCCATCAAGACATAGGAGGGGCTGCTGCTCTGATATATCCCTAGAAATCGTTCCAAATCACTGGTAAGTGTCAGGTCATTGCAATGCAAAACCGCTGTCTGCGTAAGAGAAGGTAATGTTTTATGAAAACTTTGTATTACAATATCAGCTCCTTGATGTACTGCACTTTCTGGAAACTCCTTGTGAAAACCCAGATGAGCACCATGGGCTTCATCTACCATTAGCCTTGCTCCGTAACGGTGCACGATCTTTGCAATAGCTCCTACATCCGATAATACCCCTTCATAGGTTGGAGAAGTAATGACCACCAGTGAAATATCCGGGTGATTTATCAACATCGCTTCGATTTTTTCGGGAAGAATTCCACCATGAATCGAATATTGTGGAATAATTTCGGGATAAAGATACATCGGATTTAAGTCTCGTAACATCAATCCGTGATATATTGATTTATGAGCATTTCTAGCTACCAGCACTTTATCCCGGCGTTTTGTTGCTGCTGCAATACCGGCAAGGTTACCGGCCGTACTACCATTAATGAGAGGGAAGGATCGTTTTGCTCCGTAAAGAGCTGCAATACGCTCTGAAAGCTTCCTTAATACTCCCTCTGGATGATGCAGGTTATCAAACCCATCGATTTCCGTAATATCTATCTCATATGGATTTACCATTCCGATCAGATCACAGTTTCGCTTATGCCCGGGCATATGCATCGGGTAATCATCTTCTTTGCTGTATTCGAGTAATTTATTATAAAGCATAATAAAAGCCTTAGCCTTTCTTTTCTCTTGTTCATGTCAACTACAGCTAGCATACTATTTTTGTGTTTAAAATACAACCAGTTTTCCTTGGCGACACCTTAAAAAAGGGTGTTATAAATAAAAATCCCGATAAACAGTAACTGTCTATCAGGATTTAAATTAACGATATTCAACTTTCCCTTTCCAAACCAAATCTATATGAGAGAAAGAATCTACGATACCTCCAAACATGTTATTCTTACCGATACCGATATGATACGTCCCTTCCATCTTTTCATCCAAAGCTGAATATCCACACAAGTCTTTTATGCCATCATTTAAACCAATTCCAAACTCCGAAATCACATTACCGTTTTCCGGCAACTCAGATAAAAATTCATTGAACTCATCATGATTTGAATTTACTATTCTACCCTCTTCCACTGATAGAATAACATTCCTAATAAGCTGACCTTCCAAATACAACTCATCCACCATAAGTTGGCCACTCGCTTGATATTCGATCGGTGCAATATACACTTCTCCACAAGGAAGATCGCCACTCCCTGTATCCGGATTCCATTCTCTTCCTTCTAAGGAAAGAGATAATTTATATTGATCTCCTGTTGTTATCTCAACTGTCTTACATATACTTAATTCCTGAATTAGCTTTGTCGCTTTCTTCTTTATTTGATCATAATCAATATCATAAGCCGCTTCCATGCGCCACATAAAATCCTTCGGGTCCATCATGACCTCTGCTGCCATATCTGCTGTAGGAATGCGGATCTGAATAAACTTCTCTTTCTCCATAAGTGCAGAAAATAAATTTCTCATATGTTCTCTGTAGAACCCTCTCTTATCATCCGGAAAGTCCACTGCCGGTACTACAGGTGCATACATACACAGATCAATGACAACATCTACCTCTTTGAAGATGTTATAGTATCGTTCCTTGTATAAATTCTCTTCCATATTTGTAAAAAGTTCTTTATAAGAATTTCGTCCATGTTGTAGTTCAATAGGTAGGCAACGTACGGAAGCAATTTCGTTACTAAACTCGTGTAGAATTCTTCTGTCCTCATCCTCCCCCCAAAACTGTAATAATACAATCTGGCCTGGCTGTAATTCAAATGCCTTGACTAATTTATTGATAATTTCTCTCTTAAACATATTCTTCCTCCCACTTATTTGCATTCTTTATTCTTATAAATGCAAAGTATAAGCCCCATTGTTACGCTCCAAGATTCCTTCCGAGACCATATATTTTCGAATGGTACAGAAATCATCGTGATAATCTGCAATTAAAAGGTTAACCTCTTTTTCGGTATAAACTTTCCCCGACTCAAAGGCTTTTGCCAATTCTAACAGCACAATTCTTCTTTTCTCTGTTTGAACCGGTATCTGAGTTAACTTACCCAAGTGAAAAAAACTCTTCACGATCTTTTCTCTGTATTTTTCTTCTCTTTCCACTTGAATTTCCTGTTCGGATGAATCCATTGTAATCAGTTCCAATAAAGTATTATTTAATAAGTCTTTCTGAAGACTATAAACAACATAATACTGTTCCTTAGAAGATTGAACCAGTCCTGCATCCATCAGCTTTTTTAAGTGAAAGGAAACGGTCGGAGGTGTAAGCTCCAACCGTTGAGCCAATAGTTCAACATACATCGGTTCCTGCAGCAAGTTTTTTACTATCTGGATTCTTGATTTATCCGCCATGCATTTTAGCAATTGTATGATCTGGTCCTGGGTCATTTAGATACCCTCCATATCAAATGTTAGCTTGAAAAGGCTTTTAATCGAATCTGCAATCTCTAATTTAACTTCTTCAATTGCTGCCTCTGCCAATTGCCCTTGCTCCCTCGCATAGTTCAGGCTCTTTCTCCAAGGTTCCGGTATGTTTACAAAGCATTGAAGATAATCCTTTAAAAAGGCTTGGTACTTTTCCGGATCAATCGTAGTACCTTTTCCCAGTCCTCTTCTCTCCTGGGCTTCAAATACTTTTGTAAATATATCATAGATATTCATCTTAACCTTTTCGAGAATAGCTTCATCCTCTCGAAGATCTCTTTGGAGTTCTTTCATTTTGGATATACATTCTGACTTTCTTTTACCTCCTTTTCCCATATTATACCTGTATAATTATTTCTTGTCAATCTGTTTTTATATTTATCTAATCAATTTTATTTATCTGATTTTAAGAATAATCTAATTAATTAAATTAATCTGATTTTATGAACTGTCTAATTAAGTGTATAACATTATTTTTACATTGAGCATAAGTTAGCCTCCGATTGCCATAATAAAAAGCCTTAACAAAGTACCATGATAGTATCACTCACTCTGTTAAGACTTTACTATAACAACTTATTCTACTCCCATTATAACCCTAGGGATCTATAATAGAACTCTCTTAGTTTTCTTCTGCACTGTTCTTGTTTTACCGCCTTTTCTTTGTTCAAGGTTTCCAGTTCCTCGTTTGTTAAATCAAAATAATATTTACCAGATGTAATTTCTACTGAAATACTGTCAAGAGGCCACCCTTCCTTTCGGTAGTGGTGTGGTGTATCCACCAGGTAAAAGGAAAAGGCTTCTGCTGCATCTTCATCCATGTATTCATAAATATGTTCCTTATCTAAGACTATTGCATAACCATTATAATAACTACACCGGATCTTACCTCCCATTTCTTTCGCCAAGCCGCTGTAATAGGTTATCATCTCATCATCACTCAGCGATTTTCCTTTCACTCTTCTTACATGCACACCGGGTTGTATCTCATTCTCTCTTGGCAAATCAATAAAATACATCCCAGAATCAAATGCTATGACCGGAGTTTTAGACTCCTCGTAATAAGCCAATGCCTTTATTCTCGCATTCTCTAGTGGTGTTATCCCATATTCCTCAATTTCAATTTCTATATTCAAATCCTTCGGAGTGAAAACCTCGATCTCGCCTTCCTTAAAATATGTTTTCATATATTCTAGCTTGCTCTTATTTGAGGTGCCAAGCAGTAATCTCATCTTCTGTAATCTCCTGACTATATTATTTATTTCACAAAGTCTTATGTTATCCATAATCTGGTTATATTATAAACAAGGTAGCCTCTAATTACAAGCACAGTGAGATGTGGAATCTGATTACTGATACACTATACTTTGGTGATATTCTGACAATCATATGTACAGGATCTTTGCATCACTCTGCTTCTATTATTTCTATCTCTTTTCTTTTACACAGTGTACTCATTATCTCTACTACATCTGCTTTCAGTTTTCCATATATTATTTGTCTGCATTATTTTAGAGAAAAATTAAATTTGAATTCCACGTTGTATGTGCTAATGTATCATTTGGATACCTCCTATGTTATTTTGTTTGTGAACCGGCGAAACCCACATTCAATTTAACTTAGGAGGTGCTTTATTTTTATTGCTATACAAAAAGGGACGCTATATCCCATGCTCCATGGAATATAGCGTCCTTCTTAGGCCTTTTTATTAATGTTTATCAAAGGATTAGTTTGTAAATAACTGTGACCAGTAGATTACACCATTACTTTGATATACACCGATACCGATTTTACCAAAGTTACCGTTTAAGATATTTGCTCTATGGCCAGGAGAATTCATCCATCCAGTTACAACTTCCTGTGGAGTTCTCTGTCCGTATGCAATATTCTCACCTGAGGTACGATAGGAAATTCCGTATTCTTTTAATACTGTTGAGAACTGAGTTCCGTTCGGTCTAGTATGAGAGAAAGATTGAACTGTTTCCTGTGCACGTTTATCTGCTGCTGCCTGTAATGTAGAATTTGTAGTTAAGGCTGATAATCCTGCCTTAGCACGTTCCTGATTTACTAATTGTAGAACCTGATTAGCGTAATTGCTAATACCAGAATTATTAGTAGCTGGCTTTGTAGGGGTTGGTGCTGTTGTAGGCGCTGGCTTTGTGGTTGGAGCTGGTTTTGTGGTAGGAGCTGGCTTTGTGGTAGGAGCTGGCTTTGTGGTAGGAGCTGGCTTTGTGGTAGGTGTTGCTGTATTGCTTCCTGAGCCATTGCCATTGATCTGTGCGAGAATATCCTGTAATGATTTTATATTCTGAATATTGCTCTTTGTAATATTATTATATCCATTCTTCTGTAACTCACTTACTACATCATTCACTGAGTCACAATTTGATAAATCTACGTTCTTATAAACAATAACCTGTCCGTTTTGTGTATTGGAATTACTTGCTGTACTTACATTCTTAAAAGCAGTATTTGTCGCTTCTTTTTGTGTAGGGACTGCCTGCGGAGTTGTTGTACTTGCTGTTGTTGCTTTTGCAGGCGTAGTTGTATCTGCTGTAACTTTATCTTGAGTCTGAACCTTGGTCGATTGAACTTTTGTTTCATTATTACTTACTACTGCGGTTTCGTTGTTACTTACTGCTGTAGTTGCATTTTCAACCTTTACTTCTTCCTTTTGAGGGGTTACCTCTTTGGTATCAGCAACGGTGTCTTGTGTAACCGCATCTTCCACTGTTGTTTCACTATTATTCAGAAGAGTTTGTTGATCTTCTGTTGCTGTAACATTTTGTTCTACATTAGTAGTAGTAGAATCTATATTAGAATTTTGATTTGCTCCGAAAGCACCTAATAGTGATAGTACCAGTGTACATGCTGATGTTATTATATATTTCTTCATTTTGTGTACCTCCTTGTTGGTATCTCTCTGCTGCTCCCTTAGACTAACATATACGTCAGGGGGGTTCAATAGTTAGATACTGGCAGGCTTACCTTGTCCTTACACTAATTTTCCACTAATTAGGTTTTTTTCTCTTATGTTTTTCTATTTTTCCTTCCTAATCCTGTCACTATTCAAACAGGAGAAAAGCACCGGAAACATCGTAAAACACTGCTTTTTCTCTCTCTCATAACTTCATCAAAGGAACCAAATTAATCTATAATCTGTCTTTGTATATGATCACTTTCGTGCCAAACAAAATGTTACAATTATTTTAACATTTATTACGATATTATTAATTATTGATTACATTTTACAAGTAAAGACGCATTCTACTCTATAAATTATTCTCAATGAGGCACACTTTAAATAGAGTATTATTCAAATTCCTGGAAAAACTTATATTGAAAGGAGGTAGCCCTATGGAATTCGTTAATAATAATTACTCAGTAGCCGATATATCCGATGAAGATATTAAAGACATATGTGATTTAGAAAAAACCTTATGCTCGAAAAGTCATAAGGATATTATTCTAATCGCATATCAATCAGAAGCAAAGGACACGCAGAAGGGTATATCATAGTATCAATTTGTATCATCCATTGTTTGCAAGCATCTGGGAGGATGTCGTATGTATATTTCAAAACGCAGTGCAACGTATATAGTACAAGAGATCAGTAAAATTATCGGGGAAAAAATAAATATGATGAACGCCGAGGGTGTTATCATAGCAAGCAGTGATACGGAACGAATTGGAACGTTTCATGGTGGTGCTAAGGAACTAGTGGATCTAAAATTGCAGGAAGTAGTTGTAAAATCCGATACGGAATATCAAGGGGCCAGACCTGGAATAAACCTTGCTATCAATTTTCAAGATGAAATTGTAGGTGTTATCGGGGTCACTGGCCCCTATCAAGAAGTATCAAAATACGGCCAGATTATTAAGAAGATGACAGAAATTCTGATGCTAGATCAGTATTATAAAGAGCAAAAAGACATAGATCATCGTATTCGGGAGCGCTATCTTGATGAGTGGATTTTAGGTGAATCAAAAAACATTACACCACAGTTGATTAAACGAGGAAGTATGCTGCAACTTGATATTACCTTACCAAGAAGAATACTCGCCATCTCTTTTAAAGCAACAGAAGAGATAAGTGCAACGAAGTTACAGCGTATGATCGACGCTTCTGAACATATTATTACGGATATTCTGAAAGAAGATAAGAATAGCATCTGGTTAAAAAACGGTATAGAGCTGTTATGTGTAGTTCCGGATCGGACTAACCAGGAAATGATTCATCTGGCGGAACGTATGAAACAAGAGATAGAACTGAAATATCCTTTAACCTTTAGCTGTGGTATTGATGCTTATTGTGAAGGATATAAGTTAATCCACAACTCAGTTATAAAAGCTGAAAAAGCCTTAAGGACTTCCTTACGTTCCCACCAGAAGGGAATACGACTGTATGAAAGTATAACGATGGAGATCTTTCAAAGTGAGTTATCCAGTAATATTAAGAGAGAATACATCCTTCGTATTTTTAAAGGCTGTAGTATGGAAGAGATAGAAAATTGGATCGGGATATTAAATGTTTTTTATGAAGAGGAAGGTTCTATCGTACATGCTGCACAGCGCTTATTCATTCATAAGAATACTCTGCAATATAAACTAAATAAAATTAAAGAAAAGACCGGTTATGATCCTAGATCCATACGATATTCCTCTTTATTTTATAATGCAATACATTTTTATCAAGACGTTCATGACAAAATGATATATAGTGATTTTTAACAATGATAGCCCTTCATTTTATATGTTGTTATACATAATGACAATAAAATTAAGGGCTTTTTGGTTTCGGTAACATAGACACTGTGCTTTTGTCGTTTTATAATAAGCATACATCAGACGTCGATCAATTAAACGAAGCGGAGGTTATTATTATGTCAGGAATATCATTGATTATTGCTTTCATCCTTACTATTATTATTATGATTCTCGCCATATCTAAATTTAAGATCCATCCATTTTTATCAATCATGAGTGTATCCTTATTATTGGGTTTAGTTGCTGGAATCCCCCTTACCGACATCAAAGTAGACGGTGTAGTTCAGACTCAGGGTTTAGCAACGGTGATTGGTGCTGGATTTAGCGGTACCTTTACCAGTATCGGTATCGTTATTATTTTAGGTGCTTTGATTGGTACCATCTTAGAAAAAACCGGCGCAGCTTTAAAACTGGCGGATATGGTAGTAAAATTAGTTGGTAAAAAAAGACCGGAACTTGCTGTTTTGTTAATGGGTTGGGTAGTATCAATTCCTGTATTCTGTGATAGTGGTTTTGTTATCTTAAATCCTATCAGAAAAGCGATGGTAAAACGTACCATGACATCAAGTGTGGCAATGACGGTTGCGTTATCAGCAGGCTTATATATTTCTCACGTATTAATTCCTCCGACCCCGGGTCCAATTGCAGCTGCCAATACTCTGGGTGTTGGTAACAATCTTCTTCTAGTGATTGGAATGGGTGCACTGTGTTCCATATTCCCCTTGATTGCTGGTCTTCTCTATGCAAAATTCATTGGTAAAAAGGTAAAATCAAATGATGAAGCAGGAAATAATAACGGTGAATTGGTTCAATCTTATGAGGAATTGGTGGCAAGCTACGGAAAACTACCTAACGGTATTCATTCCCTCTCCCCAATCGTAGTGCCAATCCTATTAATGGGTATCTCCTCGGTTGCTGCTATGGCAAAGATGACTGGTACCTTTGCAGATATTCTTACCTTCCTCGGAACACCTATCATCGCATTGGCTGTTGGAACAATCTTTGGTGTTATCACCCTTGCTTCCTCCAAACGTATGAATGAATTCTCAGAGATGACAAATGATACCTTAAAGGTAGTAGGTCCTATCCTATTTGTAACTGCTGCGGGCGGTGTATTAGGAAAAGTAATTACAGTATCCGGGCTTGTTAGCTTTATTACTGAAAATGCAACCATATTCCAGGCCATCGGAATATTCTTCCCTTTCCTTTTGGCAGCAATCTTAAAAACAGCACAAGGTTCTTCTACGGTTGCCATCACAACCACTGCTGGTATTCTTGCTCCTATGTTACCGGTTCTTGGCCTTGATACACCAGTATTAGCCGTATTAACCGTAATGGCAATCGGTGCCGGTGCCATGACAGTATCCCATGCGAATGACAGCTATTTCTGGGTGGTAACAAACTTTGGTGCAATGACTCCGGAAAAAGGTTATAAGACTCAAACCGTAATGACATTGGTACTTGGAGTATCCGCGATCATCGAAATATTCCTATTAACATTAATATTTTAATACAAACATATGATTTCATGAATGGGACGGTAGCAAACCGTCCCATTCATGAACAGAGAGGCGGAATAGACATGAAGAAATTTCTTTTAATACCCGATTCCTTTAAAGGCACCATGAGCTCTAGAGAAATTTGCTCCATCATGGAAAAAGCCATTCTAGACAACTTTTTGGATGCTACTATCATATCAATACCTGTAGCAGACGGAGGTGAAGGCAGCGTTGATGCCTTCCTTCAGGCAATGGGTGGTGAAAAAGTAGTCACTACCGTAAAGGGGCCTTATTTTGAAGATATGGAAACTTTCTACGGTATTATAGATAATGGTCATACTGCTGTGATAGAGATGGCTGCCTGTGCCGGTCTCCCTCTGGTAGAAGACCGCAAAAACCCCGCACTGACAACCACCTACGGTGTTGGACAGTTGATTGCAGACGCCATAGCAAAAGGCTGCAGGAAAATCATTATGGGTCTGGGCGGAAGTTGTACCAATGATGCTGGTACCGGAGCTGCTGCCGCTCTGGGTGCTGTATTTACAAATTATAACGGTAATGTTTTTGTGCCGGTCGGTGGAACCTTAAAAGACATTGCACATATTGATGTATCTCACCTCCAGCATGATTTAAAGGAGATTGAACTAATTACTATGTGTGATATCGACAATCCTTTGTACGGGGAAAGCGGAGCTGCTTATATCTTCGGACCACAAAAGGGGGCTACTCCTGATTTGGTAAAGGAACTGGATTCTGGATTACAGCATCTGGATCAAATCATACAAGCTGACTTAGGGTTATCTCTGGCTAGTGTAAAAGGTGCCGGTGCTGCTGGCGGTATGGGCTGTGGAATGGTAGCCTTCTTCGGATCCAAGTTGCAGATGGGGATTGAAACAGTACTTGATACCGTACATTTTGATGAGCTTTTACCGGATACCGATTATGTATTAAGCGGTGAAGGGAAAATTGACACCCAAAGTATCCGTGGTAAGGTTGTCATCGGAATTGCGAATCGAACAAAGAAAGCGAATGTTCCTCTGATTGCTGTGGTAGGCGATATTGGAGATGGTATTGAAGAAGCATATGCAAAAGGTGTTAGCGGAATTTTTAGTATCAATCGTGTCGCAGTGGAATATAAGGACGCTAAAAAAAGAGCAAAAGAGGATTTGTATTTGACTGTAGATAATATCATGCGGTTTCTAAAGAGATTAGGAAAATAGTATAAGATATCATTATATTTTGTTTTCTAGGTTACGTTTTATATATGGTTAATTTCGATTATGAATTGTAAAGTAATTTCCAAACGTTTGTGTAAACCTTCAAACTGATTGAAAGAAACATTATTCAGTTTGAAGGTTTTATTTTATGGCTTAAAGAAACGTAAACGAGACAAAGTATTTCTACTCCATACCATTGATATGATTGATCAAATAATCTTTATTCCCTTCCGACCATCCCAACACTCTCGCTGTGATCATCCCTTCGTTATCGATCAAATATACTGCTGGTACTTTCATTACATGAAAAGCCCATTTCGTTGATTTATTACGATCAACATACCTATTAATTGATAAATTCTTAAATTGTAAATACTTCTTAATCTTATGATAGGATTGATCGATACTGACTGCAAAGACCTCCTCCTTTTTTAAGATACCTTCATCTACAAGATGGCTCAACTCCTCTAAAACAATGGAACCGTAAGGACAATCCATCTCCCATAGGAGAAGGCAATATCTCGTTCCCAGCAATGTCTCTGATGAAATGATATTTCCTTTTGCGTCCTTAATCTCAAAATATGGAACCTTCTCAGAGGAAGCTGGTGGCGCTCCTTCCGTATTCATGAGATCTTCTTTAAACTCTATTTCCTTTGTATAGTTTATTATAGTTCCAATTACGATGATACCTACCGCAATTATATAGAAAATGAGTTTCCCTATCTTGCTGCTATTTACCCTCCCCCTTGCTGCTCTCTTGTTTAATACTTCAATGGGATTTATCCTGACTGCTCTCCACACGGGAAACATTCCGGATATCATGGTCAATAATAATATAACTGCCACACAGCCAAAGATTAATTGTAGATTGATACAGTCTTGTAACCCAATCTTTCCAAAGGGCATAGTTATCAGCAATACTAAACCTATTATGACACCACACATTGCCGGCAATAAGATAAAAAACAGCGTATTCTTAAATATCAATCGGATAATGTCGATGTCTTTTGCACCAATAGCTCTACACAATCCTATTTCATTCGATCTACGATAGACCTGGATCAACTGTATTCCCATAATACCAAGGGCTGTAACAATAACGGCCAATATTGTAATAGCATTTAGCATGGTAAGAATTCCATAGGAATCAATTAGAGTTGTATCTGTTTTTATCTGGATTTTATATCCTAAATTTAACGAAATAACAACAATGATGACAATAAAAACGAATATGATTTCAATCCAAGTAAATAGATTTAAATGCAGACTTTTTAGTATTCTTTTCATACCCTACTCCTCCCTCAGTGCAGAAATTGGATCAAGCTTTGCTGCTTTCCCTGCAGGTAGGATTGATGTAATAGAACCCGCAACAAAGGCTAAGAGTATGCCTGCTCCTATCGTTATCCCATTGAAACTCAGCAGATAACGATTAAAAGTAATATTGGTTATGGTATTCACGACGGACACTGCTGCGACACCTGCAATTCCACCTCGAATGGAACAAATAAATATCTCCTTTGCTATTTGAGCTATAATATGCTTTTTCTTGGCACCTAGGGCAGTACGAAGACCTATTTCTCTTTCTCTGTCCATAATAGAGGCTGATGCTATGTGAATGATATTAAAAGAGGCTATCAGAAGTACCATGAGAGATAATAAAAAGACCAAAGTAAATTCTTTCATAAATTGATTACTATCATTAAACTCGTCTGCGTCGTATGGCATCACCTTTAATGATGAAATATCCATGCCTAACTCCAATGCCTTTTGTTGCATGATTTCCGCAACCTGCTCCTTAGTGTAATCACCTCTATTCAATATCATCTGATGTATTAATTGCGATTCATTACTTGTCTTCTCAATGGATTGATATAACGTAGTAATCGGTATATAGACATCTTCCTTTTGATGAAATCTTTCTGCTGTTTCAATCTCCTCGACCACTCCGATGATCTCATAGGACTCTCCATTCATTTGAATATGAGAGGCCTTTCTCGTTCGAATCAGATCATATACCTTGCTTCCTATAACGCAAACCTTTTGACCCTCTTCGATCTCCTTTTTTGAAAAAAACCTTCCTTTTATGAATTGAAAACCCATTATTTCAGATAAGTTTTGCCCAGTTCCGATTACACCTTCGATCGGAAGAGGTTCTCCTTCATAGGTTATTACTGTTCCGTGGGCAGGTGCTTTGACATCTACTATGCAATTCGAAGGAAGATACCCTTCTAGCTCCCCAACATCAATAAGAGAAAGGTAATTTATCGTATATGGTTCTGATGACCTTACTATCTTTAAAATATCTGATTCCAATGCCTTATCACGAACTTTAATTGCTGTCCATTGATTTTGCCCTATTGTAAACACCAACAAGGAACAAAAAACCCCTACCGCAACCCCTATACTAAGGAGAATCTTATAAAACTTCTTCATTGTCTTCCTCCTCATATGGATCGCTAAAGGGATTCTTAACCCTGTTTCCCGTCAGACTCTGGTGGTCCAGCGACATATCCTCGCTTATGAATCCATCTTCCAGCCGAATCAATCGATCAGCATAACCAGCGATCCTAGCGTCATGGGTGATTACAATAATAGTGGTTCCTAAATTTTTATTAAGATTTTTTAATTCTTCCATAATGCTCTGACCCGTAAATGAATCTAAATTGCCCGTAGGTTCATCTGCTAAGATTACATCCGGATGATTCACCAGTGCCCGGGCGATGGCAACTCTTTGCTGCTGCCCACCGGATAATTGATCCGGATACCTATCCGCTAATTCTTCAATTCCAACTGTTTTAAGTGATTCTATTACCATACTGGTATACTGTTTTTTTGGAGTTTTAGAGTATTTCAACGGAAGCGCCACGTTCGCTGCAACAGTTAATTCCGGAAGAAGTTGAAAAGATTGAAATACAAATCCAAATACTTTATTTCGTATGTTAGACTTGAAAGAACTTCCCATTCCATTTAATTCTTGTCCCTTAAGCTGATAAACTCCTTCTGATTGTGTATCAAGGCACCCCATAATATGAAGTAAGGTTGACTTACCAGATCCGGAGGGACCCATAATTCCTACAAATTCTCCAGGTGCAATAACTAAATCTATCTTCTTTAGTGCTTCCACCGTATTACTTCCAGAAATATATTTTTTACTAATACTTTTCATATTAATTAAACTCTGTTCTGACTGTATAACTCGATCCATTTTAAATCCGCCTCCGCTTTCATAATATTTCTTTCAAATATCCATGCTGTCAGTGAATTTTCGTCTTTAATATCCGCCTTTTTCAAAATCAGCTCATTCATCAGTTGCAGAAGATACAACCTGTAATCACTTAAGAGCTTTGCTGCCTTACTTCGATCAATATATTCTAGGGCAGCCAATTGAAAGGATAATTCATCATGGAAAACACTCCATTCCGCTTCCTGCCCTAACCATAGATTAAGCTGCCTCTGTCCTTCCATCGTTAGCCTATAGATCTTTTTGTCGGGCTTTTCCTCTTGTCTTATCTCTTCTGCACTTACCAATCCATCTCTCTCCAGGCGGGTTAATGTCGTATAAACTTGTCCAAAATTAAGAGACCATTGATTCGATACTAACTGTTCAAAAGCATTCTTTAGATCATATCCGTGCATGGCTTTCTTTGATAATATTGCTAAAAATAGATGTTTAACTGCCATATGTACTCCTCAGATTTCGACTAACTTATATACTCAGTATATATACTATATACCGAGTATATAGTATATGGAATAATAAGTCAAATACAATTTGGTTTATTTTGTAATTGTTCGTATTATTACGAAAAATCCCTGATATAGAAGATTTCTTATCTCCTATACCAGGGCTATAGTGTAATTCAGTATATTCCTCTAAACCTTTTTTACCTTCCATGGTGCCTGCGTAAACTTTTCGATAGTGTAAAATAAGTTGTGTAAATAAAAAAATAGAGAAGCTCCTAGGCTTATGGTAAAATAATTAACGACCAAGCCAATCAATCACCAAGATCAAAG
>JAQZBN010000048.1 GCA_029238935.1 Herbinix sp.
GTTTGCATCATCATATCCATTGTAAATTATTGATTGACAAAAAGAGGAACACTTACTTATGATAACTATAATGCATGAAAAATCCATAAATTAATAACTAGAGTATATTGTTCTGGAGGATACTAGATGAATAAAGTGAATGAGTATATTGAACAAAAGGATGAAGTGCAGAAAGAATGGCTACTTGCCCTGATCACCTTCATGAGAGATCAGTTTCCACAATTAGAAGAGACATTTTCATTTCAGATGCCGATGTTTAAATTTAATGGTAAGTATATTGCATTCTCTGTAGCAAAAGAACATTTTACATTTCATACACTAGATTTTGAAATGATCGAAGAATTAAAAACTTTGCTACCAAAAGCGAAATTTGGAAAAGGCTGCGCAAAGATTAAGTATCAAGACACAGAGGCTATTCCTGTTTTGTTTAATATGAGTATAAAAATTGTTGAACGGAATACAGTTAAAAAAGATTAAATAGCGATCCAGAGGAAAGCATACAATCGCTGGATATAAGATTGGGGGAAATGATATGAATAAAGAAGAACAGGTCTTTACAGAAGAAAATAAAATAGCAATTGTTACCGGAGCAAATTCTGGAATGGGAAAGGCCACCACAGCAGCTTTAGCAGATCATGGATATACAGTAATTATGCTGTGTAGAAATAAAGAACGAGGAGAGGCAGCATATCACGACCTTACCGACGGGAATGACCGTGACATAAGATTAATGCAATGTAATCTGGGAAGTATGGATGATATTCGTAAGTTTACAGACCAATTTAACGAGTTATATGAAAGCATTGATGTTTTAGTTAATAATGCAGGTGTGATTAACCTTACACGAAAAGAAACAGAAGACGGTTTGGAAGAGACTTTTGGAGTAAATCATATTGGACATTTTTTATTAACCATGAGACTCTTACAAAAAATGAAAAAAGGAAGTCGTATTGTCGTAGTAGCGTCCGGTGCGCACAAAGCAGGTAAAATTGATTTTGATGATTATAATTTAAAGAAGAATTATAATGTGGTTAAAGCCTATGGTCAGTCAAAACTTGCTAATATATTGTTCACAAGAGAACTTGCACGGTTAGTTAAGGAGAAAGGAATCACCGTAAACTGCTGTCATCCGGGGGCAGTCGCTACTTCTATGGGCGTTGACCGTAATACTGGTTTTGGTAAAACACTTACCGGATTATTAAAACCTTTCTTTTTAACACCGGAAGAAGGAGCAAAGACTGCAATCTATCTTGCGACCAATCCTAAAGTTGCTAAAATTACAGGGAAATATTTTTATAAAAATCACCTTGAAAAAACTACGAAGTCGGCGAAGAGTAAATCAACTGCCAGAAGATTATTTGAGTTAAGTGAGAAAATTACCGGTGAAACATTTTAGAATTTATGTTGTCTAATATTTGAACGATAGTTATTTTAATATGGTGATTGATATATGAAAAGAAAATGATCGCTTCATCGTTATTAAGATTAGAAGCTTCTAATTGGAATTAAAGTAGATATATTCTATAAGTATAAAAGAAGATTTGAACGATTCTTGAGGAATTGTTATTTGTAATGTGTGTTTTTTGAAAGATATCACAAATTTATACAAAAGGTAACAGGTGGAGCTATGTACAATTATAAAATAAGCATGCAATATGATGGAGGTCGTTATAAGGGCTGGCAAAGGCTTGGTGATGGCGAAAATACGATCCAGGGTAAAATTGAGCATGTATTGACTGAGATGGTAGGAACGCAAATTGAAATCATAGGCTGTAGTAGAACCGACGCAGGAGTCCATGCACTGATGCAAGTAGCAAATTTTAAACTACCCGAGAAAATAAACGAATTGGAAATGAAACAGTATCTAAATCGTTATTTACCGGAGGATATCAGTGTACATGAAGTTATTCCCGTTACAGAAGAATTTCATGCAAGATATCATGCAAAGAAAAAAACTTATCTTTATAAAATTTGGAACAAAGAGCATAGCAATCCGTTTATGAGAAAATACAGTATGCATGTTCCAAAGAAGTTGAATGTCAGTCAGATGCAACAGGCAGCAATGCACTTTATAGGAGAACATGATTTTACTACTTTTACCAATGCGAAATCTAGAAAAAAATCTATGGTAAGAACAATATACTCAATTGAGATAGAGGAAACAGGGGGTTTTATTATCATTCGAGTAAGCGGAGATGGCTTTCTCTATAATATGGTAAGAAAGATGGTAGGAACTTTAATTGAAGTTGGAAACGGTGAAATTAGTCAAAATGAGATACCGTATATCCTAAAATCAAAACAAAGAGACCAGTCAGGGGTACTTGCTGACGCCTGCGGACTTTATCTGGAAAAAATAGAATATGACTAAGATTTGTCATAAAGTAATTGATCCAGAGGGGTAACTAGATAGAGACTGAAACATTATATTACACAGTTAAATGAGCGATGAAAAATAATAGAATATGACCTCATAAAAAATGATAATCGCTATAAAGGTAAGTATGATAAGCTATTATATCCTGTCGGAAGAGGAAGAGTAAAAATATCATCGGGACAATAGCATTACATACCATTCTTCCTATAGCAAACATGGTTAGTATACCTATCATTATAGATAATAACTAGAAGTTTCTTATTGCTACGAATTTGGAATTTGCTTATCCAATCTTTTTATTATTAGGAACGTTGTTAATAACAGGTTTTATTAAAATATATCAATCCGTACAAAAATAACAATTCTAAGCCATCTAGTGGCATAAACCCCTATGTATCGATATAATAATTTACAGTTCTGAGATGGGGAAATAAAGATCGCATTCACAGTAATGTTTATTGCATCGCGCATAATTAATATATTCAAAATGAAATTGTTCCTTCAGATTGAATTGTATGGTGGGCATCCAGATATCAAAGATATAATTCCAGATATCAACCAAAGTTTTTGAAGAGATCTCTTCGGGACGATGGGGACCCATGTAGGTAAATACCCCGTAAGTATGAGGTTTTATCTGCCTTACTTTCATCCCTGGAGGAATAATACTATTATTGCTGATCTGTATCGACGGTTGGTAGAAGGTTGCTCCTGTATAGGTATCCGGAAAGGTCGTTAATCCAATATAGATATCTTTTTCCACCGGATTGATAATCTTTGGGCGATCTTCATAGAAAAAATGAACACCATACAGATTGGCAATCTGGTTTTTTCGATTCTCTTCAATATCTACACTATATTCAATCCCTGCCATGGTGAGAGCTGGTAATACTTTAACAGATCGAAAGAAAATGAGTCCTTCTCCGGCACAATTCATGAAGTCTGCATTAAATCGGTCTAAAATCGTTAACGGGATAGGATTTCTTCTCCATTTTGCTGGGGTTGTATTGAATTCGTCTTTAAAAACTCGGTTGTAAGTTCGTTCGCAACCAAAAGAATACTTTGAAGATATAAATTCAATGGTATTGTAAACTTGAACCAGGTCACTTAAGGAACGAACGATTCTTCGTCTACGTACGTATTCCATCAATCCTGTCATTGTTGCACCTTTCCAAATTCGAAGTAAGTGAAATTTAGAAACATTAACATGCTCAGAGATATTATCCAGATTGAGTTCTTCCAGGAGATTAGTTTCTATATATTCTGTTGTATTTTTGATAATTTCTAATAAATGGTTATCCATATCGATCCTACTAATTAATTTTATTTTCAAATAACATACAATATAGTATAATTATACCAAAGAGTTGAAAACAGAACAAGTGTTTTATAATAATAGAAAAAGGAAGTTCATGTATGCTGTTAATCAAAGACCTCTATAAAGAAAAAAATAATAATATTCTTAAGGATATTACCCTACATATCGGAGAAGGTAATTCTGTTAGCTTCGAATGCAGTGATGAAATCAGCAATTTACTGGTGGATTTAATTCTTGGACAAGAAATTCCGGCAAAGGGTGAAATTCTATTTAAAGACACTAAGCTAACTAATTTGAAAAAGGGGTATCTTCGTAAAATCGGAGTGATACGTAAAGAGGAAACCTTTTATGAGCACATGACGATTAATGAGTATATGAGATTCTTTTCAGAAATTATTGATACGAAAACAGATTATAAGGAGATCATGCTTAAATTAGCACTCCTGGATATAGGAAATACCAGACTGAAGAAGCTTAATTATTCTCAGAAGAAAAGGCTTAGCTTTGCCAGAGAAAGATTAAAGGAACCGGAGCTTCTGCTTTTTCAAGATCCAATTCTTAATCTGGACAGGGATAGTGCCAAAATCATAACGCAAAACATTGAAGAACTTTGTGTCACAGGGACCGCAGTTTTAGTCACTTCCGTATTCTTTCGTAATACCGTTATGGTGGGTGAGAAAGCGTATCGCATCGATATCGATGGTTTATCAGAAATAAACCATAATGAAGAAGTAATAACAAATAAGCCTTTAACACCTTCGGTAAGTACTGTATATAAAGTTGATAAAATCCCAGCAAAAGTAGAAGATAAGCTCCTTCTATTTGATCCGATGGATATCGATTATGTAGAAAGTGAGCAGGGAATAAACTTCTTATCCATCCGTGGTGAAAAATTTCCCTGTGCGATGTCATTAACGGATTTGGAAGAGCGTTTAAAAAACTTTGGTTTCTTTCGCTGCCATAGATCCTATCTAATCAATCTACAAAGAGTGAATGAAGTTATAACATGGACAAGAAACAGTTACAGTTTATGTTTAGGTGATAAACAGAAGAGTTCGATTCCTTTATCGAAGGGAAGACTTGAGGAACTGAAAGAAATTCTAAAGATATAGTTTTATGGTTCTTAATGCTACATAAATCATAATCCAATGATTTTAATGCTCCGCTAGGCCGTATAATTGCATCACTCAGGTTTGATATTACTCCAATCAGCCTTAAAAATGAGCCGATAAGGTATTTTGCTGCTCCTTTCATGGTTGTTTTATGGCAAAGATAAAAAACTTCTGTCATAATCAGCTCAGGTGGAAAACAGAAAGGAGTTTTATATCATGTCAAATATCATTTCATTAAAAAATGTAAGAAAAGATTTTAAAGAAAAATCAGCTTTAAAAAATGTAAGCTTCCAAGTGGAAGAAGGCGAAATCTTTGGTTTCTTAGGTCCAAGTGGAGCTGGGAAAACAACATCGATTAAACTAATGACGGCCCAATTAATTCCAAGCAGCGGAGAGGTTAAGGTTTTTGAAAAAGAAGTCTATAAAAATAAACGATTTATTTTTCAAAATGTCGGAATTCTTTCTGATAATAGTGGAATTTATGAAAGACTATCTGTATGGGATAATCTGGTGCTGTTTGCCAACATCTATGATGTACCGAGTAAAAATGTTGAAGAAATCTTAGATAAAGTAGATCTAGGTAAGGATCTAAAAATGCAAGCAGGAAAACTGTCAAAAGGTATGAAGCAAAGACTCATGATTGCCAGAGCAGTACTTCACAAACCTAGATTATTGTTTTTAGATGAACCTACTTCTTCCTTAGATCCGGGTACCTCATTAGAAATTCATAAATTGCTAAGAAAGCTCAATCAGGATGGAACTACGATATTTTTAACGACTCATAATATGGAGGAAGCCGATAAATTATGCGATAGGGTGGCTTTCCTAAATGATGGTGAGATTGTAGAGATGGGAAATCCCAGAGATTTAAAATTGAAATATACAACCGATGAAATCAATGTCGTGTTAAGAGATAGTAAAGAAAGTATAGTACTAAAAAATAGTACAGAAACCGGATCAAAAATAAAAACATGGATGGAACAGGGGAAATTGCTCTCCATACATTCGATGGAACCTAATTTAGAGAACATATTTTTAAACCTTACGGGGAGGGAATTATAATGGGATATTCAATTAGAAAAGTTCGTGCCATGCTGAAGAAAGAAGTGAAAAGCATGCCTAAAAATAAAAATGTTTTATTTATATGTCTACTGCCATTATTATTTGCCATGATGTATACGAATTTATTTAGCGATCCTAATCTTGGCATGGGAAAAATGGATATTTTATTTATGTGTCTTAGTATGAACCTCGTATTGGTTTCCAGTTTTATGATAGCCATGTTGATCGCAGAAGAAAAGGAGAAGAATACCTTAAGAACCCTGATACTCTCGGGTGTAGAGCCGATGGAATTTTTACTGGGAAAAATATTAGTAACCTTTATCTTTTCTGAATTTACAAACATCGCTATCTTTTTTATCATTGGATTAGATGCGAAGTATTTAGGGCTATATGCTCTTTTTACAACCTTAGTTATGTTGTGTATGATCGGTCTCGGTGCTGTAATAGGGCTCATATCTCCAAATCAGATGTCTACCGGTGTTATTGGAATGCCAATATTAATTGTACTTTTCATGGTACCGATCTTTGCTATGATAAGCGAAACTTTAATGAAAATAGCTAAATTTTTACCTACCTATAATATTAAGGTTTTATTGGATAGGGTAGTACAGGGACAGACGATAGGAATGGATTCGCTCTATGAAGTAGGTGTGATCTTAGCCTGGATCCTAATATCAGCAGTAGCATTTATTATAACATTTAAAAAAGTTGGACTGGATCGATAAGATCGCGAAAAGATTTCATACAAGATGAAAAAAATCGGCCATGATGGACTGAAAGTCTATTATGGTCGTTTTTATTATGATAATGAACAGAAGATAGACTATAAAAAGTACAAATGGTAGAAATTCAGGGGTTTAGCTGGATAAATAAATAAATTGTATTTGGTAATATCATTTGTTCTCTTTCTTAAATTTCTTTGTACAGATTACTTCACAATATAAGATACCTACTGTTACTGGAATAACGATACAGATGATAGACAAGAACAAATAATCTCGAAGGAAGATCACGATTAATATCATTGGAATAAGGAAGCATCCTTGAATAATTCCATATAGCATAGAAGCTTTTCTTCCGAGTACAGGATATTGATAAGCACCCGGAATATTCAGAATTCCGTGTCCGTCCCCCCGTGAGCCAACGAAACCGAATAAGGTCAAGATAATTCCGAAAAATAATGCTGTAAATGTACCAGTCATAAAATTCCTCCTCCATAGGTAACAAGATACATTTATACTAACATAAGTATATGAAATGTCAATTGTATTTCCATATAATAGAAATTAAATTATTTTATAAAATAATTAATACCGTAGATATTAGTTGTAATTATATTTGTTTCATAATGTAAATACAGAAGTTTCGAGATCGAAATGATTAGATGATTAAATACATTTTGATTCAGAAGAAAAAATTACCATATTTATTAGGTCAGCAATTTTTGTCCTGTTATTTCTGAAAAAGATAGTATAATCTCGTTATGTGCAGAACAAGTGTTTATCACGAAACCGGGTGTGTCCTCTTCCAAAATGGAATATACAGTTACGGATTAAAAAGCTATGGAATGTTGTGTATGGGGGCATCACAGAATTTTCATACGTATGAGAAGCGAATGTTTTGCAATAAAACATGTATAAATGGGTAAATAAGAGAGGAAGTGCTTTAATGGAACAGATGCAGGCAGAATGGAAAGAACGGTATACAGCTGCTGTGGAAAGCTTTGTCAGTAAGGTGAAGGATGATCCTAATGTGATCGCAGTGATTATCTGCGGTAGCCTAGCTTATGACATTGTCTGGGAGAAAAGTGACATTGATATGACAATGGTGGTTCGTGACCAAAATCTAGTGAATGAGTCTTATTGTATCACAGAAGATGATATTCTCATTAATGTTCATCTTTGTACCAGAAGTGGGTTTAAGAGGTACGTGGAGAGAAACATTGGCGGATCCTTTGGGCAGTCCTATTTTGCAAAGGGTAAAATCATTTATACGACGGAGGATACTCTATATGAATATCTGGATGATCTTAGAATCATGGGTAGAGATGATATGGAGCTTACTGTATTTTATGATGCCTGCGAATTGGTCCATTTATACGATAAGTGCTGCAAATGGTTATGGGTAAAAAAGGATCCCTACTATGCGCAGTATTATCTTCTAAAAGCAGCAGAAGTTTTAGCACATATGGAAGTGTGCCTGCATGGAGAAACTCCTACAAGGGAATCCATCCAAAAAGCTCTGGCAATTCATCCTGAGATAATCATACCTTATTATCAAAATGCGATGTCACAGATTTATTCAGAAGAGGAACTTCAAAGTAGAATTGAGGGAATAGATCGTTATTTAGAACAGAACATAGAGATCATTAAGAGACCAGCCATCAAGTTTATGGAAGACCATGAAATTAAAACAGTTACCCTAATTTCTAAGCATTTTCACAGGGATGGACATTTCATCGTAGGAATTTTTGATTATTTAGTAGAGAAAGGAATTTTAGAGAAAGCCTCTCAGACGATACGTATAACACCAAAAAGTAAACTGGCAGTGGAGGAATTAGGATATTTATATCTGGAGGAGTATTAGAAGTGTAGAAAGTGCTATCTCATATGCTTCTTAATCCTTTCGGAACTACTTATAACAATGTTTGATTCACGAAATTAATTTCATATAGAAACAGGTAAGGAGAAATAATTATGTCGATTAGAACACACATTGAAATATCCGGAGCGAAACAGAACAACCTTAAGAATATCTCGGTGGAAATTCCAAGAGATAAACTGACGGTTATTACAGGGGTCTCCGGTTCCGGTAAATCCTCACTGGCGTTTGATGTTATTTACGGGGAAGGCCAGCGGAGATTTTTAGATTCCATCTCTACCTTTGCGAAAAGCCGGATTAGTCAGCTAAAGAAAGCTAAGGTTGATTATGTTAGAGGTCTATCACCAGTTATTGCGATCGAACAGAAGAAAGGCAACAGTAATCCTAGATCTACCGTAGGAACTGTAACGGATATCAACGATTACTTAAGACTATTATACTCAACAGCCGGTGTTGGTAAATGTCCGGAATGCGGTCATTCCTTAAATCAGCTTTCTGCTGCTCAAATCGCAGAGCATATTTCGACGTTACCAACCGGTACGGTCATAGAGTTACGAGCACCGGTATATAAGATATTTGGGGAGGACTATAATTTTACTTTTGATAAATTAAGAGATAAGGGATATAAAAATTTATTGGTGGATGGTGAACCTTTCTCCCTATCCGACAAAAGAGAATTGGATGAGATGAAGACCTATCGGATGGAATTGATTCTGGAGCGATTCACCCTGAAAAATGATGCCTATATACAGATAGCGAAATCAATTGAAGCAGCAATGCTAGCGCTCGATGAAGATATCATGATTAAGGTAGAAGTGATCGGAGGAGTAGACCCTGTCTTTTATTCAAAGTTTGCATGTCCCGAGCATCATTTCTTCCTGTGTGAGATGCAACCCTTTCATTTTTCTTTTAATTCTCCGGCCAGTGCCTGTCATACCTGTCTTGGAGTGGGGATGTCCTATGTAGTAGAACCACGGTTTTTAATCGTATCACCGGATAAAAGTATCAATCGTGGAGCACTAAGAAGTACGGTTTTTAGTACTTCCAGTAAAGACAGCTATCGATCAGTTATCATGTACAGCCTTTCCCAGAAGTACAATTTTAGCATGGATGCACCTTTTCATGAACTATCCAATGATATCCTAGACATCTTGTTCTATGGAACGAAAGGGGAACCGGTAGAAATGGTACAACCCCCTAATTCCACAAAGAAAAACTGGCTTATCGGAAGAGATCGCCCTTTTTGGGGATTTGTCAATGAACTGGAGAGCTGGTATAAGCATTATATTCGAAAGTCCTCCTCAGCGGAAACCTTTGAACCAACCTTTATCAAAGAATGTATGATTGAAAAGATCTGTCCGGAATGTCATGGGGCGAGACTGAAGAAGCAACGATTAGACATAATGGTTGGAGGAAAAAATATTGACCAACTTTGTAGAATGCAGCTACCGGAACTTATGGATTTTCTGGAAGGATTACATTTTACAGAAGATATACAGGATGTGGCAAACACCATAATCCGAGAAATTTCCAATCGAGTAAAGCTTCTAATTGATATCGGACTTCATTACATTAACCTGAGTAGAAGAAGTGACAGTATCTCCGGTGGTGAGATGCAGCGAATTAAGATGTCAACCCAGATCAGTAGTGAACTTATGGGTATGCTCTATGTCATGGACGAACCCAGTATAGGACTTCATCCAAGAGACTCAGATAGGGTTATTGACACCATGAAGAAGCTTCGAGATATCGGTAATACAATCATTGTAGTAGAGCATGATGTGGATACGATAAAAAGTGCGGACCATGTCATTGAAATCGGTCCGGGACCGGGAATTCACGGTGGAAATGTCGTAGCTGAGGGTACGGTAGAGGATATCATGAACGAGACAAAGTCTGTTACCGGCCAGTATCTTTCTGGTAGAGCTCAAATTAGGGTACCAGTGCATCGACGTAATCTTGGAGATACGTTTCTTTCAATACAAGGAGCAAGAGAAAATAATCTTAAGAATGTGGACTTGGATATCCCTCTTGGTGTATTTGTCTGTATTACGGGAGTATCAGGATCAGGAAAGAGTTCTCTAATTAATGAGATTTTATTTAAACAACTTAAAATTAACAAAACCGGAGCTCGTATCATGGCAGGAGAGCATGATTTCCTGTTTGGTTCGGAATACATTAATAATGTCATCAATATTGATCAGACTCCGATCGGAAGAAACAGCAAATCAAATCCAGCGACCTATATTGGTTTATACGATAAAATCCGTGAACTATTCGCTATGCAGCCGGAAGCAAAAGAAAGAGGTTACGGTGAGATCGATTTCAGCTTAACCCATGCCAATGGAACCAGGTGCGAACATTGCTCTGGAGATGGAATTATTGTTACCAATCTTCAGTTCATGGCAGACATTGAAACCATTTGTCCTATGTGCAAGGGAATGCGTTTTTCAGAGGAAGGTCTGGAAATCAAATATCATGACAAGAATATTGCTGAGGTTCTAGAGATGACCGTAGAAGAAGCACTGGAATTCTTTCAGGATCATAAATATCTTAAGCATAAACTGAACATTATGTATGAGTTGGGTCTTGGCTATATGTGCCTTGGACAGAGTTCTACAACTCTTTCCGGCGGAGAAGCACAGAGAGTGAAGCTTGCTTATGAGTTATCAAAGATTAAAAAAGGTGCACACAACTTATATATCTTGGATGAACCTACTACCGGACTTCATCTGTCCGATATTGCAAAGCTTCTGGTCAGTCTGAATAAACTCGTAGATGCCGGTCATTCTGTAATCGTTATTGAACACCATCTGGATGTGATCAAGTCAGCGGACTATATTATTGATATGGGACCGGAGGGTGGCAACCAGGGAGGTTATGTTGTGGCGGAAGGTACACCGGAGCAGATTGTCAAAGTGAATAAATCTTACACAGGAAAGTATTTGGCTAGCGTGTTGTAATAAATGCTAAGAAGGGGTTCTTCTACTGCTGTAGAAGAACCCCTTCTTATATACTTAAATTAATTTAGAATAATAATTTTTGTTTTTTTAGTGAATTTATAGAAAGGTGCTACTGATACACAAATAATGTATTTTTATGGATTACGCAAAACACATTGTAAGATTTAAATATATTTTCTAGTACACAGATTAATTATTAACAACTATTATTACTATCTTCAAGAAACATTTTCTGATATTTAAATTGAATACTATTACTTATTTAATCTATTAGCCTTATTATAGCTTAAGCATCTATTTTATAATAAAAGTATTAATTACATAATAACCAAGAACGATTGCACCAAGAAAAATTCGATACCAGCCAAATACTTTAAAATCATTCTTCTTGATATAACCCATCAGAAATTTGATTACAAAAACAGATACGAGAAACGCTACAATCATACCAGAAAATAAAACTGCTATTTCTAAATTGGTGTAATCAAAACCGAATTTTACAATCTTTAATAAGCTGGCACCAGCCATAGCCGGTATTGCTAAAAAGAAAGTAAACTCAGCAGCTACCGTTCGAGATAACCCGATTAATAAAGCGCCGAGTATAGTTGCTCCTGAACGGGAGGTGCCCGGAAATACAGCTGCAATCAGCTGAAATACACCGATTGTAATGGCCAGCGGATATGTAATATCCGCAATAGTTCTAACTTTAGGAGCTTTACCCTTATTTCGATCCTCGATTATGATAAATAATATACCAAATACAATAAGCGCGATTGACACAGTAATATGGTTATAAAACAAAGCATCAATTTCATCATCCCAAAGTAATCCTACCACTGCAGCAGGTATACTTGCCACAACGATTTTAAACCACATGGAGAAAATCTCCTTTTTAATAATAGGCTTTTGCTTGAAGGAAAAAGGAAATAATTTATTCCAAAACAAAAGAACTACTGCCAAGATTGCTCCAAGTTGAATAACAACTAAAAACATTTCCTTGAATTCATCGGACATATTGAAATGTACAAATTCATCAAATAAAATCAAATGTCCGGTACTGCTGATTGGTAACCATTCGGTAATTCCTTCTATGATACCGAATAAAATGGCTTTAAAAATCTCAATTAATCCCATTGTTAGCTCTCCCTATTCATTACTTATTAATTTATCTGTTGCCTAAGTAATTGTGTTTCTTATTATAGCTTTTATCCTCCCATCTGTAAATAAAATATTTCATTTATGGATGATTTAACCTACTGGACTTACAAATACAACAGATCAATTTCATGGAATAATAACTGATTTTTCGAATAGAAATCTTCAAATTATAAAAAATTTTTCAAGTACTTGTAATATTTACATCCTATGATAGAATGAAACTATGATATGTTTTTGACGCATAGATTTACATATGGAAGGGGAGGCTGAAATGGAAATTGTTACGATTAGTTATAAGTCAACAAATTGCTATGTCATAAAAGCCGATGATGGTTGGATCTTAATAGATGCCGGATGGCCGGATACCTTAACACAGTTTTTATATCTATTAGCACAAAAAGGAGTTCAACCCAGTGACATTCAATATGTTGTGGTTACGCATTTTCATCCGGATCATGCTGGACTTGTTCAAAATTTGAAAGATTTAGGAATATGCTTATTAATCCATGAAAGCCAAGCTGATAATATTGAGAAATTAAATAATTATTTTAAGAAAAAATCAAAAGCAAACTTTCGGTATATAGACAAAGATAATAATAAATTTGTCAGTACAACAGAAAGCAGAGAAGTATTACAAAACCTTGGAATATCAGGAGAATTACTCCCAACTCCGGGTCATTCCGATGATAGTATCAGTGTAGTGCTTGATGATTGCTGTGCTTTTACCGGGGACCTGGCTGCTTATTATCTAATGGATGAATACAATGACCCTGTGATCAGAGATAGCTGGAGACGTATTATGGAAGGAAAAATAACAACCATATATCCTGCCCATGGAGAGTGTTATACCATAGAGTAATATTACGGTGATGATACGATGTAAGCATATAGATAGCGAATTCTTAGTAGATTAATGAGTAAGTGAGATTGGTATGGATATTACATGCCAATCTCTTTTTTAACTTAATCCCAGTTCATCCCAGTTAATCAGTTTATAGAATTTTTTGGAAATTTAATACCCAATTGGGTAAGTTGTTTACAAAACGGGATTTTCATTTATAAAAGGGGACTTTTGTTTACAATAGTGGAATCTCATTTACAAAGCGGGACTCTCGTGTTTCAATCCACCCCCAGTTAATCGTTACTCCACTTTAGAAGCAATCTGTGAGGTTTTAGACTGCCAACCTGGCGATATCTTGGAATATCAAAAGGCTAACAAGTGATTTTTAACGAATTGGTAAGAATAGACAAATATATACGATAAGAGTATAATAGGAATATCAATAGGAAAGAACGGGGGTTCAATACAATGGCTAAGTTAACAAAGGATTTTTTTATGAACAATGAAGTAATATTTATAGGGTATTCGTCAAGAAATGCAAGCTATAGTAATTTAATTTATCAAACCTTTACAAAGAATGTTATTAAGGTATATCCAATCAACAATAAGGAAAATGCCCAGTATGATGTTAAGGTTTATAAAAGCTTAAATGAGCTAAAAGCTATCCCAAAGACGGCTTATATTTTAATGAAAAAAGAAAATACAGCTAAGGCAGTAAAGGAACTTGCGAGCAAAGGAGTAAAGAGAATTCTGTTCCATAATAATAAGACGGTGGATGCAGCTACACTAGATGAATGTAAAAAAGCTGGAATTGAAACTGCCATAGCCTGTCCGATGATGATTCTGGGTGGTGGATTTCATAAATTCCACGGTTTTCTTGCAGGAGTTCGTTAAATGAGGACATTTCCGCTTATGAGAGTAAAATGGACGAATGAGCATATCATGGCTGCTCTCTTTGTGGTTCTCTTATTCTATCATCTTCCAATCTGGGTGGAGAAGTCCCATAGGATAGCTGGCTTTCTGCTATTATTATTCGTTGGGATGATGATTGATGTAGGAATTAATTTTATTCGTTATAAGAGAGCAATCTGTGCAGTATCGGCAGCAGTAACGATTGGGATGCTTAGTATCCTTACGCAGAGTGTCCCTTTGTGGGGACAACTCATAGGTGTTTGTGCTTCACTCATTCTAGGAAAGCATGTCTTTGGTGGGACAGGGAAGAACATCATCAATCCGGCGATTACCGGTTTATTGGTAATCATCTTGCTTTATGATATTCCATATCCATTTTTTACGTATTCTGTATTATTCATACCCGCAGTGATTCTAAGCATACCTTTTATCAAGATGAGACCTTATGCTTCCATCAGTTTTATGATTGGGATGCTTCTTGCAATGGTGTTTAATCAAACTAAACCAGAGTACATTATTACGTATGGTATGGTCTTTTTTGGTTGTTTCGTGATGACCGATCCTGTTACTGTTACTATTCATCCGATCATTGGATCGATAACCGGATTTATCATCGGTTTTACTACGATATGGTATCCAGAGTCAGAATATATAGTAATCTTAGGTGTTTTAGGATTGAATATAATATCCTATGTAGCAGATCGTCGTATGATACGAAACGTAAATACTTTAAAACCTAAGTTTACTATACCGAAAATAATATCCTATCAATATAAGGATATTCAAGCGATTGACTTATCGGATACATCACAATGGAGTAATAACCATACGGTTGTGAAAAATTCTCATATTCAGAAGAATGATATGCTTGCTTCTCTAAAAGTACGGAGGGAAATATCTAAGAATAATATATTACAGAAGATAAAAGACAATGAAGTATTTGGAATGGGTGGTGGAGCGTATTCTACCTATCAGAAGATCATGACAGTGATCAATACCTCTTCCGAGGACAAGCATTTCATTATCAATGGAGTGGAATGCGATCCAGGTTTAATTCATGATTATTGGTTACTTCGAACCTGCATCCAAGAGATATGTATGGGAATTGAGGCGGTATCAGCCTGTGTAAATTTTAAGTCCCTAACCATCGCAGTGAAAGATTCAAAGGATCTTGATTATCATCAAATCGAACAAACCCATTGTAAGATCAAAGTGGTTTCAGACACTTATCCCATGGGTGCTGAACGTATTTTAATCAGGGAAGTTTTAAATAAGCAGCTTGGTGGAGATGAAATTCCGGCAACAAAAGGAATATTAGTCCTGAATGTGCAAACCATGTATTCCATTTATGAAGCAGTTTATCATAATAAGAAGGCAGATACCAGATTCCTTACCGTTGCAAATTTAAAAGAGTGTAGCGCTAAGGTGGTAAAAGTAAGACTTGGAATGAAGCTGAATGAAATTATGGAGAAAATATATCCCGGTGCATTCACAGTATTTGCCGGTGGTGGATTTATGCAGTCATATCTGTCAGAAGAGGATACTGTGGTTGATGAGAAAGTCAATTACATTGCTAACGCAGAATTCCCAAGGTACAAAGAATCTCCCTTGTGCTCCCATTGCGGTAGATGTACGTTACACTGCCCGGCAGGTTTGCAGGTAAAAGAAATCGTAGATCTTATGAATCAGGGTAAAATAATTGAAACAAAGAAATACCATGCAGATCATTGCATCAGCTGTGGTAGTTGCAGTTATACCTGTTTGGCTGGTAGAAATCTGTCAGCAAAAGTTATGGCTGCAAAGAAGGCATTACAGGCTTAAGGAGTAAATGGATGGAGAACCTATTACTAAAAGAAAAAATACCCCATGGGACAGAGGAATTTCCGATTGGAATACATTTTACCAATCAACCGGCAGGGTTAGAAGATATTCTTTACTATCACTGGCACAATGAAATCGAATTCTGTATGATTACAGAAGGGGAAGCGATCTTTCGTGTTGATGATACAGAAGCAAGAGTTGGGGTTGGAGAGGCCATCTTTGTTAATTCCAATCATCTTCATGCAGCCAGGTCTTTACACCGTGGGACTTGCTCCTTTGCTGCAATTGTATTTAGCAGAAAACTCATAGCTGACATGGCTATGGATAGTATCAATGAAAAATATATACAACCGGTAATTGATGAGAAGCTTTTATTTCCTATGGTGTTCTCGCAGGTCATTGAGTGGCAGAAGAAAGCTTTGAACCTGATGCATGAAATTATCGAGATATCTAAGACTGGCGTTATGGGATGTGAATTATTAATTAAGAGTAAAATCATCGAGTTATGGTATCTTTGCATCACCAATGCAGTACAAAATGAGAGGAAGGATCCAATATCTTATTATAAAAAAGAGCGATTGAAGTCAAGTTTGACCTATATTCATAAGAATTATGACCAGAAACTTACATTACAGGAACTGGCGGATCATCTGAAGATGAGTGAAAGCCAGTTTTGCCGGTTTTTCAAAGAGACTATGCATATAACGCCCTTTTCATATATTAAAAAGTATAGGATTCAATGTAGCTGTACCTTGCTTAAAGAAACGGATAAATTAGTGGCTGAAATTGCCGGAATAGTGGGATTTGAGAATATCAGCTATTTTAATAAGACATTTCATGAAATCATGAAATGCACACCGAAGCAATACCGGGGATTGCACTCAAATTAAAACAATATGAGGACAATTGTAAAGAATACCCTTAAGACTGATCGGAAAGAACCTGTCAACTAAGAGTATTCTTTTTATTGTCTAGAATTCATTTAATTACGTAAGTTTCGTCTAGTTTCTTATAAATACCGGTATTTCATCCAGTGGTGCATCTACTGTTATGATTTGTTCTCCTTCTAAAACTTCAGAGGTATTCATGCGGATCCATTGTCCCTTTGGAAGATATACCTGACGACTTGTCATACCTTGATATAGGATAGGAGCAACCAGGTAATCGGGACCAAACATATATTGATCGTTTAGTTCCCAACAGGTTTTATCCTCCGGGAACTCATAGAACATGGTTCGAATGACCGGTGATCCGGTTAAATGTGCGTCTTCCATAACCTTTGTAATGTAAGGTTTCATTTGAAGACGTATCGTTACATATTTCTGTAATATCTCGTATACCTTCTCCCCATAACTCCACAACTCATTTGGACGTCCGGTTGCACAGAAGCCGCCTCCGATGGTGTTTTCCTCCAGATTTGGAATATCGTGAGGACCACGGTCACCGTGCAAGCGAAGAATGGGACTAAAGGTGGAATACTCAAACCAGCGGATTAATAATTCATCAAAGCCTTCTGCAGTTACATCTCCAAAGAAGCCGCCAGTATCCGTCACCCACCAGGGAATACCTGCAATACCGATATTTAACCCGGCTGCAAATTGGTCACGAAGAGAAGCAAAGTTTGATTTAATATCACCGGACCAAACTAGAGCAGAATATTTCTGACTACCTACCCAGGCACTGCGAATGAGATGAATACTATCTTCCCGTCCTTCCTTCTTCATACCATCCTCAAAGGCTTTGACATGCAGCAAGGGGTACAAATTTCCGATCTTTACATCCGGTCCTAGATAATATCGATAATGATCAAAATCGTATACGATATACTCCGGTTCGGCACAATCTAGCCAGAATAAATCAATTCCATGATCATAATAGTTTTTCTTTACGGCATTCCAGATAAAGTCCCGGGCTTCCGGGTTGGTGGCATCGTAAATTCTTGTATCCCCCAAGAAATCAAAGGTCTGACTGGAACCCCGTTCCGTCCGAACCAATAATCCGCGGTCATTCATTTCACCGTGATGAACACTGCCACGGTCCACTGTTGGCCAAACAGATACCATACATCTGGTTCCCATTTGCTTTAGTTCTTCAACCATCGCTTTAGGGTCAGGCCAGTATTTTGGATCAAAGCTCCAATCACCCTGACGAATCCAGTGGAAGAAATCGATGACGATGACATCCAGAGGTATTCCCCTTCTATGATATTCTCTAGCTACCTGTAATACTTCTTCCTGAGTACGATAACGCAGCTTACATTGCCAAAGACCCATAACATCCTCCGGCATCTTTGGGGATCGACCGGTTACTTCAGTAAAATTAGTGAGGATATGTCGTGGTGTATCATCTGCAGTAATCCAGTAATCCAGTTGGTCAGCTACCTTAGCTTGCCACTGCGTATAATTTGTTCCGAAGGCAGCAGTTCCTACTGCAGGATTATTCCATAGAAATCCATACCCAAGGCTTGATAAAGCAAAGGGAATGCTAACCTGTGAGTTGCGCTGCGCCAATTCGAGGATGCAGCCCTTGAGATTTAAGTTCGGCTGTTGATATTGCCCCATACCAAAGAGCATCTCCTGATCATTGTTGTCAAATCGTACGGTAATCTGATAATCTCCACCATAAATGGGTGTAAATTCTCTGGCGAATACCTTCATGCTGGGACTATGAGGATTGGATGCACCGAAGGAGCGATAGTATTCCCGTAATATGATTTGATCCTCTTTCCAGAAGGTGATTTCACCAAAGTCAGTAACTTCAGCTCTGATCTTTCCATTTGTAATAACAGCTTTCCCTTCTGAGATATGTACTTGACCATCTTTTTTTACTTCTTCCGTCAGCGCAAAATCCTCCTTTGTAAAGTGAGGATATTGTGTTGCTCGTACTCTTAGAGCATTCGTTCCCCAGGGTTCAATTTGCAATAATTCATTGCCTCGTTGTCTGATTAAAATCTTATGATCTTTAATGGTAAACATAAAATCACTCCATTTCTTATTTTAAGTAAAATTTTGAAATCATAATCTATTACATGGATTATAGCACTTTCCAAAAGATTAGGTTGCAGATTGAGATACGGCTTCCAATCAAGCTTTATTATTTGCTCAACTCATTGTCTAAGGATCCTTATGGAGACCGTTTTGGTGAGGTATTAATCCATACGTCTGATTGTCAAATGCATAATGACATTATACTATCGATTATCTTTCGATTCTTTAAAAATATCCGCAATTAATAACACTATATTACTATTTGAGTTGATATTGATATTTACTTATGTTAGTTGGGAGATTGATAGAACTATTCAACAGGTTGCCAGTGATGGAATAAGGGATATGAAATGTGAATGATTTCCGCTTTAAGACCTTGATGTGATTGAACTTTGAGCAATGATACATTATAATGAATAAAATGAAAGAGTTGGATAAATCCGTCAACTACAAAAGAGATAGGAGAATAAACTTCAATGAAACATTTACTGGAGCGTAGAATGTTTCTTCGTAAGGAGGGAGGACTTGTCATTGAGTCTGAGTAAGAAGAAGTTACAGTTTTGTCTGTTTTTCATTATAGCCAGTCTCATAACATCTACCGTATTTCTTTTGCTTCGTACCTTATGGGTATATGGAGAAGTAAAACCAATTACGGAGGTTCAGGAACTTCTGGAGGGGATTTCTGAGGAAGAAAAGGAAGTACTACAGAAGCTTTTTACCCTGACACAGGAAATAGAAGAGATGGAGCGAGAAGAACTAAGAATTTCCGGGGATATCAAGATGCTGCTGACTGAGATTGCAGAGAAAGAACAGCTGATTAAGAAACAGCAGGAGCGATATGATAGTCAGTTAGAAGTTCTGAAGAAAGTGTTGATTGGATATCAGCGAAGTGGACCTGCGTCTTATCTGGATACACTACTTAGTGCAGGTGATTTAAGAACCTTTGTCCGAAGTATCAATATTATCCGTGATTTAACAAGCAATGTAGGTGAACTTCTTGCTTCCTTAGAGGAAGGAAAAGAGACTCTAAAGAAGGAAAATGAGAAACTGAAAGAGAGCGTAATCATCCTGGAAGCAAAGAAAGAAGAACTAAAGGAACCGATTCGTAAAAAACAGCAGTTATTGAAGGAACAGAATACCTATTTAGATTCACTCAAAGGTCAAAGAGCTTTGTATGAAGAGCATCTGGCTAATCTTGAGGTGATGTGGGATGATAGCAAGACAATGTTCTCACAACTGGTCAGTGAATTCACAAGAATTATCGGGGAAGGAAATATTACGGCAGAGGACCTTAACTTAAGTTTTGGCTTTACTGGAATGAAGGGAGCGATTTATGAAGAGACCTTTAATGAAATATTAAAGGAGCATTCAACGTTACCGGAGCTATTATTTCATTTTCAATCAGATCGGATAGAAATAGAAGTACCGGATAAGAAGATTACCCTAAGTGGTACCTTTGTTATAGAGGATGAAACTGCATTAAGGCTTAATGTAGAAGAAGGAAGCTTTTATGAGATGCCTTTAGAGCAAGAGTCCATCGAAGAATTATTTAAGGAAGGCTATCTGCTTTTGGATTTTAAGGAAATGACCCAGGGAATTAGTATTGATTTCATTATAAACACGGTTACTTCCAAGGATGGAGTCTTAGAGTTTACTATAAAACCTGAATTTTAAGTAACAGGAGGGAATCATATGATTGAAATCGATGGAGTATCATTAATATATAAGGACGGAACCCAGGCTTTAAAAGATGTTAAATTAAAAATTATGCCGGGAGAGCTGGTATACATAACAGGACCCAGTGGTTCCGGTAAAACAAGTCTTTTAAAACTTCTAATGGGTATTGAATTCCCAACTACGGGCACGATAACCGTTCTAGGACAACCGATGCTCAGAAGGAAAACAAGAAAAATCCAGAAGATGAGAAAAAAAGTAGGACCTGTTTTTCAAGAATTTAAACTAATTCCTGGAAGGACTGCACTAGACAATGTGATGTTAGGAATGCGTTTTTTGGGAGTATCACCTAGAAAAATGAAAGAAAGAGCAATGCAGTCCCTGACTAAGGTTGGTTTGTCCCATAAAGCCAAAGCTTCTGTTGAAAAATTATCCTGGGGAGAAGCACAGAGAGTTGCCATAGCAAGAGCAGTTGCAAGAAAACCGGCGTTAATACTGGCGGATGAACCAACCGGTAATTTGGATCACGATAATGCCATTCATATTCTGGAGTTATTGACCTCCTTTAAGGATAGTAATACAGCCGTTGTAATCACTACCCATGCAACGCATTTGATTGAGAATGTAAAGAATGCAACCTTTGTTCGGGTAAATAAAGGCACCGTAACAGTAGAACGGAGGGGAGATTGATGAAGAGTTTTCTTTATAATATTGGATATTTTCTAAAAGAAGCAGGAAAAATCTTGCGACTTAATTTGTTATCGAACTTTTTCTCCTTTCTGGGTACAGGCCTAATCCTTTTTCTTTTAGGACTTGTTCTGACCGGCTCCGGCATAAGTAAGCAATTGGTTGAACTTTTGCAAGAAGAAGCGGAAATCAGCGCATATTTTAAAGAAGATAGGAACGAAGAGGAAGCCCTACAATTGGTTGAAGCAATTGAAAAGATGGAGGGAGTATGGGAAGCTAAGCTGATTAAAGAAGAAGAAGCTTACCAGAAGATGGCTGGAGTATTAGGGGAAGAGGCTAAGATCCTGGAATTATTCGATGAAAATCCCTTTCAAGCCTACATTGAGGTCAGAATTCATCTGGATCAGATGGATCGGGTCATCGAACAAATAAAAGAACTAAATGGTGTTGAATTTGTTAGAGATAATAGAGAGGTATTAGAACGAATACAGGATATCACCAGTGGATTAGAATTATTGGGTTATCTGGTTATCGTTGCAGTTGGGATAACTACTATAGTCATCATATCCCATCTGATTCGTCAGGGTATCTACAATAACAGAGAACAAATCAATACGATGAGGTTACTTGGAGCCCCCGGTAGTTTTATCGGATTTCCTTTCTTAATCGTTGGTATTGTATTGACTTTGGGTGGAGGAATATTAGCAGCGGGTTGTATGGTTGCCCTCATCTATCAGGGGTATCAGCAGTTAAACAGTGCATTGCCATTTCTTCCGATACCTTCTAAGGAGGAACTCATAACCAATATGGTAATCATACTACCCCTACTTAGTCTGGCACTTGGAATACTTGGAAGTTACTTTGGTTTAAAATCAACAAAGAAGATATAGATGTACATAAGAGTTTAATACGAAGGGAGTTATCATATTGCTTGCATTATTTGGAACGATTACAGCTGCTGTTGCAGCGTTTGTGGCTACCGGTTTTGATGAGATTCTGCTTCTTACCATTCTGTTTGTTCATGCTTCAAAAAGAAATAATATAAAATCAGTCTACCTGGGGCAACAGCTCGGCATGGCAGTGCTTTTACTTATCAGCATATTAGCGGTATATGGGATTAATCTAGTTCCGAGAGAATGGATTGGTATCCTGGGATTATTACCGATACTTCAGGGAATTCGCACATTATTCCAGAAAGAAGAGGAGGAAGAAGACGAGGAAGAGGAAGCGGTGATCAATAGAACGAAAAAATACAACAGCCTGTTCCTCAGTGTCGCCTTACTAACGATCGCTGGCGGCGGAGAGGAACTGGCTGTTTATATCCCTTATCTTGCTTCTTTAAGCAGTAAAGAATTATGGATTACCATAATAACATTTCATCTATTAGTACCAATCTGGTGTACCATTTGCAAGAAATTATCCGCGATTTCTCATATTCATACGATATTGGAACGATATGAAAGAATTATCATACCAATCGTATTTGTTGGATTGGGGATCTTCGTTATCCTTGAAAATAATACACTGCAGGCAGCATTAGATCTTTTTGCTAAACTGAGCTAGCTTTTTATCAAAGATTTCTTTGGAGATGCCTAATCGCTCAATCACTTCCGGGTAGAAATCATTGGTATCTTCTTTTTCAAGTGAAATCCAGGCATAGTGTTGTGCTAAGTGTACACAGGCCACCAATTCAAAATTCACAATATTTTGTTCCAGTGGATTATGATGATATAAAGCTGCTTCTACCGTTGGATACGGCAAATCCCAAGAATTTAGAAAATATCCGCCTACCTGCTGATGCGTTACTTTTAAATCACCTTTTTCTAGGGTAAGCAGATCGATGATTTTATTCTCTCCATCTTGTTTTGCCAAAAGGTTCTTATATAAAATAATAAATCCGGTATTATGGAGCAAACCGGAAAATAAAGCGGCCTCCGGTGGCTGCTTATGAAGAAAGGATTCGTATATAAATAATAAGAATTTGTTCGTGTAGCAAGAATGCTTCCATAATAGCTCCATATCGCTTCCGGCGAGATCGTTCAGTGGATCGCAATTGGTAACCGATGCCCAGTATAAAAAGCATTTTAAATTCCGTAAACCGATATAAATCGCTACCTGTTTTACATTACTGGGCATTGCTCCATAAATGGCAGTCTTCGCTACTTGAAGCAAAAGCTCTGAAACAACCGGATCTGCGGAAATCTCGTTGATTAAATTATCTAGATTTTCTTCTTCTGCGAGACTGACTAATTTCTGGCAGTTTGGAAGGATAACAGGACTTTCTTTGATGTCTTCGATGAGTAAGCTCACTTCGTTAGAATGCAACAAAGCATCTGTTGCGAATAGATGGTCAAGGTTAGCCATTAATTCAGTATTATTCCAGGGTTTAAATATATAAATCCTTGCGACATTATGCAGAAGTGCCTTAAACATGATGCTTTCCTCTGCATAACCACTAAGAATGATACGAATGATCTTCGGATATTTTTCCTTCACTTGATTTAAGAGTTCATAACCATCCAGCAATGGCATTCTCATATCACTGATGATCAAATCAACCTCTGTCATTTCCAGAAGATGCAATGCATCAGCACCGTTTTCTGCTGTAATAGCTTCGTAGTCTGTATCTAAGAATAACCTTGACAGGGTTCTTAGAATTTGGACCTCATCGTCTACGATTAAAATTCGTTTCATTCCCTCACTCATCCTTTCTACTAACTCTAATATTTATATCACCATAAATATTTTCAATAAATGTAATGCCATAGGACTTTAGATGACGTCGGCACTTCATCATAGTGTAGTAACCATAGGTAATCTTATAGTAAATATAGTTCCCTTATTTACCTCACTTTTTACATCAATTGCACCATTATGTTTATTTATGATGATATCATAGGAAATACTGAGCCCCAGACCTGTTCCTTGTCCTATTTCCTTGGTGGTAAAGAAGGGTTCAAAGATCTTAAGTAGGTGATCTTCAGATATTCCTGGTCCATCATCTTCTATAGTAATATAAATATCTTCTTTTAATTGTTTGGCAGTAATCGTGATTACCCCCATCTTATTACGTTTCTGTGATTTAATCGCCTGTGCTGCATTCACTAACATATTTACAATCACTTGACCAACCTGAACCTTATTGCAGTAGATCACGATATCATCCGGTACATGGACTTTTACATTTGCTACGTAACGGATTTCATTTCTGCTGATAAGTAGTACTTGTTTTATAATATCATGAAGAGCATAGGTATCCTTTTCATCATCTTTCACCGATCGGGCAAATATTTTCAAAGAACCAACGATCTCCATAATTCTTAGAATGCCATTTTCAGAATCAATTAAGATATCATCCAGTTCACGTAAAATCATGTCGATCTTACAGGTTTGATATTTTTCTTTTATTTTTATAAGCGGAGGAGTATTATCTTGTGAAAGATAGGAAAGATCATTAAGTTCATCGCTTTTTATCTTGCTGGTATCTCGCGACTCATCCAATGCCGTATCGATAACAGAATCTTTAAGATCATGTAAGAATTCAGAGAGTTTAGTAAAATATTTTTGAAGCAATTCGAAATTACCCTTCACATAACCCATAGGATTATTGATTTCGTGGGCAATACCTGCAGCCAGCTGTCCAATGGCTGCCATTTTTTCTGATTGAACGAGACTAAATTTTGCCTCTGTCAGTTTGGCATTGGCGATTTTCAATTCTTCGTTCTGATGAATGGTAACTTCCATGAGAGATTTTAGATGATTATAATTAATTTTAGATTCGATTGCTACTTTTAACCGTGCCTTAAATTCTATTCCGTTAATGGGTTTATTAATATAGTCAAAAGCACCTAACTCAAAGCATTTTTGATAGATTTGAATGTCGTCGATGGAGGTAAGCATTATGATAGGAATATCATCATATTGATCATCTTCCCGTAAAAGCATTAATAAATCAAGTCCCGTGATCACCGGCATGATGATATCCAAAATGACAATATCAATATGAAATTCATTGATCATAGCTTTTGTATCCTCTGGGTTGCTGCATAAGTAGACTTCCGAGATATTCGGTATTTCTTCCAAATACCTTTTTGCAATCGCTAAATTCAGCTGACTGTCATCCACAACCAGAATTTTCATAAAACCTCCTTTTGAGCAAGAAAGGCTACGTAGAGCGAATTTACTCTTAAGTTAAATTATACCATTTTTAATCTTTGATAGCAACTGACACGATGAAAAAAATCCTATATTTGTAAATTGTTTTCCAGTTAAACTACCCTCCATAGCATATTTCATTTCTGAAATTTTATTATGAAAATAAGTTATTGTAATATTTTCTATTTATTATTTGTATTTCATTCATAAGTAAGGTAAGATATTGAGAGATATATTGAAATTTATATGGATTCGTTCGTTTAGACGGTAAAGGAATAAAATCATGAATTTAGAATTACTCAAAAATTGTACTCTATGCCCTCGTAATTGTGGTGTGGATCGTACCCGAGGACAAACCGGGTATTGTAAGGAAACAATGGAATTGGTGGTGGCAAGAGCAGCACTTCATATGTGGGAGGAACCCTGTATCTCAGGAGAGAACGGTTCCGGCACGGTATTCTTCTCCGGTTGTGCCATGGGTTGTGTCTACTGTCAGAACCATAATATTGCGAAGGGATTAGCAGGTAAGAAGATAACCATAGAACGGCTTGCAGAAATATTTATGGAGCTTCAGGAAAAAAAAGCAAATAATATCAATCTGGTCACCCCAAGCCATTATGTGCTACAGATTGTGGATGCGATACAGAGAGCAAGGGAGAAAGGTCTTACGATACCGATTGTCTATAATTGCAGCGGATATGAGAAAGTAGAAACCTTACAATTATTAAAGGGTTATATCGATATCTACTTACCGGATTTTAAATATATGGATGGTATGATTGCAAAGAAGTATTCGAATTGTGAGGATTATTATGAGGTAGCTGCAAAAGCTATTGATGAGATGGTAAAACAGGTAGGGGAACCGGAATTTGATGAGCAAGGGATCATGAAAAAGGGTGTGATTGTTCGTCATCTTACCTTGCCGGGATATTTAGAGGATTCAAAGAATATTTTAAGATATTTATATGAGACTTATGGAAATACTATCTATATCAGTATCATGAACCAGTTCACTCCGCTTAGTACGGTGGAACATTATCCGGAAATCAACCGAAGGATTACGGAGAAGGAATATGATGAGTTAGTGGATTACGCCATAGATCTGGGAGTAGAAAATGGTTTTATACAAGAGGGAGAAACCGCTTCGGACAGTTTTATTCCGGAATTTAATGAAGAAGGAGTTTAGAGATAAACTATGCAGGAGAAAAACAAATATACAAGTAAGAAAAGTACGAGTAATAATAGTACGAGTAATAGTAAAAAAAGTACCAACACTGGAAATAAGAAAAGGGTGTTGGAATTAGAAGATTATATAAAAATGCAGCTGCCTACGAGTAAAGATAAAGCAGGTAAGAATGGGAAGCAAGGAAATTCCGAACGTGGAGAACAGGGACGGGAGAAGTTTAGTAAAGTTAGAGGAGATGGAAGAGATAAAGGTCGCGATACTCGTAATGATAGCAGAAGGAATGATGGGGACAATAAAAAGAGTGGCGGTTCTTATCAACAGAAGTTTGGGAATAAGGATAGTGGAAGAATTAATGTAGATAGAAGAGACGTTAATCGAGGAGAGACTAGATCAGAGAATCGTAGAGAGTATAGAACGGATAATAGAACGGATTATAAAGCAGATAATATGGATCGTAATGCTCGTGGTTATCGTAAAGATAGTTATGAGAAAAAGGATTCTTATAATAAGTACGATAGCTTTAAAAAAGAGAAGAGCTTTACGAAAGACGATAGCTTTAAGAAAGACGATAGTTTTAGGAAAGATGATAGATTTAAGAAAGATGATAGATTTAAGAAAGATGATAGCTATAAGAAAGATGATAGATTTAAGAAAGATGATAGATTTAAGAAAGATGATAGTTATAAGAAAGATGATGGTTATAAGAAAAGTAATAACTACGATAAAAAGGATAATAAAGGTAATAATTCGAAGTATAGATACAAAGACAATAACGAGAAAAATAGAAGTACTGAAATAAAAGGTAATACCGATCGAATGGATCGATCCTTCCGAGATGGAAAAGGTAATAAGGAAGAAGGATACCGGAGAGATGATAAATTCCAAAAAGATGATAGATACCAAAAAGATGATAGATATAAAAAAGATGATAGATATAAAAAAGATGAAAGGTATCAAAAAGAGGATAGAAATTGTAAGGATGGTAAATATCAATCCGATAATAGATCAACTGGTAAAAGACAAATTGCGGATTCATCGAATATTTGCCCAGCGCTTCATAAATGTGGAGGGTGTCGCCATCAACATATCAGTTATGATCAACAGTTAAAAGAGAAGCAAAAGAAAGTAGAAGAGTTATTAAGTAAATATAGTAAAGTAGATCAGATCATAGGTATGAAGGATCCTTATCATTATAGAAATAAAGTACATGCAGTGTTTGATCATGATAAGAAAGGGAATCCAATCTCTGGAGTATACGAACAAGGAACTCACAGAGTAATACCTGTAGAGACCTGTCTTATTGAAGATCTGAAAGCTGATGCTATTATCGGCTCTATACGTGGTTTATTAAAATCCTTTAAAATTAAAACTTATGATGAGGATACCGGATATGGTCTACTCCGCCATGTTCTTGTTCGGACAGGCTTTCACAGCGGAGAGATCATGGTAGTTCTTGTTTTGGCGTCATCAATTCTTCCTTCCAAGAATAATTTTGTTAAAGCTCTTCGCCAGATCCATCCAGAGATCACTACCATAGTGATAAATGTCAATGATAAGGATACCAGCATGGTATTAGGTGATAAGGAACAGGTTATTTATGGAAAAGGAT
>JAQZBN010000049.1 GCA_029238935.1 Herbinix sp.
CCCTCACTCCAAATGAGGTGCTATCGCTGTTGCTTTTTCTAGTTCTTCTAAATATTCAAATGCTTCCGAAGGTAATTGCCCGCACATCTCTACCGAAGGCTGTAAGCTTCCGCATACTGCCGGTCTGTCTGTGCTTCCAAAGATTTTACACATATTATCACTGTCCAGCTGAATACAGCGGATACCTGCCGGCTTCCCCTTTGGCATTCCCGGTATCGGGGAGGATATGGACGGTGCAATACAACAAGCAGCGCACCCAGCTCTACACTCCATTACATTCCTCCTAATTCTTCTCTTATTTTTTTATGGTATTATCTCTTATAAAAAGGTTAATCTCTATAGATAATCTAATATAGAATCTTAGTTTGGTTAGTTTATATATAACCGCCATTTAAAAATGCGTTCATATAAAACTTCTCATTCTCGTTTGGCTCTCTGAGAAGATTATCTTGAAATATTATCGTAGCTTCTTCCATGCTATTTGTTTTCTCAGTAATCTCAGCAGCTATCCTTAATTGTTCCCAGAATTCCATTATTTCTGCTCTGTCACAAATAGTCTCATGGGAACAGATATAGTATTTCGCTTCATACTGCTCTATCTTTTCCATCATAGAAAACAATTTTTCTTTCTGATAGCAAGCTTTTCCATTCTTTGTGGAGGTATAGATACAGTCGCCTAAAAACATTACTTCTTCCTGAGGTACATAGAGAATTGTAGAATCCTCCGTATGGGAACCTTCGACTGCCTTTATTACGCATTGAATGCCACCAAGGTCAATCTCCAGCTCTTCTTTATAATCAATCTCTATTCCTTTGATAGAGAAGTGCTTTCGATCCGGTATTTCATTCTTGATGCATCGTATTGCTCCTTTCGAATATATCCCCTCTGCTTCATATTGCTCCAAGGAAATATCATCAAAAGTATCTTCCTTCCTGTTCCATAATATCTCTTTTGTTTTTTGATGTCCAATGGTGGTTAATCCCATCTCTTTAATACCAAAGGAATGATCCCAGTGGTAATGAGTAATTACTACATATTTCACGGGAGAAACCTCCAAGGCTGCAATCTCATCCAAAAATTCTCTGGCATGCTTTGGAGAATTACCAGCATCCACAACAAGACTATATTCATCACCACAAACCAACCCCAGGACAGGTCGATCCGTTTCATCCTCATGGGGCATGTAATATACTCTATCCGTTAACTTTTTAATCATAGGAATCACCCTAACTTTCTTCACAACCTGAGACCGCCAATTTACTTAGTAATAAATTCACGGTCTCATTATACAATAACTATCTATTTAAACTTAGGAAAGAGTCGCTTTCATCCGAACTACCGCTCCATGAAAACCAAATAAAGCCTTATCCGAACTGCATCCTATGAAATCCTCACCAAACATCTCATAGAGATTTCCTGATACTATAAATTCAGGCAATCTGCCAAGTATCTTGCCATCCTCCATTAGATATGCACTCTGGACCGGTGATGCAAAGTCTCCTGTATTAGTAAAATCACCACCGCTTGCTAAAATAGCAAGGATCGCCTGCTCCCCTTGTACTAACTGCTTCAGTGTTTTACTTCCGGGTACAATGGAAAGCTCCGGACTGCTTAAGGATGGTACCTCATCATAGCTACCCCCTGCTGCACCCGTTAAAGGAACTGAATGAAGAGCAGCATTCTTCTTATCCGTATAAGTATATTTAATGATTCCATCTTCGACCAGAAGATATTCGTCTTTGTCGTTTACTGTCCCTTCCATATCAAAAAAAGGTACCAATAGCTTGTCATCACTACGGTTTTGGTAGATATGAAAATTCTCATTGAATATTTTGCTATTCATCCGATCCTTAAACATGGAGATTCCTCTTGCCATCGCTTCTCCGTTCAGAGACTCTTGAAATTTACTTAGAAAAATTTCCTGCTGTATGATCACTGGTATTTTCTTTTTCTCCGGCAAAGCAACTTCCTTCTCATATCCCTCCAGGATAAATCTTGCTTCTTCCAGAAGTTTATCGTAGTCATATTGTCTGCTCATGTATATCAATGCGGTATCTATGATATTAATTGAATCAACATGCTTTACAATCAGTTCCATTAAGATGGCTTTATCGTAATTGATATAATCTAATCCAGCATCATTTGTCAAGGATACGATTGATTCTGTTATCTGAATTTTATTACTAAGTATATATTGAGGAAATTCATTTCTGATTGTTTCCAATAAACGTTCCATATCCATAATAAATTCTTCTTCACTGATATGTATTTCACGCTGATCTCTAACTCTTTCTCTCTGCATTGCTGATTCATACGGATATGGTATCTGATCTGCCAGGCTTTCTTCTGCTTTCGCCCAGGTTTCTTCTGTAGGTTCACCGTAACATCCTGCAACTCCGATAAAACCATCTTGATATGCACGGCATCCACATTTTGTAAGGGACTTTTTACGCACTGCATCTATCTTAGTTCCGGTTATATTTAATGCAATCTCATTTAAGACTTCTTTGTATAATTCTCTTACCATTTCATTAGCCTCCTATTGTACATTTATTTTATTAACACGAATATAGGGTCCGCCAAAGCTAACCGGAAGAGGGTATTGTTCCATTTTTCCACAGCCTCCCAGTGCAAAAGAGTATAATTCTACCTGATCGGATACACCATCAATTTCATTTAAAGTACTCATAACATTACCGGTGATAACAGAAATCTGTACCGGTTCCGCGAGTTTTCCGTCACGAATCATGTATGCTCTCTGAGGGGCAATGGTAAAGGTTGTCATACCGGATCCATGATAAAGAGAATCAATAAAAATACCTAAGGAAACCCCAGCAATTAATTCTTCTTTGGTCTGACTACCAGCTCCTATATAAGTTGTAGTCATACGTACAATAGGTTCAAACTCGAAACTCATCGCTCTGGCATTTCCGGTCTGAGCTTCTTCCAACGCTACCGCAGTGGCTGCACTGTGCAGTCTTCCTGTTAGAATACCATCTTTAATAATATAATTTTCTTTTGCTTTACAGCCTTCATCATCATAAGGTACATAGCCGGAACCTTCCACCAAACCGGTATCAATAATATTAAGAAGTGGCGCTCCCACTGGTTTACCGATTGCCCATTCTCTCTTCATGGTCTCATCACCAACCATAAAATCCGATTCACTCTTATGTCCAAAGCTTTCATGGGCAAATACACCGGCGGTTTCCGGGGAGAGCACACAGGTATAAATTCCCGGCTCCACTGGTATTGCCCCTTTGTAGTATTCTAGGTCTTTCCTAATCGTAGACCGAATTTGCTCTTGCTTTCCTACCAGATCTTCAAATTTCATATGAAAAACGTTCTCTGAACCACGACAGGGATTTCCATTAATCTGACAAGTATATCTGGCTGCTACACAGCAGCTTTGTGAATCAAACAAAACATCGGTCCCTTTGCTGGAATAGATATGTTTTACAGTATGTTTATCAAGATAGTATAATCTTGACATCTGAACTTCTTCAAAATCCTTCATTACCGGAATGTAAGACTGTAAAAGCTCATATTTATTTGCTGTTGGTATCTTTGATACATCAGTATCCTGGTATGTAAGTTGAACACCTTGGTTTACCTCAAGTTTTTGGACTACCGGATGTTCCATAATGACTTTGCTTGGTGTTGCCATAAGAGCTAATTTATCGATCTCCTCCTGTAGCTGATCCAAATTTGTTGTAGCACCATAATACCAACGATTTCCGTCAAAGATACGGATCATAGCCCCCGTATTTGTTTTTGCTTTTTTCTGTTTTAATTCAAAGTTCTCAAGGGTAATATTTGTTTCGGATACTGTTTCAATACGAACGTCAGTATACAGATCCTTTGGAAATTGGTACATGAATGTTTCCTCCTTAATTAATTTTTTCTTCTTCCAAATCGATCAAAATGCTTCTTTAACTTAATCTCAGTTGGAATGATGGGTAGACACAATATCATACATTGTATTACTACAAGAACACTAATGATTTCTCCTAACGAATCTAGATCTATTCTACAAAAAACTAGAATAATAATCGTACTTACAATAGCCAAAACAATCCCTAGATAAAGCCAAATCCTGGCGAAATATCGGTGTGCAAAGTCCCAAGTTTGCTGGCTTTTCATGGACTGCTTTGTTCTGTATCCATAAAAATCGTTCACAACCTTTGGGGGGTGATTTTTCCATGCCAACCCAAATCCTATCATGGTAAATGGCAATAGCAACGTCACCAACAGTAAAAACAGTATCATAGCATCAGCTCCATTCAAAACATATCATTTATTAGATCAATATCTTTTATTATAAAGATAACACTGCAACTTTACATTAAAATTTGCTTATAAAATTATTAAGCTGACCCAAAATCACAAAAATTCCCTCGCGTCATCTTCGAGGGAATTTTTATTTTGCTATTTTTTCTTTGCTGTGCTTGGTGCTGCAGATGCCTGAGCTGAAGATTTTTCGTTACCCTTCTTTTTAGGCGCCTTTTTTGGATTCTTATCTCCCATTGATTTCACCTCTTTTCGATTTACTCTTGTCCTATATAGATATATTTTATCGTCATTTTTTGGTAATGTCAATTTTTATTTCCATATATTTCCGTAATTTAATCTACATAAAGTGTCAACGAGGAAGCTGAACTTATTTACTATAAATCATTCCATATGAATCATATTTTTATACACGCTTTTATCTGGAGCTGCTCCTTCAATTACATTGCCTTTACTTCTTTCTTATAGAATTCTATCACACCTTCTACCCATCCGATAATGGCATATGGTAGGGATCAGTGACAAATAATGTATTTAATTACATTCTATCGTTTTCTTGTTGTATTGTCAATTTATATTACCAGATTTTAGGATTAAAATGGTACCACTCGCAGAATTAGCTACCTTACAGGTTTCTCTTTACGATCCCAGATCCAGAGAGCCATCTCTGCTGCTTCTTCTGCATTTTTAGTGCTTTCATAATTCGCAGGATACTTAATGCGAGGAGACATCTTTCCCTTCTTTTAGAATATAATTTTCTTCTATCTGCCATGCGATGTTATAGATCTGTGTTCATGGCAATTCAGCCATATTCCAATGGCTTTAAACCTCATTTGTTATCATAACTCTTCCTCATCTCAATCATAATGTACCTCTGTAATAAATATTACCTTACTATAATTATTTTTTTCTATCCTGAACAGGATTTGTCAATGCTTGAATCTTCTTGTTTACCTTCGTAATAATTCCAATATAGATTCCTAATGAAAATACACATAATAATACTAATATGGTTCCTATGATGATAATTGGAATCTGAATTGAATCACTAATTCCCATCTGATTACGCATTGTCATAAAGATAATATTCCATAATAAGATAACACCGTTGATAGCAAACACCAGCGGTGCCTGGGACTGAACAATTCTTTTACACATCTCTGCCTTAGACTCCTTATCGCTAAAGATTGTGTTTTCTCCATCCACCTCAGACCGTAATTTACGAAAATAATACCATTGCCCCATCTTTTGTATAAATTCCCAGCCACAATCCACAAAAATCTGGATATACGCTTCTTCATCCTTATTGTTGAGATTAAAATCCAATTGATAGATATAATCTTCCGTCCTACATTTTTCAAAAGTATAAAGATTCCCTTTGGATTTCAATAACTTCCATCCATTCTTATGCTGTTCTTGTAAAAAAATCTGCTCTTCTTCATAATCTGCCAAAAAAAATCGCTTCTTTACTATCTTTGTCTCCATACTATAAACGCTCCCCTTTACTATTTTTATATAACCGCTCAATCCGTTTCAATTCAATCCCTAGAATTTCGTTACCTAGATCCGTAATGAGATATGACTTCCTTTTATTCTCTTCTTTCGTAAACATGATTAGCCCATCGGATTCCATCTTAGATAAGCTTCCATACATGGTTCCCGCACTAATGATGATTTCACCAGCAGTTAGTTCTTTTACATATTGAATAATATTGTATCCATGCATCTCTTGCTGTAGAGAGAATAGGATATAAAATCCAGTCTCTGTCATCGGAATATAAATTTTTTGTATTTTCTGATCCATCTTTTCTCCTTATTTTTTAACTGTCATGGTATCTGTCATCATAAAAATCATTCTTATATCGAATTTCTCTATATCGAGTTTCTATGTCGAATCTCTCTGTATTAAATCTCTCTGTATCAAATCTCTCTTTATCGAATCTCTCTATATCATATCTCTCTATATCATATCTCTCTATATCATATCTATGTGCCAAATCTCACTTTACAGAATCACTCTGTATCGAACCTCTTTATATCGAACCTCTTTATATTGCAGTTCGATATATAATATATCGAACTTCGATGTATTCGTCAACTATATTTCACTATATAAATGAATAAAATAATGAATATTTTTATTTTTAGTAACCATTGTAATCTATTTCACATTTTACTATAGTAAATCCCTGCTTTGACAATTCCTACCTCAGTTATTATAATGACAAGTATATTATGAGAACGAGGTATCTATATGCGAATATTAGTTACAGCTTTTGAACCCTTCGGGGGAGAAACCATTAATCCGGCACTGGAAGCAGTTACTTTAATGAAAGATGAGATTGCCGGAGCAGCAATCAGTAAGTTAACCGTTCCAACCGTATTTCATAAATCGATTGAAAAGGTATACACTGCTATGAATGAATTACGACCAGATGCAGTATTATGTATCGGACAAGCCGGAGGCAGATACGATATTACCCCGGAGCGGATTGCCATCAACATTGATGATGCCCGAATTCAGGATAACGAATCAAATCAACCCCTTGATCAACCCATCTTTCCCAAAGGCCCAGCCGCTTACTTTTCTAATTTACCGGTAAAAGCAATAGTAAAAACCATCTGTGATCATGGTCTACCCTCCTCTCTCTCAAATTCTGCCGGCACTTTTGTCTGTAACCATCTGATGTATGGAGTTCTTTATTATATTGAGAAGGAATTTCCTAATATGCGTGGTGGTTTTATTCATGTCCCTTATATACCCTGTCAAGTAATTGGGCGATCAGCAACAACACCATCCATGGCTTTAACTGATATTGTCCATGGTTTGGAGTTAGCAGTACAGGCGATAGCTGAGAATCATACGGATATCTCTCTTGTTTATGGAACCATTCATTAAACCAAAAAAGGATACGAATAACATTCTAATAAGAATAATTATTCGTATCCCTTTCCTATTCAGCTGAATTTTTAATATTAAATCTCTTCTTAGATATTCCTCATCTAACCTAAACGTCTAATATTCAATGGTATCTCCATTTTGGAAGGTAATTACAATGCTTGATTTTAATACACCCATATAATTAAGGTCCTCATTATAGAGTTCAGGATATTTTTCATTTAAATCCTTTTTTGGTATGGAGATTTGATAGTTATATTGATACATATCCTTGTCAACTATCATTTCAGTAGCAGTAGCTCCTACTACTTCCTCTTTTACATAAGGATCATCATAAGAATTTGCATTTATCTTAACCTCATTATTTTCGATTAAGTTCTGGTCAGTGATATCTTCATAATAAACCACTTCATCTCCATAATATAAATAAAATTCAACCGTCTTAACTTCAAATGCTTCTTCACCATACGTGTGATTGATAAAGAAATAATTATAGTTCAATTGATTATCATTTACCCCAAAATCACTACTCAATTTCTCCAGCCGATTGGCTTTAAAATCATTATAGACATGATATGTGATTTCTTCGGTATTCAGCTGCTTGGTCAGCCCTTCCTTATTCTTCTCGATAATATTAAATTTATAATTATGATCTATGGATAGTTCAAGTTCAGACTGATATGATGTACCACCAACAGATTGTGCTTCAATTTCGGTATAAGAAGCTTCATCCAAAGGGGTATAGGATATGTAGAACTTTGAACCAGCTCCTAGTTCTTTCACATCAAAATTCATCTTCAACTTTACCGTGTTATTCTCTGCACTTAAATCCTCATAGGTAAATCCATAGCTTACAATATCACTTAGGGACTTATTGAAATTTGATTCCATTTGTCCAAAGGTATAGGAAAGTTGGCTCATCTGGCTGCTCAGAGAAGAGTTCGTCAATTGAATCTGCTGCTCTAAATAGGATAGCTTATTTTTATAAGAAGAATTTATCCCTACCAAGAGCAGGATGAGAAATAGTAATAATGCTATGATAATATTTTGCTTCTTTTCACTCATAACCTTGCCTTTCAACTTAAGATCTTTTAATAACCCTTTATTACATAATTCTTTGCCCTCATTATATATTAATATTCATTCTGTCTATCGGATTTTTCAACTGTTTTTCAACTAATTTCTCTATTGATGCTGATTTACTATTATTTTAAATTCCTGTGCTTACGTCTTCGTTTTACTACCTTAACTATAACCAATACAACCAGACCCATCAGTAAAATAACAACACCATATACCACCAATGCAATATGATTTGGATTACCAAGAATAACAAGGATATTATTATTATCATCTACCACCTTACGTTCATGAGTTTCACTATAGTAAGTTGGTATCTTCGCAACACCGTTTTCTTGATCAAAGGACTGCAGGTATTGCACCAGTGCATACCATTCTTTCAATTCCCTTTTGGTACCGCTGGTTTCATCATAGATGATCTGTTTTTCAAAATCAGTGATTGGCGTTCCGTCCTGAGTCTTTGGAACAATGGATAGAAGCCCGAAGGATTTATCCCCAACGACTGATAACATCTGAGCTGAATACAGACCAACAACCACTCGGTAAAGTTTCTCATCCTCAACCTTTCCTGTCGTTCCATCTTCATTTTCAATCGTCACATCTTCCACTTTATTAAATATGAGACGCTTTGGATGAAAGGTAAAATTAACACCTGATAAAAATAACTGTGCTTCTGCCATCAAAGGGGTGATGGAAGCATCTACTTCACACATGGTTTTTAATTCTTTCCCGGTTAAGTACACTGAAATCAATGGATATCCGGGCATCTTATCTGCTCCTATACCTAAGGAGCTAACACTGAAAGCATCTGCTGCTGTGATATCGCCTTCAAAAAAGTTACCACGTATCGTACCTGCTGGAACTACTGCTGCAGTGATCGGTATATAATTATCACCCTCTGCCTTTTTCACTGCATATCGATAGGCATCACTGATTAAGTTACCAAGGGTTGATTCGTTATGATTTGCTTGTATTTGGGCTGTTGTCTGAAAATCATAGGAGGTGGATGCAATTACCTCATCATATCCTAACCCAAACTCATCAAAGTACTGACTCTGCACTTCCTCTTTGAATTCTGCAACTCTACTTGCAATTTCAGGATCTTCCGGATAGCTATTATCGATTGGTAATAACTCGTAATTTGTTAGCTCCCAATCTTTTTCCCCGTTTTGTGAAACCTTGATTATTCCTAGATATTTACCATACTCTTCGCAAGAACCGATCAGGGTATCCCCTACAATAATTGGTTCTTCCAGCTTTGTATGGGTATGACCGCTTATTATGATATCAATTTCAGGCACCTTCTTAGCCAGTATTTCATCTTCAGATTTTTTGGGATCTGATTTAGTTCCGGAATGGGATAGGCAGACAATCAGATCTACCTGCTCTTTATCCTGCAACTCTTTCACTACCCGTTTTGCATGCTTAATCTCATCCTCAAATACGACTTCTGACATCGGAGCCATAGAAGCTGACTCTTCACCCATTACACCAAAAATACCAACTTTTACACCATTTCTTGTTACAATAATATAGTCCTGAACACCATACGCATCCGTAGCTGCTTTTAACTCCGTAAGAGACTCTGTTAATTTCCCATCTTCATCGATTGGAAACGTCATATTTGCCTCCACGATTGCCGGAAGCTGCTCTTTGCTTTGCATTGCAGATACTAAGCTCTTTGTTAGACCGGATGCCCTATAATCAAACTCATGATTTCCCAGGGTAACTGCATCATAACCCATCTGTCCCAGGATGCGTAAGCTGGGGGAGCTTCCGGTAAAAATCGTTTGAAACGGCGTTCCCATAGAGAAATCACCGCCATCTACAAGTAGAACTTCTTTTTCCACTTCCTTTATCTTATTAATTGCGCTTTGTAATCTTGCATATCCGCCTAATGTTTTGATTTCTCCCTCCTGTTTTGATTTGGAAGGTAATAAATTATCATGCATATCATGAGTAAATAATATGGTTAGCGATTTCTCCGACTCTTGTGCAAAAACTACCGGACTGGGCATTACCTGCAGGATAATGCATAGGATCATAATCCATGGGACGAATCTACGCCAGCTCTTATTCATAAAATGGGTTCCTTCTTTCTTCATTATTTATGATCAAGATTAATATTTAATAAACCCTACTTATGTCTCTATAGGGTAACTTCCTTCTACATAAACTCTTTGTAATCTACCAGATTTACCTCAAGTAATCTCGGAGTATCTAATCCATATGGACAGTGTTTTTTACAATGGTCACAATGAATGCAGTTTTCGATCCGCTTCATTTTTTCTTTCCAGTCCTCACTTAAATAAACCTCGGTTGGTGCTCTGCGGATCATCAGAGACATTCTTGCCGAAACCGGAATTTCAATTCCAGCCGGACATGGAAGACAATAGCCACAGCCCCGACAAAAATCACCACCTAGCTCTATCCGGTCTTTATCAATGATTGCTATCATTTCTTCATCCAGGGCAGGAACCTGCTCCGAATATGAGATAAACTCGTCTAGTTCCTCTTCTCTTTGAATACCCCAGATAGGAAGTACATTCTCAAATTGATTTAAGAACCCATATGCGGCTGCTGAATTGGTGATCAACCCTCCGGACAATGCTTTCATAGCAATAAAACCAATCCCTTTATCTTTACATAGCTTTACCAGATCGATTTCCTTCTCCGTTGCCAGATAACTAAAAGGAAATTGAATTGTTTCATATAAACCGGATTCTGCTGCTTCTATAGCAATCGGAAGACGATGGTTCGTTATTCCAATATGCTTTATCATTCCTTTTTCTTTCGCTAACAGCATTGCTTCATATAGACCGGTTCCATCCCCTGGCTTAGGGCAGAAGCTTGGATTATGAAACTGATACAAGTCCACATAATCCGTTTTTAGCATCCGAAGAGACTCATGTAACTGTTTCCAGAATTCCTCCACTTTATCTGTCATTGTCTTTGTCGCAATAAATATCTTATCCCTTACATCACATAAAGCGATTCCTATCTTTTCCTCACTATCTGTATAGAACCGCGCTGTATCAAAGAAAGTAATCCCATGTTGATATGCTTTTCTTAATATTACAACCGCTTCTTCTTTCGTCACTCGTTGGATGGGAAGCGCTCCAAACCCATTTTTATTTGTTAAAATACCCGTATTTCCTAAGGTAATCTGATTCATATTGTCCATCCTCTCGTCATTCATAGCTATCATCATGTGTTCAATATAAGTAATCTCTTCTAATCATACCATTATTTTACTACCTAAGACAATACTCAAATAACTATTCGAAAAAATGTATGAGTAAATTTCTCTACGTTGAGCTTTATAAAGATGAAAGTTACATATTGATGTTAACGCATATAAAAAGGGTAGTAAGCCTTTTGCTCACTACCCTTTTCATATTTTCATATATACGATTTGGAATTTATTTATTTCTAATTATCTTTTCTTGCCAAAATTCTTTTGTCCGCCTCTGTTATTACCGCCACCGAAATTTCTATCACCATTTCCATGGTTTCTTTCTTGCTTTTTCGCTCTTCTGCAAGCCGGGCATCTCTGTGGTTCATTATCAAATCCTTTTTCCTTATAGAAAGCTTGCTCGCTCTCCGTAAATACGAACTCTGCCTTACAATCTTTACATACCAATACCTTATCTGCCATGGTTATATACCTCCATAATATTTTGAATGTTTCCATTCTACTTTTCGCTCCAATAATTAAAAAGGCATTGATAAACATTCCAGATTAATATAATGGGACTACCCTAACATTAACACTCCGTGGACAATTTTACAATATATATTTAATATTTTTTCTAAATTTTTCTATCCTTTATATCTATAAGAGCTGATATAGCTCCTTCAGATCATGTATTTCTATGTCTACCTTTACCTCTGACATGTTTCGTATATGTTTCGGGTTATACCAGCATGTAGTAATCCCAGCATTATTACCACCCTTCATATCGGATGATAGAGAATCACCTATGATTAGTGTAGTTGATCGGTCAAATTGATCCATTCGTTCAAAACAGTAATCAAAAAATTCTTTCATTGGTTTTTGATATCCGGTTTCCTCAGATACAAAGATTTTCTTCATATATTGATCCAATCTAGAATCCTTTAATCGTTGTAACTGAGTAGCAGTGACACCATTTGTAACGATGTATAGCTTATATTTTTTATGGAGATACAAAATGAGCTCCATAGCTCCCTCAATAAAAAAATGTTGCATGCCTAAAAGTTCCTGATAATCATCTTCAAAGGCTATTCCATCATCTACGATACCAAGTTCTTGGAATAATAATCCGAATCTAGAGTAAATAACAGTCTTCCGGTCCATTTTTCCTAATTCATACTGTTTCCACAAATTCACATTTATTTTTTCATAAATTTTTCTTATCTCCTCAGAATATTCATATTCATATCGTTCAAAAGCAAGTCTTAGTGCTTCTCTTTCACAGGCACCAAAATCAAATAGTGTATCATCTGCATCAAGCAATATTGTTTTAAATTCTATCATAGTACTTTCCTCTTCTTCCTTAATGGTTCTTCTCATTCTCTTCCTATGGTTTCTAACTGCATTTTTTTATAAAATTCTTCTTCCCTGGGCAATCTATCATTGGAGGTGATTTTGTGAAAGTTAAAGATATAATGACGAAGGATATCGCTAGTTTAAGATCTGATGATTCGATCGCTCATGCAGCACAATTAATGAAACAATATGATTGTGGCTCCATTCCTGTTTGCACCGATGATAAAATAATCGGTATTGTAACTGACCGTGATATCGCGGTTCGTTCCGTTGCTTCCGGACAGAATACTGAAAAACAAAAGGTTTGTGATATCATGACGAAGGACATTGTATTTGGTAATCCCGACATGTCAGTCAATGATGCAGCTCGTATCATGAGTGATCGTCAAATTAGACGACTCCCTATCGTTGATAATAACAGCCTAGTAGGTATTGTTGCCCTCGGAGATATTTCTCTTGAGCCAACAGCCCAAGACAACGCGGAGGATGCTTTAAAAAATATTTCGGAACATTGCCATCGGATGTAAATTTTATTACATGTAATTATATGTAATTATTTATTACTTTTTACATGTAAATCACTTATTACTTTCATACTACATGTAATTATTATTACATGCAATATTGATTGTTATAACTTAAAATATTATCTAAATATTATCTAAAGAATAGAGTAGCTTTTTAGCTTCTCTATTTTTTAGATTTTCTTTTCAGTATCGTTCCAGCAATCTATTTAATCATTATGAAAGATTATATTCATTATGAAAAATTAATGTTTTACCGATGAACCCTTAATTATCTAAAGTCAATAACATTGTGAAGCCAGTCTGCTTTTTTATAATAGATAAGAAATGTAATGGAACTTAAACACCAAGTAAGCGGATAGGCCCAGAAGATCACTCGTATATCCGGTAAAATACTTACCATGATGGTTATGTAGGTAATACGAATTGCACACCAGCATACAAGCATGACTATCATAGGAATTTTGGATTTTCCAGCACCTCGTAAAATTCCCGCCAGAATGTGGGACAAGGCCAGTAGAAAATAAAATAAAGCTTCTGTTCTTGACTGCATCACACCAAACTCTATAACATCCGGTTGATCATTGAAGAAGCGAATTAAAACAGGAGCAAAGATCCATAATAAAACGCCCACCGTTTCTGCTAAAAGCACACCTGCCATAATACCAAAGCGAGCACCTTTTTTTGCCCGTTCATATTGTTTTGCCCCCAGATTTTGTCCTATAAATGTTGTGATTGCAACGCTAAAACTAGTGATTGGTAAAAACACAAAGCCTTCCAGTTTTGAATAGCTACCGCATCCAGCCATGGCAACTGATCCAAATTTATTAATGTTGGATTGGACAATGACATTAGCAAATCCTATTACCGAATTTTGTATTCCGGTTGGTATCCCCATTTTTAAGAGACTTTTCAACATCTTCCGATCCATTCGTATTTGACTAATGATAACCCGATGCACTCCATCCACTTTAAGAAGCTTTACAAATGCAAGAATAGCGCTGACAAACTGTGCAATTACGGTTGCAATCGCTGCACCACCTATACCGAAATCCAGGACTGCAACAAATAAAATCTCTAGAATAACATTTATGATCGAGGATATGATTAGGTAATAGAGGGGATGCCTACTATCACCCACGGCCTGGAAAATACCCATACAGGTATTATACATAACAAAGCCAATACCACCTGCAAAATATAATCTAAAATATAAAATGGAATTTGGAAGCACATCTTGCGGTGTTCCCATCATCTTAAGCATCCAAGGTGTTAGTCCCATTCCGGCTGCTGTCACAAATACTCCAGCAATCAAACCAAAAGCTATGGTGGTATGAACCGCAATGGATAACTCCTTCATTTCTTTGGCTCCATAATAACGAGCAATCACGACACCTGCACCTACGAAAATACCATTAATAAAACCTACAATTAAAAAAATCAAGCTACCGGATGAACTTACCGCAGCCAGTGCATCCTTACCAAGAACATTCCCCACAACCAGAGAATCCACAATGTTATAAAGCTGCTGCAATAAATTTCCTAAAAATATAGGCATTGCAAACAAAATTATTTTTTTTGAAATTTTTCCTTCTGTCAATGTTTTGTCCTTCCTATCAAGTTTTCCCAAAGGAATATGATAGATCAAATGAAAAATATATGCAAGATAAAAAAATAAACGCCAAAAATCATCGCTTTTAAAGATGACCTCTGGCATTTATTCTGTATCATTTTATAATTTAAATTTCCCGATTAACTTCTCCAATTCAGATGCTATGCTTTGCAACTCCTTCGCTGATTGAGCTACACAATCCATACTGCTCAGCTGTTGTTCCAAGGATGAAGCAATTTCTTCGGTAGAAGATGTCGTTTGCTGTGCGATTGCAGATATACTCTCAACTGCACCTACCACTTCGTTCTTATCCTGATTCACTCTGCTGATACCTTCAATAAGCACCTGTATTTCATTCATAATATTCATTACAGATCCTTCGATCCTCGCAAAGGCATCTTCCGTTTCTGCAGATACTACTGTCGTACGATGGATTGCTTCTGAACCTTTACTCATAAACTCCTGAGTTTTATCAATGGCTTCGTTCACTTCCAAAACAATTGCTTCAATACCTTCTATGGAGTTCGCAGTTTGTTTTGATAATTTTGCAATTTCCTCAGCTACAACTGCAAATCCTTTCCCCTGTTCCCCTGCTCTGGCACTTTCAATTCGGGCATTTAAAGCAAGTAAATTAGTTTGGTCTGCGATATTCTTAATCACTGATGTAATTTGAGCGATACTTTCCGATTTGGTACCAAGCACTTCAACTTGTTCTTTGATTTTATCCGTAACTATCTCATTTTCATAGATTACCTTTTTCAATTCATGAATGTTTTTCGTACCAGTCTGATTTGCTTTTCTTGTCTGCTCCATCCGTTCCTTTATCGTATTTGTTTTCTCAGATAAAGACATAATCTCCTGAGCCAGCATATTCAGTCGCTGTAAGCCATCCTGTGTGTTCGAAGCAAGATCACCGGAGCCCATTGCCAAATCCTCTGAAGCCTTTGAGATTTCCTCCGCAGTCAGTGAAGTATCCTCAATTACAGAGGTAAGCTGATTGGAACTCTGTGCTACCTGATTCGCACTACTTTGAATGTCCCCTACCATACCACGCAGAGTCAATCTCATATTATCCAGTGCATCACTCATCTTACCAATCTCATCCTTACTGATATGCTCAAACCCTATGGAGAAGTCTCCTTCAGCAAAGGTTTTTAGTCTTTCTGACATGGCTGTGATTGGTTTTATGATTCTCTTTGCAAAAAACATTCCAACCACGATAGCAAGCAGCATGATGAATAATGAAATGGTAATTGTCTCAAATAACGATTGTCTGATCTCATGGTACATACTTCTTAGTGAAATACCCAGATTCAAAGCACCGGATAGCTCCTCATTGTAAGTAAAGCCAGTTGAAACATTATACACTTTTTCCCCGGATGCAATGGTAAGTATTTTTCCCATGGTTTTCTGCTGGCTAACTACTTCCGCAACATCCCCCTGAGATGTTGCAGAGGATACTGCATCGGTCTTGTTATCGCCTTCTGATAGTTCACTATTATCCGAAACAATAACTGTTGAATTCTCATCCGAAAGAGATATGTATACAATATTTCCGGTACTTTCCTCTTTGATCTCTTTAAAGATCGTCTGAAGATCCTTTAAACCTGATACCTGGTTTTTTATTATTTCTCTCTTGATGTTAATAACTAATGTTGCACCATCACTTTCCATCTGGCTGATGGCAGATCTCCGTATCTCATAATAGGATACTAGTGTAAATGATGCGGTACATATCATTATTAACATAATTATTAATGCCAGGATTTTTCTTGTTAATGAATGAAACATCAGAATGTAATCTCCTTCCCCCTATAACCACTTATCGCAATTTTCCGCATAATTCTACATTTATTATATCTGATATGCACACTTATGTAAAGTAATCCCTAGGAAAGATGCCCTCCAGATGATGGTAATATTTTATGGGTGAAAATCCCTGAACACGACTATTTTATAACAAAAAAGTCCTTTCTAATTCTAGCCACTATGACTAAGATTAGGAAGGACTCAATGTTATGTAACGATACTTAGTTTCTTGTTACTCTCCATATAACACCAGTGTTAGGTATAAAGGAATTTAAGTTATCCAAGTAGTTTGTTCCCATATCCACAATATACATGGCTCCATCAGGGCCAAAGGCTATATCCGCCGGTCTTCCAAAACCACCTTCTCTGGAGATATGAGCAGGAAAGCCTGATTTATTAATTGCAAATGTCGTAACTCCTCCGGAAACCATATCGATTTTTGATACTCTATGACCCGATCCGGTAAACAAAGGTGCAATATCTCGGATCGTATTGGGACGAACAGCACCAAACTCAGCAATATACACATCTCCTCTGGGACCAAAATTACTGTTGTAATTAAAATCAAATCCTATAATAGTGGAACCCTGCGGAAACATCGCATAAGGGCGTGGTGGCAAATTGGGATGGTTAGTAAATAAGAACTCCGGCTGCTGACCACCTTCTGGTTTAAATCTTGGTGAAGTAACCGGTTCTCCTCCTGCATAATCCGGCCATCCGTACCAAACTCCCGGTGTAATGAGCTGAAATTCATCCGGTGCATTGGCAATCGGCCTGCTGCCTCTGATATCACAGCCGTTATTTGACACAAATAAACGGAATTGCTCATCAAATCGGCAATAGGAGGGACTTCTCAATCCCCATGCGAATAATTCCAAATCAGTTCCATCGGGATTTGCCCTTAAAATACTTCCGGAAGCTTTAGTCACACCTTTTCTGACTTCATATATAATATTTGATACCCCATAAGGGGAATAAGCACCGGTAAGAACAGGCTCGTTGGCCGTCTCTAGGTATAAATTTCTGGTTTCAAAATTTTGACCATTTAGAATCACATAGGATCCCGGATTGTCATGAAAGAACGGGTAGTTCTTTACCCAGTTATTGTCTAATCCGACAACACCGGAATTGGTGGCTGTCCCTATGCCAAAATACATTTTACTATCTATGCCAAAGGAAACTCTGGAATTACTATAATCTCCATAACTGGGAAGCCCAGTTAAAATGTCCTGGATAGTGCCGTCTCTACGAATTACTGAGATAACTCCCCGATGGGAGACAAAAATATCTCCATCTCTACTGGTAATTCCCGTCAAAGGCACATTAAACCCATCCGCAATTAATTCAAATCTGCCGTTATTATATCTGGAGACGGTAGCGCTCCCTGTAATATATCCTGTGCTTGCTATATATAAATCCCCGTCCGGAGTAAACAGGATGCTGCTTGGTGTATCAAGACCCTGTGCAAAAGCTTCTATTGAATAGCCAGCCGGCACATAGATGTCCCTGGCATTTATATTTCGTCCTACATTGTTATCCTCTAAATTAAATGACTTTACTATGCGTCCATTCCATCTATCATACATCAGACAAACTCCAAAACATCCTTGCTACAATATATTCATAGGAGATCAATTAAATTAGTATAGTTATCTATAGAATCAATTCTTTTCCAATAATGATACATTTTGAATGGTTGCTGTGTCCTATTTCATATGTTTTAGCAATCGGTAGCATCTTTTGATCTGCTATTTCCAGTACAAGATCTTCCATCGTAGGTTGATAGTCTCTTTCTTCCATAATCGTAAAAGTTCCCAGCAATACACCCACTACCATTTCAAACACACCCATTTGTTTCAACTGATATAAATGGGTGGTCATTAGTGCAACTTCACCACCCAAACTTTCCAAAAATAATATTTTATTTCTCCAATCCGGCTGATATTCGGTTCCTGCTAGCTTTAATAGACAACGAATATTACCGCCCACAACAATACCTCTCATTGTTTCCCCACGAAGAAATTTATACTTAAAATCATACAAATCAGGACTTCCATAAAACAGAGAATTAATAAAAGCTTTTCTCTGCATCTCTTTATCCTCATAGATAAGATTTCTTACTTGGTATAGGTAAGAAACATTCCCTGTTTTTTTAAACATAGCATTTATCACTGTTGTTAAATCACTATATCCAAAGAAAGGCTTTGGATTTTTTCGTATCAGATCATAATCCAGATATTCCAAGATTCCATTGGCTATATCCCCTCCCGAAATATCGAAGATCGCTTCAATGTTGTTATCCTCATAAAAATTCATTAGAGCATTTGCTCTTTCTGATCCAGATCCGCTAAATACTGATTTTTTGGAATACAGATAATCACTGCATACTGAAATAATACCCATGGAACCTAATGTCTCTATTAGCTCCTCTACAACCGGTTGATACGAGCCAAGCAATCCATTGGAACAGCATGCAATTCCTACATAACTTCCTTGTTTTAGCATCTGATTTATCTCCCTCGTTATTATTGCAACCCTAGCTTTAAGCCTACTCTATATCCGAATTCTGGTCCCTATTCAATTCCAATCATACGGCAATAATCCCGTTGCGATTCAATTACACTTTCCGCGATAAGATTGATATAAGAGTCTATATCTGGATTCATCGTTTTTCTCATATCGGTTAAGCTCTTCAAATAACGGTCTCTTTGAGCCGCAGTGATTTGAACCATTCCATACCCTGTTCGGATGAGCAGTATGTTTAATAGAAATCGTGCAATACAACCATTACCTTCTGAAAATGGTTGTATATCCATAATTCTTTTATGGCAAAAAGCTGCATATTCAATGGGATGATATATTTTTTGTGATGTATCCATTTGATTGATAAAGTGTTTCATCAGATGATCCAATTCCTCTGGACTTGGTGGTGTAAAACCTGTCTTTGTTCCAGTCGGCATTTGATTACGATATCTACCGGCTTCATTGCTGTTAATTCTATTATAGTATAAGTAGTGGAGCTGCTTTATCAACTCTTCCGTAATGGAAAATTTCTCTTTCCTCAATTGCTCCATCATATAATCAAAAGCCTGGGCATGTCCAGCTGCTTCATTGTACTCTTTGACAGTTTTACCGGCAACCGTCAGATTATCTTCCAGAAAGTCTTTTATCTCTGTTAGGCATAAAGTATTTCCCTCCAGCGCCAGACTGCTATGAGTCAGTGTAATGCGGAAATACTGATGAAGCTCTTTTCTCTTCTCTTCATCCTGAGGATCGTTGATTAATATCTTCTCCTTATATTCTTCTGCAACTTTAAATAGTTCCTTATTCTCCATTGATTTACCTCCATGATAAATTGCGCAGTATTTCATATTTTTTTTTATGAGTTCATGTAATTAATAGCTTTTATTAATTAATAGTTTTCCTTACGTATTAACTATTCTTTCTATAGCTTCCATTGATATGATTGATATTTTATCACTGACAGCCCCAGGGAAGCAATCATAATCTGCCCCAAATTTATCAAGTTTAACCTTATTGATAAAAAATGCCAAACTGCATCATAGAGAATTCCTACTTCATACAGTTTGGCATTTCTAATATTTTCTATTTAAAACTCTACCTTCAAGGTATGAACTTCAAAAGGTTTAAATTGCAGCATCACTTCGTTGCCCTGAGGTTCTAATGAATTAATTTCTCGTTCACATAGATCAACCAGTTTAACGGACGTCGGTTTCACACCAAGTCTTATCTTTGCTGACGTAACAATTCCATGGCTTTCATATAAACGGAGAATAATAGCATCACTATCCTCTGCTTTTTTCACAGCTTCAACAATAATGTTTTCCTGATCGGCTTCCAGGAAAGATTCTGATTGCAATACTGGATCTGATGTCTTATCAGATTCATGTAATACAAGAGGCATATTCAGCTCATAAGCTGCCTGATTAACTTTTCCTGTCGTGTGGTTTCCACCATGAGGATATAAACTATAAGTAAATTCATGCTCACCCTGATCCGCATTTTCATCCGGATAATGTGGGCTTCGAAGAAGATTTAAGTCTAGCACATTATTGCTTACCTGATAACCATATTTGCAGTCATTCAGTAGTGCAACACCGTAATTAGGTTCTGATACATCCACCCATTTATGAGCACAGATTTCCTGTTTCGCCATATCAAAGCCAGTATTGGTATGGGTCGGACGCTTGATATTACCAAACTGAATATCACAGGTTGCTTCCATTGCCATAACATTCACTGGAAATGAAGTACGAAGCATCTTATCGCTTTCATGCCAGATAACCTTAGTTACAAAATCGAGTTTTCTACTTCCGCTCATTAAAATAACTCTTTGCTCTAGTCTTGAATTACCGTAAGTATAAGTCTGGAGTAGTTCTGCCTTGGGTCCATCTTGTAATACCTGCGTAGATTCTAAGCAGAATTCCATGGATGGTCTCTGATGATATTGAATGGAGAAGTCCCAAGCATCACCCTTATCGTAATAAACGCTTAAACGATTGCCTGCTTGACCCGGTAAAAGTACTTCTCTGTTAAACTCTTTATCAAAGACGGAACATATGGATCCATCATGATTAAACTTCACTGATAGAAGTTCATTTTCCAAAAGCTTATCTTCTGCTTTCGGATAATCTTTGCCATCCTTCCATATTGCAGCGGTTTGATCACTTAATTCAGAATATCCTAGTGCAGGCACTGCTGCTTTTATCCATTGTCCTTTGAGTTTTAGCCATTCTTCTCTGTACCAGGATAAGGTATTAACAGCAACAGTACGATCTTGTAATAAGGCTTGGTAAGCTTTTTGAAGCAACTCGTTCATTGCTTCTGTGATTGCTTGATAACGTACCTGCGTTTCGTCATACACTCTCTTAATCGAGGAACCCGGGAGGATATCATGGAATTGATATAAGAGTACTTCTTTCCATAATACTTCAAGTTCTTTTGCAGGATATTCGAATTTGCCCTTTAACTGTGCCAGTACAGCAATTAACTCCAGCTCTCGTAAGCCGATCTCCAATTTTCTGTTAAAACGTTTATTTCTAGCCTGCGTGGTAAAGGTTCCCTGATGTTTCTCCAGGTATAATTCACCCTTCCATGTTTTATATTCATTCCAATCCTCTTTTAATCTGTCAAAGAAGTCGATACTGCATTCCTGAGTTACCGGAATGATACCATCTAGATTCTTCTCTCTTAGGAGACGTTCCAGATGCTCTTCTCCCGGACCGCCGCCACCGTCTCCAATACCAAATAGCATCAGGCATTCCTTGGCAACACCACTATCCTGATAATCCTCTTCTGCTCTCTTAATCGAGGTTGGTAATGCTGCAGAATTATAGGTTCCTTCCGGAGGCATATGTGTTAATACTTCACTACCATCAATACCGGACCATTTAAAGGTATGGTGAGGAAATTTATTATGAGCACTCCAGGATAGCTTGATCGTCATAAAATAATCAATTCCAGCTTTTTTCAGCAGCTGAGGAAGGGACCCGGTATAACCGAATACATCGGGTAGCCATAACACTCTCATATCTTTCTGAAATTCTTGTTCGAAGAAGCGTTTTCCATACATAATTTGTCTAACCAGGGCTTCTCCGCCAGAGATGTTGGTATCTGCTTCAACCCACATTCCACCCTGGGCTTCCCATCTGCCTTCTTTAATACGCTCTCTTATTTTCTCATACAAAGCCGGATGATTTTCTTTGATCCAATCATAAAGCTGTGCCTGACTAGCACCAAATACATATTCCGGATATTTCTCCATCATCTTTATTGCAGTGGAAAAAGTTCTCGCACCTTTTCTTTTTGTTTCACGGATGGGCCATAACCAAGCAAGATCGATATGGGCATGACCAATCGTACTCATGCGAAGGGAGGGGTCCCCACCTTTTTTATTTAGCTCTTTCGCAAGGATTTCTCTTGCTTTGGTTGCTTCCTCTTCTGTATATTCATTTAAGAGTAAAGCAGCTTTATTGAGAGAATGTAGGATACTTTTTGCTCTGGAGCTATTTTCCGGTAAGACACTCCATAATTTATATAAAACCTCAAAATCATAAGAAAGTTGTCTCATCTCTTCCTTACAGATAGCTACGTGGGCTTCCTTTAAAATACCATGGTCCCGGTAACTACCAAATAGATCGTTACAGCCTGCATCCGCCCAAAGATCAATCTTTTCTTCACCCTTTGCGCATGTAGAAAGATCTACCACTCTTTTTCCGGGTTTTCCTAAACTAAAATCGAACCCGGAAGAAACATTGGTTAGTCCTTGAATGGGGCAGCCTTCTGAATCAAAAATACATGCCTCTCCACTGAAGTCAATTAGTAAAACAACTTTTTTTCCTGCTGCGGATGCCGGTACTTCACCGATCATATGAAACCACGCACAATCCCATACATCTCCCCAGCTTTCGCCAATGGAGATTTCCTTCATTTCTCCAGTGGTACGTTCGTTAAAGGGTACCGGTTCTTTCGTCTTCCACATAGTAACACTAAGTGGTGCAATACTTTCATAGATATGATTGCTAATTGTATGCAGTGCATTCTCTATGTTTGGTTTTATTTCATTGATTGGATATGGCATTGGTCATTACTCCTTTTTATAGTTTCCGATCCATTAACAATTTAATAAATAAACCGCCCTGAACTGTTCTGTTCTGGAAGCCTACTTGTTTTGCTGTATCGGTTTGATACCAGTCGGTCATAGGTACTCTTGATTCTGATTCATGATATGCTTTCCATAATGGTTCGATAAAGGCTTCAAAATCTTCTTTATTACTAAGCATTGATCCACACCATACCAGCCAGTCTGATTTGGTATATTTCGCACGGTTATCCAACGGCATTCCGTAAGTATTCATTCTGCTTAAATAGCTCTTTGCTTCTACGTCAATCAGTTCCTTCGCAAAAAGGTTCAAGCCAAAGATCTGATCCCATACGAGATTATACTTCATACTGAAGGTTCCAGGCTGATCAAAGGTCAACTTATAGGTTCCATCGCCATTGGCAGCTCTTACTAGCCATGCTTCTGCCATTTCTTTTGCTGTGGTAAAATATTTCTCACTCTGCTCTTTGCCTTCTAGGTTTTCAGTAAGAATTCCAAAGCTTGCAACACCGAGAATTGCTTTTACGGATAGATTACAATTATGTGCCAAATGTCCTGCAAAGTCATCGGTACAAAGTTGGTTTTCCGGATCTGCACCGTATTGCATTAGATACTCTGCCCATTTCTTTAATACTGGCATATGTTCTTTTGCAAACTCATAATTTTGTTCTGCTCTGCAAAGAGCTGTTATTGTAACTAGCATATTTCCGCATTCTTCAATTGGCATCTGATCTCTTGGATCAGTTCCATTGCTATAGGTTTGGCCATTGATTAACGGATAAGTTCCTGCATCATGTGGTGCAAATTCAAAAGGCCAAGCGCCAGAATAGGTGTATTGGAAAATTGGACGTAACATTCCTTCCACAAGCTTTGGTTGGTATAACAAGAATAATGGAATAGAAGGATAAGTAACATCTACTGTAGCTGCGCAACCATTACTGAAGCATTCCTTGGAGATAAATACCAGTTCTCCATTTGGATCTATGCACAGCTTATGTGCTGCTATAGCTTGACGATAAGCCAAGGCCAGAAGCTCCGCATATTTTTCTCCACCGCTAACACTGGCATCCTGATACAGCTTTTCGGAAAACTTCTTACATAAAGCAAATATCTCATCATACTCGGTAACTGCACGGCTGATGATCTCTAAGATTACATCCGATTCCTTTGCCCAATAGCCTTTGATGTTCTTACCGAAGTACTGTAAACTATAAATATCATCATAAGCAAATACAAAGAGTGCTTCAGAAGCTGTTTGTGTATTACATACCGCAACTGCTTCCAACATAGTATTTTCTTCATCCTTCTGAATCATCACTTTCGCCTGCTCTGCTTTTGCAGTCAGATAAAAATAGCCCCAGTTGATACGAATATCGTCGCCTGCTTTATTCAATACGTCTTGTTTAATATTACCCATGCAAGCACAGGGAATTTGGCTTTTTAATTCACAGTAAGAGCCTTCTGTAGGGCTTTCCTTTGCTGTATTTAAACAGATGGTATCCTCTACCTGTATATGGATCTCTACCTCATGCTCCTTCTGATCTAAGGAAGATACCTCAGTTTTCAAATAGGATACTGGTCTTGCTAAAATATCCAGACGTTCCAATAACAAAGGGGAAGTGAAAATTAATTTCAATTCTACGCCAGACGCTGTGAAAGTATACGTAGTGGAACACGCATCCATATCAATTGAAGTTTGCTGCATTTTTTTACTCTCTTTATCACCCATAAAGAGGTATTCTTCCTTGTCAATAATTGCTGTGCCGGTGATTGCATTGGGTTTACCGGTCCAGTGAACGGTGGTTCCTTCATTTAATACATCCTTTGTTGACCATACACTAAAATAAGGATCTACTGTTATTAATGGTACTGCAGGTGCTCTTAATTTCATATCATATCCTCCATCATTTCATCCTAGTTTTTATAGTTCTTAATAATATGTTATATCGAATCTATTATTTAACATTTAAACTGTTATATTATAGCATTATGGAAGAACTATATTAATAGGTTTTTTATTCTTTTACGTGAGGAATAGAAGCATGTATAAGATTTCATCCAATAATCATTTATTCTGCAGTTAATATTCAATCTCCTGAAGGAACAAGCCCTGTGCATTGGCAGAAGAGCTCCCCATTACTAATGATTTTTCGTCAAATATAGTTGCAATTTCATCTATCTCTCGATTACCCAGTCCGATGTCTAGTAAAGTAGCAATTATCATCCTTGCCATGTTATGGAGGAAGTCATTCGCTTTCACTGTCATCTGGATTTCTTTCTCATCCTGATATATATCAATTTGATATATGTCCTTCACGGTAGATTTGCTTTTCTTTACCGTGGAGAAATCCTTAAAATCATGTTTTCCAAGCATAACTTCCGCTGCCTTCTTCATCTTCTGAATATCGGGCTTATGAAAGCTGTAATACGTATACTTTCGGTCAAATACACTGGGTACATCTCCAATCGCAATACGATACAGATACGTCTTACTCTTTGCATTTAAGCTGGCATGAAATCGTTCCGGCGCTTCTGTCACATCAATCACCGCGATATCCATTGGAAGATAACGATTAAAATAATTCTTAATTTCATACAGTTTCATGTCCGTCTTTGTCTTAAAATTCGCTATCTGACCGTAGGCATGAACCCCTGCCTCAGTACGGCATCCGCAGAAAAGCTCAGCAGTTTCTCCTGTCATCTTCTGAATCACTTCCAGGAGTTTGTTCTCTATGGTGTTATCTGATTCACCTTTGCCTAACCTTTGCCAGCCACTATAGCGACCACCGTCATATTCTATTGTTAATTTAATATTTCTCATAATAACTCCATTCTTAACAAACTTTGTACATCGTTGCAATTGAACATATTATGAATAGCATGTTCCTATTACTTTTAAAGATAATAACTTAACGATATATTACTTTAACTAACTCATTCCTATCTCATAGACATAGGAACAATAAAATCACATTATTATTTATATAGCAGAGTTAAACCATCGATCTGATAAAGATACCACTGCGCTTAGAATAATAACGGAAATAGAAAATAAATAATACCGATGTAGTTGCCCAGGTCAATGGATAACTAAAGATAACCGTTTTAAGTTCGGGCCAGATTGGTACCGCTGTAAAAAGCCATACAACTCTTAATGCACATACCCCAATACAGGTAAGTAACATAGGAATAAATGCATTTCCCATTCCGCGGAGGGATCCGGAGAAGATCTCTATGGAAACATAGGTACAGTAGGTGGGCACGAGGAACTTAAGGATTTCCATCCCTCTCTCCACAACGATCTGATCTGCGGAAAACAAACGGAATACATAGGTCCCTCCAAAGTAAAGAAGGATGCTCATACCAATCGCTGCCGACATGGCCATAATATAACAAACCTTAATTCCTTTTTTCACACGGTCCATCTTTCTCGCACCATAGTTTTGTCCTACAAAGGTGGTAACAGCAATACCAAAGGAGCCCATTACCATCCAGAAGAGCCCGTCAATTTTACCGTAAGCTGTCCATCCAGCTAGTGTATCTGTTCCAAAACGATTCATATTGGTTTGAATCAATACATTGGACAAGGAATACATCAGGGATTGAAACCCTGCCGGTAGACCAATTTGAATAATCTTTACCAACATTTCCTTATGAAACCTTATTTGTCTTAAATCCAACCGATAACATTCCTTGGTTCTGATTAAGGTCATACATACCAGGCATGCACTGATCATTTGGGATAGGACCGTTGCCACAGCCACACCCATAACGTCCCAGCGGAAGACTATTACAAATAAAAGATCTAGAAATATATTTACAAAGCAGCTGATAATCAGATAGATCAGGGGTCTTTTGGAATCTCCGATTGCTCTTAGTATGCCTGCTCCCACATTATAGACAAGATTTGCAATCATTCCCCCAAAATAAATACGGATATACGTTAATGAATACGGCAGAATATCCTCCGGTGTTCCCATCATCCGTAAGGCGGTTGGCGCACCAATGAGTCCAATCAGCATGATGATTGCTCCTCCTGCAATTGCCAAAGCGATTGCGGTATGTACAGCTTTACTAACATCTTGCTCCTTTTTACCACCATAAAATTGAGATATTGTTACAGTTGCTCCACTGGAAATGCCAACAAAAAAACCAACAAATACGTTAATTATGGTACCTGTTGCTCCACCTACCGCTGATAAAGCTTCTTTGCCTACAGCTCGTCCTACGACAATTGCATCTGCCGTATTATAAAGTTGTTGAAAAAAAGTGCCAAACAACAGTGGGAAGAAAAAAATGAGGAGTTGTTTCCAAATAACTCCATCTGTAATACTGTTTTTACCTTCCTTATTCTGTTTCATGTCTTTTCTTTCCTTCTTATCGTAATTTACAGATATCCTATTTTACTATCTTTATCCACAAAGAACAATACCATATTTTCATAAAAAGGAATGGAACAGCTAACTATAATTTTTGTAATTTTGCAGATACTATGCATGTCATTATAAGAAACGAAGGAAAAGAGGATGGAACATGGATAATAATAAAAACAGAATCAAAGATAGAGAAAAAAGTAATTCCGAACTAAGGAAGATGCAACCGAAGGATAATGCCGATGTAGGGATTGTAAATGGTCAGAAAATCGGAGTCCATGAAGGAAAGCACGAAAGAAGCAGAGCCGAAAAATAATTTTATCTAGGCTGAAGCAATATATAAGGGAGATATCAAACGATAATCAAATCGTCCGGTATCTCCCTTT
>JAQZBN010000006.1 GCA_029238935.1 Herbinix sp.
AAAGGAGGCGGCTTTTTTTATGGCAAGTCAAGTAATGAGAATTACACTCAAGGCGTATGATCATCATTTAATCGATCAATCTGCAGGAAAAATTATCGAAACTGTTAAGAAGACAGGATCAAAGGTGAGCGGACCGGTTCCGTTGCCGACAAAGAAGGAAGTAGTTACAATTCTTAGAGCGGTTCATAAGTATAAGGATTCCAGAGAGCAGTTTGAACAAAGAACACATAAGAGATTAATCGATATCATCACACCTACCCAGAAAACCGTAGATGCATTATCTAGATTAGAAATGCCTGCTGGTGTGTACATCGACATTAAGATGAAAACTAAATAATTAAGATAGAGTTTAGATTAACCCATTCATCTTATGAGAATTTTGACAACAGGGAACGACAGAACAAAATATTTAATATAGAAGAAATCCTTAGGGTTTATCATACAAGTGATATAAACCATCTAGGATGATTGCACGTAAAGTGTAATCCGCTGTAGATTAAACAGGAGGTAAGAAAATGAAGAAAGCGATTTTAGCTACAAAAGTCGGAATGACTCAAGTTTTCGGTGAAAACGGAGTATTGATTCCGGTAACTGTATTGCAAGCGGGTCCTCTCTATGTAACTCAGGTTAAAACTGTAGAGAACGATGGATACGCAGCAGTTCAAGTTGGTTTTGGTGATATCAGAGATACTCTGGTAAATAAGCCAAGAAAAGGACACTTCGCAAAAGCAGGTGTTGCGAATAAAAGACATCTTAAAGAACTCAGATTTGCAAATTCCACTGACTACAAAGTAGGACAGGAAATCAAGGCTGACATCTTTACAGTAGGTGACAAAATTGATGCAACTGCTAAGTCAAAGGGTAAAGGTTTCCAAGGCGCAATCAAGAGACATGGTTTATCTAGAGGACCTATGGCTCACGGTTCCAAATATCACAGACATGCAGGTTCTAACGGACCGGCAACAACCCCTGGTAGAGTTTTCAAAGGAAAGCACATGCCTGGACAAATGGGTAACGTGAAAGTAACCGTTCAAAATCTTGAAATCGTAAGAATTGACGCAGATAAGAATTTAATCTTAGTTAAAGGTGCAGTACCAGGACCTAAGAAATCTGTAGTAATGCTTAAGGAAACTGTTAAAGCAAAATAGAGCTTTAAGAAAGGAGGAACACTTAAATGGCAAATGTAAATGTTTACAATATCGAAGGCAAGAAAGTTGGCACAGTAGAGCTTAACGATGCAGTCTTCGGAGTACAAATAAATGATCATTTGGTTCATATGGCAGTAGTTCAACAACTTGCCAATAAACGCCAAGGAACACAGAGTGCAAAAACTCGTGCAGAAGTAAGCGGTGGCGGCAAAAAGCCATGGAGACAGAAAGGAACCGGTCACGCTAGACAGGGTTCAACCAGATCACCTCAGTGGAAGGGCGGCGGTGTAGTATTCGCTCCGAAGCCAAGAGAATATTCCTTCAAGATGAATAAGAAGGAAAAAGCATTAGCAATCAAATCCGCATTAACTTCCAGAGTAAATGCAGAGAAGATCGTAGTGTTAGATCAAATCAGCTTTGATGAGATTAAAACAAAGAAAATGAAAGCAGTTCTTGACAGCTTCAAGCTTGAAAAGGCACTGGTTATTCTTGATAAGAAGGATGAAAACGTAATTCTTTCTGCAAGAAACCTTCCTAAGGTAAGAACAGCTTTATCTAATTCCATTAATGTATATGACATCTTAAAGTATGATACCTTGGTATTAACAAAAGATGCAGTGGCACAAATTGAGGAGGTGTACGCATAATGGCAGATTTAAAATATTATGATGTCATCCTGAAGCCTATCGTAACTGAAAAAAGTATGAACACGATGAGTGATAAAAAGTACACATTTTCAGTTCATCCGGATGCTACAAAAAATCAGATTAAAGAAGCTGTTGAGAAGATGTTTACTGGCGCTAAAGTAGAAAAGGTAAACACAATGAATTTAGATGGCAAGAACCGTAGACGTGGTAATACCGTTGGTAAGACTGCAAAGATGAAGAAAGCTATCGTTCAGTTAACAGCAGACAGCGCTGAGATCGAGATTTTCTCAGGTCTGTAAAAACAGCCTAAATAGATATACAGAATAGAATGTATGAGACTTGCGTTTTATACAGGATCATTTGAAAGGAGTGCAAATCATGGGAATTAAAACATATAACCCATATACACCTTCCAGAAGACACATGACAGGTTCTGATTTTACTGAGATTACAGCAACAAAGCCTGAGAAGTCATTGGTTGTTTCTTTAAGCAAGAAGGCAGGCCGTAACAATCAAGGTAAAATCACAGTAAGACACCAAGGCGGTGGCTCCAGAAGGAAATATAGAATAATAGATTTCAAGAGAAGAAAAGATGGTATTCCTGCTACTGTAGTAAGTATTGAATACGATCCTAACAGAACAGCAAATATCGCATTAATTAACTATGCAGATGGTGAGAAGGCATATATCCTTGCTCCTAACGGACTTACCGTAGGCACTAAGTTGATGAATGGCGAGACAGCAGAAGTAAGAGTAGGTAACTGCTTACCACTTCAAAACATCCCTGTTGGTACACAAATCCACAACATCGAATTATATCCTGGAAAAGGCGGACAGTTAGTTCGTTCTGCTGGTAACTCCGCACAGCTTATGGCGAAGGAAGGCAAATATGCTACCTTAAGACTTCCAAGCGGCGAGATGAGATTAGTTCCAATCATCTGTAGAGCAACCATCGGCCAGGTTGGTAACATTGATCATGAGCTTATCAACGTAGGTAAAGCCGGACGTAAACGTCACATGGGTATCAGACCTACGGTACGTGGTTCCGTAATGAACCCGAATGACCATCCTCACGGTGGTGGTGAAGGTAGAACAGGTATTGGTCGTCCAGGCCCTGTAACACCTTGGGGTAAACCTGCTCTTGGTCTTAAGACAAGAAAGAATAAGAAGACAAATAAAATGATAGTAAGAAGAAGAGACGGAAGAACAGTGAAGTAATTCATGTTTAGAATCGTTTCCTATAAGATGAATTGTCAGGTCAGTTCACTTATCAAGAATTCTAAGGAGGTTAGAATACATGGCTCGTTCATTAAAAAAGGGACCATTTGCTGATGATCATTTATTGAAAAAAGTAGATGCACTTAACAATGCCGGTGAAAAAACAGTTATTAAAACTTGGTCACGCCGCTCTACAATTTTCCCGCAGATGGTTGGACATACAATTGCAGTTCATGATGGAAGAAGACATGTTCCGGTATATGTAACAGAGGATATGGTTGGACACAAGCTCGGCGAGTTTGTTGCTACCAGAACCTATAGAGGACATGGAAAAGACGAAAAGAAAACCAAAAGGTAATAAGCGTTAACGGAAGGAGGTTTCATCCATGGCGAAAGGACATAGATCCCAAATAAAGCGTGAAAGAAATGAGAATAGAGACACAAGACCATCAGCAAAGTTATCCTTTGCAAGAATCTCTGTGCAGAAGGCTTGTTTCGTATTAGACGCTATTCGTGGTAAGGATGTACAAACAGCACTTGGTATATTAGCATATAATCCTAGATATGCTTCAAGCGTAATAGAGAAGTTAGTTAAATCAGCGGTTGCTAACGCTGAGAACAACAATCAGATGGATCCTGCAAAGCTTTACATTGAAGAATGCTATGCAAATCAAGGACCTATCATGAAAAGAATAAGACCGAGAGCACAAGGCAGGGCTTATCGTATTGAGAAGAGAATGAGCCATATTATAGTTGTGCTTAATGAGAGATAAGGAGGGCAATAATGGGACAAAAAGTTAATCCTCATGGCTTAAGAGTCGGAGTTATCAATGATTGGGACTCAAGATGGTACGCTGAAGCGGATTTTGCTGATAATCTTGTTGAAGATTACAAAATCAGAAAATATCTCAAGAAGAAGTTATACAGCGCTGGTGTGTCTAAGATTGAGATCGAAAGAGCATCTGATCGCTTAAAGATAATTATTTTCACCGCAAAACCGGGTGTTGTTATCGGTAGAGCAGGTACTGAGATAGAAAAATTAAAAGCAGATATTCAGAGATTTACCTCTAAGAAGTTAAATTTAGAAATCAAAGAGGTTAAAAAACCTGATGTTAATGCACAATTAGTAGCTGAGAGTATTGCTACTCAGCTGGAAAATCGTATATCATTCAGAAGAGCTATGAAATCAACAATGGCAAGAACAATGAAAGCTGGCGCAAAAGGTATTAAAGCTGCAGTAGCTGGTCGTCTTGGCGGAGCTGATATGGCTCGTACAGAATTTTACAGTGAGGGTACAATCCCGTTACAAACATTACGCGCAGATATTGACTATGGTTTTGCTGAGGCAGATACCACATATGGTAAACTGGGTGTTAAAGTTTGGATTTATCATGGTGAAGTGCTTCCGACAAAAGGAGCAGCTAAGGAAGGGAGCGATAAGTAATGTTAATGCCTAAGAGAGTAAAGCGCCGTAAGCAATTCCGCGGCTCTATGGCCGGAAAAGCATCTAGAGGCAATACAATTTCCAATGGTGAATTTGGTATTGTTGCCCTGGAGCCGGCTTGGATTAAATCAAATCAGATCGAAGCAGCCCGTATCGCTATGACTCGTTTCACTAAGCGTGGTGGTAAGGTTTGGATTAAGGTATTCCCTGATAAGCCGATAACAACAAAACCTGCTGAAACTCGAATGGGTTCCGGTAAAGGTTCATTAGAGTATTGGGTAGCTGTCGTTAAGCCAGGACGTGTTCTGTTCGAAATCTCCGGTATTCCTGAGGAGACAGCGAGAGAAGCATTACGTCTTGCGATTCATAAATTACCGGTGAAATGCAAAATAGTTTCCCGTGCAGACTTAGAAGGCGGTGAAAACAGTGAAAATTAATAAATATGTAGAAGATTTAAAGACAAAATCAGCTACAGAGTTAAATGAAGAATTAGTAGCTGCGAAAAAGGAACTCTTCAACTTAAGATTCCAGAATGCAACAAATCAATTAGATAATACAAGCAGAATTAAGGAAGTTAGAAAAAATATCGCAAGAATTCAGACAGTAATTTCTGGGCTTTCTAAAGCTTCTAAATAGTGATTGATCGTAGTTAATAAACTACTTTCATGGAAAGGAGTATTGTAGTGGAAAGAAATTTAAGAAAAGTACGTATCGGCAAAGTTGTAAGCGATAAAATGGATAAGACAATCGTTGTAGCAGTAGTTGACAACGTTAAGCATCCTTTATACAGCAAGATCGTAAAGAGAACCTATAAGTTAAAGGCTCATGATGAAAATAATGAGTGCAATATCGGAGATAGAGTAAAGGTAATGGAAACCAGACCGTTATCTAAGGATAAAAGATGGAGACTTGTGGAGATCGTTGAGAAGGCAAAATAATTCAGTTTATTATTGCTTCCAAGTGCAAACTGCGAACTGCTTTATTCCATGATAGAATAAGTTTGAACGTTAAGTTTGTGCCAAGTTCTTCAGTAATATTTGTATACAGTAATCGTATACAAAGCTTATTACAACTGAAAGGAGTATTATCATGATACAAACTGAAACCAGACTAAGAGTTGCCGATAATACTGGTGCAAAAGAATTACTTTGCATTAGAGTATTAGGCGGATCAACTAGAAGATATGCTAATATAGGTGATATCATCGTTGCTTCGGTTAAAGATGCAACACCAGGCGGTGTTGTTAAGAAGGGTGACGTAGTTAAGGCTGTTGTCGTTCGTACTGTAAAAGGTGCACGCCGTAAGGACGGTTCTTATATTAGATTTGATGAAAATGCTGCGGTTATTATTAAGGAAGATAAGAATCCAAAAGGAACACGTATCTTTGGACCGGTAGCGAGAGAATTAAGAGAGAAACAGTTTATGAAAATCGTTTCTCTAGCACCAGAAGTATTATAGGGAGGTGTCGACTGTGTCAACGATGAAAATCAAAAAGGGTGATAACGTTAAAGTAATCACTGGTAAAGATAAAGGTAAAGAAGGTAAAGTTTTATCTGTTAAAGAAGGCAAGCTGTTAGTTGAAGGCGTTAACATGATGACAAAGCATAGCAAAGCAAACCAGGCAAATCCAAAGGGTGGAATTCTCCACCAGGAAAGTGCTATTGATGTTTCCAATGTAATGTATGTTCATAAAGGAAAGCCTACCAGAATCGGTTTCAAGACCGTGGAAACAAAGAAGGGAACCGCTAAGGTACGCTTCGTAAAATCAACTGGCGATGTAATCGATTAATAGAGAGGAGGTTAATTAAAGTTGGCTAGACTAAAGGATATGTATAAAGAAGAAATAGTAGCCGGCATGACAAAGAAGTTCGGATATAAGAACGTTATGGAAGTGCCGAAGCTTGATAAAATTGTCATCAACATGGGTGTTGGTGAAGCAAAAGATAATGCTAAGGTTTTAGATACAGCAATTAAGGATCTTGAGATTATTGCAGGTCAGAAACCTATTTTAACGAAAGCAAAGAAATCTGTTGCTAACTTCAAGATCAGAGAAGGTATGGCAATTGGATGTAAAGTAACCTTAAGAGGCGCGAAGATGTATGAATTCGCTGACCGTTTGATCAACTTAGCATTACCACGTGTACGTGACTTTAGAGGTGTAAATCCAAATGCATTTGATGGCAGAGGAAATTATGCTCTTGGTATCAAGGAACAGTTAATTTTCCCTGAAATCGAATACGATAAGGTAGATAAGGTTAGAGGTATGGATATCATCTTCGTAACCACTGCTAAGACAGACGAAGAAGCTCGTGAATTATTAACACAATACGGTATGCCGTTTAGAAAATAGTTAGGAGGGATTTCCATGGCTAAAACTTCAATGAAGGTAAAGCAACAACGTACGCAGAAATTCTCCACTAGAGAATATAACCGTTGCAGAATTTGTGGTCGTCCACATGCTTATTTAAGAAAATATGGCGTCTGCAGAATTTGTTTTCGTGAATTAGCGTACAAGGGACAGATACCAGGCGTAAAGAAAGCAAGCTGGTAAGAGGTTAAGAAAGGAGGCAAATGAAATGACAATGAGCGATCCAATTGCAGATATGCTTACAAGAATCCGTAATGCAAATACTGCGAAACATGATACAGTAGATGTACCTGCTTCTAAAATGAAAACAGCTATTGCTGATATTCTTCTAAAGGAAGGTTACATTAAGAAATATGAAATAGAGGAAGTTGGCAGCTTTAAGACAATCCGTATTACATTAAAATACGGTAAAGATAAAAATGTAAAAATTATAACCGGCCTTAAGAGAATCTCTAAACCTGGTCTGCGTGTTTACGCAAACAAAGAGCAGCTTCCAAAGGTTCTTGGTGGATTAGGTGTTGCTATTATTTCAACAAACAAGGGTGTTCTCACCGATAAAGAAGCTAGAGAATTAAACGTAGGTGGCGAGGTTTTAGCATTCGTTTGGTAATCTAAATAAAAGATAAGCTTTCGCTTATCAAGGTTTGTAACATGCAGTGGCGTTTACGCCATTAATAAATTAGGAGGTGCGGGCATGTCACGTATAGGAAGAATGCCTATCGCTATACCTGCAGGTGTAACTGTAGATGTAGCAGAAAATAATAAGATAACCGTTAAGGGTCCTAAGGGATCTCTTGTAAGAGTATTACCTACAGAAATGCAGATTAATGTAGAAGGAAGCGAAGTTGTTGTAACAAGACCTAACGATTTAAAGAAAATGAAATCTTTACATGGTCTTACAAGAACTTTAGTTTCTAACATGGTTATCGGTGTAACCGAAGGTTACCAAAAGACTCTGGAAATCAACGGTGTTGGTTACAGAGCAGCTAAAGCAGGAAAAGACTTAACTTTAACATTAGGATATTCTCATCCAGTAGTTATGACAGATCCAGAAGGTCTTGAGTCCGTTTTGGAAGGTCAGAATAAGATCATTGTTAAAGGTATTGATAAAGAGAAGGTCGGCCAATACGCAGCTGAAATCAGAGCTAAGAGAGCACCTGAACCTTATAAGGGTAAAGGTATTAAGTATTCTGATGAAGTGATTAGACGTAAGGTTGGTAAGACCGGTAAGAAATAAAGAAGGAGGAGTGAAATTAAATGGTAAGCAAAGAATCAAGATCTGAAATTCGAGTAAAAAAACATATAAAAATCCGTAATCGTTTCACAGGTACTCCTGAGAGACCACGCTTAGCTGTGTTCAGAAGCAACAATCATATGTATGCTCAAATCATTGATGATACAGTCGGCAAAACTCTAGTAGCAGCCTCCACACTTCAAAAGGATGTAAAGGCTGAGCTTCAAAAGACCAACGATGTAGCTGCAGCAGCATATTTAGGTACAGTAATTGCGAAAAAAGCTTTAGAGAAGGGAATTACCGCAGTTGTTTATGACCGTGGTGGTTTCATATATCAAGGTAAAGTAAAAGCGTTGGCAGATGCAGCTAGAGAAGCTGGTCTGGAATTCTAGGCAAGGAGGAGAACACATGAAACGTACAATCGTTGATGCCAGTCAACTGGAGTTAGAAGATAAAGTTGTATCAATAAAGCGTGTAACTAAGGTTGTAAAGGGCGGACGTAACTTCAGATTTACAGCATTAGTAGTTGTTGGCGACAGGAACGGACACGTTGGTGCAGGCTTAGGAAAAGCAGCTGAAATCCCTGAGGCAATTCGTAAGGGCAAAGAAGATGCTATGAAGAAGTTAATCAGCCTGCCTATTGACGAAAATGGAAGCGTTCCACACGACTTTCTTGGAAAATTCGGTAGTGCAACTGTATTACTGAAGCGTTCACCAGAGGGTACCGGTGTTATCGCAGGCGGTCCAGCACGTAACGTGCTTGAGCTTGCAGGCTTTAAGAATATCCGTACCAAGTCACTTGGTTCCAACAATAAGCAAAACGTAGTTCTTGCAACTATTGAGGGATTAAGCCAGTTAAAGACCCCTGAGGAAGTAGCTAAGCTTCGTGGTATTTCTGTAGAACAGCTGCAAAGATAATTGCAGCTAACACAAGCGTTTTTCATACAAATATGGAGGTGTCGATATGGCAGACAAATTAAAAGTAACATTAATTAAGTCTACAATCAGTGCCATTCCGAAACACAGACAGACAGTAGAAGCTCTTGGTTTAAAGAAGCTTCATTATACTGTTGAATTACCTAACAATTCATCTGTTAAAGGAATGCTTGATCAAGTTAAACATTTAGTAAAGGTTGAAGAAATATAATTACTAAAAAAGGAGGTGCATAGGATGAATCTATCAGAATTGAGACCGGCCGATGGTTCCAAACAAAGTGATAACTTTAGAAGAGGACGCGGACACGGATCAGGAAACGGTAAAACCGCTGGTAAAGGCCATAAAGGACAAAAGGCTCGTTCCGGAGCTCCGAGAATAGGTTTCGAAGGTGGCCAGATGCCATTATATAGAAGAATTCCGAAGCGTGGTTTCACCAATATTAATTCAAAAGAAATCGTTGCAATCAATGTAAATGTATTAAATAGATTTGATGATGGCGCTGTAGTAACAGTTGAATCATTAATGGAAGTAGGGATAATTAAAAACCCGAAAGATGGGGTTAAGATTCTTGGAAACGGCGAATTAACTAAGAAGCTTGATGTCAAGGTTAATGCATTTAGTGCAAGCGCGATTGAGAAAATTCAAGCTCTTGGTGGAAATGCTGAGGTGGTATAATGTTTAAAACTTTCCGAAACGCTTTTAAAGTTAAAGATATCAGAAGTAAACTTATATTTACATTAATAGCACTGTTAGTAGTAAGACTGGGATCATTACTCCCAGCCCCTGCTATCAGTGATGCTATCTCTGAGTCATGGTTTAACCAAAGTACGTTAGGATTTTTTAATACACTGACTGGTGGTTCCTTTACCCAGATGTCAATTTTTGCTTTAAACATTACCCCTTATATTACATCATCAATTATCATTCAACTCTTAACTATTGCGATTCCTAAGCTCGAAGAGATGCAGAAGGAAGGCGAAGACGGTAAAGAGAAAATGAATCAAATTACCCGTTATGTAACTGTTGCTCTGTCCTTAATCGAGTCTATTGCTATGGCAATTGGCTTTGGCAGATCCGGTTACCTAGAGGGTGGTCTGACTGTAACGAATGTACTTCTTATTGTTGCATCCTTTACAGCAGGTTCTGCTTTCCTTATGTGGTTAGGTGAAAAAATCACAGAGAGAGGCGTTGGTAACGGTATTTCAATCATCTTGACAATTAACATCATTTCTCAGATGCCGAATGATTTTAGAAACATGTTAGAATTATTCGTTTTAAATACATCTGTAGTAAAAGCAATTATTGCTGTAATCATCATTTTAGCTGTAGTTTGCTTAACAATTGTTTTAGTTGTATTGTTACAAGGTGCTGAAAGAAAAATTCCGGTAACCTATGCAAAAAAAGTACAGGGAAGAAAAATGGTTGGTGGACAAACCTCCCATATTCCTTTAAAAGTAAATACTGCAGGCGTTATTCCTGTCATCTTTGCAGGATCCTTAATGCAGTTCCCGATCGTAATATCCGGATTTTTCAATGTACAGCCAGCAAGAGCTCATGTATGGCCTAAGGTTTTATATCTTTTAAATCAGGGTAGCTGGTTAAACTTCTCCGATATCGGTGAGTTTAAGTACTCAATAGGACTTATTTTTTACATTGCATTGGTTATATTCTTTGCTTATTTCTATACTTCAATTACCTTTAATCCAATCGAAGTAGCGAATAATATCAAGAAACAAGGTGGATTTATCCCAGGTATTCGTCCTGGTAAACCAACCACCGAGTACTTAACCAAGGTACTTAACAACGTTATCTTTATTGGAGCAATTGGTTTAACCATTATTGCAGTTATTCCGATTTTCTTCTCAGGTGCATTTAATGCAAATGTAAGTTTCGGTGGAACATCCATCATCATTATTGTTGGTGTTATACTTGAAACTATGAAGCAAATTGAATCTCAGTTGTTAGTACGTCATTACAAAGGATTCCTAAATGACTAATGAATAATCCCTCGTGGTGCTTGTGTCAACAGGCACCTAGAAGGGATATTACAGATTCTAGTTATAAACAGGAGGGAAAGACATGAAGATAATTATGTTAGGAGCACCCGGCGCTGGTAAGGGTACTCAGGCTAAAAAACTTGCAGCAAAATATGACATACCTCACATTTCCACAGGTGATATCTTCCGTGCTAACATTAAAAATGGCACAGAATTAGGTCAAAAAGCGAAAGTATACATGGATCAGGGATTACTTGTTCCAGATGAATTAGTTGTAGACTTAGTAGTAGACCGTTTTAAGAACCCTGACTGCGAAAAAGGTTATGTATTAGACGGTTTCCCAAGAACCATTCCTCAAGCAAAAGCATTAGACGAAGCTTTAACAAAGAATGGAGATAGCATTGAGTATGCTATTAATGTTGAGGTTCCCGATTCTAATATTATCAGCAGAATGGCAGGCAGAAGAGCTTGTGTAAACTGCGGCGCAACCTATCACTTAGAGCATATTCCTCCGAAAAAGGAAAATGAGTGTGATGTGTGTGGTAAAGGATTAATCCTTAGGGATGATGATAAACCGGAGACAGTGGAGAAACGTCTTAATGTTTATCATGAACAGACACAGCCTTTAATTGATTATTATCAGGGAAAAGGAGTTCTGTTTGAGGTTGATGGAACCAAAGATATGGATGAAGTATTTACAGATATCGTAAATTTGGTAGAAGTTTAATCAGAAAGAATGTGTCATAGAGAAAGGAAGAGAGAAGAATGTCTATTAGTATAAAGTCAGACAAAGAAATAGAACTGATGAGAGAATCAGGTCGTATTCTGTCCAATGTTTTAAATGAGATCATGGAATATATCCGACCTGGAATATCCACTTTAGATATTGATAAAAAATGTACTGAACTAATCAGAGGTTATGGATGTACGCCTTCCTTTCTTAACTATAATGGTTTTCCTGCATCAATCTGTGTGTCGGTTAATGACGAGGTGGTGCATGGAATTCCAACAAAGGATCGAATTTTACAGGATGGTGATATCGTCAGCTTAGATAGCGGTGTCATTTATCAAGGCTTTCATTCCGATGCAGCTCGAAGCGTTTGTGTTGGAGAAGTATCAAAAGAAGCTAAAAAATTAATTGAAGTTACGGAACAAAGTTTCTATGAAGGTATAAAGTTTGCAAAAGAGGGCCATCATCTACATGAGATTTCTGAAGCAATTCAAGCATATGTTGAATCCTTTGGGTATTCGGTTGTCAGAGATTTGGTGGGTCATGGAATAGGACGTAACCTTCATGAAGAACCGCAGATACCAAATTTTAAGCAAAAACGCAGGGGTCCACGGTTAGAGGCCGGAATGACCTTGGCAATTGAACCCATGGTAAATGCAGGACGATACGATGTTTGCTGGCTGGATGATGACTGGACCGTGGTATCAGAGGATGGTACCCTTTCTGCTCATTATGAAAATACGGTTCTGATAACCAAAGGAGAACCGGAATTATTAACGTTATACCGTAAGTAACCATACATTATAATGGTGAAAATTTATTAAGAAGATATTTTTGAAGTCATCTTATATAGATGATTTAATAGATAACGAATATACATTGGAGTTTTTATGAATGAACTTATAATAGGTTGCTTTGCTGTGTCAAAGGCAGGGCACGACTTTGGTAAATGTTATGTAATAATTAATGCTGAAAATGAATATGTATATTTAGTGGATGGCAGAATTAGAACTCTTGAACGACCTAAAAAGAAGAAAAGAAAGCATATGACTATGCTAACTCAGACAGAGGTATCTTTAGTGGATAAGGTACAAAACAAGACAGTAAAGAATGAAGAAATCAAGAGGGCAATTAAGCTACTTATTAACAATAGGTCAGGTAAGGAGGTAGAATAAATGTCAAAGACCGATGTTGTAGAAATCGAAGGAACTGTAATTGAAAAGTTACCAAATGCAATGTTTCAGGTAGAGCTTGAGAATGGGCACAGGGTTTTGGCACATATCAGTGGAAAGCTTCGAATGAATTTTATTAAAATAGTACCTGGTGATAAGGTAACTCTGGAATTATCTCCATACGATTTAACAAAAGGAAGAATAATCTGGCGTGACAAATAACTAATCGAGCTACACGGATTTATTGTATTTAAAAATAGTGCTTGCTATTATATATCTGCGGTGATATAATATGAAGCGGACTTTTTTGAAAGGGGTGAACTACTGTGAAAGTAAGATCATCAGTAAAACCGATTTGTGAGAAATGCAAAATCATTAAAAGAAAGGGTAGTATCAGAGTTATCTGTGAGAACCCGAAACACAAACAAAGACAAGGCTAATATACAATAGTTCGAGTGGCCTTATGTATCATAAGGCTCGCTATTGTTTTATATAATCCAGGTCTTGCTTTTTGTGTTACAATCATCTGTCCTCAGAGGCAGAAATGTTGTGATATTGTGAGCAGCTTTATGCATCTATGCAATAATAACTGCTTTAAGTACCGTGCCGTCATCACGTAGACTTAGCAACAGGGGAGAACGCCCTGATTGTCACAATTTAAAGCGGCTGACGTAATGAGTTCATTACGGAATTATTAAAACAAATTTATGGAGGTGTATTAAACACATGGCTCGTATCAGTGGTGTAGATTTACCAAGAGAGAAACGTGTTGAGATTGGACTTACTTACATTTACGGTATCGGTAGAGTAAGTGCTAATCGTATCCTTGCTGCTGCAAATGTTAATCCTGACACTCGTGTTAGAGATTTAACAGATGAAGAAGTAGGAAGAATTCGTGATGTTATCGACGAAACACAACAAGTTGAAGGTGATTTAAGAAGAGAAATCGCTCTTAATATCAAGAGATTACAAGAAATTGGATGCTATAGAGGCATTCGTCATAGAAAGGGACTTCCTGTTCGTGGACAAAAGACTAAGACTAATGCCAGAACAAGAAAAGGCCCTAGAAGAACTGTTGCTAACAAGAAGAAGTAATCGGCATTTGTCCCGGTAGTACAGTTATTAATTAGGAAGAAATCAAGTTAGTCCGATAATTACAGTAAAATACGGACAAAGCAGTAATTAATCCAATAGGAGGGTTTGTTAAATGGCTAAGAAAATAGCAGCAGCAGCAAAAAAAGTGACAAAGAAGCGTGTGAAGAAGAACGTCGATCGTGGACAGGCACATATTCAGTCATCTTTTAACAATACAATTGTTACGCTGACAGATGCAGAAGGTAATGCACTTTCTTGGGCAAGTGCCGGTGGATTAGGCTTCAGAGGTTCAAGAAAATCAACACCTTATGCAGCTCAGATGGCAGCAGAAACAGCAGCAAAGGCAGCACTTGTACATGGTTTAAGATCCGTTGAAGTTATGGTAAAGGGTCCCGGTTCAGGAAGAGAAGCAGCAATTCGTGCACTTCAGGCATGTGGTATTGAAGTAACCAGTATCAGGGATGTAACTCCGGTTCCTCACAACGGATGCCGTCCACCAAAACGCAGAAGAGTCTGATAGGAGGTAAATAGATCATGGCAAGAGACATGAGTCCTGTATTAAAAAAATGTAGATCCCTTGGCCTTGAACCGGCATACTTAGGTATTGACAAGAAGTCAAATAGAGCTTTCTCTAGAGCCGGCAAGAAGACCAGTGAATATGGTACACAGTTAAGAGAAAAACAAAAAGCAAAATTTATCTATGGTGTATTAGAGAAGCCTTTCAGAAACACATTTGAAAGAGCTCAGAAAATGAAGAACGGTACTGCAGGTGAAAACTTATTAAGCCTGTTAGAGCTTAGACTTGATAATGTTATGTTCCGTATGGGATATGGCAGAACAAGAAAAGAATCAAGACAGATCGTAGATCACAAGCACGTTTTAATCAACGGCAAATGTGTAAATATCCCTTCCTACAGAGTAAAAGCTGGGGATACCATCGAGATCAAAGAGAAATTTAAGACTACACAAAGATATAAGGATATCTTTGAGGTTACGGACGGAAGAACTGTACCTGCATGGCTTGAGGCTAATCATGATACACTCACAGGCGTTGTTAAGGAAGTTCCTACCAGAGACCAGATTGATGTTCCGGTAAATGAAATGTTAATTGTCGAGTTGTACTCCAAATAATTAAAAGTCAGATTTTTGTCTTTTGTTATTAAATATTTAATCAACTCAAATAACCCAGAAGGAGGGTCCTGTTGTGTTTGATTTTGAGAAACCCAAAATAGAGATTGCAGAGATTTCCGAAGATAAAAAATTTGGACGTTTTGTGGTAGAGCCACTCGAGAGAGGATACGGTACAACGTTAGGTAATTCCCTCAGAAGAATTATGCTATCGTCTTTACCTGGATCTGCTGTCAGCCAAATTAAGATTGACGGAGTGGTTCATGAATTCAGCGTTATTCCAGGTGTAAAAGAAGATGTTACTGAGATCATCATGAATATCAAGAGCTTGGCAATCAAAAACACAAGTGATACGAATGAGCCTAAGACTGCATATATCGAAGCGGAAGGCGAAGTAGTTGTGACAGCAGGGGATATACAAGCTGACCCGGATATCGAAATACTCAATCCTGATCTTGTAATTGCAACCTTATGCGGCGGCCCAGACAGTAGACTGTATATGGAGCTGACCATTACAAACGGAAGAGGATACGTTGGTGCAGATAAGAATAAGAATGAGGATTTACCGATTGGTGTAATTCCGATTGACTCTATTTATACACCTGTAGAACGTGTTAATCTCACGGTTGAAAATACCCGTGTAGGACAGATTACAGATTTTGATAAGCTTACATTAGATGTTTATACCAATGGAACCTTAGTACCGGATGAAGCTGTTAGCTTAGCTGCAAAAGTATTAAGTGAACATCTGAACTCCTTTATTGATTTATCTGAACATGCAAAGACCGCTGAGATAATGGTTGAGAAGGAAGATAATGAGAAGGAAAAGGTTCTTGAAATGAATATAGACGAGTTGGAATTATCCGTTCGTTCTTACAATTGCTTGAAGAGAGCCGGAATTAATACCGTTGAAGAGCTTACGAACAAGACAGCCGAAGACATGATGAAGGTAAGAAATCTTGGACGTAAATCTTTAGAAGAAGTATTAGCTAAATTAAAAGAACTTGGTTTATCTCTAAACCAAAGTGATGACTGAATAGAACAGATATAGCAGAATGATTCAAAGGAGGGAATAAAATGGCAGGTTATAGAAAGCTTGGAAGAACCTCAGGCCAGAGAAAAGCGTTGCTTAGAAACCAGGTTACAAACTTATTATATAATGGTAAGATCGTTACAACCGAAGCGAAAGCAAAAGAGATCCGTGGTATCGCGGAAGGACTCATTGCACTTGCTGTAAAAGAAAGAGATAACTATAAAACTGTTACAGTAACAGCTAAAGTTCCTAAAAAAGATAAAGATGGCAAGAGAGTGAAGGAAGTAGTTAATGGTAAGAAAGTTACCGTATTTGATAATGTTGAGAAAACAATCAAAAAGGATAACGCTTCCCGCGTTCATGCAAGAAGACAGATGATGAAGTTACTCTATCCAGTAACTGAAGTTCCTACAGAGGCAGCTGGAAGAAAGAGAAACACAAAGGAGATTAACTTATCCGATAAGTTATTTGATGAGATCGCTCCTAAATACGCTAACCGTAACGGTGGTTACACAAGAATCGTAAAGATTGGCCAACGTAAAGGTGATGCAGCTATGGAAGTATTAGTTGAATTAGTTTAATTCAATTTATTGATTGCTTTTGTTTAAACGCAGGAGCAATTAGTCAATCAGTATAGAATATGCAATAAAAAAGTATACAATTCATGAAACTTTTAAGTTGCAAAAATCGAATACGAAATATAAAATAAAGAGGACGTAATGCTTGTATAAGTGAACGTCCTCTTTTTGCAAATAATTATAGGAATATAGAACAGTTTGTTACTATTCTATTGCAGTTTGCATTATAATTATGTATGATTATGACTACAGTAAGCTGATATTAAAAGAAGATTATAATGTCTTCATGGAAAAGTTCGATGAGAAATCTATTTTTCTAATAACAAGAGATATCAGTGTAAAAACTACATTTTAGATTAGTACTGTCAATTAAATTAATATGTGATAAGATTAGTTTGAGAAATTACAAAAAAATCCTTACAAGGATTCTATATAAAGATTCTATATAATTTTCCTATATCTGATCTTATGAAAGGATCCTATAAAATATCTTATATAAAAGATTTTATGAGAAGATTACTAATAAATTTCAAAATAAAAAACCTACGAAAAGATCTCTAAGAAAAGATCTCATTGAAAAGATTTCTATAGAATAAATTACAATAAAATAAATTACTATAAAAAATAGGTATTAAAGAAAAATCATATAGAATAGTAATTGATGTATTGGACAAAAATCGCCAAGAAATTTGAAAGGCATGGGTAGACGTATGGATATGATAAAGGTACAGGATTTAACATTTGAATATATCAGAAGAGATGAGGATGGTAATGTCGAGTCCATTCAAAAGGCGATTGATGGTATAAGCCTTGATGTGAAAAAGGGCGATTTTATAGCTATCCTTGGATCCAATGGTTCAGGGAAATCTACCTTGGCAAAGCATCTAAACGCCATATTATACCCAACGGATGGTACCGTCTGGGTGAATGGTATGGATACCAAGGAAGACGATAAACTATGGAGTATCAGACAGACAGCTGGTATGGTATTTCAAAATCCAGATAATCAAATAATAGCAAGCATTGTGGAAGAGGATGTTGGGTTTGGTCCTGAGAATATAGGTGTTCCATCGGAAGAGATCTGGCAAAGAGTTGAGACAAGTTTAAAAGCGGTTGGAATGCTAGAGTATCGTAATATGTCACCTAATAAACTTTCTGGGGGACAAAAACAAAGAGTGGCTATCGCAGGAATTATGGCAATGAAACCTAGTTGCATAATACTTGATGAACCTACAGCTATGTTGGATCCAAATGGTCGTAAAGACGTAATACAGACTGTAAGAGAGTTAAATAAGAAAGAAAAAGTGACCGTTATATTGATTACACATCATATGGATGAAGCTGTCTTTGCAGATAAGATCTTTGTAATGGAACAAGGGCATATTAAAATGCAAGGGGTACCAAAAGAGATATTCTCCAAGGTAGACGAGATTAAACAATATCGTCTGGATGTACCTCAGGTGACTGAGCTGGCGTATGAATTAAAAAAAGAAGGTATTTCTCTTCCGGATGGAATACTTACAGTCGACGAGCTGGTAGAGGCAATTAAAACAGCTTTAAATATAAAGAATGAAAAGCTTACAACTAAATAGCGATAAAGAATGTTTTGATTAAATTCTCTATTCCTTATTTGATATTTAAGATATCTTAGTATGATATAAAGCGAAATGGATTTAGATCAAGTTAGATGAAGAAATGAAAGAAATAGTTGAGACAATACATGAAATTATACATGAAGTAATTTTAAGAAATAATTCATGAAGAGGACATATAATAGTAAAATTAAGAGTTAAAGAAAAATAAAAGTAAAATATAATATTTACTTTATTAATTATAGTACAAATAGTTATATAAAAGAATTGAACAGATAGGAAATATAAAACACTGAATGACAAAAACTCATCAATCGTTAATAGGATTCCAAGCAGTATAAAAATTACAGTAGTGCAACCGATATGAGTGATGTCATAAAATATAAATGTTAGATAAAAAAGCAAGTGAAGCAGGTGAGAATAATGCAAATTATTTTTGATAACATAAATTACACATATAGTGGTGGTACAGCTTTCGAGCGCCACGCTCTGAAGAATATCAACCTAACTATTCAAAAAGGTGAATTTATAGGTCTCATCGGTCATACGGGATCTGGTAAATCCACTTTAATTCAGCATATGAATGGATTGATCAAAGCAACCAGTGGCCATATTTATTTTAATGGACAGGATATTTATGATAGGACATACAAACTTAAGGACTTACGTAGCCGTGTTGGGCTAGTATTTCAATATCCGGAGCATCAGCTCTTTGAGACAACCATATTTAAAGATGTTAATTTTGGACCGAGAAACTTAGGATTAGACAAAATAGAAGCTGATCTCAGGACGTTTGAAGCGCTAAAAATGGTTGGGTTGGGAGAAGATTATCTGGATGCATCACCTTTTGAATTATCCGGTGGCCAAAAACGGAGAGTGGCTATTGCAGGAGTTTTAGCAATGAAGCCTGAGGTTCTCATTCTAGATGAGCCTACAGCAGGATTAGATCCTAGAGGTAGGGACGAGATTCTAGATCAAATCGCACAGCTTCATGAAGAGAGCAGCATAACAATCATATTGGTATCCCACAGCATGGAAGATGTAGCTAACTATGTAGATCGATTATTGGTGATGAATAAAGGTGAACTCGCAATTGATCAGCCTACAAAGGAAGTATTTGCAAGATATAAAGAATTAGAAGCAATGAACTTAGCAGCTCCTCCGGTAACCTATGTTATGAATGCTTTAAAGAATAAAGGATTTCGTGTTCCTTCTGATATAACTACAATTGAAGATGCGAAACATGAAATTTTGAGATTATTCCGTAAATAAAAGGATATGTATAAATATACTTAGATCAAGGAAAGTGAGTATTACATGATACGAGATATTACAATTGGACAATATTATCCTGCTGAGTCAATCCTACATCGCTTAGACCCTCGCGTTAAGCTGATTGGTACGTTCGCATTTATTATATCCTTATTTGTTTTTAATTCTTTTTATGGATATATAGCAGTAACCTTATTCTTGGGCTCCGTGATATGGTTATCTAAGGTACCGCTACCTTTTATAATGAGAGGTTTAAAAGCAGTGGTAGCATTAATGCTATTTGCGGTAGGATTTAATTTGTTTCTAACACCAGGTACTGAGATATTTCGTCTGGGATTTATCAAGATAACCATAGAAGGTCTGAGAATGGCAGCATTTATGGGGATACGATTGACTTTTTTAATTTTGGGTTCATCACTAATGACGTTTACCACAACGCCAAATCATCTTACCGATGGATTAGAGAAAATTATGTGGCCCTTAAGACATATTAAAGTGCCTGTTCATGAGATTGCAATGATGATGTCAATTGCACTTCGCTTTATTCCAATTCTATTGGAAGAGACGGATATTATTATGAAAGCGCAGATGGCACGAGGGGCTGATTTTGAATCTGGTGGCATTTTAAAGAGAGCGAAAAGCCTCGTTCCTTTATTAGTACCGCTCTTTGTATCAGCATTTCGAAGAGCGAATGATCTTGCAATGGCGATGGAAGCAAGATGCTATCAAGGCGGTGAAGGTCGTACTAAGATGAAACCACTAAAGTATAAAAGCAGAGATTATATTGCTTTGTGTGTTATTGCTTTATATGGGGCAGCCGTAATTGGTATTAAAGTCATAGAAAAGCTTTACTTATAAAGGAAAGACCTATATACTTATAAAATTAGACATGGTAAACTTATTGAGGGTCTGTATTAATACAGATCCTTTTATGTTATATAGGGATAGAAAGCTATATAGGAGATAAAAACCATGTGACGTATAAAAGCTATATCGGTATAAAAAGCTATATGAGTATAGGAAGATATGTGAATATATGGCCATATAAAGCGATATATAGCTGTACTAGGGAAAATAAAGCTATGTGAATGATATTAGCCATATAAGCGATATATAGCTGTGTTAGGGAAAATAAAGCTTATATAGCCAAATAAGCGATATATAGCTGTGTTAGGGAAAATAAAGCTTATATATAGCCATATAAGCGATATATAGCTGTATTAGGGAAAATAAAGCTATATATAGCCATATAAGCGATATATAGCTGTGTTAGGGAAAATAAAGCTTATATATAGCCATATAAGCGATATATAGCTGTGTTAGGGAAAATAAAGCTTATATAGCCATATAGCGATATATATAGCTGTATTAGGCAAAATAAAGCTTTGTAAATGTATATAGCCATATAAGGGCTAATATAGCTTTATAAAAGAATATAAAACTTTGTGAATTCTACTATCCATATAAGTGAGATAAAGCTATATGAAGGAATACAAAGCTTTGAGAATGCTATATAGCAATATAATCCTATCGGATACATAGAGCCCTTATACAGAAGCTAAAGGCCCTACGGGCTATAGAAAGTGCTTTTGACTTTAGACATGAATAGAAAGGCTGGAAATGGTATGAAACGAGTAAAATTAGAAGTATCTTATGATGGGACAAAGTATTGCGGATGGCAAATCCAGACTGAACTGCAGACAATTGAAGGCATACTTAATATAGCATTATCTCAGTTGCTGAAAGAAGATATTACGGTCATAGGAGCTAGCAGAACAGATTCTGGTGTACATGCTTATGGAAATGTAGCCGTTTTTGATACGGAAAGTGCTATTCCTCCCGAGAAAATATGTTTTGCTTTAAATCAGAGACTTCCTGATGATATTAAAGTGCAGAGTTCCAAGGAAGTACCACTTGATTTTCATCCAAGGAAAGTAAGCTGTAGAAAAACCTATGAATACAAAATATATAACAATAAAATACCATCACCAATTCACAGACTGTATTCTTATTTTTTCTATTACAATCTGGATTTAAAAGCTATGCAGGAAGCAGCTCAGTATTTCATTGGCACCCACGATTTTAAGAGCTTCTGTTCAGTAAAAACACAGGCATTGGAAACGGTAAGAACGATATATTCTCTGGATGTCAGCAGGAATGAGGATTTTATAACGATTACGATTACAGGAAATGGTTTCTTATATAATATGGTTCGCATCATAGCAGGAACATTGATCGAAATAGGAAGAGGGGCTTATCCGCCGGAGCGGATAAAGAGTATTTTAGAAGGTTGTGATCGCAGTTTTGCAGGTCCTACAGCACCGGCTCATGGCTTAACTTTAAAGAAGATTATGTACGATAATTCTGATTATGAATAATTGATTTGGGAGGATCAGCAGAAAAATAATTACCGTGAATTGTTAAGAGTAAATGCAGAATTGAATTTACATGATTGACTTTGTGAAACGTGTATAGGGGGAATGTAATATGGCAGAGCTATGGAGTGATTTAAAATCAGTAAATGATTTGACCGTTGTAATACGCCTTCTTCTGGCGGTAATTCTTGGTGGTATTATTGGGCTAGAGAGAGGAAGAGCAGGCCGGCCTGCAGGATTTCGGACTCACATATTGGTCTGCCTTGGCTCAACATTGGCTATCATGACAAATCAATATGTATATCAGGAATTTGGTGTTAGTGATCCAACCAGACTTGCAGCCCAGGTTATTTCCGGGATTGGTTTTCTGGGGGCAGGTACAATTATAGTGACAGGACGTCATCAGGTGAAAGGCTTAACGACCGCTGCTGGTCTATGGGCTACGGCTTGCATGGGCCTAGCCATCGGGATAGGATTTTATTCTGCGGCAATCATGACGTGTTTCTTAATCACCTTTGTTACTGTTGGATTGCATAAATTAGATAATGTATTGTTGCATAAATCAAAGGTAATGGATATCTATATTGAGTTTAACAATGCTTCAAGAATTACTACAGTATTAGAAAAGATTCGTTCTTATCAGATTCACATTGATTCTATTGAAATAGTAAAGCCGAATTATGGCAATAATGCGGAAGTTGCAGCTATCATAACTCTTCGATTTAAACAGAAAAAGTCTAGGTATGATGTGATCGCTAAGATCTGCGAAATGAACGAGGTTTCCTTTGCAGAAGAAATTTAATTCTAAATGGTATGTATTATAGTAATAGTATGTTATAGATATCATAGAAGCATGAGATGACTATTGAGGGACAAGTTGTGAGCATACCTAAAATTAAAATCAAAATGCAGAGGTAGAATCAAAAAAATAATAAAATTATGACAAACTTAGTTAACAATATTTTGGAAAGCGCTTGACACACATTGTAACATGTTATATAATTATGAATCGTGACGTGAGAATACTTGAACCAAAGCCCCGGTAATAGTATTTGAGATCGTGATTATAAATTTTGGCACAGCAAAAGACTTAAGACAAGTTTTGCTGTTTAGATGAAAAAATAAAATTGTAAGTTACATTTTCATAAGGAGGTAAACCAATGAAAAGTTTTATGGCTAGTCCAGCAACAATCGAGAAGAAATGGTACGTAGTTGATGCTACAGGACATACATTAGGTCGTCTCTCTTCAGAGATCGCTAGTATATTAAGAGGTAAAAACAAACCAACATTTACACCACACATCGACACAGGTGATTATGTAATTGTTGTAAATGCAGATAAGATTAAAGTAACTGGTAAGAAAATGGACCAGAAAATATATTACAATCACTCAGATTATGCAGGTGGTATGAGAGAAACCACTTTAGCAGAAATGATGGCTAAAAAGCCTACCGACGTTATCACACTTGCTGTAAAAGGCATGCTTCCAAAAGGACCTTTAGGAAGATCTATGATCACTAAATTACACGTATACGCTGGCCCTGAGCACAATCATGCTGCACAGAAACCAGAAGTATTACAGATTAAATACTAATAGGTAGGTTGAAAGGAGGAAATAACATTGGCTAAGGCAAAATATTACGGAACCGGTAGAAGAAAGAGCAGTATCGCGAGAGTATACTTAGTACCCGGTACAGGTAAAGTAACTATAAATAAAAGAGAAATGGACAATTATTTTGGTTTAGAAACCTTAAAGTTAATCGTTCGTCAACCACTTGCAATCACCGAAACAGCAGATAAGTTTGATGTTATCGTTAATGTTAAGGGTGGCGGTTTTACAGGCCAAGCAGGTGCCATCAGACATGGTATCTCTAGAGCATTATTACAGGCAGATGGTGACTACCGTCCGGCTCTCAAAAAAGCAGGTTTCTTAACAAGAGATCCAAGAATGAAGGAAAGAAAGAAGTACGGCTTAAAAGCAGCTCGTCGTGCTCCTCAGTTCTCAAAGAGATAATTTGTTTGGATTGTGGGAACGTGCAAAACCTCATATTTACTGGCTTCTTGATGTTATGGAAAGTCGTAAAATGGTGTGGATTTAGGACGGTAACTAACACACAACTAACAAGTAACTAACAAAAATATTGGATGTTTTAAGTGCTAATAAGTGCTTAGAACATCCTTTTTTGTTGTGAATTGTTGTGAGTCCAGAACCATAAAAATGTGTAAATAGTTTATATCTTTTTAGGCAAACTTCTAGGAATTATCATATTATTCATTTAGCACGCCTTCATTTTTGAGGTTCATATGGAATGTGTGACTAGATTAGGTTGATCGCCTTTACCGTTCCTTACATCAAATGCGGATATATCTTTCAGTCAGAGCCATGGCTCTTGAAAGACCTGTAATCTTTTTGATAATCATCTGATCAAATCCTGCTTCTGTAAGTAAGGAAATACATGTGTGTCTAAAGCAATGGGGAGTCTCTTCAATATTTAGGCTCTGCATGAGTGACGTGAAATAGCGATCATAATAGTTGCGGTAGAGAAAATGCTTGTGATCCTGTGTAATTCTTGTTGCAGATATCATTTTTAAAATGCTTTAGTTTTTTTGAGCGTAGGATAAATATAATTCATGCAAGTATTAACAGTAAGGACAGATAGAGATATGTAAAGATAAATATCATTGTAAATGGCAGTATCCTGGTAAAATTCTATTGCAAGGCACTGCTCAATCATTTGACAGACATGAGATTAGGAATGAAAATGAATAGTCAGTATGATAAAATTTATTGTGAGTCGAGGTGATAGAAATGAAATATGTAAACGGAGCAGATATTTTGCCAGAAGAATTAATAAATGAGATAAGAAAGTATACCGATGGCGTGTATATTTACATTCCCAAAAATAGTGCAAAACGTAATAAATGGGGAGAAAATACAAATCACCGTCGTGAAATGGAATTAAGAAATATACATATTTATGATAAATATTTAGAAGGTGTTGATTACATTGAGTTAGCAGATTGCTATCATTTGTCTGACAAGAGTATTAGAAGGATTGTGTTATCTCAGAAAAGAAGAATGGAGCCGGTGAAAGCAATGATGAAAGAAATATTAAAAGCATGGAATATAGATGATTGTCCAAGACAAATCTACCACTCAACCTGGAGTGTAAAAGAGTCATTTGTATTAAAAGAATATATTGATAAAAACGCATTACAAAGAAATATTCAAATGCACAAAATACTTCGTGATGCAGGAGTTCCAGTACCAGAGGTCTGCCCACTTAAAGATGGAAAAGAATTCTATGAAAAAAATGATAAAATGTATATACTTACAACGAAATTGAAGGGAAATAATATCGTTAATATCGACAAGGTGAATAAATCTTGGTTTTTTGAATTAGGACAAATTATTGCCAAGCTTCATGTAGCATTTAGAGAATGCGAAAAAACAATGAGTTTTTGGAATAATAGTCTACTGGAAGAAATGGAAGGCTGGGTGACTAGAAACTTAGATGAATTTAAACCAGAATACCTATCAATAAATGAAATTACAGAATCTATTCGCCAGTTATCAGAAGTATATAAAGAGTTGCCAAAACAATTAATACATAGAGATGTGCATCTGGGAAATCTCTTATTTGATGAGATGCAGTTTTCGGGATATATTGATTTTGATTTAAGCCAGAGTAATATCAGAATTTTTGATATTTGTTATTTTCTATTAGGGTTACTGCTTCAAGAAGATAACAATCGAGTTAATGAAGAATGTTGGTTTGAAATTGTAAGTCAGGTGATTGATGGATATGACTCACTTGCAAATCTGAAACAAGTTGAGCGGAGTTCTGTTACATGTGTTATGAAGAATATAGAATTACTGTTTGTAGCATATTTTCTGGGAATCGGAGATGAAAAATCAGCAAAAGATTCGGCTGATTTGTTTCAGTTTGTATCTAAAAATGAAGCGAAAATATTGGATGTCGTGATGAAATGATAGAATATTTTTTTAATAATCAAAAGTATAATTTTGAAGTAGATCCATCACTGTTTTCCCCTAAGAGGATTGACAGGGGAACCGAATGTTTGCTAGAGAGAGTTGTCTTTACGAATTCGGATAAAGTTCTTGATTTAGGTTGTGGATATGGGGTTGTAGGAATTTTGATTAGTCAATTTGTGAATCAAAATAATGTGTATATGTCAGATGTATCAGAAGTGGCTGTAAAATTGGCAATTAGAAATGCGAAGGACAATGGAATCGATAATCCGAAGGTGATTTTAAGTAACGGATTTTCCAATATCATTGATAAAGATTTTTCGATTATTCTATCGAATCCGCCATATCACGTGGATTTTAAAATTCCAAAAGAGTTTATAGAAAATGGATTTCGTCATCTTAAGTATGGTGGTAAAATGTATATGGTAACAAAAAGAAGAGAATGGTATTTGAAAAAGCTAAAGAGTGTATTTGGTGGAGTAAAAGTTTATGAAAGTGATGGATACTATGTTTTTGAAGCTGAGAAAAGACGGATAATGCAAATGGCGAAGCAGGACAAAAAGACGATGTCAAAAAAGCTATTAAGGAAATATGGTAAGCAACATAAACTTCCATTAATTTGATATTTATGTATTTAACAGGATTAAAATAATAAAAACAGTTGGTATTCGAGTAACCCAATATTATGATGATCATACATACCAAGCTTTCATGCTGAATAATCCACCCAATATTCAACATTACAGAAAAATCCTCCAAGATTTATGGTTGCTTGAAAATTAATCTCGGAGGATTTCATTATAGAATGTTCAAATTTATATTTTTTCTATCAATAGTTCTAACTCTTCGGATAACTCCTTCGCCTGTAAGAAGTCTGTATTTTTTAACGCCAATTCAATCTTTGTTTCAACTTCTTTTTTCGTTTGTTCCAATTCTAAGTAGTCTTTATCAAAATGATTTGCATAGATCATCTTTCTAAATTTACGCATACTCATCTTTCGAATTGATTTATCCTCAATAATAAAAACATAATCCATGCAGTTTACAATAAAGTAAAAATCATGTGAAACCATTAATATGGCTCCTTGATAGTTTTCGATTGCTTTTTCTAGAGCTATTTGAGAATAAGTGTCCAGATGACTGGTCGGCTCATCAAGCAGTAGCATATTTGCTTTCGAAGCGGATATTTTAGCTAATTGAAGAATATTCTTCTCACCACCGGATAAGGATCCAATCTTTTGATGAGTGATATCCTCTTCAAAACCATAACCTAATAGATAAGAGTTAATCTCTTGATATGTTTTAAAACCAGCTTCTAGAAATTCCTCCATGATAGTATTCGACTCATGTAGCATCTCACCTTGAAGCTGAGATAAAAACGCCACATCAATACCTTCGCTTATCTCAATCGAAGGATGGTTATTTTTATAGATATCACGGAGCAAAGTTGTTTTTCCTGTACCGTTTGACCCAATAAGAGCGACTTTATCATTAGATTTTATTTCGAAGCTAACATTTTCTAGAAGTACATCTTCAAATGCAACACTGTAATCATTGACTTTTAAAGCTACGGTTGCTTCGAGCTCATTTGCTGATGGGAAGCATATATCTGGTTGCTTGATATCTACAAAGGGTGCTTTAATTCTGCGAGCTTCTAATCTTTCTTGAATTTTAAGTCTGGCATAGAGTGCTTTTCCTCTGGCAGCCTCCGAATCGTAAGAGGCTTTCGCTCTTAAATTATTAATGATCTTCTCATTTCGTTCAATTTCTTCGGTATCGATTGCAGCCAGCTCTTGTAGTTCAATTTTTCTTAATAACAAAGAGAAATTGTAATCAATATAACGTCCATCAAACTCTTGAAGCTCCGTGTTTTCTAGATGTATAATTTTATTAAAGCAATGATTCAGTAAATACCTGTTATGGGTAATAATTAGCATGATACCTTTGTGAGAATTGATAAGATTTTTAAGTGAATTGAGATTATCAAAATCTAAATATACATCCGGTTCATCCATAATCATTAAATCGGGATTTGTTAACATTTCCTTAATTACTTGAATTAGTTTAAATTCACCACCACTCAGTTTTGAGACCATTAAATTTTCATGTTTACCTAGGTTTGCTAAATTTAACTTTTTCGAAATGTTATTTTCGTAATCGTCCCCACCAATTGCTTGAAATGCATCCAAAGCTTGTTGGTACTTTTCCAGTAATGGATCAAGATCTGTGGATGTTTCCATTTCAGCACAAATTAAATTTATTTCGTTTTGTAGTTTTATGAATTCTTCTGCTACATACTCAAACACTGTTATTTCGTTAGATTTTTCTACTTGGGAGAACTGACTTACATACCCAATTCTGCAATTGGGGTCAATCTCTAGTTTTCCATCGTACATATATCGATCCGGATTTAGAAGGATATCGATCAGGGTACTCTTTCCGCTACCACTAGTTCCTATAAAAGCACAATGTTGACCATCTTCTAGTGTAAATGATATTTTATTAAATAGATCCTTTTGGGGAAATGAGTAGGACAAGTTTTCAACTTTTATCATAGTATTACCTCTCTTTATCAATAAAAAAGAGCTTGTAAAAATAAGCTCTTCCATATATTATCTTCTTAGTCGTATTGTCATAAAAGAATATTTTGCTATGACATTACTTTTACTATATCGTTGGTAGCATAACACTTTTTACGACTTATTTCAATCATTTCATTTTAAGCATATACTAGAACAATGAATTTTTAAAGCCTTTGCTTAATAGACACACAAACGAAGTAAAGTTTTTATTATATGACTACCTGAAATAATTTAGCTTGTGTCAATAAGGTAGACACAGAATTTTTAACTTTCTATGCAGAAACTTCATGTACTACAAGAGGAGTCATATCGTTAAATGACCATGTAGTATCCTTTTTCTATAATACCAGGATTCGTAATATTCAAAGATTGCCTTACTAACAATAATGAAATCGTAGTATTTTTTATGATTGACCTTTCCATTTTCAACAAGTCATGAAAGGATACTAACACCAATTCAAATATTTTCGTTAGATAGATTTCATAATTCAATTAGGAAGTAGACTGATAACATCTAAAATGTACTTGTACAAATATAGTATTAAGAAGAATAACGCAGTTAATTCACGTAAGATAATATAAGTTGTTTAATAGAAATGGAGAAGCTTCATCAGATCATGGTGAAAGTATGGGAAAAGTTAAAAAGAAAAATTAATGAAGTGAAAATTAAGAAATAAAATAAAAGAAGTACAATCAAAGAAGTAAAAATTAAGAAGTAAAATTAAAGAAGTAAAAATCAAAGAAGTAAAAATCAATGATGTTAAATCAATGAAGTTGACAAATAGGCTGTTTGCAATGCAAACAGCCTATTTTATAAAAATATTGTATTTATATGTAACGTAATAAGGTTTTCAGACACTAACATATGGAAAGGGGGAACAACAGAGCGATGGATTCCATAGAGCAGATATATATGAAATATGCGAAAACCGTATATGGATTTCTTTTAAGTAAAACACAGAATCCGGATTTGGCTGAGGAATTGACCCAGGATACCTTTTATCAGGCTGTGAAAAGTATCAAGAACTTTAAGGGGAAAAGTAATGTATCCACTTGGCTTTGCGGGATAGCAAAAAATCTTTGGTTTGAATACCTAAGAAAAAATAAAAATCAAGTTTCGTTGGAAGAAGCATCAGAAATAGCAGTTGATTCCGCTGAGACAGTATTTTTTCATACTTGGAATAATGTAGAGGTGTTAAAGGTATTGCATAATTTAAAGGATCCTATGAGGGAAGTAATGTATTTAAGACTGATTGGAAATCTTACCTTCGGTCAGATCGGAGAAATCATGGGGAAAAGTGATAATTGGGCTAGAGTGACGTATTATCGAGGAAAAGAAATTATAATTAAGGAGGCTAAAATTTAATGGAACATAGAATTCCTTGCCAAATTGTACAGGATTTATTGCCACTATATGTTGAAGAACTGACATCAGAGTTTACAAATACAGAGATCAAGAAACATATTGAAGTATGTGTTGAATGTAAATCCCATTATAATGATATGAAAAAGACAATTCATAATGAAAATGAAAATAATCAAGAAGATTTAGGTAAAGAGATTAACTATCTAAAAAAGATTAAGAGAAATACCAATCAAAAGGTGTTTATTGGAATATCCATAGCGTTATTGATCTGTATTACGGCTATTGCTATTAAATTATATGTGATTGGATTTCCAACGGATTCTTACTATATTACCTATATGGATGGAGATGAGGAGAATGTTAATTTTGGTGGAGCACTTTATGACATGTCCTATACGTATAAAGGTTATCGTACGAAAATGAGAGAGGATGGAAAAGAAGAGATTGTAATCTATGCAGCTTTGGCATCCTTTTGGAGGCGGGATATTGCATTTAATATCGATATCAACAGGAAAGATGTAAAGTCGGAACTATATATTAACGGGAATATAGTTAAACCGGACGGAACTGTTATTACTAAATTAGCAAATGACTTATATCACGCAAAAAATAAATATATAGGGGATATGGCTTCCAATGGGAAAATCGTATCAATTCTTGGGATTACTAATACATTAGGTAACTTTAAAAATTCCTTACAAACTTCTACAGAGCCGTATGGATGGACATTGGAGTTTGTACAAGGTACATCGAATTCAGTAATGTTTGATGAAAGGATGAAAAATTATGCCTGTGTATTAATAGCATTAATAGATAATTTAGGGGAAGTCGATTGGAACTATACAGTAGAGACAGAAGAGGCTGCAATAGAGCGAAGTAATAATTTAACAGAAAAACAATGTACTGATTATGTTGGTGTTCCGATTAAAGAATTCTCTGAAAGCCCAGAAAAAGTCCAGGATTTATTAGATTTCTTAAGTATAAGAAATCAATGAGTATTTCATAAGGATTTTTCGTCTTTAGAAAAAATAATATAAATAAGTGTAACCTTTTCTTTATAACTGCTACTAAAGGGTAACTCATGAGTAAATAAAGGAAAGGAAACTGATAAAATGAAAAACGAGCAAATATGTTCTATGGTTAAGGATTTAACTCCTATTTATTATAGTAATCAGACTTCAGCTTTCACAAAAGAAACGGTTGATGAGCATTTAAGTCAATGCGAAGAATGTAACGTATATTATAAGGCGTTTCAGCAAAACAAAATGGCTGCAACGGAAGAGATAGCAAAGGAAAAAACGAATTTCTTTGCGAAAGCTGCAGTAAGGATGCGAAACAGGAAAAGAAAGCAGTTCATGTTAATCACAGGATTAATGCTAGCATTCTTCATATGTTGGAATAGTACATTCAAGAATACCATTATGGTATCATCTAGTATGGAACCTACCATTGGTATGAGCCAACATTGTCTAATCAATAAACTGGCATATACATTCCAAAAGCCGCAGAGTGGAGATATCGTATATCATTGGGCAGATGATATCAGCGGTTATGATATGAATCGTATTGTAGGTGTTCCAGGGGATACGATATTGATTGAAAATGGAGTTCTATATGTAGATAATGAAGTGTTTGAAGAATATAAGGGTAAGATTGTGAAGACGAATTCTTCCGTGGAAAGTTATTCCATCACTCTTAATGAAGGAGAGTATTTTGTCATGGGTGATAATGTCGAAAATTCTTATGATAGTCGCCTTTATGGAGCTATATTAGAGGATGACATTCAGGGAAAATTCATGTTAAAATACAAATGGAGAAATTGGTTTGTACAAAGCGAAATAAGAAGTACAGATGATGTAGAGGGAAATGAGGAATAATGGATGATAGAGAAAGAATTCGTAGCATTATACGAGACATATTCTGAATTTCTGTTCCACTATATAGGTAAGCTAGTTAATTATCAGGATGATTTGGCTGAGGAATTAACCCAGGAGACCTTTTACCAGATCTTTATTTCTTTTGACCGGTTTCGAGGAGAATGTGATATCAAGACATGGATGTGCCAGATCGCTAAAAACACCTGTTATCGTCAATTTCGAAAAAATAAAAGATTAAAATGTATGTCTGATTTATCGGATTTTACAGATGTTTTGGAATGTTTGGAAAAATCACCGGAAGATATATTCGTTCAAAAAGAACAAAGAAATAAGTTAATACAACTCATTATGCAGCTAAAACCCAAATATAGGGATTTATTGCTGATGTACTATTTTGATGAATTATCAATCAGGGAGATAGCAAATCAAATGAGAATTACTGAGAATGATGTAAAAGTAGTACTCCATAGAGGGAAAAAGACATTAAAGAAAAAATTAGGAAGTATTACTTTATAGAAAAGTTAAGTAGCACAAATGGAATACCTTTCTGGGTAACGATAGGTTTTACTGATTGTGGTAAGGCTGATTCGAATAACTAAATGTCAATATACATAATAAAAGAGGGATAAAGCTAGCACATAGCTACCAATTGATTAAAACGAAAGCCCATGCAAAGAAAATAGCATGGGCTTTTATGACGTGGAATTGACAAGAGTGATTTTATTTGAAATAATTTTACAAAACACTTATCTTTCTCCAAGGATAAATTACTATATAATTGTAAATGACATGCGCACAGTCAGTACAGGAAAGGAAAAGAAATGGATCAACGAATAGAGGATCAATTAAATATACTGACGCAAGAATATTTAAGTTCATTTCTTGCCTTTTGCTTAAAACGTACCAGTAACATCAAAGAAGCGGAAGAGGTTGCCCAGGAAATAGCCTATCAGTGTGTTAAGTCCATATACTCGGGTAAGAAAATTAATAATCTTAATACTTATCTATGGAGCATTGCGCACAACACCTATAAACGATGGCTTAACCGGAAGAAAGGTGAGGTCTTTAGAGAGAATATCGACTTATTAGGTGAGATAATTCCATCGGATTCTGATCTAACTACAGAGATTATAAAATTAGATGAAATGCGAGAGGTTCGGCATACCATTGCGTTGTTGTCTCATTACTATCGAGATGTACTGGTAAGTTTCTATTTTGATGAATTAACGATTGGTCAGATCGCCATGAAATATAACCTCACGGAAGAAATGGTCAAGTATTACCTTCAAAAAGGAAGAGTAAAATTTAAGGAGGCTTACACAATGTCATTGGAGTATGGAGAAAAGAGTTATAAAGCATCAGATTTTTCAATATTTTATAGTGGTATCGATTTTTCCTATGTTAATGTGTGGCAGTTATTTAAACGAAAACTGCCTGCGCAAATTGCTCTTATTTGTTATGATGCACCTAAAACGATAAGTGAGATTGCATTGGAGACAGGAACACCATCTATCTATCTTGAAGATGAAATTAAGTTATTAATTGAAGGTGGTGTTATGATATCACCGGTGAAGAATAAATACAGAACAAATTTTTATATCATGAGAAAGAACAGTAGAAAACAATTAGAAGAGCAGTTTGAAAAAATGCATCAGAGTTATATTCCAAAGGTTATTGATAAATTTCTTGCTTATTTACCTGAACTGAAGAGAACTAAAATGTTTAAGCATCCGGTAAAGGACGAAAGATATGCATGGATGGTGTTCCAGTTTGTAAATCCGATACCAATGGATGATCATAAGCTAAGGATTGATGATAATGATTATCCTGTTATACTATCCTGTGGAGCCAGAGCTTTTATCTTTGCAGAAGAAACAACGATTCCTGAGTGGGCGGGAGGTACATCACCAACTAAGTTGGAAGATGTAATTGTATATCCAACCGATATTGGTGTCTTTGGTAAGTATCGACACCAGGACAACTTAAGGAGTAAAGAGAAGTGTCAGGCTCTATACGACATTTATATGGGAAACACGAAAGAAGGCGATAAAGAATTATACGCTTCGCTCATCAAGGAGGGCTATGCAATAAAGCAGGATGGAAGCCTATATTGTGAACTGGCAATGATCGATGTTGAGGTCAGAAATATCTTTCAGAAGATTAATAATGAGCTTCTTCGGGAAGCACAGGATGAGGGCAATGCAATATATCAGAATATCTGCCGTATGATTAAGAATACAATACCAGATCATTTAAATGAATACGCAAATGGCTATGCGAAAACAGAAACACTCAATTACGCACAAGTATTGTTTGGAAAAGGATTATATGAAAAAGGTATGATATCAATACCGGAAGAAGGAGATTTAACTCCGGTTGCATGTTATCTGTCAATAAAATAATGAAACCATAGAAAAGAAGGTAGGATAGAAAGCCCTGCAATTTAGTGATTGTAGGGCTTTTTTGATGCAATGGGTTTTATAAGGACTAAAATTTACCGAATGCTGCTATAAAAGATGTAACATAAGCAATCTAAAATGCAGCTTACGCACATGACGATTGATTTCACAAATACAATTACGTATAATCTAGTTATTCCCAGAGATGAAAAGGAAGAGATAGAATGAAAATTAACCAGTATAAGGATAAGAAGCTGATTGAAAATTATATAGATATCCATTACAAAGAGATGAATGCAGAAATCCAAGGGATTCTAGAGTATTGTGAAACAATGCAAACCATCATTGGAAAACGTGATAATGAACAGAAAAAAATACTACCAAGTGAGATATACTATTGTGAAATTGTAGATCGAAAATGCTATGCGTATTTGGATAAAGAGGTCTATCAGATTGATTTCACCATACAAAAATTACTTGACTTATGTTTGAATAAAGGATTCGTCCGCATCAGTAAAGCAATGGTGGTAAATGTATTTAAAATAGATCATTTGAAGACCGATCTTAATATGAGGGTACATATTTATATGGAGAATGGTGAAAAAGTGATTCTAAATCGTACTTATAAAAAAGAATTTTTTGATTATTTGAATCAAAAGGGGAGTGGCTATGAAACTAATTAATCGAAGTAATTTTATCTCAACGGTCTGTGTTGTTTATACGATCCTGTCTATATTTAAAGTAGTGGTGGAAACTATCCTAAATAGGAGAATGGACAGTAATCAAGAAAACTTTATTTGGATTATAGTTATCTCTCTCCTGTCCACTTTTGTTTTATCACTCCATTACTATCTGCAAAAGTATCCGGTTGGCTTTGTAATCATTGGTCAATACCTGGCATTATTAGCAATCATAAGTCTATGTATTTGGATCGAAGGTCATTTCGTAGAATTGCATCCGAAGGCTTACAGCGATATGTTTTGGTCATTTACAATACCGTATATCGTTGGTGCAGCATATTATTATATTTCATTTTGGTTTAAAGTACAGAAAGCAAATAAAATTATCAAAAAATTAAAAAGAAAAAACTAAAAGAAAAAACTAAAAAAACTTAAGCTAAAAGAAAAGGGAGTTAAATTATTAATAACAATGAAAAGGGGAGTTACAAATATGAAAAAATTAAGTGCAAAAATAAAATTAGGGTTCGATTTTCTGGGACTGGCACTCTATGCCTTTGCTGGATTGGGTATTGAGGGGATTTATGTATACCTAATAGAACCTATGATCTATGGAGGTCCTATGGAGGAGTGGACGGTTAGTCAAAGTATCCTCCATTGGATTATCACCTGCATTACATGGGGGGTGGTTGCTCTATTACTTGCCAAAATCTCAAAAAAGAAGTACAGCTTTGATTTATTCGTAAAGAATAACAGTGAGATAAAAGTGTGGCAATGGCTTTGCACCCTTTTGTGTGTGATACTCATACTATTCATAATGTATCGTGATTGGAATGGGTTTAAACCTTATATCGAGTACCAAAGGTTAGGTTTACCAAAATTCATTTTTCAATACATCTACTATGCTTTTGAAACAATTCTCTTTATGTTAATCTTGATATTTGGCCAAAAAGCCTGTGAGGCGTGGTTTCAAAAAGAGAATATCCCATACGGTGGAATTATAGTTGTTGTTACCTGGGGGCTAGTGCACATCTTAACGAAAGGGAGCCTCATGGTAGGAATATTATCGGCTACCGTCGGTTTTTCCTATGGTGTAGTATATTTATTGCTGAATAGAGACATTAAAAAGACGTATATTGTATTATTTATCATGTTTGCAATCTAGGTTTGATTAGAACTTTAAGAAGAGCCTACTTAATGTGTACAATTCTTAATCGTATTAATTCGTTCGGTATGTAGAACCGTAAGTAAAGTAAAATAAACAAAATAAATACAGTAAAAGCTCGATCATTAAAGTGACCGAGCTTTTGTTGTATTTACGAGTTCCTATTTTAAGAATAATTGCGGTCATATTGTTTGACGCTTCCTTTAATCAATGGTCTTCTTTAATAGCCATACATCGGAACGGTACCTAAGGTAGAAGATTACGGTTCTAATGACCCATTCAATACCCATACAAATCCAAACGCCTTGAACGCCAAATCCTAAGGGGATTGAGACTACATAACCAAGTCCAACTCGAATAATCCACATAGTAACCAGTGAGACCGTCGAGGTGAATGTAGAATCACCGGCTGAACGAAGGATACTGGGCATGATATTTGACATAGCCCAGAAGAAAGGCATAGGGATGATAGCAGTAAATAATAATTTGTATATCATCGATAAGGTTTCTTCAGGCGCATTGTAAAGCCTTAATATCAATGGCATAAGAGGAAGGAGTAAAATGATAGAAAGTAATACGATAATTGTTCCTAAACCAATCATCCTTGAACCGTATCGTCTTGCAAGAACTTTGTCTCCGGCACCGGCACACTGACCGACAATTGTTGTTGCCAAGGTACCTACCGCAATACCAGCGGCATAAATGATGGAGAAGGCGGAGTTTGTGATTGCATTCGCAGCTACACTAATGGTGCCCAGCTGTACCATATAAGTTTGCACCAGCATACTTCCACCGTTAAAAAAGATTTGTTCCATTGCAAAAGGTATACCCAAGCGAAATACAGACTTTAGCATAGATCCATCAATCTTGAAGATATGTCTCGGATAAATTCGCATAATACTCTTTGGTTTCATTAAGAGCCATACTGCTATGGCACCGCCAATAAATCGGGCGATATTTAAGGACAATGTAGTACCAAAAATATCTAAATGCATTACATTTAAAAACAACATACTGGCAAATAAGTGGATTAGGTTAATGATTATGGTAAGCCGCAGACAGATTTTCGCCTCACCGATTCCCCGAAACACTGCAAAAGCACCCATGTAGAATGAGAGAAATACCTGTGAGATTGCAACACCAACCAAATACCCGCGAGCTTTCTCAATTACAATGGGATTTGCTGCACGAAACATTACATTAACCATTGGACCGGCAAACGTAACAAGAATAATACAGGAGAGGATCGCAATGGTAGATGTCGCCAACATAACCTGTCCCGACGCTGCTCGTATTTTCTCTTGATCACCGCGTCCCTTATATTGTGCCACAACGACGGTACCACCGACCGATATAGCACTAAATACAGAAAAGATCATCATATACAGTGGACTTACCAAACTGACAGCAGATACAGAATCCTGACTCGAGGAACTGATCATGGCTGTTGTTAGTAATCCAATAAAACATATGAAAAATTGATCTAAAATTAGTGGAAGTAACATGGAAAAAATTTGACCATATGTAAAGAGCGTACTGCCGAATTGTCGTTCTAAAAATTGGTCTGCTCGTGATCCGGGCTTAATCAGTGAATATTTATGTATCATCTTTGTGCGCATACGAACTACTCCTTTTTGATATCATAAACACCATATTAATCACATCGAATCACGAAAGCAAGTTTTATTTTGCTGTTTTTGTGTTAAATTTGTCTTTTAACAAAATGGAAAATAGAGGAACATTGCTATATAGAGAGACAAAATTCTTGTATTGATCTTAGATCCATCCCCCATCCAATCCTATGATCTGACCGGTCAGATATTCATTTTTATGTGCTAAGTGATATACTAGATCTGCTACTTCTTCAGCCTTTCCGAGACGGCCTGCAGGGATATCTTCAATCAGCTGTAATAATTCATCATCCTGTAGAAAATGATTCATCTCTGTATCGATCGCACCACAGGCTACTGCATTTACTTGAATATTACTGGGTGCCAGTTCTTTTGCCAGTGCTTTCGTGAAAGCATTCATGCCACCCTTAGAAGCAGAATATGCGACTTCACAGGATGCACCAACGTTTCCCCAGACAGAGGATATATTAATGATTTTCCCGTATTTATGGCTCACCATATCGGGGATTGCCAAGTGGCAGCAATTAAATACTGAGGTGAGATTGGTAGTTATAAGGGTATTCCAATCGGAGGGAGTCATATCAGTGATTAACCCAAGATAAGATATACCAGCGTTATTGACAAGCACATCAACCGAACCATATAATTTTTTAATCTGTGAAAATAATTCTCTGGCTGTTTCATAATGACCAATATCCCCTAGGAAAGCATGACAAGATACCTGATAGGATTCAATTTCTGCCTTGGTTTTAAGCAGCTGATCCTCATGATGAGCGCAATTGATAATCACATTGTAACCCTTCTTCGCAAACTTTACTGCGATTGCTTTTCCGATCCCTCTGGAGGAGCCTGTAACCAATACGGTTCGCTTATTCATAAAAATCATCCTTTCTTCGTCTAAGTAAATGATATTATCTATATTATAACCGATTTCTAACTAGTAGTACATAGATATGCCATGTCATAAAGAAAAGGATACCAAAGCCGGTATGCTAGGAAAAGACAATTTGTAAAATATTCAAATTTATGATAAAATAGATAGGAATGCGGGGTGCAAAGTTTGATGAATAAGGTACTGAAAATGTTCCTTTACAGTTTTTTTAAGTCGTTTCTCATATTATTTGTCATCATAGGAGTTGGAACAGTCAGCTACACTTTTGTCATAAAATTCTGGGGAATTGAAACTCCAAAGATAGCGGAAATTGAGGAAACAGATGAAGTGAAGCCAATCACAGTCCCAACGATTGATGATATTTCTAAGAATTTAATCTTTTGTTATGATGATGAGACAAAGGAAATAAAGAAAATATTACTGGAAGTGTTTTGGTGTGCCGATCATAGGATAACCTATCTTACCATACCGATGAGAACTCAATTTACGATATCAAATTCCCTTTACCAGAAGTTAATTGTTACAGATCCGTCCATACCTCAGATCATGAAGCTTTCTAGTATATCAAAATATTTTGATCAGGAGACCATATATGATTATGGCGTTTTGATTACAGAGGATATGTTGAAGGCAGATATTAGCTATTATACGGCAGTCCCCCTAAGTATGTATCAATCTATATTTGAATCTAGTGCCGAGGAGGATGAAGATCAGGAGCTAACTGTTGAGGTGTTTTCGGATGCATTTGAGGATTATCTAAAAAAGATAAAAACGGAGGAAGATTTAAAACACTATCTAACAAAGAGCTATCCATCGGTTATATCAAATCTGACGCTAAATCAAAAGATGGACTATTTAGAAAGCTATTGCAGAACTTCGTTAAGTAACGTAACGTTCCAATTGATCGGGGGAAGGAATAAAAATAGTGGATATGAGATTGATGATACCGCTGTAAGAAAGCAAATGGAATAATCGTTCCGGATCAGTAGCGGAGTTTGGTATTTATCCAAATATGTATATTTAATTCAGGAAAAGTAAACCATACTGATGAATAATTTTGAGATAACAGATGATACGGATGAAAGTAGATGGGAAATAATGGATGACATCTGTAGAATAATCGAATAAATATAAAGGGAAAGGCATGGATGGAATATGACAATCAGCAAGAAACATCCAATTCTTAGTAAATATATAGTAACAATCGTAGGTGCATTTCTAATGGCTCTTGCGGTAAACTTGGTATTTGAACCAATGGGAATGGTTACCGGAGGAATATCAGGTATGGCGATTGTTGTGAAGAAGCTAACGGAAGGGATTATACCAGGGGGTTTTCCGATCTGGTTATTTAATGTTTTATGTAACGTACCTCTTTTTCTGCTCGCAGTGCTTTTGAAAGGAAAGAGGTATATTATATCAGCTATTGTAGGTACGATCAGCTATATTGCAGCATTATACTTTATACCTATTTACAATATTTCTCAAGAAGATGCATTGTTGGGAGCTATCTTTGGTGGTGTCATAGGTGGTATCGGAATTGGACTGGTTTTTTCCTCCTCTGCGTCCACAGGTGGAACTGATCTATTAGCGAGTTTAATTCAAAATTATCAAAGACATTATACAATTCCACAGATATTAACTGTGATTGATGGTACTATTATTATTCTTGGTGCAGCAGTATTTGGTGTGGGAATGGCATTATATGCTATCATCGCAGTTTACATTACGGCAAAAGTATCGGATGGGATATTAGAAGGTCTGAAATTTGCTAAAATGGCGTATATTATTTCTGACGAGTATACAAAAATTGCAGATGCGGTACTAAAGTTAAATAGGGGTGTTACGGGGATAAACGCTACTGGAATGTATTCCAACAGTGATAAAAAAATGTTGTTTTGTGTCGTTTCAAAAAAAGAGATCGTGAAAATTATTGAAATTTCGCAGAAGATTGATCCGAAATGTTTCATAATAATTAGTGATGTCAGGGAGGTTATGGGAGAGGGTTTTATTGAATATAGACAGTAATTAATGAAATAGTATTCGGATTATCGGTAAATCTACTTTATTTTACTTGGAATATACAAATTATACAAAAGCCCAAAACCTATTTTGTTAATTTGGGATATGGTGTAAATGTAGGAAATAGTGTATCATTACAAGTATAGTAGTAGTACAAGAATACATGAAATGTAGAAAAATTAGGAGGATAGAAAATGGCAAGTTTATCTTTGAAGAATATTACCAAGCAGTATCCTAACGGAGTTATAGCAGTTAAAGACTTTAACCTGGAAGTAGCAGATAGAGAATTTATCATCTTCGTAGGTCCATCTGGATGTGGAAAATCAACAACACTTCGTATGATCGCAGGTCTTGAAGAGATTTCCCAAGGAGAATTATGGATCGGTGACAAACTGGTAAATGACGTAGAGCCGAAGGATAGAGATATCGCGATGGTATTCCAAAACTATGCTTTGTATCCACACATGTCAGTTTATGATAATATGGCATTTGGTTTAAAATTAAGAAAAGTTCCTAAGGATCAAATTGATAAATATGTTCATGAAGCAGCTAAGATTCTTGATATTGAGCATTTATTAGACCGTAAACCGAAGGCATTATCCGGTGGTCAGAGACAGCGTGTTGCGATGGGTCGTGCTATCGTACGTAATCCTAAGGTATTCCTTATGGATGAGCCTTTATCAAACCTTGATGCTAAATTGAGAGTACAGATGCGTATTGAGATTTCTAAGCTTCATCAGAGACTTCAAACAACAATCATCTATGTAACTCATGATCAGACAGAGGCTATGACACTTGGTACCAGAATCGTTGTTATGAAGGACGGTTTCATTCAACAGGTTGATACTCCTCAGAACTTATATGACAGACCAAAGAACTTATTCGTAGCAGGTTTCATGGGATCTCCTCAGATGAACTTTGTTGAAGCAACTGTATTAAAGAAAGGTTCCGATGTTGTTGTAACATTCGGTAGCAATACACTGAAAGTTCCGGAAGCTAAAGCTAAGAAGCTTGTTGATGGCGGTTATGTTGATAAGAATGTTATCATTGGTATTCGTCCAGAGAATATTCATGATGATGAGATGTTTATCAGCAATTCTCCTGATAGTGTAATTGAAGCTACTGTAAGAGTATACGAATTACTCGGTGCTGAAGTATTCTTATATTTCACTGTAGATGAAACATATGATATTACAGCTCGTGTTAACCCTCGTACAACAGCAAGACCTGATGATACATTAAAGATTGCTTTTGATATGTCTAAACTCCATATCTTTGATAAAGAGACAGAACAGGTTATTACAAACTAGTATAAAAAGTAATAGGGAACACTTAACAGTGTTCCCTTATTTTTATATTCTACCCAAGAAAATTTTAGAAATGATTGTTAGCGTTATGTATAAGGTTTCCACGATAAATATATTAATAAATATATTTCGTGTTATAAGTACATACAATAAATCATAAACTAGCTAAGTGATAGCATAGATGCATGCCTTAAGCAAATTGATATGGATTAAACCCTATACAGTAGTGTGTTGTTCCTGTGTGCTAGGCATGATACAGGGCTTGGATATTGATTTAATGATTTTATATAAAATAGAATTAGTTTATTTTATAAACTATATAGAATTTTTAATTAGTTGATACAAATATACGAAAATATTCCAATTGTTAATAGAAAATTAGTTTACTTTCTACGAAATGAGTGTTAAAATAAGTTTTATATTCATGAATTCAAAGGAAAAAAATAAATATAATATAGTAAAGGGAGTGAATAAATGATATCCAATCAAATTCTTCAAAATACCATAGACGGTCTGAAAGGTATCACACGAATTGATATTTGTGTTATGGATACGGAAGGAAAAGTTCTGGCTTCCACAATTGATAATCCGGAACAATATGAAAACGCAGTAATCGCTTTTGTAGATTCTCCTGCAGACAGTCAAGCAATTCAAGGGTATCAATTTTTTAAAGTATTTGATGAACATCAATTAGAATATGTAATTCTGGCGAAAGGTGACAGCGAGGATGTATTTATGATAGGAAAGATAGCATCCTTTCAGATACAGAACCTGTTAATTGCATACAAGGAAAGATATGATAAAGATAATTTTATCAAGAACTTATTATTAGATAATTTGTTGTTGGTAGATATCTATAATCGTGCCAAGAAGCTCCATATTGATACGGAAGCTAAGAGAGTTGTATTTATAATTGAGACAAAGAACGAGAAAGATGCTAATGCACTGGAGACAGTTCGTAGTTTATTCTCCGGAAAGACAAAGGATTTTATCACTGCTGTTGATGAGAAGAACATTATTCTTGTCAAGGAAGTGAAGCAGAACGAGACTTATGAAGACTTAAGCAAAACGGCTAGAGTCATTCTGGATATGTTGAATACGGAAGCCATGACAAAAGTACATGTCGCTTATGGTACGATTGTAAACGAGATAAAAGATGTCTCCAGATCTTATAAAGAGGCGAAGATGGCCCTGGATGTAGGTAAGATTTTCTATAGTGGCAGAAATGTTGTAGCTTACAATAACTTGGGAATAGGAAGACTGATTTATCAGTTACCGATGCCTTTGTGTAAGATGTTTATCAAAGAAATCTTTGATGGTAAATCACCAGATGATTTTGATGAGGAGACATTGACAACAATCAACAAATTTTTCGAAAACAGTTTAAATGTTTCCGAGACCTCCAGACAACTATATATACACAGAAATACTTTAGTATATCGACTAGATAAACTTCAAAAGAGTACGAACTTGGATCTGCGTGTTTTTGAAGATGCCATTACATTTAAGATAGCATTGATGGTTGTAAAATACATGAAGTATATGGAGCAGATGGATTATTAAACATAAGGCAACCGATTGGGTTGATGATAACCTGAAGGTTGCCTGTTTTTCACCACGTAACAGGTTAGGAGGACAATATGAAGAAGAATTTTGTCACCGGTTTATTATCAGGGCTCTGTGGAGCACTCATTATTTTTACTATTGTAGGTACAGTCTATGTTAAGCAGGTTGCCGGTAAAACACTCAATGACCCTAAGGATCAGGTGGAAAATCAGGAGACCGATACTAAGGAACAACCTTTTCAGGATGTAGTAGAAAAGCTTTCGGTACTGGAAATGATTGTTGATAATTATTTCCTGGAGGAGACTGATCCGAATGCTTTTGCAGAAGGAATCTATAAGGGATTTATGAGCAGTTTAAAAGACCCTTATTCTACTTATTACACCAAAGAGGAATATACAGCATTAATGGAGAGTTCTTCTGGAGTCTATTGTGGAATTGGTGCAGTGGTCTCCCAGAATGCTGAATCCGGAATTATTACGATTGTAAAGCCATACAAGGATAGTCCAGCCTATAAAGCAGGGCTTCTTCCCGGAGATATTATTTATAAGGTAGAAGGAGAAGAAGTTACTGGTGTTGATTTATCTGAAGTGGTTAGTAAAATTAAAGGTGTAGAAGGAACTGCTGTCAAAATGTCAGTTGTAAGAGAAGATCAAAATGAACCGATTGAGCTTGATATTACTCGAAAAGAAATCGAAGTTCCTACCATAGAGTATAAAATGCTGGATAATAAAATTGGTTACATCATTATCTCAGAATTTGATGAGATAACGGTAGGTCAATTTAAAGCAGCAGTGAATGATTTATTAAAACAGGATATGAAGGGACTCGTAATTGATTTACGTAATAATCCGGGTGGTCTTTTGGATTCTGTTGTAAACATGCTGGACCGTTTGTTGCCGAAGGGATTAATTGTTTACACCGAAGATAAATATGGTAAGCGTGTGGAGGAAAATGCAGTCAATGACGACAAAGTAGAAGTTCCTATGGCTGTCATTATCAATGGAAATAGTGCCAGTGCTTCCGAGATATTTGCCGGTGCAGTGCAGGATTACAAAATTGGTACTATCGTTGGAACAACAAGCTTTGGTAAAGGTATTGTTCAGAAGGTAATACCGTTATCGGATGGAACTGCTGTTAAACTGACGATAAGCAAATACTTTACACCAAAAGGCAGAAATATTCACGGTACCGGTATTGAGCCTGATGTAAAGGTGGATCTAAAGGATGATTTAAAGAAGGAAATCGTCATTCCGGTAGAAAAAGATAATCAGCTACAAGAGGCAATTAAAAGCGTTATGGGCCAAATGAAATAAAAAGATAAATATTAAAAATAACTTAAAACGACAACTTGAATTTACTGTATAGGTAGAGCATAAAAGGGTTGTCCCGGTGGGAAAAATCATTCCTGTGGGACCCCTTTTTTTATGAATACGAAAGAAAACAGGTGGGAAAATTATGAAAATGTTAGCGTTAATTCTTTTTGCAATAACTTACATACTATTACTGGCACTGCCTAAGTTAAGAGCGTACATTGCCCTAGCATCAGCTGCGCTTTTTGTTATAATAGGAATACTGCCAATCGATAAACTCTTTTCCGTTGTAGATTGGAATGTTATTCTCATGATCGCGGGAACGATGGGTATGGTAGGAATATTTATAGAAACAAAAATGCCATCCTTATTAGCGGATTATATCTTAGCTAAGACTCCTAATGTAAAATGGGCAATCATATCTCTGGCATTGTTTGCAGGAATTATTTCTGCTTTTGTAGACAATGTGGCTACAGTATTGATGGTTGCTCCAGTAGCATTAACCATCGCAAAAAAATTAAAAATATCACCAGTATATAGCGTTATAGCTATTTCGATATCTTCTAATTTGCAAGGTGCAGCAACATTAGTTGGTGATACAACATCAATTTTATTGGGTGGGTATGCCGATATGAATTTTGTGGACTTTTTTGTATTTCAAGGACGTCCGGGAATGTTCTGGGTAGTGGAATTGGGAGCTTTCGTATCTACCATAGTTCTTTTATTGTTATTTCGAAAAGATAAGCAGCCGGTACAATCGATGGAACGGACCAAAGTCACGGATTATATACCAACGGTTCTCATGGTGAGCATTATTGTACTTTTAATCGTAGCATCTTTTATTGAGAGAAAGCCTGCAATAACAAACGGACTTATCTGTGTCAGTATATTTGCCATTGGTTTGATAAGAAAATTCGTAAGAACAAAAGATAAAAAAGTATTTATAGCAGCCATTAAAGAGATCGATTTTACTACGATCCTATTATTAACTGGTCTGTTTGTAGTTATCGGTGGAATTACAGAAGCCGGGATTGTAGAAGAGATCAGTAAATTATTTGTGAAAGCTAGTAATGATAATATCTTTGTCATCTATACCCTCCTAGTATGGGCTTCCGTTCTTTGTTCTGCTTTCATCGATAACATACCTTATGTGGCAACGATGCTTCCGGTAACTGCTCAGATTGCTACTATGATGGGGATTGATCCGTATCTTCTGTATTTTGGTTTGCTAACGGGTGCAACTTTAGGCGGCAATATTACTCCGATTGGAGCATCTGCAAATATAACCGGACTAGGGATACTAAGAAAAGAAGGTTACGAAGTAAGTGCTGCAAAATTCATGAAAGTCAGTGTTCCATTTACTCTGGCAGCTGTTTCAACAGGATACATATTGATATGGCTTTTATGGAAGTAATATAGAAAGTTAATATTAAACCGAATTGGGATGGAATAATCTGAAATAATCCTAATTCGGTTTTTTAATGAATAAAAAAGCTTAAACTGGCGAAATATGTAAACAAGTAATGTATAAAATTTTTGATATTGCTATAATGTTACTGGCAAATCTTCCGATAAATATTATAGAATAGTAAGGAACCAAAGGGTTCGAAGGATAGATAGGTGGTGATTGGATGCGAATTGATGCATTTAATAAAGTAAGTCAATTATATAAGACAAGTAGTGCAAAGAATACTACGAAAAAGACAGGAACCAGTTTTTCGGATACGCTTGAGATATCGAAGGCAGGGAAAGATTATCAGATTGCAAAGCAAGCAGTGGCAGCAGCTCCTGATGTTCGGGCAGATAAGGTAAATGATATTAAACAAAGATTGGCAGCTGGAACGTATTCAATAGGCGTAAAAGAGCTTACTGATAAACTGGTGGAGCAATATTTTGATGAAACAGTTTAGCTGACAAGGGTTGGGCTTGTCAGTTCTCCTTATTCACGTAATTATTATATTAGATAGAGTACCGGTTGATCCGGGCTCTTAGGACTTTAAAGTGAAGGTTTCTTAGAAAAGAGGGGTTAGCGGTGGCAAGTCTTATAGAAGAATTAATTGATACATTGGATCAAGAATATAACATTTACCAGCATTTAATACCAATAGCCAATCAAAAAACTCATATCATCATACAGAATGACTTATTGGCATTGCAGAAAATTACAAGGGATGAGCAGGATGCCGTTGAGAAGATTAATTCCTTAGAGCATAAAAGAGAAACAGTGATTAAAAATATTGGCACAGTAATTAATAAAAAATCAGAAAATTTGGATTTAAAGACAGTGATCAAATTATTGGAAAATCAGCCCAAGGAACATAAGGCACTCTCTATTCTACATGATAATCTAAAAACAACCATTCAGAGGTTAGTCGAAATTAATAATCGGAATAAATCTTTAATTCAACAATCCCTAGAGATGATAGAATTCAATATGAATTTTATACAAAGTACAAGGATGTCACCGGGGAATAATACTTACACAAAGGGTGCGTCTCGTTATGATGTACCAATGCATGGGGCAGGGATGTTTGATGCAAAACAATAAAGTAAGGTAAGGTGATAACATGGGCTCATTAGGATCTTTATATGTAGGTGCTTCCGGTCTGGCTGCCAGCCAGGCTGCTTTAAATACAACATCTCATAACTTGGCAAACGTAGAAACCAAAGGTTATGTGAGACAACAGGTACTGTTTACAGATCAACGATATGTAACAATCGGTGAAAATCATATCTCCAAAATGCAAAAGGGATATGGAACGGATATTGCATCAGTAAATCAAGTTAGGGATATATTTTTAGATAAATCCTACCGACAAGAAGTAGGAAGACAAGCCTTTTACGAAGCGCAGTATCAAGCGGTTCAAGAAGTAGAAGGATTATTTGGTGAGTTGGAGGGCGTGGCATTTCAAGATTCTCTGGACGAATTCTGGACAGCACTTCAAGAACTTGCTAAGGAACCGGACAGTATTGTTGCCCGAGCATCCTTAATTCAAACCTCGGTAACCTTTATGGAGAGAGCAGAGAATATATCAACACAACTAAATGATTATCAGGTTAATTTAAATACTCAGATTCTTAATCAGGTGAGTCGTATTAATGAAATCGGTGATGAGATTAAGACTCTAAATTTAAAAATCAGACAGTATGAAAGTACAGGCCTGGAGCATGCCAATGATCTTCGGGACGAGCGTAATGTACTTATAGATGAGCTTGGCAAGTATGTAAATATTACATATAAAGAGAACAAAGACGGCGTGATAAATGTCAACATTGAAGGCGTTCCTTTCGTCACTGAGGATACGGTATTTCATATGGGAACGAAGAAGATTAGTGAATCTTCCGATATGCTAAAACCAATCTGGCCAAACCATGGAAATACGGATGTTTATAACATGGATGTTGCTCCTTCTGCAGATAAAAATACGGACATTGGCTCATTAAAAGGTCTATTAACTGCTAGAGGATACAAACAAGCTAACTATACGGATATACCAAAGAGGGATAAATACGAATCGGATGCGGCCTATGATATGGCTGTCATCGATTATAATAATAAAATTAATTCATCGGTGATTATGACGGTACAGGCTCAATTTGACCAGTTAATTCATGGTATTGTAACTACCATTAACGATGTTCTAAGTCCAAATAAAGAAGTTACTTTATCCGATGGAACAAAAGTTAAAATATTTGATAAAGATAAAGCACCGGTTGGTATGGATGAAGAAGCGACCCGAGGGGAAGGACTTTTTAATCGTAAATCCACGGCAAGGTATCAGGAAGAAAGATTGATTGATATCGTAGAAGAAGATGGAACAGTTGAAACGGTTGAAGCCAGAATTTATAACGAAGAGGTTGAAACGGATATTTACTCTCTGTTTACCTTGGGTGAATTAGAAATCAATCCGAATATAAAGAATAATTATTCTAAAATACCATTATCGAAGTCATCCGGTGAGTATGATATAGAAACAGCAAAAAAACTCCTGACAGAATGGCAAACACCGTTTTCTACTCTGTCCCCGAATACATTAACAGTAAATAACTTCAATGATTATTATAATTCCTTAATATCAGAATTGGCAAATCGAGGAGAACAGCTGAATACCATCAGTGCGAATCAAGAATCCATGGCAGAAAGCATTGATAATCAACGAATGCAGGTGACAGGAGTATCTTCCGATGAAGAACTGACTAATTTAATTAAATACCAGCATGCTTATAATGCAGCAGCCAGATATGTCAATGTAGTTGATGAGATGTTGGAACATATCATAACGAGTTTATAATATACGAGTATATAGAAAATGAAAGCATCATTCGTTCCATAGAATAGTCTGTAAGATTAGGAGGCTATTTGGTCAATGATACATAAGTTTCTCTAAAAGTAAGTAAAAAGAGGTGGACATTCATGGCATCAACATTTTTTGGTTTAAATATAGGAGCTTCAGGTTTAAATGCATACCAGGCAGCACTTGATACTACTTCCCATAATATCACAAATGCAGAAACCGAAGGCTATACAAGACAAGTTATGGGGCAGAAAGCATCCAATGCGTTAAAAGTAAACAGCTCCTATGGTATGGCGGGAACAGGTGTCAGTGTTACCGGAGTGAAACAAATGAGAGATGCCTATTATGACATGAAGTTTTGGAAGAATAATACCATGCTTGGTGAGTATTCGTCCAAAGAGCATTACATGACAGAAATTGAGAATTATTTTAACGAAATCAACCTGGAAGGATTTACTACCTCATTTAACTCTATGTATGACAGCTTACAGGAATTAGCTAAAAATCCATCCAGTTTAGCAGTCCGTACTCAAGTAACCAATTTTGCCAAAAGTCTCACGGAATATTTTAATTACCTTTCAGAAAGTATGAAAGGCATTCAGGAAGAGTGTAATTTTGAAATCAATAATCAGGTGAATAAGATTAACTCAACAGCGCAGCAAATTGCAGCCTTGACTAAACAAATTAACACATTAGAAGTAGGCGGTGGAATAGCGAACGATCTGAGAGATCAGAGAGCGTTGCTGGTCGATGATTTATCAGAGATTGTCGACATCTCTGTATCGGAAAAAACCATTGGAGATGGAATTGGTAAGACAAGTTATACTATAAAAATTGGCGGACAGACTTTGGTTGATACCGGAAACTACAATACGCTTCAGGTTGTCCCTAGGGCTTTAAAATTAAATCAAAATGATGTAGATGGTTTATATGATATTACTTGGCAGAACGGACAGGATTTTCGTGTTACTAATTCATCCACGGGAGGAACTCTACAAGCCTTATTTGAAGTACGAGACGGAAATGATCTGGGCAATCTGAAAGGTACCGTAACGGCCTTTCCTGGGGATGACAAAATAGAAATGAAAAATACCAACATCAATGCGGTAGAGCAGTTGAATATACCGGAAACAGGGGTTGTAACGGTTGGTAATAGAGAATATACCTATACAGGATTTGAGGTAACAAAGGATCCGGCAGACGGTAAATTTGTTTATACCTTTGAATTGGAAGAAACCGTGGTAGCTGATGCTGATAATGTAGCTGCTTCTGTTGGTGAAAGTATTGCATACAAAGGAATTCCATATTATATGGGGCAGATGAATGAGTTTATTCGTACCTTTGCCGCTAAGTATAATGAAATACATAGAGATGGAAAAGATCTGGAGGGCAATCAGGGAGGAGACTTCTTTACGGCTACTCATCGAATCAATGGTCGTGACTATGTTCTGGGACCACAGGAGAATGATGGCGAATTTCCTTATATTGATTCTTTCAACTCTCAGACCGGCAGTTACTATGAAGAGATACCGGAGGATGCACCACTCTATGGATCTTACTATTTTATGACAGCAGCGAATTTTACCGTATCAAAAGATATAATAACAAATCCAAATCGTCTGGCTGCTGCAAAAAACGTAGATAATGGCGTGGAAGGTAATGATATCATAGATCGTTTAATTGCACTGAAATCGGATAGGACAATGTTTAAGCAAGGTGCCCCGGCTAGTTTCTTACAGACACTGGTAGCTGAAGTAGGAATTGATACAAATAAAGCTACAAACTTCTCCGCCAGTCAGGATAATATACTCAAAGCGATTACAAATCAACGATTATCCGTTTCAGGTGTAGATGTCGATGAAGAAGCTATGAATCTGGTGAAATTTCAGAATGCTTATAATTTATCAGCGAAAGTAATCACTGTAATGGATGAGATATATGATAAATTGATTAATTATATGGGAGCATAATAGATGATAAAAAAACTATATGATATATAATTTATACTGCCATTTGGCCATAAGGAGGTAAGGTAATGAGAATCACAAATAAAATGATGACCAATAACATGATGAATAATATTACAAAAAATAAATACAATATGACAAAATTAGAGCAGCAGTATTCGACTGGTAAGAAGATTCAAAGACCCTCCGATGACCCAATTATTACGGTACGTGCATTAAAACTTCGTACCAATCTCTCTGAGATGGAGCAATATACGGAAAAAAATATACCGGATGCTAAATCATGGATGGATGTAACCGAGGGAGCTTTAACAACGGTGAATGGAATTTTAAAGCAGATCAATACCTATTGCGTTCAGGGAAGTACAGATACTTTAACAGCAGAGGATAGATCCTCTATCTCACAAAACCTTCAGGAATTAAAGCAACAGATTTATCATGAAGGAAATATCAATTATGCTGGGAGATTTGTATTTACGGGATTTAAGACAGATAGCTCATTGATATTTGATACGAAAACAACTAATCTTCAATATAAAATTACAGAGTCTTTCTCGGGTACAGATATTCAGGTAGCTTCTAAAGTTACCGGCAGTTATGATCTGGCAGACTATGAGAATACAGGAATATCTTTTGATGCAGCTCCACAAATGAAAGATTATTACCGGTTACAGTTAGCATATGGTAATCTTGAGGATACTCCAATCACAAGTATTTCCTACACAAAAACAGTTGCGGGTAAAGAAGTAGAGCAGACTCCATTTACTAAAATTTCGTCCGTATCTTTGCTTGATGATAATGCTTATTTGCCGAACGATGATACGATTCATTTTATTAAAGAGACTGGCGAACTAATTATGGGTAAGGATGCGTATGAAGAATTCAGAACAGCAAATAATATCAAAATATCCTATGATAAATCAACTTTTGAGCAAGGTGAATTAAAGCCGGAGCATTATTTTGACTGTGAGGTTTATAATACAGAGAAACCAGAATTAGGAACAATTAATTATGAGAAAGAAAAGCAAGAAATACAATACGAGATAAATTATAATCAAAAGCTCACGATTAATACGGAAGGTAAGGATGCATTTTCTCATCAAATCGGCAGAAACATCGAAGATATTCTTGCAAGAGTAGTAGAAGTTAGAGAAACAGAGGATAAAATAGCAGAAATAAAAAAACGTTTGCAGGATACCAGTTTGACCGAGACGCAAAAGGGTCGTTATGAGAAGATGTTGGAGCAGTTGGATACGGAGTTAGTACTAAGAAAAGAAATCATGCAGACAACATTTTCCGAAGGAATCACCGTATCAAATAAAGAGCAGGACAAAGTAAATGTAGCAGTATCTGATTTGGGAAGCCGCTATGTAAGGTTGGAATTAACAGAAAGTAGATTATCAGTACAGAAAACTGACTTTGAAGATTTACTAACCTCCAATGAAGATGCAGACCTTGTGGATACCGTGATAAAGTATAATTCCGCAGAGACTATCTACAATGCAGCGTTATCGGCAGCATCAAAAGTTGTAAAAACTACGTTATTGGATTTTCTATAAATAATTAATGCAGAAAAGTAGAAAATATTGTATGATTATGTTAGAAAACGGTGCTAGAAAGGGAAGGTAAAAACATGATCGTGAAAACAAAACATTTTGGTGAAATCGAGCAGGATGAAAGTAAAATAATTTACTTTGAAAATGGAATACTAGGATTTGAAGATTTCAAAGAATATACTCTTTTATTTGATAATGAAGAGGGGGACAGTCCGGTAATATCCTGGCTTCAAAGTATTGAGGAACCACTTCTTGCGTTACCAGTTATGAGTCCCTATACAGTAAAACCGGATTATAATCCTGAGGTGGAAGATGAATTATTAAAGCCTTTGGGTGATTTGAACGATGAAAATATTGTGATCTTGGTTTCTCTGACTGTACCAAATGACATAAAAAAAATGACTGCAAATATGAAGGCTCCATTTATTATTAACGCCGATTCAAAAAAAGGCTGCCAAATTATCGCGGAAAATTCAGATTATGAAGTAAGATATATGATACATGATATTCTAAAATCCTTAAAGGAAGAAAAGGGGGCCAAATAAATCATGCTTGCCCTATCAAGAAAAATCAATGAATCAATCATAATTGGAAATGATGTAGAAATAACAATTTTAGAGATCAAAGGGGATCAAGTGAAGTTGGGTATCAATGCACCTAAATCCGTCCCAGTATATCGAAAAGAAATATATCTTCAGATACAAGAATCAAACAAAGCATCTATGGAAACAATTATTTCTGATCAAATGCTAAAACAGTTATTTGATCCGGAAAAGAAGTAGATGACACTTAGCTTGATCTCATATGCAATAGAAAACGTATAAATTCATAGAATGAACATTTAAGCGGTATGAAACAGACATTGATCATCGTAATGAATCTGTTTTATACCGCTTAATCTTGTGTAAAAGTATATAATAACAGATGAAGTCAGGTTATGTTTGCCTAAGTGGAGTTAATTTCAGTTGATTTCATAAGTATTTTGAAACATAGGTATAAACTTTTTTCATATAATTCCGATAAATAAGATAGATGCTAATGTATCCTCCTATTCAAGGACGGGTAAGGGTGATACTGGATAAAAAAGAACGAGTTAATGTATAATCACATGGAGGTGTATTATTATGGCATTAGAAATCATATCTGGTGCTGCTTTTCGAGATGTAAAGCAATTACAAAAGTCGGAGAATAAACCTGCTGAAATTAATGTGCAGGATCAAAAGATGACCGATAGTAATCAAGCACAAGCAATTACAAAAACTACAAACACAAATCAGAATGGAAACGATCAAGAAAAGGGACAGAAGGATCAGGCAGCAGAGAAGCAGATTAAGAATGCCGTCTCCAATTTCAACAATCAGATGAAGCATGCAAGAACGCGTTGTGAATTTTCTTATCACGAAGAAACAAAACGCGTTTCGATCAAAGTGATAGATAAAGATACAGAAGAAGTAATTCGTGAAATTCCACCAGAAGAAACATTGGAAATGGTAGAAAAGATGTGGGAAGTCGCTGGATTACTGATAGACGAAAGAAGATAATAGGGAGGTCACCATATGGCAATGCGATTATCGGGATTGTCCTCTGGAATTGATACAGAGAATGTTGTGGCAGAATTAATGAAAGCCCAACGGACAAAGACAACGAAGCTTGAGAATAAAATAACGAAATTAGAATGGACTCAGGACAAATGGAAAACCTTAAATACTAAAATTTACTCCTTTTATACCGGTGCGTTATCGAAGATGAGATTTCAAGGAAATTATTCAACAAAGCAGGTAACGTCATCAGATAATAGTAAGATCGAAGTGAAAGCTGATTCATCAGTTTCTACGGGAAATCATAGCGTTCAAGTGAAGTCGGTAGCAAGCTCGCAGTATATTACAGGAGGAATTATTGAAAAGGATACCAAAGGCAAAGCAATCACTACTGGAACGAAGCTTTCTGATTTGGGTTTTGATCCTAACGAAGGAACCACAATTAAGATTGAAGCTGGTACGAAGAAGGTGAGCTTGGAAGTTGGCTCTTCCACAACAGTTGGAGATTTCCTAAATACCTGTAAAAACGCTGGGTTATCAGCCACATATGATACTTCACAGAAGAGATTCTTTATTGGCTCGAAAGAAAGTGGAGTAGCGAATTCTTTTACAATGTCAACTTCTTCTTCCGAAGCAGTGAAGGAGCGGAATGAAATCAGAGACCTCGTTGGTTATGGCTCTATGACAACTGCACAGAAGACTTCAGTTAATCAGCTTTTAAATTCGTATGCCAATACCACTTTAACAGCGGGGGATCGATCTGTAATCGAAGGTAAACTGTTGGAGTTTACGTATGATGAAACAAAGGACAAGATCAAACAGAGTTATATGGCTGACCCAGACAATATCACAGCAGCCACAGATAGCGAAAAACTACGGTTGGAGGCTGAGCTGGAGGATGGACAGACCCTAGATCCGAAGGTACTGGAGGCAGCGGTTAAGGCCAAGTTGACACAAGAAGCAGAACAGGAGTCAGTATCGCAATTTGAAGCATGGAAAGCGGATCCCAATGCGGCTGATAACGAATATACTAATACTGCCACTGTAATGAAAAATAAGTTAACAAATTATATTACAGATAACGGAACAGTTACTACCAATAACAATAATTTGTCATCCTTAAAATTAAGTACCTTAACAGCGGGAACGGATGCGGATGGAAATTTTGTTATCAATAATGAATCACCGGTTTCCATTTCACAACCCAAAGACGCTCAGATTATTTTTAATGGAGCAAACATCACTAGCTCCAGCAATACAATCGAAGCGAATGGTCTTACCTTTACTGTGAAGGGGGTTACCGGAGATGATAAGGTTAACTTGAATGTCACGAATAACAAACAAGCTGTTTATGATATGGTCAAGAATTTTGTGAAAGGATATAATGATATCCTAAAAGAATTGAATGACTCTTATTATGCGTCTTCTGCTAAGGGTTATGAACCATTAACCGATGAAGAAAAAGAAGCAATGACAGATACACAGATAGAAAAATGGGAAGAAAAGATTAAAACATCTCTACTTAGAAGAGATGATAATGCTTATTCCGTTATGTCTATGATGACATCAACAATGAATCAACCGGTTGAAGTGGATGGTAAAAAGTATTCGTTATCCAGTTTTGGAATTGGGACATATTCTTATCAAGAAAAGGGTTTACTGCATATCTCGGGTGATACAGAAGATCCGTTGGTTTCCTATGAAGAGGATAAGCTGATGAAAGCCCTTAGTGAAAATCCGAATGCTGTAACAAAGGTATTATCTAAATTAACCGAAGATTTATATGGAAGAATGAGTAAAGAGATGAAAAGCTCTTCCTTAAATAGTGCTCTTACCTTCTATAATGATAAAGAGATAAAAAATTCTCTGACGGATTATCAAAAAAGATTAAAGATAATGGAGAATAAATTGAATGATACGGAAAACAAGTACTATAAACAATTCTCAGCTATGGAGTCAGCCATGTCAAGGATGAACTCTCAGAGTTCTTCATTAGCAGCTATGTTAGGTAACGCCTAAATTTGATCGTAATAAAACAGTAGAAAATAGCTCGTAAACATTAATAAATGTTACTACACTATTGATCAATCAATACGTATGGATGGATAACAACGAAAAGAGTTAGAGTAATAAAGGGGAGGATTATAATGAACAATTATGCTGCATCTGCTTATAAAGATAATCGGGTTTTAACAGCTTCACCGGCGGAGCTTACATTAATGCTTTATGAAGGTGCTATTAAATTTTGTAACATAGCATTACTTGCTCTGGAGAAGAATGATAAACCAAAGGTAAATTTTAATATAATCAAAGCAGAAAAAATTATAGTGGAACTCAGGTCAACATTGGATTTCAAATACGATGTTGCAAAAGAGTTTGATAAAGTATACGAGATGATTTATTATACACTAATCGATGCAAATATAAGAAAAGATAAAATTCTTCTAGAGAATGCGCTCGGTTATATCAGAGAAATGCGAGATACCTGGAAAGAAGTAATGAGACTGTCAAAGCAAACGAAGCTTGCATAAATGAATAAGATCTCGAGTTTGAAGTAATAGTATTTCATGCATGTCTACATATCAAATGATTTTGATATAATAGGAACATATACAGCTTATATCTTTATTATTAAAAAGTTACGGTAGGAAAGGATGTTTAATTATGGATCAGAGAAATCAACATGGAACTTATCTTGCACTACTTGCAGATACGTTACAGAAAAAGAGCCATTTGCTGGACAAGTTAACGATCCTGACCGATGAACAGGAAAGCATTATAAGTGCGGGAAGAGTGGAGGATGATCGCTTCCAAGAGATTATGGATGAAAAGGAGAAACATATCCTTTCGCTGCAACAGCTAGATGATGGATTTGAGCTTATTTATAACAGAGTCAAAGAAGAACTATCCGGTAACGCAGCAATCTATAAAGAAATCATTCGTAATTTACAAGAGCTTATAACTAAAGTAACGGATAAAAGCGTTAGTCTTCAAGCTTCGGAAATGAGAAACAAATCAAAGATGGAAGCGTATATGATGACAAAACGAAAAGAGATAAGAAATGTTAAAATGAGTAATCAAACAGTAGCGAATTATTATAATAATATGGCAAGTAAGGGACAGTCGTATTTTTATGACAAAAAAAAATAAAAAATTGTAAATTACTATAATGTTTTTAAAATACAAGCCGATATATATTATAAGTAAAACAATTGCTGTTCCATCCAAAGGAGCGTACGGCCGGAGGATGAGAAGCAGATTGCTTACTATAAAACATATAAGTAGCACGGATGCTACTATAAATTCAAGGAGGAAAACAATATGATAGTTCAACATAATATGCTTGCAGCAAATACAAACAGACAGTTAGGTATCACCAGTGGTAACCTTTCTAAGTCAACCGAGAAGTTAGCTTCTGGTTACAGAATTAATCGTGCAGGAGATGATGCAGCAGGTCTTACCATTTCTGAAAAGATGAGAGGCCAGATCAAAGGTCTTGATCAAGCTTCCGCTAATGCTCAGGATGGTATCTCTTTAATTCAGACAGCAGAAGGTGCTCTTTCTGAGACACATTCTATTCTTCAAAGAATGAGAGAGTTAACTGTTCAGGCATCTAACGATACTAACGTATCTACTGACCGTACAGCGATCAAGAAAGAGCTTACAGCTTTAACATGCGAAGTAAGCCGTATCGCAAAAGAAACTGAATTCAACACCATTAAGTTATTAAGCGGTAAATTTACCGATAAGAAACTTCAGGTTGGCGCTAATAAGGGTCAGAAGATCAGCTTTACAATCAAGAGCATGACAGCAAAAGGTTTAAGCATCAGTAAGGTTGCTTCCAATGTATCTAGCTATGATAAGGCTACCAAACAGTTATCTACTTTAGATGCTGCTATCAAGTCCGTATCTACAGCAAGATCCAAACTTGGTGCACTTCAGAACAGATTAGAGCATACGATTGCAAATGCAGATAACACTTCTGAGAACTTACAAGCAGCTGAGTCCCGTATCCGTGACGTAGACATGGCAAAAGAAATGGTTGCTTACTCAAAGAGCAACATTCTTCAACAAGCAGCTCAGTCTATGTTAGCACAAGCAAATCAATCAACTCAAGGTGTATTATCACTCTTAGGATAATTCATAATACTATCATGATGAAAGTGGGGTTGGCCTCTTGGGTCAACCCTATTTGTATATATTCATGGCAAGTGATTAATATAGGAAGCCACTTGCTTTATTCTAGGATGATTCTTGGAAAGGTATAGGGAAACCAATATGATAGAGATAGCAGAGCGTATTAATCGAATACTGGAAGAGATAGCACAAGTAACTGATATGCTATATCAACAGAAATTAAATGAGGGATATGAAAAATTAAATGGAACCCTTACTAATTTAATTAATGTAACAGAAAAAATATTTGAATATAAACAGCATAATTCGATTACCTTTGATGAAAATAAATTCATCGGCGGTCTTTCGCAGGCGATGAATGCAATGGAACTTAAGGATAGTGTTTTATTAGCAGATATATTATTGTTTGAGATTGCTAAACAGTTAAAAGATATGCTTGCTCAGATATAAAGGAGATCCCTTATGAATTATAATGAGAAAAATATGGAGACTATCGAGACCTGCAAAAGTTATCTATATGAGAAGATAAATGCAAAGCAATACGATAGGAATATAAACACCTTGGATCAGATTGAAATGATACCCACAAAATGTGGTGATACGGCATTGGAAATCACGTTTCAATCTAAGAAGTATCGTTTGAATAGCAGCTACGATCCAGTACATGAGGCAAAACGCTGGATAATGCAATATGATATGAAAAATATAGGAATTATTGTTATCATGTTTGGCCTGGGAAATGGTGTGTTCATAAGAGAATTATTAAAACATATCAGAGAAGATGTTGCGATATTAATTTATGAGCCTTCACAGGAACTGTTTTTTTATGTAATAGAACATTATGACATAAGTGATATCCTAAGTTCCGGTAATGTATCCATTACGGTGGAAGGAATTAATGATAATGAGATCAAAAATCTCCTCAGTAATTATATCGACTGGATTAATTTAAAATCCCAGATTGTAACCTATCATCCACAATATGATAATATTTTTAGTGGAAGTGTAAAGAAATTTATTAAGATCGTTCAGGATAATATGGACCGTACTGTAGTGAATAAGAATACGGATATCGCAATTTCCGGTCTTACGGTCACAAATACGATCCGTAACATAAAATATCTACCAAAATATAACCTTGTTACAGACTTAAAAGGAAAATTCTCGAAGGATACACCTGCCATTATTGTAGCAGCAGGTCCTTCTTTAGATAAAAATATAGAAGAACTAAAACGTGCTAAAGGGAAAGCGGTAATCTTTGCAGTTGATACTGCTATGAAGTATTTACTTGCTCATAATATTGAACCGGACTTTATCGTAACCTTGGATCCGAAAAAAGCGTTACGTCATCTTAGAGATGAACGTTGTAAACAGATACCGATCTTTAGCAGAATTGATTCAAGACCGGAAAATATTGAACAAAATCAAAAGAGAATCATCTTATACAATTTGGAAGGGTATGTGAAAACCATTTTAGAACAGCTAGAGAAAGACACTGGAATACTTAACTCGGGTGGTTCTGTTGCAACCGGTGCCTTTTCCATCTGTGAAACCATAGGATTTCAAAGGATTATACTGGTGGGACAGGACCTGGCCTATCTTGGAGAGAGTACCCATGCAGGAGGACTTAAAGTGGATGTCAGTGATGCCGGCAGCCACACGCAAATGGTAGAAGATATCTATGGAAATCCAATTAAAACCCGTTATGACTGGTATGTCTATATCAGATGGTTTGAAGATGCCGTTGATATGTTTGAAGGGGAAGAAGTAATCGATGCCACTGAAGGAGGAGCCAAGATAAAAGGAACTACCATTCTCACCCTTAGGGATGCCATCGATCAATATTGTACGAACGATATCGATTGTGATAGAATAATATCGGAATTAGAAACCACGTTAAGTACTGAGGAAGCGATTTGCGTCAGAGAACTAATGATACAAGATATCAAAGATCTGACCACGATGAAGGAGAAGGCCATAGAGGCAATTCAACTTTCAGATAAATTAATAGAAAAGTATGAGAAATCAATTACAGAATCAACATCAAGTACATTAAAAAATCATAGGTTAAGCCAGTTAAATCATGAGATGGAAGAGAAAAATGTATATGAATTAATTGACTGGGATATTTCTGCGGCCACTACAGATCGATTGGGTAATTTATATGTATATTCAGACGACGAAAAGCAGAACAAGCTTGACACTTATCAGAAAGCGAAGTTGATTTATGGTGCGATGATAGAATCGATTGATCGGATCAAACCATTATTGGAAGATGGAATAAGGTATTTTAATTGATAGTTGTATTTAATTAATAATTGTATTTGGAGAAAGGAGCTGGGATAGAATGGATATTTTAGCAATCATTCCGGCAAGAAGTGGATCAAAATCAGTACCTCATAAAAATATCAGAGAGATTGGCGGAAAACCAATGTTAGCTCATTCAATTGAGCATGCCAAAGCGTCGAAGTATATTAACCGAATTATTTTGAGTACGGATAGTCCAGAGTATGCTAACATAGGACTGCGTTTTGGAGCCGAAGTTCCCTTCCTGCGTCCAGATGAATACTCTAACGATACATCACTTGATATTGAAGTATTTTATCATTGCCTTACCTTTTTACAGGAGAAGGAAGGTTATATTCCCGAGATAGTGGTTCAACTAAGGCCTACCTATCCCATTCGAAATGTGGATGATATTGACCATATGATAGAGGTATTACTTAAAAATCCTGAAGCTGATTCGGTAAGAACAATTGCACCAGCTAAGGAAATTCCATATAAGATGTGGCACATGGATGATCAGGGACATTTATCGCCAATCATGAGAGACATACCGGAGTGCTATAATATGCCAAGGCAGAAGCTCCCTAAAGTCTACTTCCAGAACGCTTGTATCGATGTTGTCAGGAGTGAGGTTATCCTTAAGCAATATTCGATGTCGGGAAATTGCATTATTGGTTATGAGATGGATAAAAATTATGATATAGACACAGAAGAAGAATTTAAAAGAGCCAGTGATTATCTTGCTCTAATAACTGGTGGAAAACGTTTTGTATTTGACATTGATGGGGTAATAGCAAAACTTCATCCGAAGAATGATTATAACGCAGCGGAACCAAATCAGCTGATGATTGATGTGATTAATAAACTATATAATATGGGGAACCATATCGTACTATTGACAGCCAGAGGATATGTGACTGGTATTGATTGGGCAGAGATTACGAAAAAGCAATTAAATGATTGGGGACTTTGTTATCATGAATTATATTTTGGTAAACCCAATGCTGATTATTATATTGATGATAAGATGATGGATATGCATTATCTGCTAGATCTAATGCATGAATAAGCAGATAGACAGATAACGAATTTACTCAATAAGTATTTAACGATTATTATAACGTAATGCCTAAGGTGTTTCGTAATAGTAAGTCAACTAAGAACCATAAAATCAGGCATTCCACTTCAGGTTTTTGATAGCTTAGGAGCAAGAGGCTTCTTAAACACCAATTACCAACAAGAGTTGCCTGATTATTTTATTATGTAACATAACAATTGCAGCTTTGTTAATGTGATTCTATGTAAAGATGAAATGATTTAATCCGAGCATTGAATCAATACATTCAGTGACTTAGGTATCCAATACTGCAATACTGCAATTATTCCAGTCAAACTCTATTGAAATCAAAAAAATGGTATGATTTAATAACAAATATAGTACTAAAATGTGAGCGGTTAATTAATTGATTGAATTATGTGTTTTTACTCAATATTATAGGAAATTTAGTCGATATATAGTATAATAGTAATAATAACAATACATGAAATACAATTGCCACCTAGGAGATATATGCTGAGATTATTTTGCTTTCTTGATGATCAAACAAATTTTAATGGTAAATTACAATCATTCATAGAACAATTGGATGTTCAGGGAAATGAGATCTATCTCTATACCGATATTACAAAGGTTCATGGACATATCCCCAGTGATATCTTATATGCCTTAGATTCTAATGAAGGAAACAGAAAAGATTTGATACCATCTGTTTTTCTGACGAATATGAAAGAACTATTTGATTTGGTATATCGGATCTACCACCAAATATTTGATCATTTTATTTATTATGAGCAGGAAAATGTAAATACCTATTATCTGGAGGATATATATCAAAAGATTTATAATAGGGATGTTACTAGGGATGAACGGTTATTTAAACCTATCTATACGAATAACCGAGCGGCAAATCATTTTAAAACACCGACATTAGATATTGAAATGCAAAGCAATCAATTACATGAAAAAAGAACAGCAGAAACCTTAATCAGAAAATATTACAACATCCATGGAGTATATTATCTATTTGAGCCGGTTGGGGCAAAGGACAGGATAGTTATTCCCCATGGGGATTTTATCTATCCTGGTTTTGAGAATATGCAGTATTGCTATGATTACCCAAAGGATAGGCTGCGTTCCTTGTTTCATATGTTAAAACAAGGAGCTAATTTTGAGAAGCTATGTGATACTTTGGATGGATTGGAGAAGGATTTAAAAACTTTTTATCCGTATATAGGAACTCTGACTTTATGTATTCTAGAGGATGCAGCTATTATGGAACAGGAAAAGCAAATTCTCCGTTCAGTCTTACTTTACTCTTTTTTAATGCAGGTAACGAGAGACACCAGATATATCAATGATATGATACAAAATATAATAACAAATTCTTATCTATCCGGTGAGTCGAAGTTCTTTTTATGGAATCAATGTAAGCGGTATCTATTGGAAAACAGAGCAGCTAGTAATATAAGAACAACGGAGTTGATGAAGGAGTTATACCATAAAGCTTTTAATGAATACGAGCATATCTTAACATCAGAACTCGTTCCAATTTCCAAGGAAGAGAGAAATCAAGATTTGATTTTTGTGTTTACAACCCAGTTTTTGTCTGAACGTCATGCACCAACGCGAACAACGCTAGAACGCTGCTATACTTTAGGTAAGCTCCTTGGAAAAAGAATTTTACTGATTAACACAAGAGAACAATACACCAGAAAAGGCGATGTAATGATACATCAGCCAACCTATGGAAATGTGATAAAGAATTTTGATACGAAAACCTTTTATGAATACAAAGATCTGAAAATACCTTTTTATCAACCATCGGTAGATATGCCGGATTTGAATGTAATTCTTCAGTTATTGAAAAAAGTACGAGAAGCAAAACCATGGATGATTTTCACGATTGGGAATGGAAGTATCGCTGCTGATTTATGCGGTAGGCTGGTTCCCGAAGCTGCGATATCAGTTGCATTCTCAAAACTAGCCACGACCAAAGCGACTTTCTCTGTGATTGGGAGAAAGATAGCGGAAGATGAATGGAAAGGATTGCTGCAACAAGGATATTCCAAAGATAACATTATTGAAAGTACCTTTACCTTTGAACTTACTCCAAAGGTAAAATCGATTACAAGAGATGATTACAAAATCCCGAAGGATCGCTTTGTATTAATAACTATAGGCATCCGATTGGATACAGAAATACAGGATGATTTTATCCAGATGCTTCAGGCAACCTTCACCTATGGTACGCATATTGTATTTGCCGGATATTTTGATCGTTATCAGGAATATTGTACAAAGTATCCCGAGTTTGCAAAAAACTCGACCTTTGTCGGTTATTCAAAGGATATCCTGGCGCTTATGGAGATCTGCGATTTGTATGTAAATCCAAGAAGGCTAGGAGGCGGCTTTTCGATTATCGAGGCCTTTCATGAGGGAAAACCGGGAGTTACAACTGCATATGGTGACATAGCTGTTGCAGCCGGTCGTGATTTTTGTGTACAGGATTATACCGAGATGATAGAGACAATCAGAAGATACAAAGAAGATAAAGAATTTTATAATACGATGGCAGAGAAAGCGAAAGCTCGTGAAAAAGTGGTTACAGACTCAGCACTTTCGATGAGAAATATAATGAAAAGCATTCAGGAGAGCCCATTGTTTTTTTAGTCTAGGAGGATACATATGAACGAGAATAAGAATACATTTAATGATCTATTTATATTTGAAATGGCAAACAGCCATCAAGGCAGTGTAGAGCATGGAATAGATATCATCAAGGCAATGAGCCGTATTGCAAGAAAATATAACATCAAAGCTGCTGTAAAGCTTCAGTTTAGGAATCTCGACTCCTTTATTCATCCGGGTTATGTGAATAGAACGGATGTGAACCATATTCCGAGATTTATTGGGACAAGACTTAATTATGATCAATTCTCCCAATTGGTAGATGCTATTCATGATGAAGGACTAATCGCTATGAGTACTCCTTTCGACGAGGATGGGGTCGATTGGTGTATGGATATGGGTGTAGACATTATTAAGGTAGCTAGTTGCAGCTCCTTGGATTGGCCATTATTGACAAAGATTGCACTGACTCACAAACCAGTTATCATTTCTACCGGAGGAAAGACCCTATCCGACATTGATAAACTATATAATTTCTTTACTCATAAAGGCTGTGAATTCTCATTTTTACACTGTGTCGCAGAATACCCTGCTCCAAAAGAACGTTTACAACTTGACTTTATTGATCGAATGAATCGCAGATATCCCGAAGTCACGATTGGTTATTCGGGACATGAGGATCCGGATGATAATATCGTTCCGATGATTGCAATAGCAAAGGGTGCTAAGCTACTGGAACGTCACGTTGGACTTCCGACGGAAACAATCAAATTAAATGCTTATTCTATGAATCCAGAACAGGCAGATCGATGGGTTAAATCTGTATTAGATGCAAAACTTATTTGTGAAACAAAGAAAGATGATACAAAATACGTAAGTCAGGAAGAAGTTGATTCCTTACGATCTTTAATGCGTGGAGTATATCTGAAAAAGGAAATAAAACAGGGTGAAACAATCAATAGAGAAGATGTTTTCTTTGCTATGCCATGTCACGATAGACAGATGAACAGCGGAGAGTTTGTTGATGGCATAACTGCTAGTAGGGATTATGCAGTAAATGATCAACTTCTAGAAAAGAAACCGGTTACCGATATCAATTTAATGCGAAGTGTTGTTCATGATGCGAAAGGTATGTTATATGAGGCAGGAATTGCACTGGGCAATGATTTTGAAGTAGAACTATCCCATCATTACGGAATGAAGCATTTCAGACAATTTGGTGCTATTATAATCAGCATCATCAATCGGGAATACTGTAAGAAGTTATTAGTGATTCTGCCAGGGCAGAAACACCCAATTCATCTGCATAAGGTGAAGGAAGAGACCTTCCAATTATTATATGGTGATTTAACAGTAAATATAGAGGGCAAGGATCGATATCTGAAGCCCGGTGATATACAGACGGTATTACGGGGAGAGCCTCATTCCTTTACTTCCAACCGTGGAGCAATTTTTGAAGAGGTATCTACCACACATATAAAAAATGATTCCTACTATGAGGATGATAAGATTAGAAGTCTAGATCCGATTGAACGAAAAACCATATTAAAGAAATGGTAATCAAATAATAGGAAAAGAAAAGGATAACTATGAGCAGAGTATGGAGGGAAATTAAATATTGGAGCCAGCTTTTCTTATTACCCATCTACGGGTTATCCTTTCTTTCCTTCAGAGATAAAAATATTTGGGTATTCGGAAGCACTTTTGGAAGACGATTTGCGGATAATCCCAAATATTTTTATCTATATATGAGGGAAAATCATCCTAAAGAGGTAAAAGTTATATGGATCACCAAACAGAAAGATATCATGGAGTTTATGATTTCGAACAATTTGAAATGTTATTATTTATATAGCCTAAAAGGAATTTGGTATTCTTTACGGGCGAAGGTATATATTTATGATAATTACTCCAAGGATATCTGTTATACGTTATCCGGAGGTGCGATTAAGCTAAATCTTTGGCATGGAATACCATTAAAGAAGATTCAAAAAGATAATGTATTCGATCGCTTTAGAAATCCAAGGAGTTTCTGGGCGAAAATATACAGTATCCCAAGGAGAATATCGGATGAGAAACCTTCGGACTATGTCTTGACCACGTCCAAGAATTTAATAGCTATCTTTTCTTCTGCATTTCAGACAAAAAATGTCTTAGTGAGTGGATATCCGAGAAATGACATCCTTTTGACAGAAACCATTTATTCTGTAAATCTCCATAAGGAAGAAGATGTGTTAGATAAACTGAAAACATATAGAGGAAGAAATAAAATTATTTTATATATGCCGACGTTTCGGGATAGTGAGATGGATTTCTTCCATTTACCTGACTTGGATGAGTTCTGCAAATATTTAGAACAAGAAAAGATCTATTTCTGTGTAAAATTACATCCAAAGTCAAAACTTCATAAAAAATTCTCACAGCTAGCCACAGATCAAATCATCATTGCCAGTCCAGATGCAGATCCTTACCCGCTGCTTACCTTAGCAGATGTATTGGTAACGGATTATTCCTCAATTTATTTTGATTATCTGCTCACAGGTAAGCCGATTATATTCTTTGATTATGATTATGAGGAATACCTTAAAGAATCGAGAGAATTGTATTTTAATTATGAACTGTTTACTCCAGGAAAAAAAGTAAAAAATTTTAATGAATTAATAAAAGCATTGCATGAGAAAGATGTTTATAAAGAGCAGAGAGAGCAACTAAAACTTAACGTATTTGACAACAGTGATCGTTTGGGAAGCCAAACCCTATATCAAGAAATAAGACATCTGACCAGATAAATGATAGATAATAATTAATATGGAAAGTGGTAAGAAGGTGATACCGATTGTTTGATGAGCGATTAAATCAAATTTTAACAAAATATCATATTGAAAAGATAGATGAAAAAAATCTAAATGATAACTTGGATTTAACTGTGAAAGGAATATTGACGGATTATTGTGCCGGTAAGAAATGTGCATTATGGGGTGCCGGGAGAATGAATATTACCTCCAGCCATTCTGCAATTTTAATCGGAAAATATGCAACATACTTGCAGAACTTAATCTGCGTTATTGACTCAGACCCGGATTTTCAAGGAAAGACCTTCTTAGGGTATCCGATTATTGCACCGGATCAAATCAGCGAATATGATCTTGATGTAATTGTTATATCATCAAAAAACAGCGGTAGATCTATTGTGGAAAGCCTACTAAAAGTATCTCCAGAGAGCAAGTATGTTGATATCTATGGAGAACTTAGAAGCAGAGGAATTGAGGTATATAATAATTTCTATGATGAAAATAGCATCTACACCCAAATATTTGATTATAAAGAGAAATTAGAGCAAGAGACGTCAGGAACAAAAAGAGAAGTTCTGTTACAGAAATTAATCGGTTTATATTATAGTATTCGGGATTTTTATTATGCAGATCATTATATTGACCTATATATCAACGAAAAATACTCCTGCTCTGAACGTTTTACTGAATTAAGAAATGAAATACATCAGTTATTACAGGATATGAAAGATATCAATAGGAAGAAAACAGAGGATATCAGTCTTTTCTATATAGATGCTTTAAGACAAAAGGATGTATATGATCCGGGGACCGGTAACTTGCGAATACTTCGTAAGTATTTTGAATGTGCGAAGGTTTATACCAATGCTTATTCCACCGGTGCAACAACCTACGAAAGCATGGTATCAGCTATCTTAGGCAGATATCCGTTGGACTGTAATGTATATTCCCGTAACTTCTTACGCAATCTTGATGAAAGTGAACTTCTAAGGACGGTATATGAAGAAGGATACGATATTCATTGGATGGTATCTGATTGTTATAGATTACTGGAGGAAGATAGTAGAATAAAGTTTGACATTCAGATTTATATGACAAAGAAACTGTGGAACTTGTCCTGTAGTTTGGCAGAAGCAAGGAATAAATCATTTCATTTTATATATTTCCCCTATGAAATCCACTGTCCAATGCTATGCGGTTACCACTCTATCAAGCCGGTGATTCGTGGCTTTAGTAATATGGGAATCGAGGACTTTCCGGAAAGTATTGAAACACAATATAAAGAATGTATTGACTATATGGACAAGCAATTTGATTTTTATTACGATCTGCTAGGTGAACATACAACAAAAGTAATTTTTAGCGATCATTCTCAAGTGGTTTATGATAAAAACAACATCGATAAGACTTACAATATGTACTATAAGGACAAGGAATTGTGTACGCATATTCCTTTACTACTATCTAAAAAACCCTTAACCTATCAAGTCTATGATTCGTATATAAGCATGGTGGATTTTAATCAGATTATGTTAAATCTAATGAAAGGAAATGATCTGAAAGATCTGGAAAGAGAAATTATTCGTTATCAATATTATCCGATACATAGTGCAAAGATTCGGTTCCATGCAATCAGCTGTGGTTATGAGGATTATATCGAGGGTATGGATATCTTTGTCTCGAAGAATTATATCTATGTGAAAACTGGTACAGGCAAAGAAGAAGTATATAAGCATAACGATCTTTTGAGCAATATCATCCAACTGGATGAGGGACAGGATTTTAAGAATAAAGTGATCTCAAGCTATCATATTGCATTTTAGGAGGAAACCCGATGGGAAAGATAAAAAAGTGGCTGAAAACAAAAGGCGCAATACTGGAGTATGGCGATTTTTATAATTCTTATCGGGAGGAAACGATCTATCTTTTGAAACAGTTTTATAAGAGAGGCTGGAAAGTAGCTATTTGGGGAGCAGGGCTGAAAGGTACTGCTTTCTTGAATTGCATTGATTCCAAAGGGGAATATATTAAAGCCGTTGTGGATATGAATAAAGAGTTATTAGGTAAATATTTAACGAAACATCATAAGATTATTAGTTTTGAGGAAGTACTTGAATTCAATCCAGATGTCATCGTTATCATGAATTCAGCTCATTATGCGGATAATTATGCTTTATTAAGAGAAAAAGGTTATTTGGGTGAACTGATAGATTTAGACTATATGATAGAAAACAAAGTGGATCCTGATGCTATCCTGGAAGGGAAAAGCTTCATTATAAAAAATGTGGAAAATTATGATCTTAACAAGATACAAGTGCAGATTTTAGATATTTTAAAAGAAATAGACCGTATATGTAAATTACATAATATAACCTATTTTCTGTCGGCAGGGACAGCCCTAGGGGCTATGCGTCATCAGGGATTCGTTCCATGGGATGATGATGCAGATATCGGTATGCTCAGAGAAGATTTTGAAAGGTTCAGAAAAATAGTAGAGAATGAATTAGGAGAAAATTTTTATTATCAAAGAATGAAAAGGAGCAACGATTTTTATCGCCCCTTTGATCAAGTGGGTAAAAAGAATACATCCTTTGTTCTCTATAACGTAAAAGATTTAAGAATTCGTCACGGTATCCATGTAGATGTATTTCCTTTTGATGTAGTTTCAGCGGATGAAAAGAGGAGAGAGGAACATGTGAGAGAAGTACAGGATTATCGAACAAAGATATTCCAAAAAAGGGTTCCACATGTGGTAGCTACAAAAAATATTTATAGAAAATTTGTTATAAACCATGAGTATTATTTAAAAAAATTTATACCCTATCATTATCTAAATAATAAAATGAAAAGGGCACTAAACAGGTACACCCTAACTGAGGATGTCTATGTTGCTGACTTATTAACCCATTATAAAAAAATCATGTATTTTAAAAAATCCGATCTTTTTCCTGTAAAATATGTCGAGTTTGAAAACATACAGTTGCCGGTACCAAATAATTGTGATTCCTATCTTAAAATGATGTATGGTGATTATATGACACCACCACCGGAAGGAAAACGTAATCAAAGGCATCGATTAGTCGAACTATCCTATGATAAGGCTTACGATAAAGATAAGAATTTTTTTAAGGAGTAGAAAAATGATTAAGATTAGTATAATTATTCCGATATATAATGTAGAAAAATATTTGAGGAAATGTGTCGATTCTTTAATCAATCAGACGATGGAAGAAATAGAGATTATTTTAGTTAATGATGCATCGCTTGATAATTCTTACCTTATTATGCAGGAATATGAAAAAGAGTTTCCTGAAAAAATTAAATGTATCTATTTGGATCAGAATGTAAGCCAAGGTGGTGCCCGTAATAGAGGTCTTATGATTGCATCCGGAGAGTATGTGATGTTTGTAGACAGTGATGATTGGATTGATATCACAATGTGTGAAAAGCTGTATCGAAAGGCTCTTGAGGGAGATTATGATATCGTAGGATGTGATCATTACAGAGTAAAAGAAGAGACAGGGGAAAAGAATTGGTATAGTTTATATTTCAGGCAGCAAATGGGTGATTTAAACGATCGTAAAAAGGCATCGCTAATGTTTATGTATGCAACTCCTTGTATGAAGATTATACGTAAGTGTATTTTAATAGAAAACAAGCTATTCTTCCCTGAATTTATGAAATATGAAGATTTTGCAACGGTACCTTTATTCTTTTTATACGCTAAATCAATGGAAATGCTGGAGGAGCCTTTATATTTCTATCTACTAAGGGAACATTCCACAAGCCATTTAGCTGATGCAAAGCATCATAAAGATACTATAAAATCTGCTGAAGTATTAAGTGATCTAATGATTAAAAGAGGATTTAATCAGTTTGAAGAAGAACGGAAAGGTCTTTATATAAAGCAGTTATTTAATTATTTAAAAAAATTGGTTACCTTATCTGATGAAAAATTAGATCTTGTTAGTCTCGAGAAAATGAAAGAGATTATAGATGTTTCTTCATACGAAGAATATGAAAGTAACTTCTATTTTTACACTGCGACAGAAGGAGTTGGCAGAAAAACAGCGAAATTATTATTAAATAACAAGGAGCAATTAATTTACGAATGTGAATGGGAAATTATAAAAGAAAATGTAAATTATTTAGATTACTACCTTTATATGACAAGTAAAGTGACCGAGTTACTTGATTATTTTTATGATAAGCAATATCGGGTTGCAATATGGGGGGCAGGACTAAAGGGAATAGATTTTCTTAGAACATTTGATAAAGACGGAAAGAAGATTATTTGTGTAATTGATAAAAGTGAAAAAAAACATGGTACCCAGACTGGTACAGGGCATACAATTGTGGGAATAAATAAAATGATACATGAGTTAGATGTTGTTATAATTATGAATAAGAATTTTTATACCTGTAATAAAGTTGAAATTAAAAATTTAAATCAAAAAATAAAAACTTTTAATTTAGATATATTTTTAGCAACAAGGAATTCACAAATAGAACAATTTTTAGAATAGTAGGGGTTTCATATGAGTTAAAAGAGTAGACTTATTAAGAAATAATTTAAATCTTAGGTAATAAGTCATATCTATCTAATTTAATCATAAGTAAATTCGGAGGAGTTTGAATGAAATTAATTTCTTTTTATTTACCACAATACCATGCAATTCCAGAGAATGATGCATGGTGGGGGAAGGGCTTTACGGAGTGGGTGAATGTAAAAAAGTCAAAACCTTTATTTAGAGGACATAATCAGCCGAGAGTGCCATTAAATGATGACTATTATAATTTATTAGATGATAAAGTTATGGAAAGACAAATGAAGCTAGCAAAAAAATATGGAGTCGGCGGATTTTGTTTTTATCACTATTGGTTTGGTGGAAAGAAGTTATTAGAAAAACCTGTGGAACGATTATTACAGAACAAAAATGCTGACTTACCTTTTTGCTTAGCATGGGCGAATGAACCTTGGACCAAGACATGGCATGGCCCGGGAGGCGAGATGGAGGTTCTAATTCGTCAGCAATATGGCGATCAAGAAGAGTGGACAAACCATTTCAATTATTTATTATCATTCTTTCAGGATGATCGTTATCTGAAAGAAAATAATAAACCAATCTTTTTAATCTATCGAAGCAGCTCCATGCCAAAGTGCAGAGAAATGTTAACACTCTGGAACGAATTGGCAATACAGAATGGATTTGACGGTATGTTTTTTGTAGACATGCTGACAGTGTTTAATTATCGCCCGAACAAAGGACTATTCTCCGCAACGGTAGACTTTGAACCTAGCAAATGGAGAAGAGGGGAAAATGTTCAAAATAAAATGCTTCGTGAATGGAAGATAAAAACTTTTAAAAAGTTTGATAATCTTTATTTTTTAAATCGATTTTTCTGCTATATATTGGATTACAATAAATTGAACAAGGAAATGCTGGACCAACCACATAAAAAGAATGAGTTTAGAGGTGTTTTTGTCGATTATGACGATACAGCTAGAAGAGGAAAAAATTCAACAATTGTAAAAGACAGCAATCCGAAATCATTTGAATATTATCTAACAAAAAACATTCACAAGAGTAAAGAAGAGGGAAATGAATATCTATTTATCAATGCATGGAATGAATGGGGAGAAGGAAATTATCTGGAGCCGGATAAGAAATACGGATATGCCTATCTACATGCAGTTCGACGAGCTTTAAAAAATAATCAATAGAGAGGACTAAATTTATATGAAAAAAGGATTAGGAGTACTTAAATTATTAGGAGCTGCTGCAATAGGAGCAGCGATTGGTGGTTTTGTTTGTAATAGGTTAAAAAATAAAGTAATAAAATCAGAAACAGATCGAGTAAAAAAGTTCAAAGGCTATTACAATTTATTAAATCAATGGTTGTTATTAAAGCAAGATAATAAATCCCTGGAAAATTATTTTAATTCCAACGGATATCATAAAATAGCGATTTATGGTATGGGTGAGTTGGGTAATCGCTTATATGAAGATTTGAAGCAAACAAATATAAAGGTTGCGTATGCGATAGATAAAAAACCAGGTAATACGTATTCTGAATTAGAGGTTTATGATATGGATGCGGATCTGGAAGAGGTAGATGTCATCGTTATTAGCGCCATTTTTGCGTTTGAAGAAATCAATGAAGAATTGAGCCAGAAAGTCAACACTCCAATCATATCACTGGAAGATATTATTTTCGGATTATAATAAGACCAGGTATATTTGTTATATTGGAATGATTAAGTTTGCAGGAGGCATATTATATTGAATTTACCGTTTGTATCAGTTGTATTACCAACTTATAATCGAGGAAGCTCGATTCTTCAAGCTGTCCAGAGTGTTGTAGATCAAAGCTATGCGAATTTTGAACTTATCATAGTAGATGATGCTTCCAGTGACAATACAGAGGAGCTTATTCTGGGAATTAAAGATCCTAGGATCATTTACATTAAAAATAAAGGTAATCTTGGCGCGAATGCATCAAGAAATGTAGGTATCCAAGTGTCTAAAGGAACTTATATCGCATTTCAGGATAGTGACGATGTTTGGTGTAAAGATAAGTTGGAAAGACAGGTAACAATTCTCCAGAATTCGGATGAAAAAGTTGGGGTTGTTTATACCGGGTTTCATCGATATAAAAATAATAGTATAACATATATACCAGATAAAAGTATCCCAATGGAAGATAAGACCAACAACCTATACCAGTTTTTGATGTACAAAAATATTGTATCAACCCAGACCATGTTAGTTAAAAAACAGTGTTTTGAGGTAGCCGGGGTATTTGATCCAAAAATGCCGAGATTACAAGATTGGGAGCTATGTATCAGACTATCAAAGTATTATACCTTTTGTCTAATCGATGAGCCATTAGTTCATGTTTATTTTTCAAAAGATAGTATCTCAAGTAATAATAAAGCTTATATAGAAGCCAAGTGCATGATATTAAAGAAATACTACGAGAACTATGATAAAAAAGAATTGCAAAGGATGATAAAGGATCTAATCTTATTCTCCAGTGAAAATAATATGTTCGAGGTGGGATTTAATATCTTGAATCAATATTTCGATAACACACTAATAAGCCGTGATTTAATGGTCGAGTGCTATGAAGTAATGGATGGTAAGAGAAAGAAATTTAAGAAGAATTATGAAATAATGAATAAGATCATGAAACTAAAATACAATCAGGTTTCGTTAACAACTTATTTTATAGATCACAATATAAATAATGTTGCTATTTATGGTATGGGTGAGCTAGGTAACATCCTATATCATGAATTACATCATTCGGAAGTCCACATAAGATACGGAATTGATAATATGTTAAAGTCATATAAAGACTTAGAAATAATAACGGTGAATGATGAACTTCCAATGGTAGATGCGATTATTGTAAGTGCAATTTTTGACTTTGAGAATATTAAAGATAAATTAAATAAAAAAGTAGATTATAAAATTATATCATTGGAAGCAATATTAAATTCTTATGAAATGTGAGGCAATTATGAAAAGATTATACAAGAGGTTGGAGAACTTTGGATTTCAATATCAATGTAATATGTGCAATTCCTATGTTAAAAAGCTAAAGCCTACTGGGGAAAATTCAGCATTCTTTAAAAAGAATAAAATTGCTGGGGGTGGTTATCGGGAGGCAATATGTCCTGTTTGCGGCAGCTTTGATCGAGAGAGAATGGAATATTATTTTCTTAAAAAATATACTACTATTTTTAGCTCAAAATGCAGTGTATTACATTTTGCCCCGGAAACAGGTTTAAAGGAAAAATTACAGGAAAATAAAAAATGTGATTATATTACCGGTGACATAACACCTGGAAGAGCAGACTATGTAGTGGATATAACGAATATACAATTTACGGATGAGATGTTTGATTTTATTATCTGTAATCATGTGTTGGAGCATATTCCTGATGAAGCGAAAGCCATTAGTGAATTGAAGCGAGTACTAAAGCCAAATGGACGACTCATATTGACAATGCCGATCAGTTTGAATAATGAGTCAACCCTTGAAGACGATCAAGTTATAACAAAGCTTGATAGACGAAATATTTATGGACAAGCGGACCATGTAAGATTATATGGAAAAGATGTGAAGGAACATCTAAAAAAACTTGGTCTAAAGGTAAAAGAATATGAGCTTGAAAAAATCGAAGGTAAAGATTTAGCAACTAAGCTATCCATTCATAGAGGGGACAGGCTATACTATTGCAAAAAATAGGGTAAGCAATTGATGGATTAAGACAGGATCAGATAATCTTAATAATGATTAAATAAGGAAAGAAGGATGAAAAATGAAATTTAAAAGTATTATAAAAGCATTTGGACTTATGACTGCAGGTTTTGCAGCAGGAGCAATGATATTATCTAAAACTAAGAATAAAGTAATCAAACAACGAGAAACAAAGGTTGATAAATTCAAAGGTTATTATGAGACATTAAACCAATGGATGCAGTTAAAGCAAGAAGGAAAATCTCTGGAGCAATATTTTGATCAGAATGGATATAAGAGTATTGCGATTTATGGGATGGGTGAATTGGGAAACAGATTGTATTTTGATCTCAAAGATAGCAATATTCAAATAAAATACGCTATCGATAAAAATGCTGAGAGAACTTACTCTGAACTAAACGTAGTAACATTAGAAGACGAACTGGAAGACGTTGATGCTATCGTAGTAAGTGCTGTTTTTGCTTTTGATGAAGCAGAGAAAGAGATTAGTAAAGTGATGAGCTGCCCTATTATTTCCTTGAAGGATGTTGTTTTTGAAATCTAAGGGCCGAAAGGATAATGACAGAATCTTTATAATGAATATGCTAAAAAGAAGGATGGATACAATAAATGAAAAACAATAATGAAATGAATATAGCTGTTACAATTGATGATAATTATGTGAAACCATTGATCGTTATGTTAACATCTCTCTTTGAAAATAATTCATGCTGCAAGTTCCATATCTTTTTAATACATTCTAATCTATCTAATACAAATATTGAAAAGATAAACGGTAATGTAAGATTATATAATCAGAAGATTAGTATCATTCAATTAGATGATTCCTTGTTTGAAACGGCTACCAGTGTTGAACATGTTACAAAAGAAACCTTTTATCGTCTATTACTGGCTGAAATATTACCCTCCTCACTGGATAGAATATTGTATTTAGATCCCGATATTATTATTAATGGTAATATAGAAAAATTTTATAATAAGGATTTCAAAGGAAAGTTAGCCGTTGCAGCTCAAGTGGCGAAGGATGATTCGTATTATAAAAAAGAAAAAAAACGTCTTGGAATACCATTAAAATCGACTTATTTTAATGCAGGAGTAATATTATTTCATCTTTCCTTAATGAGAAATAGCGAAATCTTTAAGAAAGAAACCATGATTAAGTATGTGGTTGAACACAACAAAGATTTTTCAGAGGGAGACCAATCCTGTCTGAATGCACTATTATGGGACAAGGTCATCATTGTAAATTGTAATCTATATAATTATGATACCAGATATTACTTTAGTTCAAAAAATAGGAACATAAAATTCATACTGTCAAATTTACATGAGCAATCAAATGTGAAAAGAAAAACACTAATTATCCATTATCGTGGAGCAAGTAAACCTTGGCATAACAATTACTCAGGGAAGATGTGGCGTGCTTATTGGCGTTATGAAGCAAAGACAGAGTATAGACGTAATTTTATAAAGTATTTTATGATAAATAAATGCAACAATATAAAAGATTATGTAAAAGGCAGCATCTTATCTAAATAGTGCATGATGAAGAAAGGATCACAATGAAAGAACTATCCAAAAGGAAGAATGATTTTTTTACTATAAAAAAAAGCGATAACGAAGACTTTAATCCGAGTTTGCGATCACTAAACAAACCAAATTACCTGATCAGAAGAGCACTATATGATAGTAAACTAAACTATGTAAATAAAATCACCGGACGGGTATTAGATATTGGATGTGGTAGCAAACCTTACAAGAATATGTTTGCCAGGGCTACGGAATATGTAGGTATGGATACCAAAATCAGCGGGCATAAGCATGTGAATGAAAATATAGACATCTATTATGATGGAAAGGTATTCCCACTGGAAGAGAATGCTTTTGATAATGCAGTATGTTTTCAAGTTTTGGAACATGTTGAAGATATTGATTTATTTTTAGATGAAATAAGTAGGGTAATAAAAAAGAACGGTTATATTCTTATTGATATGCCCTTCTTTTGGGAAGAACATGAGATGCCTTACGATTTTAGAAGATTAACCGAAAGCGGATTGAAAAATATTCTTAAAAAACATCATTTTCAAGTAGTTAAGTATGAAAAATTCAATAATGGATTGGAGTTAATCCCGCAATTCCTAAATCTTTATTTACGTAAACTTTATAAACCGGGTATTCCTAAATTTTTAGTTGATTGGTTAGGAGTTATACCTATGAATCTATTAGGACTACTGCTGCAGAGTCTTCATATAAAAATTAATACAATGTATGGAGGACACGTTGTATTGGTAAAAAATATGAAGTAGGTAGCTAAAGAGGTAAATAAAAGTCGTGACTGATCATTATTGCTAATATATACAGTTATTATATTGCAATAAAAGTTACTGAGATTACAAAGATACCATTGTAATGATTGGAGGAAATTAGCATTCATGTTAAATGATGAAATAATGGTTAGTGTTTATATGTTGACTTACCAACATGTTAAATATATCAAACAAGCGTTGGAAAGCGTCCTTATGCAGAAGGTTTCATTTCGATATGAAATAGTAATTGGTGATGATTTTTCTACAGATGGAACGAGAGACATATTAATTGATTATAAGAATAAATATCCTGATCTCATCCGATTATTTTTAAATAATAAAAATTTAGGTGTCAGTAACAATGTTCGTAATATGAATAATAGATGTTTAGGAAAATACATCGCTTTTTTAGAAGGTGATGATTATTGGACAGATCATACAAAATTACAACAGCAAGTAGATTTCCTCGAGAATAATCCCGAGTATTCCGCAGTTTATCATGATGCTAATATAATCGGAGATGATCCAAGAAACTGTAAGCTATATAAAGTGTCCCATCGTGATATTTCAGATTTAAAGGATTATTTTAAAGATTATCCAACGATACCAACGGCATCATTAGTAATGATGAATATCTTTCGGGATCAGAATTATGATAAATATTTTACCAAAACGTTATTTATTTCGGATCGGATTACCCAATCACTAGTATTGAGATATGGTAAAATGAAATATTTAGACAGAAAGATGAGTACGTATCGTTACATGACGAGAGGTAAATTATCTTTTTCATCACAAGATTATATCTTTAAAAAGAAAGATTTTATAAAAGCGTTGAAGGTACAACGAGCGATTGCATCGCAGGATAGTATTTCTATCATTAATGATTATATTGAACAGGTTCAATTAGATTTACTAAAAGTGTGCTATAAGCAGCATAAGTATAAAGACTTTTATGATATATGGAAGAACGATGTATCAACGGCTGAGAAATATAGAATAGTGAAAAACATATTTCAAAATATATATAAACGAAGATAAATACTTAATATGAGCCTTTGTATTTAGAAGTTGAATACCGATAATAACGTAAAGAAGTGTCTATGAAAGAAATGCACTTATAACTTGTCGAGTTTCTTCTTACGTTTCTCAATATAGGATTAAAGATATAGGTAGGAGATTAACATGGATTTAATTCAAGTAACTCGCTCATCAATGCCAGAGTTCGAGGAATATATAGAAGAAATTAGAGATTTATGGGATAGCCATTGGATTACCAATATGGGGATAAAGCACAATCAACTAGAGAAGGAATTATTAGCGTATTTAAATACTCCTAACATTACTCTTTTTACGAATGGACATCTAGCACTAGAATGTGCAATAGCTGCTTTTAACTTGACGGGAGAAGTGATTACTACTCCCTTCACCTTTGCATCGACAACCCATGCTATAGTGAGAAATGGCTTAGATCCCGTATTTTGTGATGTGAATCCGGATGATTATACCATCGATGTAGAACGGTTGGAAGATTTAATAACAGAAAAAACATCTGCAATTATACCTGTCCATGTTTACGGAAACATATGCAATGTGTATGAGATAGAAAGAATAGCAAAAAAACATAATTTAAAGGTTATATATGACGCAGCACATGCTTTTGGTGTAACTGTTGATGGTGTGGGTATTGCTAATTTTGGTGATGCATCCATGTTTAGTTTTCATGCAACAAAAATATTTAATACAATTGAGGGTGGGGCAATCACCTATAAAGATGAAAAGCTATCCAAGGTATTGTATGATATCAAAAATTTCGGCATAACAGGACCAGAAACAGTGGAATATGTTGGCGGAAATGCCAAAATGAATGAATTTCAAGCTGCAATGGGAATATGTAATCTACGTCATGTCAATGATGATATAAAGAAAAGAAGAATTGTAGTTGAAAGATATATGGAACAGCTAGCTGGAATTGAAGGAATTAAGTTAATGAAATCCCAGCCCGGAGTACAACAGAATTACTCGTATTTTCCGGTTGTATTTGAGGGATATCAATCGAATCGTAATGATGTATATGATATTTTAAAGAATAATAATATTATCGCTCGTAAATATTTTTATCCTCTTACAAATAGCTATGAATGTTATAAAGGCAAGTTTAATATAGAACATACACCAGTTGCTAAATATATATCAGAGCATGTACTATCATTACCTCTTTATTCTGATTTAGCGCTTGAAGACGTAAATAGAATTTGCGCTTTAATACGAAACAGCAATGAATAAAAAGATGAGATATATTCATCTATGGAGGCAGTGCATTGGATAATAATATGAAACGTATTTTTCAACATAACATAAATCTCATCAGTAATATTGAAAAGATGGTGTATCAATTTAGGATACAAAACTATGATTTTGCATTAAGAAGTGCTTCGGAATGCATCAATGTTTTTAGCACCTACTTAAATATCCTTTTAGAACAACAAAGGTATTTTAACGAAAACTATATCATAATCGATCAAGCTATCATTACAGAGATGCTTACTGAATTGTTGAATGCGCAGGAAAATCAGGATTACATTTTGCTCTCTGATTTATATGAGCTGAAATTCCTACCGTTTTTATATCAATTGCAGGAAATAATTATATATAATTCTGATATAACCATGGATGATGCTTTCTTGGAGACAGTGGAAGTAATGAATCAGACACACCCGGAACTCACCACTTTACTAATAAATCAAGCAAAGCATCCATCGTTGCAAATCCAACATTGTGAAATTGAGTATACGGCCAGCGGATTAAAAACTATCGTTATACAGAAGGAACATAGTAAAAAAATATATATGCATAGCAACCGTAGTGCTTCCTTTGAAGCATTTCTTTTAGCCAATTCCTGGTATACTGAAGAAAAGTCGATCTATTTGGTATATGGGCTGGGGTGTGGTTATCATATTCAAGAGTTGTTAAATCTAGATAGTAATATCAAGATTGAAGTGTATGAAGGAGATTTGCAGATTATTTATTTGGCAGCTGCGAATGATGGGTTTGTTAATATTCTAAGAAGCCAAAGAGTAAGCATTATTCATGATCCGGAGTATAAAAAGTTAATGGAACGGTTACAGGAAATGACGGATGATATGGAATTTGTAATCCACCATCCTTCATTATATAACATCAAAAATCAGGCAGTTAGAACATCATTGGAAGAATATTTTATCCATTACAGTTCGATTAAAAATCAAAGCCGTCTTTTAAATAGTAACTTTCATAAAAATCTAAAAAATTATGATAATTTTGTGGATGTGCTGGTTTCGAAATTTACAGGAAAAGATCTTTATATCATAGCAGCTGGACCCTCCTTGGATAAAAATTTTCTTGAACTAAAAAATCTAAATAGAGATGATTCCATAATTCTTGCAACAGGAACTGTTTTCCGTAAACTTCTAAGAGCAAATATAATTCCTGATTATGTCATCGTAACTGATGCAAATCCCAGAGTTTATAAACAAATTTCTCAATTAGAGCAACAGACAGTTCCAATGTTATTTCTATCTACAGCATATTTTGGATTTGCAGAAAAGTATTCAGGAAAAAAATATATGATATGCCAAGAAGGATACCCGAAAGCGGAGGAATTTGCAAAGAAACATAATCATCATAGTTTTCAAACCGGAGGATCGGTAAGCACAACAGCATTAGATCTTGGGATTTATTTTGGATGCAAGAGAATTATCTTTCTTGGTCTAGATCTGGCCTATACAAATGATTTAGTTCATGCTTCAGATACTTCGAGAAGAAAGTTACAAGACATAGAACACTTAATTCAAATTTCCGATATATACGGGAAACCTGTTTATACCACTAAAGTTTTAAATATCTATCGTAAATGGATCGAAGACAGAATTAAAGGTATCTCAAGTATTGAATTGATTGATGCGACAGAAGGCGGAGCGAAAATAGAAGGAATGAAGATAGCAAACCTTAAACAAGTAATAACAGGATAAAAACTAAAAGTAGGATGAAGTTTATATGTAAGTAGTTACATTAACTTTTATCATAGTTAGAATGGCACTATTGATAAAGCATGATATCCATAAAAGCTATATTATCGCTAAGATGGATCAATGATTTTATCAAACGGTGCTTTTTTAACGTAAGAAAATCTTAAGGAAATTAAAATAATTTTCAAATGCTTTTTACTTGTAAAATTAGGGAAAAAAGAATACAATATAATCTAGGAAAATAGGTATAAAGACTTAAGAGGATATAGACTTTAGCCGATATGTATAGTATAGAACTACAGTTAAGTTATGCGTTTCAAAAGACAAAAGGTTATGTGTATTGATTAGGCACAGGTATCTTGATTTACAGCTTGGAGGTAGAGGAATGAAGAAGAAATTTATAGTTACAAAAGTAAATACTATGATAGTATTTAGCTTGATTTTATTTAGTGTGGTTCTTCTTAAGAACCCTGCGGTCGCTGCTGCTGCGCCCGTTACCGTGAATACCGTTGATTATATAGATGAAAATCTTATCATAAACAATAACGGTAGTACTAAAATCTATTATGCATTAGAGGCAGATGCAGCAAAAGATAAGTGGGAGGTCATAGAAGCTGATGCTGGTGCTACTACTTCCATCGACTTATCTTGGTTGACGGACTCCATTGACAATGAGTTAAAGATCAAAGGTGATGATGGTGTAAAAGCAACTGTTACAATAAAAGAAAGGACAGATAAACTTGAGGTATCCATTAACTATTTGTCCGTTGATTCCATTGCTAAAACAAGCACTATTGGACCACTTTTAAATATTATGACCACGGCAGGAACTGCAACTAAGCCAATTCTGTACAACGATTTGGAGTGGAAAAAAGGTGATACAGGTAATTGGAAGGATGTATCACTTTTAACGGTAGCCCAACTGGAGAAGTTCCAAATTAAAGGAACAGATCTTTTCTTTCGAATTAAAGCTATAAATGCTAACACGGTAAGTGGAATATCTCCGGATGGTTTTTCAGGTAACAGAGTAAGCAAAGAGGCAAAACTTAAGATTGCTAAAAAAGCTAGTCCTATGGTAGTAGGAATTGATGGTTCTAGGTTTACTGCAGCTATCAAATATGGAAAGGAATACCGAATTACTACATCCAATGGATCCACTAATGTCACAACCAACTGGATTCCTGTTAAGGACAAGTCCATTAAAAACTTGCCTTTGGCAACGATTTATGCAAGTAATGCGAATGGAACGACAATACCATTCCCTGGATCAATTATAGAAATTCGTGATTATTCAACTAGTAAGGCAGCATCCTCAAAGATAACAAAAATTACTTTGAATGCGCAAAGAACACTACCAGGAACAATAACGGAAGGGAAAGCACCATATCCTGCTGTAGCTGGAGACAATAATATTTATATTAATTATAACGGAACTACCAATGTTAGTATCACAGTACCATCCGCATCAACCAGTAATCCGTATGAATATACGATCGTTAAGCCAGGAAGTACGTTTAGCATTGAAAAGGCTACTTGGACATCAATCACAAAGAATACAGAATACAAAATTACAGCCACCAAAGCTGTGGATGGCGGTGATTTATATATTCGACAAAAGGAAATTAAATCAAAGGAAGCAACGAATTCATCACCGGCAGTGGCATATGCATTAGCTTCTACCTATGGTAAATATCGTTTATCCTATCCTTCTGTTCCTAAGATTACAGATGGTAACCTGACCTTTATTAAAGGATTTACGAATGACTTGACATTTACAATTAAGCTCAACGAATTAGGTAAATTACCATTTGAAACAGTTGTTAAGAGTATTAAGTTAGGATCAAAAGATTTACTATTTTCAACTTCCGTGACACCTGATTTAGGAGGTGGAGCAGGTTCAACAAGTATTGTTTATACGATGACAGTAACGTTAAAGAAAGATTCCTTAGAGGAACTTCCTGTTTCTGCAAATAAACCAATCACGATATACTATGGAAGTGGATCAGATAAGACATCAGTGAAGTTAACAGTTAAAAATCCAACTCCTGCTTTACCACTGACAGCCTCCCCTACGTTGGGTAGCGCAACGGGTAAAACCGCAATTTTAGTAACCAGCCCAGTCGCATCAGGGAATAAATTAGTTTACACCATTGATGATGCTGAAGTGAAAGATAAGAAACAGGAGGAAAAAATTACTACAGGCATAGATTATACATCAGGATCTGATATAACCGTCACAGCATCAAAATATGTGACAGTATATGAAGTGAATAGCACAACCAATAATATTGTAAAATATAAGAGTATTGCAATAACTGCTGATAATATAAAATAGGAGACGATATGATTACCATTAGCGTGTGTATGATAGTAAAAAATGAAGAACCGGTGTTGGAGCGTTGTTTAAACTCCTTAAGAGGTTTGGCTGAGGAGATAATAATAGTGGACACCGGGTCAACAGACGCTACCAAGGAAATTGCTTCGCGTTTCACGGACAAGATATTTGATTTTAAATGGATTCATGATTTTTCAGCAGCTAGAAATTACTCCTTCTCAAAAGCAACACAGGATTATATCTATGTGGCAGATGCAGATGAAGTGATTGATGATGTAAACCGGCAGCGATTTTTATTATTAAAACAAAATTTGCTGCCGGAGATAGAAATAGTTCAAATGATTTACGCTAATCAGCTGCAGTTTAATACTACGTATAATTTTAATGAAGAATACCGACCTAAGTTATATAAACGATTAAGAGAATTTCGGTGGGTGGATCCAATTCATGAAAGTGTATTACTGCAGCCGGTTATCTATGATAGTGATATCATTGTAACCCATTTGCCTCTGAGCAATCATGCGGGACGAGATTTTATGACATTTCAAAGGGTAATCGAAAAAGAAGGTAAATTGTCAAAGAAGCTATTTGAGATGTATGCCAAAGAGCTTTTTATTTCGGGTAAAGAAGCGGATTTCCTCGATGCTTTTCTATATTATAAGACTTTTTCAGAACAGGAAAACTTTGATGATCGAGAGAGAAAGATATCGGAATGCGTTTTATCAAAATGTTATCGAATCCAAAAGGATATAGCTGGATTAATGAAATGTGCGTTAAAAAACTTAGCGGATCAGAAGGCTTCTTCGGAAGTGTGTTATGAACTTGGGGAGTATTTTTTTGAATCAGAAGATTATAAAGAAGCAACGATTTGGTACTACAATGCAGCCTACGAGACGGAATGTGAACTTAGCATTAGATATTCAGGAGATCTGCCATTACGAAAGCTGTCAAAGTGTTACAAATATTTAGGCAACAAGGAAGAAGAAGAAGCGTATCAGACATTAGCAAACGACTGGTATGACAAGAATATGGGGTGAACTTGCTTGACTGAGAATATAAAAAGGATTTTTGATGAAAATATAGTCCTATTGGGAGAAACAGATAAGGCAATTCAATATTTTAGAGAACAGCAATATGATAAGGCCTTAAGTACTTTGGCACATTCTATGGATCAGGTAAAGACTATCGTCGAAGCAATTATTACAGATCGGAGTTATTTTAATCTGGTAGAGACCGATGCTGTTATTGATATGCTGCAACGCATATTAGAAGCAAAAAAGAATAGAGATTATGTTCTATTGGCTGACTTATTGGAATTACAATTAGGCAGCTTTTTAAACAGTGTTCAAGAATTGATCATTCGTAAAGAGGAAATATTGTTTGATGAAGAACATTACTCGGGGAATGTAAAGTTGGTGACAGAAATAGAGCCAATACTGTTAAAACAACTGGAGAAACCGATCAATCCAGGTCAGTTGCTGGAGGATGGATATCGCGTTGAGTTTACTTCCTGTGGATTAATGACTTTAGCAGCAGAAAATGCTGGAGCGAAATTTTATTTTCATACAAATAATCATATTATATCAGAAGCTTTTTCTTTGGCGAGAAGATGGTATCAGCCTGGAGTGAAAAGATATGTAATATATGGATTTGCAATGGGATATCATATAAGAGAGTTATTAACAATCGCTCCGGAAGCGTTTATAGAAGTATACGAAACAGATGCTAATGTAATACAACTTGCCTGTGCATTTACTAATGTAAAGGAATTATTCAATGAAGATAAGGTGACTTTGATTTATGATCCTAATTGTGAGCGGTTAAAAAAGCGGATCGCTGTCTTGACCGATGAGGAGAACCTGGTTATCCATTATCCATCCTACCAGAATATGAGATGTCCGGAAGGAAGGGATATTTTGGAAATGTTTGTACCGTGGTCTAAAACAATCGAATCCTGTTGATACTCACAATAAAGAAGAATGGTAAGGAGGAGGTAACATATGAGTTATATATTAATCATGATTGCCATTATATTTGGAGAACAAAAGATTAAGGATTATATGGAAGAAAAGAAGGAACTGGGAAAGAGTGAAGAAATACTGGGAGGTAACATTATCCTTCAGAAATATCACAATAGTGGTATGTTTCTTAACTTTTTAGAAGAGAAAAAGGAGATGGTATTAACCGTATCAAAAGTTTTTGTCGGCATAATACTTCTCCTTTTTGCTATCACATTACCCAGAAAGGGTAATAAAGTTTTTAAATTAGGCCTGGCTATGACCTTAGGTGGTGCAATCAGTAATGTCATGGATCGAGAGAAAAGAGGATATGTGGTCGATTACTTTAGTTTCTCAAAATTAAAGAAAGTTGTGTTTAATCTATCCGACATGTTTATTATCCTAGGCTCTTTTCTGATTGCAGTTGCATCAATCTTTTCCACAAAAGGTAAGCGCTGCGCCAATGAACCCTTTGAATAGAGGGTGTGGCTTATTAGGTCTGGACTTAAATTCCGGGTGTGCTTGGGTTGCTACAAACCATGGATGACTTGAAAGCTCTATCATCTCTACGATGCGGCCATCCGGAGATAAACCAGATAGTTTTAGACCAGCATTAACAAAATCTTGACGGAAATAATTATTTACTTCATAACGATGTCTATGTCTTTCATGAATGATCTTCTGTCCATATAACTGGATTGCACGACTGTTATCATCCAGTACACAAGGATAGGATCCTAGTCTTAAAGTACCGCCGATATCTTCAATACCATCTTGTTCCGGCATCAAGTGAATTACCGGATGTGTGGTGTTAGGATCTAATTCAATGCTGTGTGCATCTTTATATCCTATTACATTTCTTGAAAATTCAACAATTGCTAACTGCATACCGAGGCAAAGGCCTAAGAATGGAAGATTATTCTCACGGGCATATTGGATTGCAGTAATTTTTCCTTCAATACCACGATCACCAAATCCGCCAGGTACAACTACTCCACATACGTCTCCTAATAATTCTGCTACGTTCTCTTGTGTTACAGTCTCGGAAGGAATCCATTTGATATGAACTGCAGCCTGATGAGCAACAGCTCCATGCTTTAAGGATTCTACTACACTGATATAAGCGTCGTGAAGCTGAGTATATTTTCCTACCAAAGCAACAGTAACTTCATTTTTGGGGTTCTTTAAGGTATTTACCATCTGCTCCCAATCGGATAAATTAGGTTTAGGGCAAGGTAAGTGAAGACAAGAACAGGCAACATCGGCTAAATGCTCTGCTTCCATAGCCAAAGGAGCCTCATATAAGAATTCTACATCGAGATTTTGCAATACATTGGTGCTTGGAACATTACAGAATAAAGCAATTTTATCCTTAATACCAGGTTCAAGGGGTCTCTCTGTTCTGCATACGATGATGTCAGGACGAATACCCATTCCCTGAAGCTCTTTAACGCTGGCTTGGGTGGGTTTTGTTTTCATTTCACCGGATGCTCCCAGATAGGGGATTAAGGTAACATGAATTAAAATTACATTGTGATCTCCAACATCTTGACGGAATTGTCTGATTGCTTCTAAGAAGGGTTGGCTTTCAATATCACCCACGGTACCGCCAACTTCAATGATGGCAATATGGGTGTCTGAACTGGTTTCATTATGGTAGAAACGGCTTTTAATCTCGTTAGTGATGTGAGGAATAACCTGTACAGTACCTCCGCCAAAGTCTCCTCTTCTTTCTTTTGATAATACGGACCAATAAATCTTACCGGTCGTAACATTGGATTGCTTGTCCAAACTTTCGTCTATAAATCTCTCATAATGTCCTAAATCAAGATCGGTTTCTGCACCGTCGTCGGTAACAAATACTTCACCATGCTGAATCGGATTCATGGTACCTGGATCGATGTTGATATAAGGATCGAATTTTTGCATTGTAACATGGTATCCGCGGGCTTTCAGTAATCTACCGAGGGATGCTGCAGTAATTCCCTTTCCTAATCCTGAAACGACGCCTCCGGTTACAAATACATATTTTACAGCCATAGCAGCTCCTCCTCTTTTCTCTTATCTGGGTTGAAAGTAGATGAAAATACATAGTAAATGCCAGCAAATACAAATGGATACATCTTGTAAAAGATAGGATGTAAATTCTTTTGTTTCTTTGGCATAATAATTACATATTCAGTGTATTTCTATAAACAAACAAAAAAAGCCCATTAAACCAACGACAATGAATGACGATTGGTTTAAGGCATTTCATTATTGTATGAAAGCCAAAAATCCTTGCCAGGACCTTAAACCAGATTCCGGCTCCCTTGCTAGAATATTTTACACAATTATTTATGTATTATACCTTAGGTAGATACATAAGTCAATTCTTGATTTGGCTTTCTGTTTGGTAAAAATATAAAATTCTAAATTTTTCAACACAATTTGGACACAGAATTTTAAGAACAATTTTATTGATTTATGGTTAGACTATAAGTATAATGAAATGGATAATACAATAAGGTTATATATGGAAGATATAAAAGTTTGTATTTTCATAGATATCATAACAGGAGGAAAGAATGGACAATAACAATAATAAGAAGAACAATAAGAGTGGAATGCCCAATCGAATAACAATGATTATCATCCTGGTAGCGGCATTATTTATCTGGTATATGTTCTCGCTCTTATCCAAGCAATTCCAGGAAAGTACTCAGACAGAAATACCTTACAATGAATTTCTGGTAATGCTAGATGCAGGAAAGGTAAAGTCAGTCGAGGTTGAAGGTGATGTGGTTCGAATCATCCCAACGGAGCAGCCAAACAAAGCTTTTGAGATTAGTTATTATACCGGTAAATTTAATGATCCGTTTTTAATCGATCGTTTGGATAAAGCCGATGTTATCTATCAGCAAAAGATAGTAGATACCAGTACTACAATTTTAGATATCATATTAGCATGGGTTATTCCATTTGCAGCAATTTATCTCATCATGTGGTTTTTATTCCGAACCATATCTAAGAATAGTGGTGGTATGATGGGAGTAGGAAAGAGTAACGCAAAGGTTTATGTAGAAAAGGAAACCGGTGTAACATTTAAGGATGTTGCCGGTCAGGAAGAAGCAAAGGAATCATTAAAGGAAATCGTAGATTTTCTTCATAACCCTACCAAATATACCCGAATTGGTGCGAAATTACCCAAAGGTGCTCTTCTTGTGGGACCTCCGGGAACCGGTAAAACATTATTAGCGAAGGCAGTAGCAGGCGAAGCAAAGGTACCATTCTTCTCTTTGTCCGGTTCTGACTTTGTTGAGATGTTCGTCGGTGTTGGTGCTTCCAGAGTTAGAGATTTATTTAAACAGGCACAGCAGGCTGCCCCTTGTATCATTTTTATCGATGAAATTGATGCAATCGGTAAAAGCAGAGACACCCATTATGGCGGTGGCAATGATGAGAGAGAACAGACTTTAAATCAGCTGTTAGCAAATATGGATGGTTTTGATTCTTCCAAAGGTCTTGTTATCCTAGGTGCAACGAACCGTCCTGAGGTATTAGATAAAGCATTACTTCGTCCCGGACGTTTTGACCGAAGAATAATTGTAGATAAACCGGATTTAAAAGGTAGAATCGATATTCTCAAGGTTCATTCCAAGAATGTATTAATGCATGATTCAGTAGATTTAGAGGCCATCGGTCGTGCAACTTCCGGTGCTGTTGGTTCGGATCTTGCTAATATGATTAACGAAGCAGCAATCCTAGCGGTAAAACAGGGTAGAACTGTAGTTACCCAGGATGATTTATTTGAATCTGTTGAAGTTGTAATCGCTGGTAAGGAGAAAAAAGATCGTATCTTAAGTAAAGAAGAGAAGCGTATCGTAGCATACCATGAGGTAGGCCATGCGCTAGTTACCGCCTTGGAAAAACATGCAGAACCTGTTCAGAAGATTACAATTGTACCAAGAACGATGGGATCCTTAGGCTATGTAATGCAAGTACCGGAGGAAGAAAAGTATCTGATGAGTAAGGATGAAATCCTAACACGGATTGTGACCCTATATGGTGGTCGTGCTGCAGAAAAGTTGGTATTTGAATCGATTACAACCGGCGCATCCAATGATATTGAGAAAGCAACCTCCCTTGCCCGTGCGATGGTAACTCAGTATGGTATGTCTGAAAAATTCGGACTGATGGGTCTGGAATCAGTAGAAAATAAATACTTAGATGGAAGAGCAGTATTAAACTGTGGAGATGAAACAGCTGGTGAGATTGATAAAGAAGTAATGGCAATTTTAAAAGAATGCTATGATAAAGCAGAAGCTCTTCTTAAGGATAACCGTGAAGTACTCGATCGTATTGCGGACTTCTTAATTTCCCGTGAAACCATTACTGGAGAAGAATTTATGCGAATTTATAAAGAAGTTAAGGGCGTAGAGGATCAAAGTACTCAACTTACAACCGAATCAACGAGGTTTTAAGCATTTCTTATCATTGAGTTGGATTAATTTGATTGTTATTATAACAAAGTCGTTTACTTTCATAAGAGTTTTACAATACCAATTATTTGACAAAGATTATCTAGAAAAGATATAAATGAGTGAGAAGAATTATTCGCTGGTCATGATACCCGCCGGGATAAGTTCATCTCACTCATTTTATTTATATATGGGTTGGAATTCATACAATCGTAGTTACTTCCTATGATTTATTGTCACACTTATAGTCATACAAAATAATCATATTTGTAACTCCCATTAAATTATGCTATAATAATTTGGGCTACGAAAAGGCTTCGGATAGTAGCATAGTATATATATATTTCTACAGAAAACTTTGTAGCTATGGTCCAAAATTTCCGGTATGAAGAAAGGCTGGTTATTCCTATGTTTAATATAGAAGAAGAATTAAAAAAATTGCCGGCCAAACCCGGTATATATATCATGAGAGACCGGACAGATAACATTATCTATGTCGGGAAAGCTATTATTTTAAAAAACCGTGTCAGACAGTATTTCCAAAATAGTCGTAATCTAACACCTAAGATTCGTCAGATGGTGGAGCGCATTGATCATTTTGAATATATAATCACGGATTCAGAATTGGAAGCACTGGTTCTGGAATGTAATTTAATTAAGGAACATCGTCCAAAGTATAATACGATGCTAAAAGATGATAAAAGTTATCCTTATATTCGGGTGTCTGTGAATGAAGCATATCCTAAGGTATTGTTTGCCAGGGAGATGAAGAAGGATAAAGCAAAGTATTTTGGTCCTTATACCAGTGTGACTGCGGTGAAGGATATTTTGGAGTTATTGCGTAAAGTATATAAAATAAGAACCTGCAATCGAAATCTTCCCAAGGATATTGGTAAGGAACGACCATGTCTGTACTATCATATGGGTCAGTGTCAGGCACCTTGCCAGGGTTATATTACCATGGAAGATTATCGATTAAATATAAATCAAGTAATTGAATTTCTAAATGGAAATTACGCTCCTGTTGTAAAGCTGCTGGAGGAGAGAATGCAGGAAGCATCTGAAAACCTGGAATTTGAAAAAGCAGCAGAGTATCGTGATTTATTAGGTAGCGTGAAACAGATTGTGAAAAAACAAAAAATCACCAATACGGATTTAGGTGATCGAGATATTATTGCATTTGCCAGAGAGAAGGATGAAGCGGTTGTACAAACATTCTTTATCCGTGGAGGAAAGTTAATCGGAAGAGACCACTTTCATGTCTCTGGTGTAGAAGGGGAAACGGATCCCCAGGTTATGACCAGTTTTCTTAAGCAATTTTATGCTGGAACACCCTATATTCCAAAGGAGATTTTTCTGGGATCAGAGATAGAAGAAGAGGAGTTGCTGACGGAATGGCTCAGTGCCAGGAGGGGGCAGAAAGTGCATCTTAAGGTTCCGAAAAAAGGTGAAAAAGAAAAACTGGTAGAACTGGCAAGAAAGAATGCTGAGATAGTATTGAATCAAGATGTGGAGAAGATTAAGAGAGAGGAAGCCAAGACAACGGGAGCTTTAAAAGAACTGGCAAACATGCTTGAACTTCCGCTAATTGAGCGAGTGGAATCCTTTGATATCTCCAATACTTCCGGTTTTGAAACAGTTGGTTCCATGGTAGTCTTTGAAAAAGGAAAACAAAAGAAAGCAGATTATCGTAAATTCAAGATGAGATCCATTCATGGACCCGATGATTATGCATCAATGTATGAGATGTTAACAAGAAGATTTACTCATGGTCAACGGGAATTAGCAGAGATGAAAGAAAAACAGCTGGATACAACACTGGGAAGCTTTACAAAATATCCGGATCTCATTCTTATGGATGGTGGAAAAGGACAAGTTGGTGTAGCACTAAAAGTATTATCTGAATTAAATATGAATATTGCGGTTTGTGGTATGGTAAAGGACGATAATCATCACACAAGAGGTTTATATTATAATAATAAGGAATTGCCGATCGATAAAAGCAGCGAATTATTTAAATTGATTACAAGAATTCAAGATGAGACTCACCGATTTGCGATTGAATATCATAGGTCCTTACGACAAAAGAAGCAAGTACATTCTATCTTGGATGATATTAAAGGGATCGGTCCGACCAGACGTCGAGCGTTGATGAAATATTTTCAGTCTTTGGAGGCTGTCAGGGATGCCAGTGTGGAAGATTTGCTAAAGGTGCCTGCTATGGATCGGAAAGCAGCAGAAGAGGTTTATACATTTTTTCATAAAACTTAATACTTGCATAGACATTTACATGAAACAGATATGATGTTACAATGTTGCTAAATCCTATGAATTAGGATAGGCATACAAAAAGAGAGGATGGTTTGATGTATACCGTAGAATTGGTACGATTAATTGAAAAGATGAATTTGGAGAATTGCACTCCGGAAATTGATATTAAGAACATAAAGCTGGCACAACCGGACGTTAACAGACCGGCACTTCAGCTAACCGGTTTTTATAACCATTTTGATTCAGAACGAGTACAGGTAATTGGTCATGTAGAACAAGCTTATATGCAGCAGTTGGATGAAAATCAGAGACTGGAGATTATGAGCAGACTCATGGACTGCAAGGTACCCTGCATTGTATTCAGTAGAAGTATACAAATTGAAGAGTCCTTAATTCGTCTGGCTACAGAAAAAGGAGTACCACTACTTCGTACAACAAAAACAACCTCTTCTTTTATGGCAGAAGTAATCCGTTGGTTGAATGTCGAGCTTGCGCCTAGAATAACTATTCACGGTGGTCTGGTCGATGTATACGGTGAAGGCATACTGATTATGGGTGAAAGCGGAATAGGTAAGAGTGAAGCTGCATTAGAATTAATTAAGAGAGGACATCGTCTGGTTACGGATGATGTAGTTGAAATTAAAAAGGTAAGTGATGATACGCTAATAGGAACATCTCCGGATATCACAAGACATTTTATCGAGCTTCGCGGAATCGGAATTATTGATGTTAAGACCTTATTCGGTGTTGAAAGTGTAAAGAACACCCAAGCGATCGACCTAGTAATTAAGTTGGAAGAATGGAATAAGGATAAGCAATACGACCGTCTTGGTCTTGAGGAGCAGTATATCGAATTTTTAGGAAATCGTGTCGTATGCCACTCTATCCCAATCCGACCAGGTCGTAATCTTGCAGTTATTTGTGAAGCTGCAGCGGTTAACTTTAGACAGAAGAAGATGGGTTATAATGCTGCAAGAGAGCTTTACAACCGTGTAACCAACAACTTGAAAAAGAGTGATAATTAAATAGCTTGGTTACAGTGATATATAAATAAGTTTTCAAGCTTTATTATTTGAATGACCTTTCAAATAGACATGAAATTACGATAGCGATAAAATATAAAGTTTTATGGATTAATGATATGTAATCGATAATACAACCTTCTGTTAACTTTCTACGATGGTTAAATATATCTATAACCTAAATATATGGTGATTACTACATTAAGAAAAATAGTTCAATTTGTTATTGCAATTTGCGAAAATTATGTGATATAGAAAACGATATGAAATATAATAGTACAAGTATCGATTTGTTTGTTGGGATAATGGCTTAACAAACATTACAATACGAATGAAAATTAAAAAAGGATGGGTAAAATGATGAATAAGGTGTGCTTTGGTGTAGATATTGGTGGAACGGCAATAAAAATGGGAGTATTCAGTCTTGATGGTGAACTTCTTTCTAAATGGGAGTTTCCTACAAGAAGAGAGAATAAGGATTTATATTTACAGGATATTGCTAATGAAATCAAACAAAAGAGTACAGAATTAAAAATAGACGAGAATGACATCATTGGCGTTGGTGTTGGTATTCCAGGACCGGTAAAGGAAGATGGCTCTGTTCTTGAGCTTGCTAATCTTGGTGGTGGCAATTTTAATATTGAACAGGAGCTTAGCAAATTAACAGGTCTAAAAGTTAAAGCCGGTAATGATGCGAACATGGCTGCTTTGGGTGAATTATGGCAAGGAAGCGGTAAAGGATATCGCCACTTGGTTTTTGTTACCCTTGGTACAGGTGTCGGCGGAGGTATTGTTTTGAATGGGAATATGCTGGCTGGTACCAATGGTGCTGCCGGTGAAATTGGTCATATTTATGTTAATGAAGAAGAAACAGACACTTGCGGCTGCGGTAAGAAAGGTTGCTTGGAACAATATGCATCTGCAACCGGGATTGTTAGAATAGCAAAACGTCTTCTTCAGGAATCGCAAGAAGAATCAACCTTAAGAACAATTGAGAATATCACTGCAAAAGATATCTTTGATGCTGCAAAAGCAGGTGATGTAATCGCTTATGCAACGGTAGAACAGGCATGCAAATACTTAGGAATAGCAATGGCTCATGTAGGACAAATCATTGATCCGCAAGCATTTGTTATTGGTGGCGGTGTATCCAAAGCCGGAACCATTATCACAGATTTAGTTCAAAAATATTATGAAATGAATGTAATGGAGTCTTTAAAGAAGAGAGAATTTAAACTGGCGATCCTAGGTAATGATGCAGGAATTTACGGTGGTGCAAGGTTAATATTAGCATAAACTAATTTCAAAGCACGCATGAAATAGATCTATATAGAATAAGTATTAGAAGTATTGTATGATAGATATAATTTGGAGGTTATCATTGAAGAAATATTTTTATGAGGAACTATGTTCCGTTCTGAACGAAAATCAAATAAAACTACAGGAATTATTAAAAAATCATACGACGCTTCATATCGGTGGAGCGGCTGATTATTTTATCACACCCTCCACCACGGAAGAGATAAAAGAAATTCTTTATATATGTAAGAAACATGAAGTTCCTTATTATATCATGGGAAATGGTAGTAATCTCTTGATATCGGATCAAGGGTATCAAGGTGCTATCGTGCAGTTAGGAGAAAATTTTTCTACGATACTAATCGATGAAGATGGAACGGTAACTGCTCAGGCAGGTGTCCTTCTGTCGAGGTTAGCCAGTGAAGTGGCGAAAAAAAGCTTTACAGGTTTTGAATTTGCGTCTGGAATTCCGGGCACTTTAGGTGGGGCTGTCACTATGAATGCCAGTGCTTACGATGGTGAGATGAAGCAGTGTATCATTGGTGCAACCGTAATGGATCAGGAAGGAAACAGGATACAGCTAAATAAGGATGAACTGGAGCTAGGATATCGGAGCAGTATCCTTCAAAAGAGTAATTATATTCTACTAGAAGCAACTATGAAGTTTACCTTAGGAGAGCAGAGTTTAATCTATCAGAAAATGAATGATTTAAATGCTCAAAGACGCGATAAACAACCCTTAGAACAATATAGCGCTGGGAGTACATTTAAGCGTCCAGTTGGATACTATGCGGGTAAACTTATCATGGATGCTGGTCTGCGCGGATATCAAGTAGGAGAAGCAGCTGTATCGGAAAAACATTGCGGCTTTGTTATTAATAAAGGTAATGCAACAGCAAAGGAATTTCTGACTTTAATACAGGATGTAACACGTATTGTAGAAGAAAAGTTTGATGTTCATTTAGAGACAGAGGTTAAATTTCTAGGGGACTTTTCATAATTACTTTGGATAAAATAACGAAGAAGCTTATTATACGAATATAGTAAGTTAATTTGTTCTGCTTTAGAAAGGCGTGTAAATAATATGAGATTCGTAATTGTCACTGGTATGTCAGGGGCAGGAAAAAGCTCTGTACTCAAGATGTTAGAGGATGCAGGATATTTTTGTGTAGACAATCTCCCAATCCCATTGGTTAAAAAGTTTGCTAAATTAACCATTCAAGGGAATGAAAAAATCAATAAAGTAGCACTTGGCCTAGATATTCGCAGCGGACAAGCGCTAAAAGAACTGGACACAGTTCTTACTGATATGAAACGCTTTGGGGTTCCTTATGAAATTCTATTTCTAGATTGTGCCCAGGAGGTATTGGTAAAACGATATAAAGAAACCAGAAGATCTCATCCGTTATCTGGTAAGGGAAGAGTAGATAAGGGCATTGAATTGGAACGGGAGCAGTTGAATTTTCTTAGAAAACGTGCTGATGTAATCATTGATACCAGCCATCTGTTAATTAGGGAATTAAAAACCCAAATTAACAAGATATACGTAGATGATATCAAATTCAATAATTTCTTTATTACAGTACTCTCCTTTGGATTTAAGTATGGAATCCCAGTAGATTCGGATTTAGTATTTGATGTTAGATTTTTACCAAATCCGTATTATATTCCGGAACTGAAGAAAAAAACCGGTAATGATGCTGAGGTCCAAAAATACGTGATGAATTCTCCATCAGCAACAGACTTTTTGTATAAACTTCTTGATATGTTAATTTTCTTAATTCCAAATTATATCTCCGAAGGAAAAAACCAGTTGGTGGTAAGTATAGGCTGCACCGGTGGACGTCATCGGTCCGTGACCCTTGCCAATGAGATTGTAAGTAGATTGCAAATCGGAACTGAGTACGGGTTAAAGGTAGAGCATAGAGATATAGAAAAGGATGAATGAGGTAGAACCGTGTCATTTTCAAAAGATGTGAAAGAAGAACTTTCTACACAAATCAGTCAGGCCAGGCATTGTCGACTAGCTGAATTGTCTGCAATCTTATCCTATGATGGGAAATTAATTCCGGTAAAACATGGCTATTATTTAAGATTACAGACGGAAAGCCTGGTAGTTGCAAGAAAGTACTTTACATTAATCAAAAAAACCTTTAATATAAATATTGAAATTTCCATTAAAATTCATTCGTATCATAAAGAAAATAGAATATACAGCTTAATTCTGCGTGATACTGATTCTATCATCCGAATTTTACAGGCAACCAAACTCATAGATGGAGAGTTAAAGGATGGAGACATCGGAAAAGCAAATCAGTTAATTATTCAGAATGCATGCTGTAAAAGAGCTTTTATTCGAGGAGCATATCTTTCCTCTGGATCGATGAGTAATCCAAAGAAGACGTATCATTTTGAAATCGTTTTATCGGATTACGATAAGGCTGTTCAGCTGCAAGAGATGATACAGACCTTTTCGATTGATGCTAAGATCATCATTCGAAAAAAATATTATGTAGTGTATATTAAGGAAGGTTCTCAAATCGTGGATCTGCTTAATGTCATGGAGGCACATGTTGCTTTAATGAATTTGGAGAATGTTCGAATTCTTAAGGAAATGCGTAATTCAATTAACCGCCAGGTTAACTGTGAGGCTGCCAATATCAGCAAGACAGTTGAAGCTGCATCAAAGCAGATAGACGATATCATCTATATAAGGGATAATTATGGCTTTGGTGAATTGGCGGAGGGATTAGAAGAGATTGCGCTGCTAAGAATTCAACACCCGGAAGCATCATTAAAAGAACTGGGGGCAATGCTGATACCGCCAATCGGTAAATCGGGTGTTAATCATAGATTACGTAAATTAAGTATGATCGCAGATCATTTACGGGAGAATAAGGAGGAATAAAGCATGATTATGAAGGAAATTGTTATTAAGATACCTACAGGTCTGGAAGCAAGACCGGTTGCTTTACTGGTCCAGGTTGCAAGCCAGTATGAATGTAGTATCTATGTACAAAGTAATGAAAAGCGAGTAAATGCGAAGAGTATTATGGGTATGATGAGCCTTGGTATCTCAGCCGGTGAAACCGTTACCGTATCAGCAGAAGGTCCGGATGAGGAAGCGGCAATAGATAATATTGAAAAATATTTAAGCAGCAAATAATTAACATGTGGGTGCAGAGAAATCTGCACCCCTTTTTCATGACATTGTTAGTAAGACTTTAATTTGGCAGCCTGAAGATAGAGTTTTGGTAGGCACTTCCATAAATTCCACATTTTTGTTATTATTAATACAAAATTAACGAAAAATCAACATTTATGACCATAAAAATTAATAAAATCGTAAAGAAGTGATTATCAAAATATGCTATAATAATAAAGATACTAATAACTAATAATACTATTAGGCAGATTTAAGAGAAAATATGTATTATTATGGGAAGAGGTACTTTATGAATAAGAACGATAATAAAGATAAGCCAAAGAAAATAAAATCAAATAAATTTGCCTGGATTATTATCATAGAGATAGTAGTTATTTCATTACTATTTATATCCTATCGATACATAATCCTGGATGTGAAAGATAAAGAGAATGAACAGACTCAGGAGAACCCACAAGAGAACGAGGATGGGAAAAATACGGAAGATTCAGACAATCAGATTGATGATGAAAATGATAATAAGAATGATGATGATGAGGAAGCAGAGGTAGAAGAACCTCAAGACCAAATTGATCATGAGGATGTAGCCAACAAAGAAGATAAGGAGCAGCAAGATCTGATTGCACAAGCAAATCGGTTAGCGCTTGGGTATGATTATGACGGAGCGATCGAATTATTAAAATCCTATGAAGGATCAAACGGTGATTATACCAGTTATGAAAAGCTTAAGACAGCAATAGAAGGTTTTGAAACCACGAAGAGTACCTTGGTACTCTACGGAGGGTCCTATACATCGGTAGCACAGTTTAGCCACATATTCTTTCATTCCCTGATTGCAGATAATGCGAAGGCCTTTGATGAGGACTATGATTCAAAGGGTTATAATATGTATATGACTACGGTTACAGAATTTAAGAATATGATGCAGCAATTGTATGATGCCGGTTATGTTTTAGTAAGTATGCATGATATTGCACCAATCATTACGAAGGAAGATGGAACTCAAGTATATGGGGAAGGCAAGATATATCTGCCAGAGGGGAAAAAGCCTTTTGTTCTTTCCCAGGATGATGTTAACTATTATGATTATATGGATGGAGACGGCTTCGCGTCAAGAATAGTAATAGGAGAGGACGGAAAGCCTACCTGTGAGATGATTTTAGAGGATGGATCTAAAGTTAACGGAGACTTTGATATGGTACCGATTTTAGATAAATTCGTAGACGAACATCCCGATTTCTCCTATCACGGGGCAAAAGGAATCCTTGCACTTACCGGATATGAGGGAGCATTAGGCTATCGTACGGATGATCCAACTTCTTCAACCTTTGAACAGGATAAAGAGGCTGTAAAAGCAGTTGCAAAAGCTCTCATTGAGGATGGATGGGAATTTGCTTGTCATACTTGGGGTCATAAGAATATGCAGGAAAAACCTTATGAATTTGTAGTAAGAGATACTAACCGTTGGCTAGAAGAAGTTGCACCACTCATTGGTCCAACTGATATTCTTATTTTTCCATATGGTATTGATATTGAGACTACCCTAGGACATTATAACAGTGATAAGTATACATTCTTAAAGAAAAGTGGTTTTAATTATTACTGCGGAGTCTATAAAGATCCTTGGATGCAGATCAAAGACGATTATGTCAGAATGACTAGAAGACCGTTGGATGGTCAGGCAATGTTACAGTTTCCGGAACGACTAAAAGACCTGTTTGATTTAAATACAGTAATTGATCCTGAGAGACCAGCAAAGAACTGGTAATAGATAAAAGATAAAGTCCCAACCTAAGACACCTGTACATTATTGTGGGTAAGCTTAGGTTGGGACTTAACGTATAGACGGAAATAACATGAGGATAAATAGGGAAAAATAAAACCTTACTTCTAAAAATATGAGATAAATAGGAAATAAAAAAGTGAAATAAATTGAGAAATTTATAGAGAATAAAATTCAAAAGTATGATAGAATGATATAAAAATTTATTTGTTGCCAAGCAAATTTTATGCCACGCAAATATTTTATAAAGCAAATTTTTGTAATTTTGTAAAGCGAATTTTTTGCTTTATTACATAGGTTGTATCATTGATGATATTATAATATAAATACAAAATTATTTTATATATGATAGAGATATACACATTGATTTTTTTAAAGAAGTTGATTTGACATCTATAATGTCATTTTCAATCTAAGATGAAAAGCAATCAGACACAATCTGCAGAGAAAGGAGAGGAGAAGTACTATGGATTTTACCCATTTACACGTCCATACAGAATACAGCTTGTTGGATGGTTCCAGTAAAATTAAGGAACTTGTCTCACGAACAAAGGAACTTGGCATGGATAGCCTTGCCATTACAGATCACGGTGTTATGTATGGCGTAATTGATTTCTATAAAATCTGCCGTTTGGAGGGGATTAATCCCATCATCGGCTGTGAAGTATATGTAGCACCTAATTCGAGATATGATCGAGAACAGGGAGCATCAGAAGAGCGTTATTATCATCTTGTCCTCTTGGCAGAGAACAATACAGGATATCAAAACTTAATTAAGATCGTTTCAAGGGGATTTTTAGAAGGCTTTTATTATAAACCAAGAGTGGATTATGATGTTTTAAAGCAATATCATGAAGGAATTATTGCCTTAAGTGCATGCTTGGGTGGCGAAGTCGCAAGTAACCTACGAAGAAGCTTCTATGAAGAGGCAAAGAAAAGTGCTTTAAATCTTCGAGAGATATTTGGAGAAAATAATTTCTTTCTGGAGCTGCAGGATCATGGGATACCGGAACAACAGACAGTGAATCAAGGATTGCTACGATTATCCAGTGAAACAGGGATTCCTTTGGTAGCAACCAATGATGTTCATTATACCTTTGAAGAGGATGCTGATCCTCATGATATCTTATTATGTATCCAGACTCAGAAGAAAGTATCCGATGATAACCGGATGCGTTACGAAGGGGGACAATATTATTTAAAGTCACCGGATGAGATGCAAAAATTATTTCCCTATGCCAAAGAAGCTGTTCAAAATACATATGAAATTGCGAAGCGTTGTAATGTTGAGATCACCTTTGGTGAATATAAATTACCGGTTTATCCGGTTCCGGCTCCTTTCACCGCTTGGGAATATCTCTATCAGTTATGCAGAGAAGGACTGGATAAGAGATACGAGCATGTTTCTGAGGAACTGATCAAACGGCTTGATTTCGAATTAGAAACCATCCGTAATATGGGATTTGTTGATTATTTTTTAATTGTATGGGATTTTATTAAGTATGCAAAAGATCATGAAATTATGGTTGGCCCGGGAAGAGGTAGTGCGGCAGGCTCAATTGTAGCCTATTCCTTGGGAATAACGGATATTGATCCAATCAAATACAGTCTATTGTTTGAACGTTTTCTTAACCCGGAACGACTCACGATGCCCGATATCGATATCGATTTCTGCTATGAGCGTAGACAGGAGGTTATTGATTACGTAACAGCAAAGTATGGAAAAGATAAAGTGGTACAGATTGTAACCTTCGGAACCATGGCTGCTAGAGCAGTAATTCGCGATGTAGGTCGCGCATTGGATCTCCCTTATGCTCAGGTTGATATGGTTGCAAAGATGATTCCGACAGAACTGGGAATTACAATAGAAAAAGCGTTAAAGATGAATAATGATTTAAAGCAGCTTTACGAAGGAGATGCGGATGTAAAATATCTGATTGATATGTCAAAGAGACTGGAAGGATTGCCAAGACATACCTCAATGCATGCGGCAGGTGTAGTAATCGGTAAAGCAAGCATTGATGAATATGTTCCATTATCCCGTTCCTCAGACGATTCTATTACGACACAGTTTACCATGACTACCCTAGAGGAGCTAGGATTATTAAAGATGGATTTCCTGGGTCTAAGGACTTTGACCGTAATTCAAAATGCAGTTCGTCTAGTAAATCAAAACCCGGATCATATACCTCTGGACATTAAGAAGATTGATTATAACGATAGTAAGGTTTACGATATGATATCCTCTGCAAAGACAGAGGGTGTATTCCAGCTAGAAAGCGCCGGAATGAAGAGCTTTATGAAGGAATTAAAACCTAGAACCTTGGAAGATGTCATAGCTGGTATTGCTCTTTATCGTCCGGGCCCTATGGACTTTATTCCGAAATACATTAAGGGCAAGAACGAAGCAGGGCAAATTGTATACGAGTGTCCGCAGTTAGAACCGATATTATCGCCTACTTATGGTTGTATCGTATACCAAGAACAGGTTATGCAAATTGTACGAGAACTTGCAGGATATGACTTTGGACGTTCAGATCTTGTTCGAAGAGCGATGTCAAAGAAAAAAGAATCTGTTATGATTAAGGAACGTCATAACTTTGTATATGGTAATGAAGAAGAAGGGGTTCCCGGATGTATCAAGAACGGAATACCTGAAGCAGTTGCAAATCATATCTATGATGAGATGATGGATTTTGCAAAGTATGCGTTTAATAAATCCCATGCAGCAGCTTATGCAGTTGTTTCCTATGAGACGGCTTATCTAAAATATTATTATCCGGTAGAATTTATGGCGGCATTGATGACCTCTGTGATTGATAATCCAGGCAAGGTTTCTGAATATATTTATACCTGCAGACAAATGGACATTGAAATATTGCCACCGGATATCAACGAAGGAGATGCAACTTTTTCCGTATCAGGTAGAGCGATCCGCTACGGATTATCAGCGATCAAGGGAATAGGACGACCGGTAATTGATGCGCTGGTACAGGAGAGAAGACTAAATGGTCCTTTCCTTAACTTAAAAGATTTTGCAGTCCGTCTATCCGGAAAGGAAGTTAACAAAAGAACGGTAGAAAGTTTTATCAAAGCAGGTGCTTTCTCGAGCATTCATAATAATCGAAGACAGTTGATGATGAGTTATATTCAAATATTGGATCAGATTGCAGCAGATAAGAAGAAGACCTTAACCGGTCAATTTACCTTATTTGATTTTGCTGACGAAGAAGAGAAACAGGATTATGATATGAACTTACCGGAAGTAAGTGAATATAGCAAGGAACAGCTATTAGCTCTCGAAAAGGAGGTACTTGGCATCTATGTCAGCGGACATCCTTTGGAAGCATATGAAGGCCGCATACGTAAAAATGTAACGAAGGTTTCTACGGATTTCATGATCGATGAAGAAATCGATAAACCAAAAGTGGGTGACGGAGAAACCGAGTTAATCGGTGGGATGATTACAGCAAAAACGATAAAAAATACCAGAACAAACAGCACCATGGCATTTCTCATTCTGGAAGATTTATTTGGTGTGGTGGAAGTGATCGTATTTCCGAGAGATTATGAAAAATACAAGCAATATCTGGAGGTCGATCAAAAAGTATTCATAAGCGGTAAAGTCACTGTGGAAGAGGAAAAGGCTGCAAAATTAATTTGTCAGGAAATCATACCTTTTGATAATATATTAAGTGAAATATGGATAAAGTATCCAAGTAAAGATTGCTTTGCAAAAGACGAAGATAGATTATATTCCCTCTTAAGTGAATACGACGGCAAGGATTCGGTCATTATTTATTGTGAGGATGAAAAATTAATGAAGAAACTTCCGAAGAGTAAAAGCGTCAAAGCGGAAAAAGATCTGATCGATCGTCTGAAAACAATTTATTCAGAAGAAAATATTCGAATTATAGAAAAGAGTCTTGAAAAACAAAGAAAAATGGATTAGAATTAGAGCGATTTAGTCATGCTACCAGTGGAGGTAAATATATGGGTAATAAAGTGAATACGATCGGTGTGCTGACCAGCGGTGGAGATGCACCAGGAATGAATGCAGCCATAAGGGCTGTTGTTAGAACGGCATTAGCAAACGGACTGAAAGTAAAAGGTATCCGTAGAGGATACAATGGGTTATTAGAAGAAGATATCATTGATATGGATAACAGAAGTGTATCTGATATCATACAAAGAGGCGGAACGATTCTTTATACTGCACGTTGTCTGGAATTTATAAAACCGGAAGGTCAGGATAGAGGAGCCGAGATCTGTAGAAAACATAATATAGATGGTTTAGTCGTAATTGGCGGTGACGGTTCTTTCAAGGGAGCACAAGCACTTGCAAGAAGAGGCATTAACACCGTTGGACTCCCAGGCACGATTGACCTGGATATTGCATGTACCGATTATACCATTGGTTTCGATACAGCAGTAAATACATCTATGGAAACAATAGATAAAGTAAGAGATACTTCTACCTCTCATGAAAGATGTTCAATTATAGAGGTAATGGGTAGAAATGCAGGATACATTGCTTTATGGTGTGGTATCGGCAACGGAGCAGAAGAAGTTCTGATTACGGAACGCTATGATTATAATGAACAGCGTATTATAGAAAACATTATTGAGAAGCGTAAAATCGGTAAGAAACACTTTATCATAATCAATGCAGAAGGTGTTGGTGATTCCTATGCAATGGCTAAGAGAATTGAAAGTGCTACCGGAATGGAGACCAGAGCGACAATTATTGGTCATGCAGCAAGAGGTGGAAGTCCTACAGCGATTGATCGTCTCTATGCATCTGCGATGGGAGCAAAAGCAGTAGATTTATTATGCGAAGGTGCTTCGAATCGTATTGTCGCTTACAAAGAAGGAAAATTTGTAGATTATGATATTGAAGAAGCATTGTCCATGACAAAAGACATTGACCAATACTTATACGACTTATCAAAACGACTTTCCAGATAACACAAACAGACAGGCTCGTGCTACGAGCCTGTTATTTTCATCTTTACCGGAATAGAGTAGATTTAACCTAGGGGGACGAGTAAGTGAGTAAGAAAGCAAAGAAGTTTTTATCTTATTACCGGCCATATTTGGGATTATTTTTTGCAGATATGTTTTTTGCGCTGGTGGCGGCGGCAGTATCCTTGGTTTATCCAATGATAGTGCGTATTATAACCAACGATATTCTAATAAACTATGGAATAACTGAAGCGACACCAATGATTATTAAGCTTTTGTTTGCGATGGTAGGCCTAGCAGTTCTGGAGTTTATTAGCAATTACTTTATCTCCTATAAAGGACATATTATGGGAGCTAGGATGGAGTTTGATATGCGAAATGAAATTTTTGAGCATTATCAGAAGCTATCCTTTAATTTCTATGATAATCAAAAGACTGGTCAATTGATGTCGAGGATCACCAACGACCTTTTTGATATCACCGAACTATGTCATCACGGTCCGGAAGATATTGTCATATCAATTATTAAATTCGTTGGAGCTTTTGTTATATTAATTCAAATTAACCTACCTTTAACTTTGATTGTATTTGCATTTCTACCCTTTATGTTTTTGTTCGCTTATTTAATGAAGAATAAAATGAACCGGGCATTTCGTAGGAATAGAGAAAGAATTGCTGAAATTAATGCGCAGGTAGAAGATAATCTGTCCGGTATTCGAGTAGTAAAATCCTTTGCCAACGAAAAAAAGGAGATAGAAAAATTTTATGAAGGTAACTCAAGATTTGTAGACAGTAAACGTAATAGCTACTTTAATATGGCTGCGTTTCATTCCGGTCTCGGATTTTTTACCAGCTTAATTAATGTAGCAGTTATTGGAGGCGGTGGTATCTTCATTGCTAGAAAGATGATTGATCTCAGTGATTTACTCACATTTCTTTTATACATCAATAACTTGATTGAACCGGTAAGAAAATTGATTAATTTTACAGAGCAGTTTCAAAATGGAATCACAGGATTCGACCGTTTTTGTGAAATTGTAAATATTGAGCCGGATATTGTTGATCGCCCTGGTGCTGTAAAATTAAAAGATGTTCAAGGAGAAATTCAATTTAAAGATGTAGCTTTTAAATACAAGGATACTGTTTCTGATGTTTTTCATGGAATAAATCTTAAAGTAGAAGCCGGTGACTATATGGCTCTTGTTGGATCCTCTGGTGTAGGAAAGACGACCATGTGTAGTTTAATCCCAAGATTTTATGAAGTTTCCAGTGGTTCTATCACCATAGATGGCATTGACATAAGGGATATTAAACTCAAATCCCTTCGTAAAAACATCGGCATCGTACAGCAAGAAGTATATCTTTTTGCAGGTACCGTAATGGATAATATCAGGTATGGGAAGTTAGATGCAACTGAGGAGGAAATCATTCGAGCAGCAAAGAATGCCAATGCTCATGAGTTTATCATGGAATTACCGGATGGTTATCATACATATATCGGACAGAGAGGTGTGAAATTATCCGGTGGACAGAAGCAAAGACTTAGTATAGCCAGGGTATTCTTAAAAAATCCTCCGATTTTAATATTTGATGAAGCTACTTCCGCTTTAGATAATGAAAGTGAAAAGGTAGTACAGGAATCCTTAGAAAAGTTAGCGAAGAACAGAACCACTTTTGTAATTGCTCACCGATTATCTACAATAAAAAATGCAAAGAAAATATTAGTGTTAACCGAAGATGGGATCAAGGAAACCGGAACCCATGAAGATTTGATGAAACAAAATGGAATTTATGCGGGACTCTATCGGCTCGCTTATGAAAAAGCTGTGAATAATTAGATCATGTATGGAAAAAATGACTGTTTGAGAATTATTTTTAAAATTCAAAAAACAGTCATTTTTTGTGGAACGAATCATTGGTGCAACGCGTCTAATGTATGAGAAGGGAAGATAGCTTTCATATGAAACAGATTTTATCATTTACATCATCTCTTATTACAGTTATACTATATTATAGCTTTTGCAGAATAAAAAAAGACACTATTGCTTTCGCGAAGGTTATAGTATAGGGGGATAATGCAATGCATAAGGAAAATAAAAATGATTATTCAGAACGATCTCCCGTGTATGATATTGAAACCTTAATCAGACAATATGGTAATGATGTATTGAGAACAGCATATCTATATGTCAAAGATAGTCATACAGCGGAGGATATTTTTCAAGATGTATTTATTAAAGTGAATCAAAAGCTTTCTACCTTTGAAGGAAACTCGAGCATAAAGACTTGGATCATTCGCATCACTATTAATACTTGTAAAGATTATATGAAAAGTGCATGGAATAGAAAAGTGGTTCCAATGATGGAATATCAAGAGGACGCAATTGTCAGTGATTCGGATTATGAAGATGTTGAGAAGAGGGATACCAACGAGTTAATCAAACAAACCGTGTTGTCCCTACCGGCAAAATACAAGGATGTGGTACTCTGTGTTTATTATCAGGAAATGACGATTACGGAGGCGGCGAAAGTATTGAATATTGCAGAAGGAACCGCAAAAAGTCGACTTTCACGAGCAAGGCAAAGGATGAAAGAAGCATTAGAAGGGAGGATTTCAGATGAGCTTTGGTCATAAGGATACCGATATAAATAGACTGGATGATAGGAAAATAAAATCACATCTGAACACTTCTCTTGAAAAAGATGGGATCAGTGTTTCAGAAGATTTGATCAATAGAACGTTAGAAGCAATCAGAAAACAAGAAAATACACCGAAAGAGGATATAATACCACAGAAAGTAGCCCGTAAGCCATGGAGCCGATATGTTCGCAGTGTAGCAGGAGTTGCAGCTGCGGCGGTTGTCTTATTGGTAGGTTATCAGGCATATAGCTATTTAGGAGCAGGAAGTCACAAAGAAGAGTCCGCCGGTAACAGCACAGACAGCGCTCAATATGCAGCTGATGAAGCAGCAGAGGATATGAATACAACCATGATTACAGAGGAAGCTCCTATGACTGCTTCTGAGAAGGAAACGGAAGAAGCTCAATTATATACCATTGAAGGAACAGCAGATAATGCTGCAAGTACAGAAGCAGCTGATGATGTAGTGCCAATGGAATCAGCAGATCAAGTAGGAAAATCTGCTAATGATACAGGTGCTGGAACAGATGCGCTGGTTGCACCAACTACCGATACAGTTATCACCGGTGAGGCAGATGTTTTGGACCGTAACGCAGGGATAACAAATCCCGTTGGAGTAACATTTAATGACATTTGTATCTTGACTGCGGAGAATGTGAAAGAGCTTACATTAACGAATCAGGAAGGAGTTCAAGTGATCCTGACGGAAAAAGAAGATATCGATGCATTTTATGAATTAATGAATATGTATTCTTATACCAATGACGAGACTGTAAAAATTCCGCTAAAACATGATTATAAGATTGACTTAAAAGCTAAGGATAATCTTACAATGAATTACTCGATTAGAGTAGCAGATGGATTAGAGGTAACCTATTCGAATGATACAAGTGATACGATTAATAATTATACCATTACAGACAGAGAAGGATTTCTGAATAATCTAGGCGAATTCTTTAATCAATATAATTAATAATAAACTTTAAGATGCTGACGGAACTTGAATAGAAGAGAAGAAGGAATAAAAATGTGGGTAGATAACTTAAGGTTATCTACCCACATTATATATGGCAGACAAAAGGTCTGCCAGTCTTCTTACTTAATTCAGATAAAATTATTCCTCTGTTTCTTCTTCAGAAGGTTCTTCCTCATCGCTAACATCAGGAGTGATATTGATTGATACATATTCTCTAGTATCGCTCTCTTCTTTCTCCTCTGTATCTAATTCTTCAAAATCATCATCAAATTCATCGAAATCATCGGAGGAATCCTTATTTATAAAGTTCTTATACAGATAATAAGCGCCGGCAGCTACAGTTGCAACGGATATTGTACCTAGTAAAAATTTTCCAAACTTCTTCATGTGCCTGATCTTCCTTTCATTTTTATATATAATTATATACTATTATTATATTATAATTCTGATTCAAAAAAAAAGAAAGTAAAAAAATTATTAAATTAGCAAATATTACAATTATTATTACAATAATCCCCAATAATACATATTTTTTGTTTTAATATGTTGTGCATATTTTCATTTACCATAGATGTTCATAAATAAGGATATTCTATGAAGTGAATGAGATAATATGAATAGACATAGACCACTTATTAATTCTCTTTCAATCAAAGGAACACAGGTAGAATTTTTATATCTTTACATTTTTTCGCAAATATTCTATTATAAATTATTATATGCATTCACATCAAAAAGTGCATCAATAAGTGCATCAATAAGTGCATCAATAAGTGTATCAATAAGTGTATCAATAAGTGCATCAATAAGTGTATCAATAAGTGTATCAAAAAGTGTATCAATAAGTGTATCAATAAGTGCATCAATAAGTGCACCAATAAGTGCATCAATAAGTGTGCCAATAAGTGTATCAATAAATGTACCAATAAATGTATCAAGATAGTGCTGTAATAATTGTTTTATTATGACTTCAATAAGTACATCAAAATTATCAAAAAAATTGTATTGAGGAAAAGAATTAAAGTCTACGTATTAATAGAATAGTATAAACCAATAAAAAGATAACAGCGTAAAGGGAAAGGAAGGGGAGCATATGAATATAGGTCTTTTTACGGAAACCTATTATCCTGAAATCAATGGAGTTGCCACCTCCGTATATATGTTAAAAAATGAATTAGAACATAGAGGTCATAATGTATATGTTTTTACGACCACGACACCGGGGGCTCCGGAACACGAACATAATGTTTTTCGGGTTCCAAGCCTACCCTGTATACTTATTACAGAACGTAGAATTGGTTTGTTTTATCAACCGAAATTAGCTTCTGTAATAAAGAAGTTAAACTTGGACATCATCCATACCCATACAGAATTTTCATTAGGTATCTTCGGAAGAATAATGGCAAAAGAATTAAAAATTCCCGTGGTGCATACTTATCATACGATATATGAGGACTATACTCATTACCTGACGCACTTTAAGGCATTGGATAAGAGAGCAAAAGCATTTGTACGCATATATTCAAAGGTTGCCTGTAACACCGTAGAACAGGTCATCGCTCCAACAGAGAAAACCAAGGAACTCCTGCTTAAATATAGTGTTCATAAGGATATCTCCGTGGTACCGACCGGAATAGATTTAAATAAGTTTGATCAAAGGAATTATAAAGAAGAAGATGTTAACCATCTAAGAATAAAATATGGTTTACAGAAGGACGATAAAATTCTTCTTTATCTTGGACGTATTTCCCAGGAAAAGAATGTGGAAGAAATAATTAGAGCTATGCCTGAATATATGAGAACAAGACCGAATGTAAAGTTCGTTATTGTTGGTAGTGGTCCTGAACTAGAAAGATTAGAGAAATATGTTGATCAATACAAATTGAAAGACCGCATAATATTTACAGGTGCTCAGCCTTGGGATATCGTAGGTTTATATTACCGGCTCGGTAATGTATTTGTTAGTGCCTCCAAAAGTGAGACCCAGGGATTAACTTATATTGAAGCTATGGCAGCAGGCCTTCCTGTTGTTGCAAAAGAGGATAAGTGTCTAGAAGATATTTTAGAATGTGGACATAACGGTTATACGTTTACGGATCAGGAAGGTTTATTTCATGGATTGGACCAGATCTTTTATCAGGATTCCGTAACCAATTATTCGAAGAATGCGACCCAAAAGGTGCGTAAATATTCAACACAAGAGTTTGCTTATCAGGTTGAGCGGGTCTATGAACAAGTAATGTCAAGAGACAGAGTATTTTGCCTACGCCCCTCCTATGAGACAAAAAGGATTTAGAGAAGAAAGATAGGTGATTTAATGGGATCTAGAGTAGGTATAGCGGAAGAATTGTTTCAGGAAGGATTTAATTGTTCACAGTCTGTATTTGCTGCATATAGTGATTTATATGGCATAGACCGTGATACTGCATTACGATTGGGGTCATCTTTCGGTGGCGGACTTGGGAGAATGAGAGAGGTCTGTGGAGCCGTATCGGGTATGTCGATGCTAGCTGGGCTTGCAACAGGGTCAGTAGTAGGAGGAGATATGGAAGGAAAGCAAAAAAACTACGAACTCGTACAGCAGATGGCAGAAGAATTTATGAAAATTAGTGGAGGATCAATCATTTGCAGAGATCTGCTTGGGGTAGATAAAGACGGAAATATCATACGCACTCCCGAGAAAGATCCGACCAGGAAAACACCAATGGATACGAAACCGGAGGAAAGATCACAAAGCTATTATGAGAATAGGCCTTGTGCGAAATTAGTGAAAGAAGCTGCGGAGATTATCGAACGCATGCTGTTAACAGTAGACTTTGAGGAAGCTGATACGGATGATAAGATTAAAGCGATCGCCGAACTGGCTACAGCGATCTGGCATGAACATTTTGTTACCATCATCAGTGAGGACCAGATCAATTATATGGTTGAAAAATTCCAATCAATTAAGGCAATTACAGAGCAGATACAAGAAGCCGGATATCAATATTACCAGATGAAGATACCGGAAGGTTTGGCTGGTTATTTCGCAATTCGTAAGGATCCGGAAGCACTATTCCTAAGTAAACTCTATATCGAGAAGAAATACCGAGGGAGAGGATATGCAAAAAAGGCGATCCTGTTTATGATGGATTACTGTAAGAAAAACAGCCTTAATAAAATATGGCTGACTGTTAACCGGTATAACGAAACAACCATTCATATCTATAAAAATCTGGGCTTTGAAATCACAGAGTTAAAGGTAGCCGATATTGGTTCCGGATTTGTTATGGATGATTATATTATGGAGTTACAAGTAACAAAATAAGCACTTCCAGACCTAGGAAAGTCAGACATTATTAAACATTTCGACATTATTTTGACAAATATATTTACTAGTATATCAAATGTAAGGCAGTTTAAACTATTAATGAAATCACCGCTTCTTTAGACGGTGAAAATGAACGTTGGGAGGAAATGAAGAATGAAGTGGAAACCAAGTATAAAATCAGTTTTGATCTTGACATTGGTATTATTAGTACCGTTTTCCTTTATGCAGAACAAAGTAATAGCAAGTGCAGCAACTCCAACATTTGCAGAGACTAAGATCGAGATTAACGGTGAGGGAAAGACTTATCCCCTGGTTATTAATAATAAGGTAGATGGCAGCACCTACAAATGGTCATCCTCTAAAACATCAGTAGCAATTATATCCAGTAAAGGTGTTGTGACTGCAGTCAGTAAGGGGTCTGCAACCATCACATGTAAAGTTACATATCCTAATAAGAAAACGAAAACGCTTACCGCTAAAGTAACAGTATTGATACCAGCTACGGCAATTAGTATTAATAATGCAAATGAAGTAAATGGTACTCATACAATGTTATTGGGTGAAACCTATAATTTTAATCGAGATATTGTACCGACAAATTCCTCGGATAAGACTTATTGGACAATTGCAGGAGGAGATAAAGATTGTCTTCGAATTGATGATGCAGATAGTGGCATTGTGACTGCAATCAAGGCAGGAAAAGTTATTTTAAAAGCGATCGCAGCAAAAACTGCAACACCAGAAGCAGCAGCAAATAGCATTGTTGATGATGCGGTTATTATTGAAGTAGTTGGACCATCTGCGACTGTAAATTCGGCAGAGATCGTAGGTTCCAATGAGCTAAAAGTAGTATTTGACAGTCCAATCGATAAGACTACAGTGATTGGAACTAGTAATAAATTATTAGATAGTATTGAAATTACCATGAGAAAGAATACCAAAGGTGTATTGGCAAGCGATCCAGGAAATCTGACAGCTACTCTTTCAGAAGACGGAAAAACTCTCACGATCACCTCAGCAAATAAGTTTGATGGAGATTATGGAATTAATATAACAAATAAAGTAAAGACAACAGGTCAGATTGCTATCGAATCATATTATAAACAACTGTCCTTTTTCGACACAGTTCCGCCAACCGTTGTAGGTTATGCGCTGGATGATACCGGGTTTATATCAATTATTCAGTTTAGTGAACCGATTAGTATTACGAACTTAAAAGTGTCAAAGGCAGCTCTGGCATACAATACAGGCTCAATTTCACAAGCAGATCCGGTAACCTTAAGTATTATGAATAACAAATTAAATTATGTTTTAAGTACAGATAAGAAATCACTTAGTATCAACTTATCGGGAATTGCTTCAAAAGATTTTAATAAATCTTTTTCAGTTTCCTTAACCGGTATTGAGGACTTATCTGGTAATGCTCCGGCAGAATATATACTTACCGCATATTTATCAACAAACAATACACCAAAGCCTCAGGCTGTACCTCTTAGTGTGACTCGTACTTCGTATAATACTTTGACTGCAACTTATAGCCGTTCTATTAAGACCCCTGGCTATGTAATCCTCAACGACAGCTCATATCATCTGGGTGTAGTGGATGTCAATGACAATAAAAAAGTTAACTTTACTATATCTGATGGAGAAGCGATGTTAACTGGTGCTCAGAAGGTAGATCTGTATGGATGGGATAGCTACAATGTTATTAGTACAGATACCTCGGCTCAAATAAAGAAACCTTTCTACATTAACTTTATTACGGATCAGACCAGCCCGGTATTAATTGAATATTCCTTTGATCAACCTACTTCAACACTTACTCTGACTTATAATGAAGATGTTACTTTAACTATATTAAATGGTATCTTTAACTCCAAGTTATTAACAACAAATGATGATATCAGATCCAACACAATGCTTAACTATGTAATTCAACCGTCCACGGATAAGAAGATAATAAAACTGACGATAAGCAATATGACTATGATGGGAACCTATACCTTTACCATGGCTCAAGGCTTTGTAGTGGATGGGTATAGAAATCAGAGTTTAAGCAGAGATGTTACAATTAGTAATATGAATGGTTCTTCGACAGAACTTCCGGTACCATATAATATTGCCCAATCTACAACTAATTTAAATCAGATCTTTATTGATTTTGCGAATAAAATTGATGTAGAATCTGCACAGAATGTTACTAATTATTCGATACCTGGAGTACAGATCATTTCAGCAACAGTAACTAAGAATACCTCAGATACCGGTGCAACCATAATGCTTACTGTAGCAGATGGATCCATTACTTTAACAGCAGAAAGACCAATCACGATCAAAGGAATCAGAGGATATAACGGAAGCTATACCCCTATGAATGATTACACGAAGAAGATTGAATTTAAGGACAACCAGAAACCAACCTTCTTATCATGTGAGTTTGATAAGACCTTGAAAAACCGTATCATTATCAACTTTAATGAAGAAGTAACAGGTACTGCTTCCTTTAAGCTAACACTGATAAGTGGAACAACATCAAGAGAATTGGCATACACCGTAACCACTTCAAATAATGCAGCTTATATCAATCTGCCAACAGTTCCAGATGAAAATAGTTATATCAGAATTGAAGTTTTATCCAATGCACTTACCGACATTAGTGGTAATCAGTCCACCTTACCTTCTCAGATGGGAGCCTTGGTAAGCTTTAAATAATCCAGTGGATTGAATATAAGAATAGGCTATAATTAATCAAATACTATGCACTCCCCAAAGCGGAGTAATCACAATTTTCATTAACGATGGGGTTACAATTGCACAGGGGAGTGCTTTGTATTATGAGAAAACGTAAAACTAAGGAGGATATAGATCGATGTACGAGATGAAAGACGAATACCGTACCGGTATTGATATGATTGATAAGGAACATGAAAAATTATTTGAGATTACAAATCGAGCTTATGAAACATTAGTGGATGATTTCATTCCGGATAAGTATGATTATATCGTAGATATCATCACTGAATTAAAGGAATACTCCATTACTCATTTTCAGCATGAAGAGGAGTATATGGCAAGTCTTAATTATAAGAAATTATTTTCTCATAAAGCCATGCATGCTGAGTTTATCGAAAAAGTAGAAGAATATGACTTCGTTAATTTAGATGAAAATCAAAAAGATGTCATCTTCGGTATCTTAGAATTCTTAAATGACTGGTTGGTTCATCATATCATTGAAAATGATAAGCTAATCAGCTAATAAGACAAACGGAGTTATATACAATAGATAGCTAATAGAACACCATTAATAGATATTAGGACACAATAAATAGATATTTGAACAAAATAAAGTAGGTAATAAAACGAAATAAAATAGATAAGAGCTTCCAATAATGGATAATAAAACGCAACATATAGATAAAATAAGGTCGTATCAGATAAGACATCAAATAATGTCTTCATGATGCGGCCTATTTTATTAGAAAATGCTTGTGTGTTTTCGGTATACAATCTTTCTTGATAGTAAAACAATTTATAATTATTAAATCATTTAAGGATTATTTAATAATTAGCATGATATACTCGATTTACAAAATGAAATACAGGGAAAGGGAAGTGGAGTAGAGTGTTTTTTAAAATATTAAGAAATGATTTAAAAAGAAAGAAAGCTATGAATATAATCTTATTTACCTTCATGGTTATGGCAAGTTTATTAATCGGGAGCAGCAGTAATCTATTGTATTCTACTGCAACTGCAATCGATTATTTTATTCAAAAATCAAAAGTAACGGATTTGATTGCAGTTGCCAGCGATAATGAGACTATATCCGATCGAATTAATACCTGGGCACAGAGCAGCGATATTATACAAAATTATAATTCAGAGGAGATGTTGTTCATCGATGAAAAAGGAATTCATACCAGGGAAGGGGTAAAATTAAAGGAAACCACCACCATGACTCTAGCGACGATGCCGAAGGATTATAATATGGTATTCGACCAGGAGGGGGAAACGTTTACCATAGGTGATTTGGAAGCAGCTGTTCCGGTATATATTCAAAAGAAATTAAATCTTAAGACTGGTGATTTTATTACGATAAACCAGGAAGGCTATAGCAAAGAGTTTAAGGTAACCAAAATTTTTAAGGATGCTCTGTTGGGCGGTGAACTGATGGGAATGAAACGTATCATTCTTAGTGAAACAGATTATCATGAGTATAAAAAAAGAATAGCAAAAGAAAAGTATATCAATATATGGAATTTTACTAAGACCAATGCTAGTAAAACAGCAGAATTAGAAAGAGAATTTTCCAGGTTATCAATACCATCGTATTCTGTTATGACCCAAGCGGTTGTTCATACAGTATATATTATGGATATGATTTTAGCCATCCTTATGATGATTGTAAGTATATTTTTAATTATTATTTCTTTTCTGATTTTACGATTTACAATTGTTTTTACTGTCATGGAAGACTACAAACAGATCGGTGTCATGAAGGCCATTGGTTTAAAGAACAGTAAGATCCGGAATATCTATACCGTTAAATATCTAGCAATGTCAATTATAGCCGGTATCATTGGGTTTTTATGCAGTATACCGATCTCAGGAGTCTTAAAATCAAATATATCAGAATATATACTTCTTCAAGAGAGCAGCTTAACCTTTTTCCTATCTTTAATCAGTGTAATTGTAGTGATTGGAATTACAATTTTATTCTGTAATCTTTCAACTGGCAAAATAAAAAAAATCTCTGCGATTGATGCAATAAGACAAGGAAATACAGGAGAACGATTCAAGAATACAAGAAAAATAAAACTTTACCGAAGAAAGAAAATTCATACACCATTATTTTTGGCAATCAGTGATTTGGTCAGTGACTTTAAAAAATTTATCATATTAATTATTACTTACATTTTGGGAACCGCTATTATAATCATACCGAACAATGTAATCAGTACCCTAAGTACTGAGGAAGCTATAACAATGTTCGGATTAATTAAAAGTGATTTTTATGTGGATGAGACAATGCTAGGTGGTAAGGCATTTGCCCTAGATAAAATGAAAGAGTTATCGGAAGATTTTCAAAAAGAAGGTATAAATACAACACTGAGAGCTGACCTAAATGCTATGATAAAAGTATATGCGGAGGATGAAGCAGAAAGTAAAAACCTGCTAAGTGTTCAAGGGGTTGGCATAAATGCAAAGGAGTATGAGTATATCAAAGGGGATCCCCCAGTGTTAGAAAATGAAATTGCTGTTACAGAAATTGTGGCGCAGTTTTTGGATGTTACGATAGGAGATAGCATCCATTGCATTGTTAATGAAACACCGGGAGAATTTATCATAACAGCGCTGTTTCAAAGCATGAATAATTTGGGAAATAGTGTACGTTTTGCAGACTCGTTTAATGGGTTGAACAATGATACATCCTCCATTACAATCTCCGGTATCCTGAAAGGGTCAAAGAAGGAAAAGGAGCGGCAGATTGAAACGTTAAAAACTATTTTTCCTGAATTAGAAATAAAGAGCTGCAGCGAATATACTGAGACCATTCTAGGAAGTATAACGCAACAGATAGCATCCATAAAGAATTTAATATTAGCAATTGTATTGGGAATTAACTTTCTGATTACAACGCTGCTTCTACGTATGCTTTTGTCAAAAGAATTACCAGAGATCGCTATTTTAAAGAGCCTCGGGTTTGGCAGCTTCCACATTAAGCTATGGCAAATATACCGGATTGGTCTTGTTCTATTACTCTCAATCATTCTTGGAACTATATTAGCCAATACAACGGGAAATTTCCTTACAGGAGGAATATTTAGAATTATGGGTGTAACAAGGTTGCAATTAAAAGTAGAACCTCTTCAGGTTTATGGTATATATCCAGCTATATTGTTTATCGTTACAATGGCCGCAGTACTATTTAGTTTAGGTCAAATAAAGAAAACAAACGTATGGAATTTAAACCATCAAGAATAAAATCAAAATAGTTTACAAAATAGTTTACAAAATAAAAAGTAAATTATTTTATTAACATTATGATACCTGCAGTAAAAAGTTTGTAGGTAGTAAAGAAAGGTTAGGTATTTATATGAGCAATCAAATCTTGGAAGTCAAGGATTTATGTAAGACATATATTGTAAATAAAAGACAAAATAATATACTCCGTAATTTGAATTTTCAGATGGAGGAAGGGGACTTTGTAGCTGTTATGGGTCCTTCCGGATCAGGGAAGTCAACGATGCTGTATACCGTAAGCGGTATGGATCGCCTTACCGCAGGGGAAGTAACCTTAGGGGGGAAAACCATTAGTATATTGCCGGAAAAGAAGATGTCAGAAGTCAGACTTAACGAAATGGGATTTATCTTTCAGCAAATGCATATGTTGAGAAATTTATCCATTTATGATAACATCATTATATCCGCATATCATTCCGGGCTAGGGCGTACCAGAGAAGGTAGAACAAAAATTAATCAATATGCGTTGGAGCTGATGAAAAAGCTAGATATCATTGATATAGCAGATAATGATATTACAGAAGTATCAGGTGGACAGCTACAAAGAGCATGCATTTGCAGGGCATTAATTAATCGACCAAAGATGATATTTGCCGATGAACCAACCGGTGCCTTAAATTCTAAAGCAGCCAAGGAGGTCATGGACGAACTAAATAAATTAAATAGAGAAGGATCTACAATTCTATTAGTAACTCATGATGTGAAGGTAGCCGCTAAGACAGATAAAGTACTCTATATTATGGATGGTAACATTGAGGGAGAATTTACATTAGGTAAATATTCAAATGAAAGTACAATGAAAGAAAGAGAACGAATTTTAAATAGCTGGCTCTTGGATATGGGCTGGTAAACAGGGGGAACTATGGTTGATTTATTGATCATTGAAGATAATGTTGAACTTGGAACCATCCTAAGCGATTTTCTCGCACGGGATGGTTATTCCCTTTTTCATGCAAAAAGTGGCGAAGAAGGCATGGAGTTTCTTAAGTTAAATACAGTAAAGTTAGTTTTATTAGATGTTATGCTTCCAGGTCTGGATGGCTTTGGGGTATGCAGGCAAATAAGATCGAAAGGGAATATACCGATCATCATAATGAGTGCTAAAGTGGAGAAGGAAGACAAGATCAATGGATTAACCCTAGGAGCTGATGATTACGTAGAAAAGCCCTTTGATATAGAGATTCTGTCAGCTAAAATAAAGGCTCATTTACGAAGAAGTTACGAACTTAAGGAGAAAACAACAATTCTTACAGATGGAAATTTAACCATTGATCTAGATGCAACCGCTGTTTATCTAAACGGAACTGCATTAGTAATGACTATGAAAGAATTTGAGTTATTAGTGTTATTTCTTGAGAATAAAGGAAAAACACTGCAGAAGGATTGGATCTTTAACAAAGTATGGGGGATGGATAGTTTTAGTGAGCCCTCCACACTGACTGTTCATATCAATAAGCTGAGAGAAAAAATAGAGAGAAGTCCCAAGGAACCCAAGCGAATAGTTACAGTATGGGGAGTAGGTTACAAATATGAAACGATTTAATCAACTCATTCTTATTGTAATAATAATTGGCTTGTCTTTAGCTGGTTTTACCATATATCTTACCAATCTAAATAGCAATAAGAAACAGGAAAAACAATATCTTGTGGAGATTAATCGTATACAATCATCTCTAGAGAAAAATGGATTTATGAATACGATTGATATAAGTAAATATCAATTTGTTAAACAGGTAGATACCATTGAAAATTCCTATAGGAACCCTAATATAGAGAATAGTAATATGGTTCAACAGGAACAGGAAAAGAAGTTTGTTTCATTTATGGCAGGGGAAGGGGTGCCCAAGAATCATCATTATATGATCAATCCATACGTTATTGAAGAAAAAGTGTTAGGTTATGTTAGATACTCATACATTATTAATGTTAATTCTGCGAGCACTGATATTATCGTATGGTTTGAAATGATAATCTTAAGTTTATTTATTAGTGGATTACTGTTTTTACTTTATATAAAAAGAGCGATTTTAAAACCATTTCATGAAATTATCGAATTACCCTATGAATTATCGAAAGGTCATCTTCAATATGAGATCAAAGAATCAAAGAATCGATATTTTGGGCGGTTTCTTTGGGGGTTAGAGCTTCTTAGGAAACATCTTGAGGACTACAAGAGGAAAGAACTAGAGCTGGAGAGGGATAAGAAATTATTGATATTGAGCATTTCCCATGATATCAAAACACCTTTGAGTACAATAAAGTTATATGCGAAGGCTCTCTATGAGGATCTATATCCTACTGAGGAGAAGAGGCACCATACTGCAAGACAGATAGAAGCGAATGTCAACCAGATAGAACAATTTGTTTCTGATATAATCACAACTTCATCAACAGAATTGTTTCATTTTGATGTGAATTTAGAGGAGTTCTATCTAAGTAAGCTGATAAATCGGATTACCGATACTTATTACGATAAGCTTGCTCTAATAAAGACAGAATTTCATGTTATAAATTATAAGGACAAGCTTCTTCATGGAGATTTTGATAAATTAATTGATGTCTTCGACAATCTATTTCAAAATGCTATGAAATATGGAGATGGGAAAGGAATTTATTTATCCTTTGAGGAGGAAGATAATTGCCAACTAATCCGTGTTACAAATTCCGGTAATCCAATACCTCAAGAAGAGTTTGTTCATATGTTTGAAAGTTTTTGGAGAGGAGCTAATTCTACTGGAAAACAAGGAAGTGGTCTAGGTCTTTATATTTGCAAACAACTTCTTCATAAGATGGGTGGTGACATTTATGCAGAAAGTAAAGTAGATTCCATGAGTCTTGTAGTTGTAATTAAGAAAGGGTAATTGATTATTTCATTAACTTTGAAAGCTTTATGATTATGCTATTTTTTAGAGGGATGGATATTTATTGTTCATAGATCTAAATGAGATGTTATTGGACAATAGAGTTAGGTTCCTATAGATTTGAACTTTATTAATTTTATGATTAGCGTTAGTCTAATCATTGATTTTAAATTATTATTTGATTAAAATGATTTGACTTTATTTTGCTATTCAGTGATAAAGTTAAGGAATGAATTGTTTAAAGAAATATTGATTATGTATAAAAGCAATAGGAAATAGGCTACATAAGGACTTGTTAATTTATATGGCCAAGAGTCTATGTGTTATAGTTATATAGTGATAAGACATCGAAGAGATTAGATGATTTACAATTTACATTTATTGCATATAAAATTTATACAATTTGTTCTTGACTTTATACTACGAATGTTGTAAGATAAATATCCGCCGCTGATAAAGGGGCAACCACTGAAAAGACAGATTTCAAAAAATGACAAAATAAATTAAAAAAGTGGTTGACATAATACACAAAACGTGTTA
>JAQZBN010000050.1 GCA_029238935.1 Herbinix sp.
TCATAATTATAGCGGAAAATGTGCACGAGTAAAATCCGGTATTATTTAAAGCTGGAATTTAGTCATGCAAACTGGAATTTACTTTTTCATTTTAGAAAATTCAACTAAATCTTCAAAAAAATGTTACGTCATTACATATTTATGGTATAATTTGGGTAATAACGTAACTTCTAAAATAAATTCGGGGAGATAGAAATATGTCATTTTCAGAGGTCAAATTATTTCAGGTAAAGCCTGATAAACTCGATGAATTCGAAATCCTTGTCAAAGAGATGCTACCACTGCAAAAAGAACTTATTGGATACATTGATATCAAATACATGAAAAGATTCTTTTTATTTGATAAAATAGGAGAAGCACCAAGACCATTAACAAAAATAGTTAAGTGTGTTAAGTATTATTCGTATTGGCAATTTGATACAATTGAAAACTATGCCACTGCAACTTCTTGGTTTTTTAATGAATTTGAGAAACGATTAAGTAAATTACTAATAATGCCCTTTGATATAATGTGTGGAGAAAGCATTGAATAAAATTCACGTGAGGTAAAGGAGACCTTGGTCTTTTTGTGTAATCGATGTGTTATGAACTTTTTATTTTTTATATTTACATATTATACGTTTTCAACAGGGGGTTAACTATAGATTAGTTGACATAAACCTATTGACTCTGACACCGTGTCGTGCTTTATGATGTCAATAAGAAAAGGGGTGTGGTCAATACATGGAATTGCAAACAATAAATCAGGTAACTAAAAATTATGGGATTTCGGCAAGAATGCTTCGTTATTATGAACAGGTTGGTCTTATTACTAGCTTACGAAAAGATGATTATGCTTACAGAGTTTATGATGAAACAGCCTTGAAGCGGCTGCAATATATCATAATCTTACGCAAGTTACGCATTCCGGTTAAGCAGATAACCGATATTTTTAATAATCAGAACGCATTAAGTGCTGTTAAAATTTTCGAACAGAACATAGTTGAGCTGGACGAAGAAATAACCGCATTATCCACTGTAAAATCCATATTGTTACATTTTGTTGAAGAACTGCGTGATAAAGCCAATATACTATTAAAGTTTGATCTGTTGGACGATGAAAAATCTCTGTCGATTATTGATTCACTTTCTTTTTCTAAAAATCATATTAAGGAGAGTTTATCAATGGATGAATTAAACAAAGCTGATGAAAGCCTAACAAAACTGAAGGAGAAGTATATCAGGATTGTTAATCTACCTCCCATGACCATAGCAGAAGTGAATTTCTACGGTGCAACAGTATTACACGGCGAAGAAATTTATCTTTCTGATGACGGACATGCCGATTTTTCAAAAGACGGCAAGAGTATCCCTGGTCATTTTCAAGCAGGAATAAATGCAATCGATAGACTAATACATGATTGTAACCTTGTTGAAGTGATGCCGAGTTTCCGCGTGTTTGGTTTCGCAAATTGTTCTGATATGGAAAATTACGGTCCTTTTTATGGATTTGGTCGCTGGCTCACAATACCTGATGCTATGGATGTTCCATTCCCGTTTATCAAAAAGAAGTTCATGGGTGGTATGTATGGTGCATATAGCCGTCCGCTCCCGACGAGCGATGGAGATTCAGATGAATGGGAAGTGCTTAACTATTGGGTTATGACTAATGATAAATATGAATATGATGGCGGAAGGGAACCGGAGTGTAATTATGGGCTATTGGAGGAGTATCTGAATTATATCAATTTATTCGAACTACCAACCGAAGAAAAATTGGTTCAAGCTGATTTACTTATTCCAATTAAATTACGCAAAAAATAAACTTTACATAGTTTGAGTCATCTCGCTAAATGTATAGAAAAAAATGCAAAGAAAAAGCACATTTACAATACCGAAGTGTATCTTTAGAGAGGGGAATAATGGCATCAAGACTACTACACTATTTGATAGCTGAGGAAATAGCAAAAACTAATAGTCAGATTTATAGAGATCGATTTATTTACGGATCTTTATTACCAGATTTATCATTACATGAAGATGGAAGTTACGATCGTGCTCATTACGGAGAATACTCTGCAGAGAATAAAACAAAGGGAATTAACTGGCATAAATTTCGTAATAAATATTATCATGCAATGAGGATGGATTCGCTCTATTTAGGTTATATTTGTCATTTAATAATGGATGCCTTATGGTTTTCAAAGATTGCCGATAAGTATATTCGAATTCACCCATACCCAGAACGAAAAGAATATTATCAGAAAAGTTATGAAGACTACAAAGTGCTTCAATTTCAGAGGAGACAGGGCTATTGAACTAAGCAAAGCCTTTGAAGAAGTCCATTTCAATAAATTTGATAGAGTCCGTTACCCAAAAGTTATATTTGCAGGAATGTTACAATATGATGGTGATTTAATGCTTCCTAAAAACTACTTAGTAAATCCACCAGATATTAAAAATACACTTTCCGAATTGTTAGTCGACAATTGTATGAAGCAATATGCCGTCTCTGAAACACAAAAATACGGGCATGTTACCTACTTTTGGAACGGAAACCGTAGTGAGAAATTTAATAATAAGTTGGAAATCTTTGAAGAGGTACTCTCAGATAATGTCCCCTTTGAACAAAGACCATGGATGAAAGCTGCTGAGATAACGGACAAACTTATTAATGCTTTAACATCTGGTGAGTACCAATTTCTACGGGCTAATTTTCCTAATGGAGATATGGTTGGCCATACAGGAAATTTTACTGCTACCAAAATAGCTGTTGAGGCTGTTGATTTATGTATTCAAAGAATAGTGGAAGCTGTTGATGACGTGGGTGGAATTCTGATAATTACAGCAGATCATGGAAACGCCGATGAAATGTATGAGAAAATGAAAGGTAATGAACCCCCCAGGGCAAAGACTTCACATACTCTAAAACCAGTTCCTTTTATTATCTATGACAAAAAAGAGAGGTATCATTTAAAGCAAGAGTGTTTTGGTCTCGCTAATGTTGCTCCTACGATAGCAAAACTATTAAATCTAGAGATACCCGCCATGTGGGAAATGAGTATAATATAGAAATCTATCCATAACAACGATAACACATAACTATCTCCACTGGATAGAAAAATATCCACATAGTTATTGTGTATATTAATTTCCAATAGATATGAGAAGTTCGAATAAACGAAATTCCGGTAGCGATCTATATGTATCCTACCGGAATTTCTATTTGTATAAGCCATGTTCTAGATTGGGATCACATAACACAATGCAAGACTTGGACCATGAGACGATCTCTTTGATATAATAATCAGCTTTTTGAACCTCCCGAATAAGGAAATAGCTCAATCTGTTTTGGAAGAATTATATTAATTATTAGATAAGAATTCTCCACATATGCTTCTACTCTTCCTTTCATTTTTATAACTAGATTTTTAACAATAGCCAAGCCTAAACCAGTCGTTTTCTTTGTCCTAGATTTATCAGCTGTATAAAATCTATTGAATAATTTATTAGCCTCTTCATGGTCCAAGCCAGGTGCGTAATTTTTGAAGCAAATGTACACTTGCTTATCTTCTTCTCTAACAGTTATTGATATCGCTCCTGCACCATGCGTTAAATAGTTTTTTATCAAGTTCTGAAAAACTCTGGTGATAGCGTCTTTGTCAGCACTGATATAGATTGGTTTCGTAGGTATATTAATTATTGGCTCTTCGCCTCTTGATACGAAATCATAATAATACAAGGAAATAGCATCGGTAAGTACATTATTTATATTTATTTTTTCCATATGCAGTTGATACTCATCGGATTCTATTCTAGCAAATTCATATAACTCATCCAGCATTTTTACCAAGGTATCGATGCGTCCTCGAATAATCGCGTAATACTCCTCTTTCTTTTCTTTCGAAGTCCTCTCAGACTCTAACATCTGAACATATCCAGCAATCGAGGTAAGTGGAGTTCGTAAATCATGGGATATACTGGTTAACTCCTCTTTGAATTCTTGCTGAGCTCTTGTAATGAAAGCTTTTTCATTTTTATAGTTATTCATGATGTAATTTAATTCTTTCGCCAACTCATTGAGTTCTTTATAATTAATTTGGAGGTTGATGTTCATATTGGTCTCATGTTCTCTTATAAATTGAAGTTTTTGAATGATGTTTCTAATTCCTCTTTTATAGAGCAAAATATAAGCGATCAATATCCCGATTACGAATAGTAATATAATAACAAGCCAAAGCATAAATCTGCCTCCAAATCTATTTGATATCTTGTGTTTTAAAAACAAATCTTCCAATACCAAAGCATATAATCAGGTAGGATAAAGCTACCGCAATTGCTATTTTCAAATCGACTGTTTGTGGGTTTGGTACTGCAGTAGGTGAAAAATTCATAAGTAATAAAATCCTTCCAAAATAACTATTTCCAACGAGTGAACTTAAAGAACCTAATATTAGGCTGAATAATATAGTAAAGGCCATTGTGCCACCAATATTTTTAATTAAAAATGCTATCATTAAGAAGATTGATCCATAAGCGGAATATAATAAGACCTGTATCATTAACATACGTATCATCAGAAGCAGATCGTGCAAGGTAAAAGTACCATAGATACCAAAAACATATACGGAAGTTATGATGGATGTAAGTACAGCAACAATCATCAGGATAATAGATCCCACAGAAACAGTAATAAGTTTGGACAAGTATATATTGGATCGCGTAAATCCCAAGGAAACTGCATCTTTTATAGTTCCTGTATTATATTCACTGGTTATAAGCATTGTAATAAATATAGCTTGAAGCGGTGGTATAAAGTACGGTAGAAAAGATTTCTCTACAAAGAGCATATAAGTCCAGTGGAAGGTGCTTGGTCTAAGCTGTTCTTTTATATGCGCTGAGGAACTAAAATCAAATATGATATAAGTGACGAAGAGAGCAATGATACCTACACAGATATAAAGAGACTTAGTACGTTTTAGTCTATATAAATCAGCTCTTAATAAATTAAGCATAATTATTACCTCCCATCAACTTCATAAAGTATCCTTCCAGATCTTCCCCCTTGGATTCAATGGAATAGACTTTTACATTACTTTTCGCAAGCTCCAGACAGATATCTCCTGACATACCCATTAAATCATAAATCTTTATCCTATTATCGGGTAACACTTCATAATTTCTTGTTTTGAATCTTTCTTCTAAGATAAAAGCAGCCATAGAACTATCACTTACCTGTATATTCAGGTACTTTTTACATTTTAACTCCAATTCCTTTGCTGAAAATTCTTCTACTAATGCACCATGATTAATAATTCCATATCGCGTCGCTAACTTAGACAGCTCACCCAATATATGGCTTGAGATTAGGATCGTCATATTCTGTTCTTCATTCAATCTTTTCAGCAGTCTTCTCATCTCAACAATGCCTTCTGGGTCCAGTCCGTTGGTAGGTTCGTCCAATATTAGAAGATCAGGATTTCCTAACAGAGCAAGCGCTAATCCTAACCGTTGTCTCATCCCCAAGGAGAAATTTTTCACCTTTTTCTTTCCGACATTCGATAGCTCCACTGTCTCTAAGATACGATAAATCATCTTTTTATCAGGTATTCCTAATAGTATGCTTCGAAGCTCCATATTTTGATAAGCAGTATAATCCGGATGAATGGCAGGATGCTCAATGATGCTACCGATCCTTGGCAATACGCTTTTTACTCCCTTTCCACTCTTCTGTGAAAACAGTTCTATTTCCCCGCTTGTTGGAGTAACAAGTCCAGTAATCATTCGTATCATGGTTGTCTTACCGGCACCATTTCTGCCAATGAAACCATAGATATCTCCTTTTTTAATATTCATACTTACATGATTAACGGCAATATTATTTCGATATTGCTTTGTAAGTTCAAAAGTTTTTAATAGATAATCAGCCAACTTTATCACTCTCCTTTTCTTTATATGTTCAGTATGAACCATAGGGTTTTAGAATTAATAAACTAAGTCTTAAGAAAGTCTAAAGTTTACTCGCACATTTTAAATCCAATACCCCAAACCGTTTGTATATATTCCTCTGTTGGGTTTGCTTTTGCAAGCTTTGCTCGGATATTACTTATATGGACGTTGATTGTATTTTCATCTCCATAAAATTCCTCGTTCCAAACATGTTCATATAGATTTGATTTCGTAAATACCTTTTTCGGGTATCTCATTAATAACTCCAGGATTAAAAATTCTCTTTTTGTAAGACTTACCGGTATATCGCTAACCAAGACAGAATAGGTTTCTGTTTCAATTGAAATATCTTTATAGATTAATTTATTATTTTCTTGGGGATGGCTGGAGGACTGATGATATCTTCTCAGCTGCACTTCTATTCTCGCTAATAGTTCATCGTTGTTAAAAGGCTTTACAATATAATCGTCAGCTCCGGTTTTTAACAGATTAATTGTAACTGCTTTATCACTCTTTGCTGAAAGTCCAATGACTGGGATGTTACTTTTCTTTCTTATTTCCTGAAGTACTTGTTCCCCTGCAAGCCCGGGAAGCATGAGGTCTAAAAGCACTAGATCAGTCTCATGATCAAATACCAATAAGGCTTCTGTACCGGAATAAGCTAATTTTACAATGTACCCATTCTGTTCTAATAAATCGCAAATCATATTACTAATATCATTGTCATCTTCTATCACTAAAATTGTATCTGATTGTTTCATATGTCTTATACCTTTCTAACTTCATTTCAATTTATACCTTTCATAATCGAATCCTACGAATTCGTTTGCATAACAGGAAAAGATGTAAGGAACAATGCGCTTAATATTGATCCAAGGATAAATATATAACGGAACCTATGATGCTTGCAATCTTTCATTATCAAAAAACAAATGAGTACATGCATAATTATAGATCATATTAAGATTATTCATATATTTCACTCATTCTCCTAGTTTGTATTTGTTTATTATATAAATTCATGTTTTTTGCCAATTTAAGTTCCTTTAAATTACCGTTATAGATAATACTGCCTTGAATGTCTAGTAAGTTTTGTGGTCTAACCAGGTTTCTTGACATTTTGAGATCGGCTATACCGCTTTGCTCTAAAATGTAATAAACAAATTCTGAGCATAAAAATCTATCGTCACTATAAGCTGTTTTATTTAATAAGCAATGTAGCAGCCCTTTATAGTTATATTTGTAAAGGTTACTATTATTAATAAAATGGTCTATTCGTTCTTTTGCACTTTGATACTGCTGCCTCGAGACTTCAAGCTCAATAATCACACCAGGTATGGTCTTACAGGATTTGTAAATTCCTTCATTTAGATCTTCTTTTATAAATCTACCAATGAAGGGATTGCATGTTTTTCTTCTTCCAAAGCTGTACATACGGTCCAGTTCTCTATCTAATGAAATAGCAGCGTGTGTATAGTTATCTTTTTTTATAATTTGAATCAGTTTTGATATTCCGGTATTCGTTCTTGTTAATACAATATATAAATAATGTTTATCCATAATAAAGCACCTCATGAAAAATCAGTTGATGTACTTATTATGATAGTAAGAAATTAAAAACCATTAAATAAAGTCTAAAGAAAGCCTAAAGTTTTCACTTTCTTGTTAAAGATTGACTTCTTAAATCTTGGAAAGTATAATTAAGTAAATTTTATATATTCGGAATTACTAACTATTTCCTCTGTGACCGTCTACCAAAGTAAGATTGGAGAATAAAATGATTTATTTAAACAGCTTTTCATTTCCAAGTGCTGACAAGGAATTCGATTTTTTTCTGACTATCAAAAGAACTTGTTATGACTCGTTCTATCCTTTTAAAATACTTTCAAAGCATGACCTGGACAGGCTTGATTTTGTACCTGTAACAATATTATATGGAGGCAATGGTTCAGGAAAATCAACCGCGCTGAATGTTATTGCAGAAAAGACGGGGATTCATCGTGATTCTATCTATAATAAATCAAACTTTTTCCCAGACTATGTTAATCTGTGCAATATGAATATGGAAGAGGACATTCCGGGGAATAGCAGAATCATCACCAGCGACGATGTATTTGACTACATGTTAAACATTCGCAATCTGAATGAAGGGATTGATCTAAAGAGAGATAAACTGTTTGACGAATACCTGGATGCAAAGTATTCCGATTTTCAGATGAAGTCAATGACCGATTACGATCAACTGAAAAAAGTGAATAACGCTAGGCGTAAAACCCAATCACGTTTTGTCAGAGGTGAATTGATTGATAATGTACGTGAATATTCCAATGGGGAAAGTGCATTTCGTTATTTTACAGAAAAAATCGGGGAAAATGGACTCTATTTATTAGACGAGCCTGAAAACAGCCTCTCTCCAAAACGTCAAATGGAATTGGTAGACTTTCTTGAGGAATCCGCACGATTCTTTGGATGCCAATTTATTATTTCAACGCACTCTCCATTCTTACTTGCCATGCGGGGAGCAAGAATCTATAACCTTGATGAAAATCCGGTTACCATTCGGCGCTGGACTGAACTAGAGAATGTACGAACCTGTTATGACTTTTTTAAGAGACATGATATGGAATTCCAACCCGATTGACCGAGTGATAATTATTTATAATATCTTCGAAAGTTATTAATGAGAATAAATCATGTGAAGCTTAGGGAAAACTATATAGAATGAAGTCTTATTGATCTGGAATTAAACTTTTCCAGATGAATTGTAGTTCATGCTTATATGGTAACGATTGACTTAATATGTCTATATAAAGGCATATACTGAGAAATGAGAAAATCAACACATCTCAGATAGGAGCTCAAATGACAAATAAAATCGTAGATTTACATATTCATTCTTATTATTCTGACGGAACAATGTCCCCAAAAGAAATATTAGAAACAGCCTATAATAAAAATGTGGGAATTTTATCCATTACAGACCATGACATCATCGATGGGTCTTATAAATTAATGGAACTCTCTAAAAACTATGATATAAAGTGTATATCAGGGGTAGAAATAGATGCGCTTAACAATGGCACCAATTACCATATACTTGCATACGGAATTGATTTAGAAGATAAGATGTTTATAAAGTTTATTAATAATAATCGTGATTTACTTGAGAACGTAAATACAAAACTTATCGAAAGAATGCAAAAGGACTACGATTCTATAACAATCTCTGACTACCTTAATTTTAGCTATGATAAAAGAATGGGTGGCTGGAAAGCTTTACACTATTTTATTGAAAAAGGTATTACAAATAGCTTGTATGAAGGATTTATGATTTATTCCAAATATGAGCATACCTACAATTGTGTACAATTTCTATCGATACAGCAAGTATGTACTATCATTCATCAAGCTGGAGGTAAAGCAGTTTTAGCACACCCTGGAAGAGTTATAAAAAGTCATAATTTAAGTGATTTTAAAATAAAATTACTAGAAATAGTTGATATGGGTATCGATGGAATTGAGTGCTATTATCCATCTCATACAACTGATATAACTAATATTTGTTTAGACCTATGTAAAAGCAAAGAATTACTTATTACTTGTGGTTCGGATAGTCATGGTAAATTTGAAAGTGCTGAAATAGGGGCAATGAATATTTCGTATGAAAATTTAAAACTTGATGCAATTCTATAATTATATGGCGTGGTGGAAAGTATGAATAAGATTAGAACAAAGATTAATAAAGATACCAATTACATTTTTCATATGATGTCAGTATCAAAATGCGGGTATGATAATTCATATGGAGAGACATACAGAATATACCATAATGAGGATGATCTGAAAGCACTCAATCAGTATGCTAGGTTGCTAACAGTATGCGGCGGTGTATATATTGGTGAATTGTATTGTCTTCTTGTAATATCACCAGCATGTGCTGAACAAACTGCCATTGAGTATTATTCGGAGATCTATGATCTTTTTTACAGTGCCGATGATTCAAAAGATGTAGTCAGGCAATATAAAAAATATCGGAATGAAATCTGCGATATAAGCAGAATAATGAAAAGTAACTATACTATATATACCGAAAAAATTTGGCCTGTGTCTGAACCTGTAATAACAGAATATGCTAAAGCAATAGAGATGAAATTTAATGATCATAATTTCAGTGAACAAGCAGAAAAGTTAGTTGGTGAAAAGTTTAAATTTGATGCATTTTATGCAACGATGTGTAACTCTCTAGCATATGGTGCAGAGGCTATTGATATATCCGATAATCAAGATGTATTTGGTATTGATCGCTCCTTTGAAGATGCATTTTATTTTATTGGACATGAATTCATTATTTATTTGTTAAAGCAGGCTCTTGTTCAAACCTCTGCGTTCAAATCATTTGAAACGTGGGGTATTACAGAGGGATTAGCAGAATTTTATATGATTCAGATTATGGGTAACAGTAGATTTTTCAAAGAACAGCTAAAATATGCTAATTATTATAAACAAATATATGCGATCCATCCAGAATATACTGCTAAGGATTTATACTTGATCGCATTAAAAGACTTTAATGAAGATTATTGAGCTGGTTAAATGCTGTTATCGTTGGTATGTAATAAAAGACTTACAAATCTTACTTATTTATAAGGAGATACGATGAGAAAGATACACAAAAAAATTCAGGTTATTTATTGTAATTCCGGTAGTATTCATTATTTTTAGCTTATTTGCATTCATAGGTGTTAGCTTAGCTTATCATCAAGTTTTTTCACGTGCGGATTATGATGAGTATGATACTAATGTCTTTTATACCTATGATGATTTGGATCCTCAGCAATACCCACGAGAAATGATTACCATTCTTTCTGGAGATAACAAGCTTATGGGTTATTTGTACGGATTAAATAATACAAAGGGGTTAATCATTGTAAGTCCTGGTCATAGGGACACGAATGATATCAAATTGCCTGAGATAACTTACTTCGTTAATAAAGGATGGATGGTTCTTTGCTATGATTATACCGGTTGTTATCGTAGTGAAGGCGATAAATATGGTTGGGTACATACAAGCTCCTACTGATTTGGATCATATACTGACCTATGTAGAAAATGATACACGGTTTTTTGGATATGCCGATTTTACTATTTGGTCATAGTTTAGGAGCTTACGCCAGTACTGCTGTCTTACAATATGAACACAATATTGCCGCTGTAGTCTCTGCTTCTGGGTTTGATGATTCGAAGGAACAATGGGAGTATTCTGTTAAAAGGTACACAGGACTTTTGGGTACCGTACTAAAGCCTTATTCAGGAATTTTAATGTCTCTTAAGTTTGGAGAAATGGCACATTTTTCAGCCATCGATGGAATTAATTCAACCAATATTCCAGTGCTCATTATAAGTGGAACTACAGATGAGTTCTACCACATTTCACAATATGTTCTTCCTAATATTGACATTGAAATAATTTTATGAGATATTTATTATAGATATGGGGACGGCACCCATTAAAAAAAACAGATATCTACTTGCATATTAAAAACAAGGGGGATGATACCCATAGAAAAAAACATTGTTGTGATTGATGAGCACGGCAAGGAATGTGAAGCGACCTATGTGAAAAGAGCAAAAGGTCTTGTTAAAAAAGGCAGGGCACGCTTCGTAAATAATAATACCATTTGCCTCGTGAATCTGCCAAATGAATTTTTGGAGGAAACCATAATGGATGATAATAATGATATAATTGTAAATGAAGTACTACCTGAAAAAGTAACGGTTGAGTATATATTAAAGCAAATTGAAACGATAAGAAGTAATAATGAATATCTTACAAAAGCTGTTGAAGATATGAATAGAATGGTTGAACCATCATTACCTGAATATTGTAATAACCTAAATTTTGTTACAAAAGCAGAGGGCTGGAGAGATATCGTAATGGCCCGGGAGACAACAAATCAAAAAATGATTTCGTTTTATGAAAAGATCTATGATGATATCAAGCCAAAGTCTTCTAATGATGAAATTAAACAATTTGTATTAGATATCGTTCGTAATACGAAACCAGGTGCTGAGCAGCCAGATTACCATGCAATACTTAGCTATTTAAGATAATATAACTTATAATAAAGGTTAAGGACACCATCGATTAATTTTAATGGTGTCCTTAAATTAAATATATCCATATATCACATAAGTAGTTTGATCCAATGAGATAAAGGTAATCAAAAAAATAAGTACATATTATATTTCATCCCTTCTATAAAGAAAGGTCCAGGATAATGAAAAAGAAGAAGTCACTCATAATATTCGGTTTATGTATTTGCGTAGTATTTCTCATAGTTTTTAAATTAAATCAACTATCTTTAAAACAACCAATCTATTATCGTTACCTTGTGGAACATTATTTGCCATCGATTGCTGATTCGGTTTATGAAACCTCCACAATAAATCTAATCTACATAACAAATGCATGGGATGACAATCAAATAACTAACGTGACCTTTGATGAGCATCCGGAACTGACTGCTACCGTATATGGTTCTCAATCGAAACAATATGGAATCTATAAGGTGGTGAATGTTGTTTTGTTTTTTGAATGGAATCAAAATGTTGTTGATGCCTTACCTAAGGTTGCAAAAATTAATACTATACAAGTCACGTACTCCAATAGACAAAGCCACACCGTTGATATTGGCAAATGGTATCTATATAGTGGAGAGTCTGCAGAAAATCTACTCGAACCAGTTGACTGTTTACCCTTATACGACTCAGAAAGATTTCAGACCTATGAAGCATCTCTAGACTTATTCATTAAGGGCTTCTCTCCTACTACACTAGAATGCATTGAGGACGCAGATATTATAGAAGCACTGTCTTTCACATACGGTAATTATGACTTATTACAGCCCTCTGAACCAATTATGGTGAGGGACAAAAGTCAAATTGAGTTTAAGATGAAAATTAAAAATTCAAAAATGAATCGATTAATATCTTACGATAGCTACTATGATTATTATGAGATTGAACCCCAAATTGAGTTATCGGATGAATTTAACCACCAGTATTTTGTTACTATAGCCAATCCTTATACAACGTTACAATTTAAAAATTATAAGGATGTAAAAAAATATTTACAAAGAAGAAGGTAGCTATTGACTCTTACCTTACGTAAGTCAGTATGATGGTTGCATGCATTGAAAGTTATAAAGAACGTATAAAAATAACATTTCATATAAGCAAAAGTTCATCAGGAGGCTAAAAATGGGACAATTTAATTTTGAAAAATGTTCGGACATAGAAGGACTTTATACGATAGAGCCCAAAGTATTTACTGATCAAAGAGGTCATTCTTTAGAAACATACAATTATAAAGATTTTGCAGAGGCTGGACTTGATATGGTCTTTCTTCAGGAAAACCAATCACAATCAACGAAAGGTGTTCTAAGGGGATTACATTTTCAGAAAACATATCAGCAAGGAAAACTGGTACGTGCGATAAACGGCGAAGTTTTTGATGTGGTAGTTGATCTTCGGGAAGGTTCCAATACCTACGGCAAATGGTTTGGTGTTTTCTTATACGCAGAAAAGAAAAACATGTTTTATATTCCAGAGGGATTTGCTCATGGATTCCTTGTTCTTTCCGATACAGCAGAATTTGCGTATAAGCTGACGGACTATTATCATCCGGAAGATGAAAGCGGTATTCCCTGGAATGATCCAACAATTGGTATTGACTGGCCTATTCCAGAAGGAATGAATATAATAACCTCGGAAAGAGATCGTAACCATCCTGCTTTTCATGAAGGAATATCCTTAAGACCGAAAGAAAAGTAGCTTATACTCTATCACATGTATTTCGCAAAAACTATGATGCTTTATTTGATTAACAAAATTAATCCTCCAACATATTATTCTTATATCTTGTAAATAAAGAAAGGAGTTATGTTCCATGAAAACGAAGTATTTGCTCGTTGGAAATATATTAATAGATACCATGGCTGTTCTTTATTTTATCTATACCTACTTTATTCAGAAAGTGATACAATTAGAAAATGGTAGTCGCTTAACGAATTATCAGTTTTGGGGACTTGGCCAGAAAAAGATTCTCTTCCATTATGCAGGATTGCCATTCATAATTATCGTTAGTTCTTTAGCTATAACGTTCGTTATGATTTTAGTAAATAGATTAAAAATAAGAAACTAAAAAAATCGTTTTAAGTCCTATCATAATTGGATCCCTGAATTTCCTAATTAATTTTTTAAGCTGGACTCAGGTTTGAATACTCACGTAAAAAAGGTTCCTCTATGTATCATACAGTAGAAAACAGATCATAATTCTAAGGAAAATTAAGTTTATTTCTCTTCCATAATATGGTATCATAATTTTAAAATTATATTACATGTTTTAGATAATATTATTACTCTTGGAGGAAATTGATGGACAAGCAAACACTACTTCATTATGTTGCTCCGTGTTCCCTTTTTTGCTATACTTGCCCAGCATTAAAAGATGGTGCAATAGCAGAAACTGCAAGTAAACTATGTACATATTTTGAAGGCTATTATGATTTTAATGATGAGAATATTCCGGAGCAATACCGTTCTTGGCTGAATGAATTTGAAGTATTTTATAAAATACTGAATGGATATACCAAATCCAAATGTCCCGGTTGTAGAAATAACCCTTCTTCCAGTAATGGTTGTATTGAAGGCTGTGTTGTACCAAGTTGCGTTAAAGAACATGGTATTGACTTTTGTGCTGAGTGTTCTGATTTTCCTTGCCAAAAAGGAAAGGATTTCTTTATAACGATTAACAATACAATAAGAAGAGATTGGGAATTAGGGAGTAATCGAATAAAAGAGATTGGTATTGAACGTTATTTTAATGAGAAAAAGGATGTATCTCATTACATAAGTTATAAAAAATGATTAACGATGAGGAGGAGTTAAAGATGAGGCAAGAAGAATTAATTAAGATTATCACTAAATTTGCGGAATGTGGATGGGACTTAATAGATGCTCCATCAAAAGAATGGTTAGAAGTCAATAGGAACGAAGAAGTATCCGAAGCTGTTACCGCACAGTTAATAGCTGCAGTAGAAAAAGCAGATCAGGAATGCGGTAGTTGTGGTTGTGAATTCGACCCATTATACAAGAGAGCGTTGGCTTTATTATCTGCCACATGATAAAATATAAGGACCCTGCTACAATTAAGGGTCCTTTTTCATATATCAGATAATTATTAGTGCTAAAATGTAATTACTTTTCTTGAGGAGGATATGTATGGAACACATTTATCAAAAAGCAAGGGGCTTCATTTATCGTAACGCACGACCTTTGGATTTAGCACGGTGGCAATATCATTTTGAAAATGGTAGTAAAGAAGCTGTTCTGAATGCTCTATCCTATTATCAGAATGAAGATGGCGGATTTGGACATGCTTTGGAAGCAGACTCTTGGAATCCCTATTCTTCGCCAATCCAAACTTGGGTTGCCACCGAAATTCTACGGGAAATTAATTTTACTGATTCATCTCACAAAATAATAATTGGTATATTAAATTATCTTTCCAGTGGTAAGGATTTCGAGGGACATTTCTGGTACAATACAGTAAAAACCAACAATGATTATCCCCATGCACCATGGTGGCATACTGAAAGCAATAGTACCTGCCATAACGATTATAACCCGACCGCTTGTTTAGCCGGCTTTATCATAAGATTTGCGAACAAGGATAGTGAACTTTTCAACTTAGGCTGTCGCATTGTCAAAGAAGCATTTGATCAGCTTATTAACTCACAGCGACAAAATGATATGCATACCTTGCTTTGCTTTATCAGAATGATGGAATATTGTGAAGAGTCTGGAGAAGCCAATCTTTTTGACCACAGTGTTCTAAAAAACAAATTGCAGGAACAAGTGAAAGCTAATATTACCCATAATACAGAGGAATGGGAAACGTCATATATCTGCAAACCTTCACAGTTTTTCAACACTAAAGATAGTATTTTTTATGATGATAATAAAGAAATAGCAAATTTTGAATGTAGTTATATCATAAACACTCAGCTGGAAGATGGTTCCTGGAATATTCCGTGGGAGTGGGGTGATTTCCCTGAACAATGGAGTATCAGCAAAAATTGGTGGAAATCAAACGTTATTATTCTTAATCTTCTTTATTTGATAAAAATATTAGAGGTTAAATAAGTCTTTAGGAGACAATTGTATGATTGATGATAAGATCGAGTATAAATACTTTAATTATCTTATAAATATTCGTGAGGTGTAAGTTTATGAAAGAAATACGGTATTTGGATGTAAAACAACTTAGTTCTAGTGCGATTTTTAGTCCAACATATGAGCTCATCTTTGCAGGGACTACTATATCTTCTATGCCTGATTCATATAACGATGACACCTATAAACTATTAGCTGAAAAATATGATATAAAATTTATCTTTGACAGTTATATTCCTATGATCAACTTTTACGCTATTCCATGGGTAGATATTTTTGCAATGGATAGTAACAATGGATATTGGGGGACTGTTGGTGCTGCAACCAGTATCGATAACATAACAGCAAAGATATGCTATATCAGCAAACAAAACGAAGTATCCATTGTGTCCAATAATCTAAATAGCTTCATTTACCCTATTGCTTCTATCGATGAGCGTAAAAAAATAAATATGGATATAACTGATGATATTATACTATTTCAATCCAAGAATGAGGCGGAGAAGTGTGTAGAATTCTTAGAATTACCACACTTGGATCAAGAGTAATATATAGATTTTTTATTACTTGAAACACGAACTGATGCCGTAAAAAATTAATAAAAAATAATTAAAAACCCTTGACTACGACATCGTGTCGCCCTTTATACTCAAAGCAGAAAGGAGATGAGCGTATGAACTATATGACAATAAGTGAAGTATCAAAGAACTTTCAAATATCAACTAGGATGCTTCGTTATTACGAGCAGCTCGGATTACTAAGCAGTAAGCGCAAAGAGGATTACGCATATCGTATCTATGATGAGACAGCGGTAAGACGTCTACAGCAGATTATCGTACTACGTAAACTACGTATTCCTCTGAAGCAAATTGCTTTGATTTTTGATGACACCGAACAAGCACGTATGATTGAAATATTTCATGAAAACATTGCTGAGCTCGATCAAGAGATTACTGCTCTTACAACGATACGCGGTGTTTTGCAGATTTTTTTAACCCGTTTAAATGAACATAGGAAAGCAAACATCAAGCTCGATCTGTTACAAGACAACGACATGTTGAAGTTGATTGAAACGCTCACCCTTTCAAAGATTTATTTTAAGGAGGAAAGGTCGATGGATGAATTAAACAAAGCAAGTGAAACTCTGTCTGTTTTAAAAAATGTAAGGATTTTATACTTACCTGCTGCAACGGTTGCAGCAAGCCATTATATTGGAGAAAATCCCGAGGATGCTGCTGGAAAGTTAATGGATGAGTTTGTTAAGAAAGTAAATTTACTGGATCTTAAACCCGATTTGAGAATGTATGGTTTCAATAATCCCTCTCCACAGGGAAATGAAACCTATGGATATGAGTTCTGGGTTACGATACCTGATGATATGGAGGTTCCTGCTCCACTTCAAAAGAAACATTTTGAAGGTGGACTGTATGCAGCTCATTGTATAAAAATGGGTGATTTTCACGAATGGCAGCTTCTGGGAAAATGGGTAGAAAACAGTACTGAATATGAATATGATGCCCGAGAACCTTTTGGTATGAGCGGATGCTTGGAAGAACATCTCAATGCATATTCATATTATCATGGAGACGAAAAAGCTACCGAATTTATACAGCTTGATCTATTATCACCGATTAAGTTAAAGTAAATCCCCTATCTTACACGGATACTTTACTTCTTTGCGAAGATATAAACCACTAGAAGATTTCAAAAGAAAACTCTTTCTAGTGGTTTTTTTGGTATCTTAATAACGTAAACACCCGGTCATTATTCGTTACCCTCCTCTCCCCCATCTACTTAACCAGTCTTACTCTTGTCTAATATCAATATATTTGCTGATCTCCCTATTCTCATGGCTATGAATAAATCAACAATAATATTTTGAGATGCTAATTATCCGGTCTGTTACAATGCAACAGCAATTTTGCATATTTTAGATATTTCACGTTTATTTAGAGACCTAGTTGGATGGAATAATTTGTTTTTATATTCTACATATAATGTATTTGTGTTATAATAAACCATAATATGGTAACTAGTAAGATCAATAAAGCGGGAGTAAGACCATGCATTTTATAGAAAACTCATTGGATGTTGGCATCTATACAGACCTAAGAAAAAGCGTTGGCTGGACAAACTGCTCTGAAATCCAAGTGGAACTTTTAATTACACGTTCTGATTATACTATAGTAGCTTATGATGAAGGTACTCCAATAGCAATGGGTAGAATTCACGGAGACGGCATGTACTACATGATAAACGATGTAATTGTTCGTCCAGAGTATCAAAGAAAAGGAATTGGAACCGAAATTATGAATCGCTTGATTCAGTTTATTAAAACGCATATGGACATTGGATATCGTGTTAGTATTAACTTAAATTCAGAAGTTGGTAAAGAACAATTCTACGAAAAATTTGGATTTCGTACATTACCACATGAATATTGTGGTTCTGGTATGAGAAAGGTCATTAAGCTATAAGCTCTTTGATATAAAAACCTTATTTACAGATATTTTTATGATTGAGGATATACGGAATGAAGATAATAATATTTGGGATCGTAGCCAGTGGGAAAACTACATTAGCAAAAAAGATGTCTATAAACTACCAAGTTCCTTTCTATGAAGGTGACTGTATTGCTTGGGAACAGCGGGAAAATGGACGATATAAAAGAACGTTGCAGGAACAACAAAAAGTTATTCAGGATATTGATTCACTGGGAAATTGGATTGTTGAAGGTACTTACCGCGAAAGTCAAAAGTGCTTGTTTGATATGGCTGATAAGATTATATTTTTAGATACTCCCCTTTCCACAAGAAAAAGAAGAATCATAATACGTTTTATTAAGCAGAAATTACACCTTGAAAAGTGTCATTATAAACCCAACTTTACTATGTTAAAGTTGATGTTTCAATGGACCTACGATTTTGAAAAGGACAGAGCAAAATATGAAACCATGCTAGCTCAATATGGAGATAAAGTAATCCAAGTAAAATTGGCAAAACAAGTGATGAATTACAATTTTGATACTTAGCGCCGAAGGAGGCTCTCATCGTTTGAAATAAGAGAACTTATAACACGTTACGGTTATTAATACGGATTTTATGCGATTTATATTTATTTAATTAATATATTAGGGTTACACATTATAAGTAGCTAAGAATGGGGACTAAACAAATGTTAAGCGGAAATTTAATTACGAATAGATCATATCGCTATCTGGTTGATTTCGAACCGGTTTATCAATTTATGTTAGAGAATTATTCCATCGATGGAGTAACAGGGCAAAAACCACCTTTTTTTGAATATGCTCAGACGCTTCTAGATTTTGACCGTGAGCATACTTATCTTGATCAGATTTGGGAAGATCAAGGTCATATCGTTGCATTCTGTTATTATGAATTAAGTCCCGGACAGGTATATATCAATCGAAAGAAAGGCTATGATTTTTTAATACCAGAAGTCATCTCTTATGCTGAACAAAACATGCGCTTCAAAGATGGAAAGTTAAGTTTTTGCACGTATAATACGCAGGTAGTAATTGAGGATGAATTAAAAAGGAGAGGTTATAGAAAAGGAAATGAATGGCCGGTTAATATATTTGATCTTGAAAAACCAATGAGACATGGCTTACCGGATGAATTTCACTTTGTTGCTCATCATGAGATTGATTACCTTAGATTAACTCAGATGATATGGCGTAGCTTTGGCTCGAGTGAATGGCAAAACAAAGACGCAACGGGTGCTTATCTGCAGCAGTATTCCCCTCATCAGACTAAGGATTTAGATGTAGTGATAGCTGCTCAGAATGGAGACTACGCATGTTTCGCCGGCATGTGGCTGGTACCGGAAGTACATCTAGCTTACCTTGAACCTTTATGTACTGCGCCGGAATACCGTAATAAAGGACTTGCGTCTGCGGCACTCTCTGAGTTATGCAGGATGACAAAGAAATTAGGAGCAACCCATATGACGGGAGGAGTGAACCAATTCTATACAGATTTGGGTTATAACACAATATGCTTTAATGTGTTATGGGAAAAGTAAAAATAGTAAATATACGATTAATTAAAATACACAGAGTAAAGGAGAATTTAAATGCTAGAATACAAATTTGATACGCAATTATTAATAGACGGACATAATCTTTCGGAAGATGAAATCAACGAATATATTACGAAAAATATGGATGGAGATTGTTTGCTTGCCGTTGGTGATGAGGAAACGATTAAAATCCATTTTCACACCAATACCCCCTGGAAAGTGCTGGAGTACTGCTCTTCTTTGGGAGAAATATATGATATCGTTGTAGAGAATATGGAGCGTCAGTCCAATGGTCTGTTGGGTTAACCGACAGTTTTATCCGTACCAATTTATGATATATTATAATAAATTGACCTACTTTCCTACTTAAATACTTGAAATATATAATTTTGATTTCTTGATTCTTACATCATTTAATCCACTACGTAAGAATATTTATACAAAGCTATTAATAAGAATCGAAAGATAAAAATATACTAGATAGCGCAAATTTAAGATGTAATATAACAGAATATACACGAATGATATCTTACGCCAGTAATCATAGATTAGTTCGAACATTTTAATTTGACCTTGAATAGAAAATGAAATAATCCCTGATGAGAAGTAAATTTTATTATAGCATATAAATTTATCAAACAATCATGAAAGGAAGGGTAGTGTTATGGAATTAGCATATCATAAGATCATTGAAATTAATAATAAGAGGGCGAGAAACCGATATCCCAGATTATACGGGAAAAATTCAAGGCTTCCTGAGCATTCTTATGGAGGTGACTGCTATCTTGTTGAAATCAAAACAGACAAAGGAGCCTCCGGTTGGGGATTGGGTAGATGTAATGAAGAGATAAAACTTAAAATGATTGGTAAATCTGTCTCCGAAGTTTTTGATCCGAACATCGGTATCCTCTCCCCCGATGCAAGATGTCTTGATTTTGCTTTACATGATCTTGCCGGCAAGATATTAAAACTTCCTGTTTCAAAGATGATGTGCGACACTCCTTTGGCATCCGTAAACTGCTATGATGGTGCGATCTATATGAATGATATCAGCCCCGATACGAGACCGGGCGGAATAGATGCTATTCTTGAGAACTGTCGTTATGATTATTATGAACTTGGCTATCATTGGTTTAAGATCAAGGTAGGAAGATCCGGCAAATGGATGGAATATAACGAAGGATTAAAGAGAGATATTGATGTAGTTCGTGCAATACATAAAGAATTTCCCGATGCTATTCTTCTTGTGGATGCCAATGATGCTTATACCACCGATTCATTATTTAAATTCTTAGACGGTGTTATCGATTGTAATATTTACTGGATCGAAGAACCCTTTCAAGAAAGTGTGGAAGGATTTCAGCTGCTCCGTGAGTATTTAGCGAAACACAGTCCGAAAACACTAATTGCAGATGGTGAATTTAATCCTGACCTTCCCTTATTAATGGATCTTGCGCAAAAGAAATTAATCGATGTATTTCTGATGGACGTGGAAGGGTATGGCTTTACCAATTGGCGTAGTATGATGAAAACAGTAAATGAGCTTCAGATCAGTGCATCACCACACAACTGGGGTCAGAAGCTGAAAACCCATTATTCTGCACATTTAGCTGCTTCTTTTCAAGGAATTGATACCATTGAAGGTGTTCCTGACTTAACCGAAGGTATTGATTTTGATGATTATCAGCTAAAAGATGGATACCTATGGGTACCGGATAAATACGGGTTTGGTATGGATATGATATGGACCCATAGTATATCGTAATTAAATCTGTAGATGGAATAATAGGTTTGATTTGATGTTTTTCAGAGCTTTGTGAATCTGACAAGGCTCTTTTTATTGTGCTATCTGCTCCAGTGTGATGTTACTCTGAAAGTGAATCCGGTTTATTTTCATGTACATTAATAAAACACCTTGATCGGATCAAGACTGAATTCCTTAATTTGGTATGATAAAATAAGATAATTTTATCTCCTGTATAATAAAGTTAAGAATGTTTGCTGTTTCTTCTATTACCGCTAATCTCCTACTCAAGTATACATAGTTATATTGGTTTAATTTTTATTTGATTACGGCATTGATTGACTTCTTGTAATACGAAAACTATAATGAAAGGCAATATCACATAGTAATCAGGAAAGGGCAGGTAAACATAATGGTTTTACTGGTAGTTGATACACAGCAGTTAATTACTACTGAAGGCTTATATCAGTTTGATAGATTTGTTGAAAATGTCTCTAGAATACTGACAGCGGCTAGAGATAAGCAAGTTGAAGTGATCTATGTTCGACATGATGATGGTCAAGGAAGTGAATTAACAAAAGGTACTGTTGGATTTGAAATATATGATAAATTCAGACCGTTCGCAGGTGAAAGAATCTTTGACAAAAAGTTTAATAGTGCCTTTAAGAGCACAGGATTAATGAAATATCTGAACGAAAAAAGTGTAAAGGATATTACTATTGTGGGTCTTCAAACTGATTATTGCATCGATGCGACGATCAAATGCGGTTTTGAACATGGATTTCAGATGATAGTTCCCGCCTATACTAATTCAACCTATGACAATCAATTCATGACAGCAGAACAATCCTACCATTACTATAATGATTTCATGTGGAATGGTAGATATGCACAGTGCTTTTCCGTAGAGGAAGCAATCCAAAGAATGAGTACAAAGTAAGTTCAATTTTAGCAACACAAAATTATTATCTTAATTAACTTTACATTGGATCTCACTTTGATTGTTGACTTCCTTAATTTGGTAAAGTATAATTTTGTAATTAAATTTGAGGAGGATAAGTATGGAGGATTGTATATTTTGTGGTATTATCCATAACAAAATACCAAGTATGAAAATTTATGAGGACGAATTTACCTATGCTTTTCTTGATATAGCAATGGATGTCGATGGTCACACAATTGTCGTACCTAAAAGACATACTGTGAATATTCTTGACTGTGATAATGAAACATTAGGGCATCTAATGAATACAGTCAAACTAATATCAAATTATTATGTAGATAAGTGTGGGTATAGTGGTGTTAATTTATTAAATGCAAGCGGAACGAGTGCTCAACAATCGATATCTCACTTTCATATACATATTATTCCTAGAACTGAGGATGATGGTGTTGATGCCTGGCCAAATTTTATTGGCAGTCAAACTTCACTTGAAGAGATGTACAATAAATTATTAATTAAATAAAATTCAATTTGATGAAACAAATTATTTAAATTAGATTTAGAATGTGATTACTTACTAAGAAAAGAATATCATACAAGGCTTCGTAGAATATTAATCATAATTAGGTACCATAAAAAGGAGATCTCGTCTTCTCTTCCATACCGAAAGAATAAACTTCATACAAAAAATTGATTGTTATAAAAAATATAAATACCTGTATTAAAATAATGATAAAAATAATAGATCAAAATAAAGGGATCAATGATGAGCTTAAATATAGGGCTTAAATAACGATCTAAAATAAATGTAAATTCCAGGTTGACTTTTACATCTTTCTGGATATAATATAGTAAATAACATAAGAAAAGCAAAGACGGAAACGAGTAAATGATACGACACATACAGAGAGAAGAATGTTTGGTGAGAGTTCTTTATGAAAGCGTATTTTTGAAAACCATTCCTGAGCTGTAGTACTGAAATTTTAGTAAGTACTTCCGTATGCCTGCGTTAAAGGATAGGATTTGATAGAATCCGAAGTGAAAAGTTAAGGTGGAACCGTGCATTACTATATAGATGCACCCTTAGATTAGTGACTCGTATGTCATTGTCTTTGGGTGCTTTTCTTATGTTACCATTTTATCAAATTATCATTTTAATTTTGAAAGGAGAACGTAAGAATGAAAGTAAGTGGAAAAGATGGATTAGTAAAAGAATTTTTGTTTGAGGAAGCAGAGGGAAAGGAAGCATTCCGGCATGCATCTTCTCACATTCTCGCTCAGGCGGTAAAGCGGTTGTATCCGAATACCAAATGTGCCATCGGTCCGGCGATTGAGGATGGATTTTATTATGATTTTGAGTTTGATTTTGAATTTACGCTATCCCATCTCCAAGAAGTTGAGAATGAGATGCGTAAAATTGTAAAAGAAAGTCTTCCTCTACGAAGATTTAGCTTAAGCAGAGAGGAAGCCATTAAGCTCATGGAACAGCGAAATGAACCTTATAAGTTGGAGCTAATCCAGGATTTACCTCTTGATGCTGAGCTAAGTTTTTATGAACAGGGGGAATATGTTGATCTATGCGCCGGTCCTCACGTATTAAATACGAATTTAATTAAGGCATTTAAACTCACTGTTTTATCCGGAGCCTATTGGAGGGGAAATGAAAAGAATAAGATGTTAACCAGAATCTACGGAACATCCTTTCCTAAGAACAGTCAGCTAGAGGAATATATACAGCGCATGGAAGAAGCGAAAAAGAGAGATCACAGAAAACTGGGTAAGGAACTAGGGTTATTTACTCTGATGGATGAGGGACCAGGGTTTCCGTTCTTTTTACCAAAGGGTATGATTCTAAAAAATCTGCTGGTTGATTATTGGAGACAAATCCATACCAGGGAAGGTTATGTAGAGATATCAACTCCAGTCATGTTAAATCGGGAGCTTTGGGAGACCTCCGGACATTGGGATAATTATCGCGAAAAAATGTATACTTCTGTCATCGATGAAACTGATTATGCAATCAAGCCGATGAATTGTCCGGGTGGAATGTTAGTTTATAATATGCAGCCCCACTCCTACCGTGACCTTCCAATCCGAATGGGCGAACTCGGTGTGGTACATCGAAATGAAAAATCAGGTACTCTCCATGGTCTCATGCGTGTGAGGTGCTTTACCCAAGATGATGCTCATATCTTTATGATGGAGGAGCAGATCCCAGAAGAGATTAAAGGTGTCGTGGAATTAATTGATGAAGTATATCGTAAGTTCGGTTTTAAATACCATGTGGAACTATCGACTCGTCCGGAAAACAGTATCGGCAGTGAGGAGGACTGGAATCATGCAACAGAAGGCTTGAAACAAGCACTGGATGATTTGCAGATGCCTTATATTATTAACGAAGGTGACGGTGCATTTTATGGTCCGAAGATTGATTTTCATTTGGAAGATTCCATCGGAAGAACCTGGCAATGTGGGACGATCCAGCTGGACTTTCAATTGCCCCTTAGATTTGAAGCAAAATATGTCGGAGCAGACGGGGAGAAACATAGACCGATTATGATTCACCGTGTGGTATTTGGATCAATGGAACGCTTTATCGGTATCTTGATTGAACATCTTGAAGGAAAATTCCCTTTGTGGTTATCACCGGTGCAGGTTAAGGTTCTTCCGATATCCGATAAATATGCTGAATATGCTATTTCTGTAATGAATGAGTTAAAGAATGTAGGTATCCGATGTGAGTTAGATACCAGAGATGAAAAGATTGGGTACAAAATCCGAGAAGCTCAACTTGATCGTGTTCCCTATATGGTTATCGTAGGGCAGAAAGAAGCTGAATGCAATCAGGTCTCCCTGCGGAAACGGGATGAAGGTGATATCGGAACTATCTCAATAATAGAATTTAAACAATTATTATTGGATGAAATTGAAAATAGTTAAGGAGGCTATCGATGAGTGAAAAATTTCTTTGTGTTATGGCTGGGTTTGATGAGAAGTCTGAACAAACTCTTACCAAATTGCAAAACACTCTCTATGATCATGGGTTTGTCGGTAATCAAACCAAAGATATACCTCTACACATTACTCTAGGAATGTTTGATGTATCACAGGAGAACGAAATATATGAGTTGGTAAAGCGTGTATCAAAAAACAATCCCTCATTTGATATTACATTTAACCATATTGGTATTTTCGGTGGTTCTAACGTCTTGTTTATTGCTCCTGATAATAATCGAGAATTGCTATGTTTGAAAGAGAATTTTGGTGACAGTTATGACTGGACTCCTCATATCACGATGTTAATTGATAAGCCTGAACAGATTTATCAATCTATTCCTATCCTATCGAATTATTTTCATAAATTTGAAGGAAGAGTTAATAAACTTTATTTATATGAGTTCTGGCCGACAAGATTTATTTTATCCGAAACTCTTGTAATGGAATGAAAGCTATTATAATATCTACACCTTTATCCCATAGAAGACATTAAATCCTAAAGGTTGTCAGCCTCCTGTTTCATAGAAGCAGGGGGCTTTTATTGTATCTATAATAAAGTACTTACAAGTAGATTATTTAATGTTAATACTACTTACTACTACCCTACCCGTTCTGTAAGGTAGACATAGAGGGACCTGAGAACAAGAAAAATCATTTAAAATTCTATATAAAATTTAAGGAAAATCACCGATAATTACTTTTGACTTCACTATATATTGAAAACCCATGTAATATTCCTCTTGACTCTTGATATAAACTCATTGAAAATCCATGAAAATTCCTCTTGACTCTAACGCCACGTAACCTAATACAATCATTTCACAGATAATCAAATAAAACAAAACGGAGGCTATAACGATGAAAAATTATCTTGTTACCGGAGGCGCTGGCTTCATAGGGTCCAATTATATTCACTATCTCATGGAGAACTTTGAGAAGGATATCAATGTAATAAATCTGGATGCATTAACTTACTGCGGGAATCGTAGTAATGTAAGCATTTATGAAGGTAATAACCACTACTGCTTTATACAGGGTGATATCTGTGATGAGAAACTGATAAAGAAGATTTTTCATGAGAACGATATCGATTACGTAATTCACTTTGCTGCACAGACCCACGTCGATCGCAGCATTGCTTCAGCATATGAGTTTGCAAACACTAATATTATCGGCACTTTAAATCTTCTAAATACTGCTAAGGAGGCTTGGGAAAGTTCCAATTATAACGGTAAGCGCTTCTTATATGTTTCCACCGATGAAGTATATGGAGAATTGCCTGCCGAAGGCTATTTTACAGAAGATACACCGCTTCGACCCAGAAACCCCTATTCCGCCAGTAAAGCTGCCGGAGATATGATGGCTCACGCCTTTTATGAGACACATCATCTCCCCGTAGTGATTACCAGGTGTTCCAATAATTATGGACCTTATCAGAACGCAGAAAAATTCATAATGTTAGGGACTGGCTCTATGTGACTGATCACTGCAAGGCAATTGATAAAGTATTGCATCTAGGAAAAGTCGGTGAAGTCTATAATGTTGGAGGACACAACGAGTATACCAACCTTGAGATTTTAACTACCATTCTAACTATTTTAAAAGAGGACTTCAATATACCTGATGCTCCGATTAAGTTTGTGATGGACCGTAAGTGTCATGACAAAAGGTATGCTATCGATCCTTCCAAGATTATGAATGAACTTGGTTGGAAGCCGGAGACAAATTTCAATGATGGTATTCGCAAAGCCCTCCGGTGGTATATTGAAAATAAAAGTTTTCTGGAAATCGACTAAGGATATCAATAGGTGATAGCATACCTCCATGAATATCAAGGAAGCAAAGATGTTATTTCATCTAACAAAATTACAATAGGATTAGCCAATTTAATATTCATTTTATTATTTAATTATTTATAAATCTGCGCAAAAAATTAAAGAATTTTGGATCAATATCTATCGAGTGATAATTTATTATCTATAACAATATTAAGTCTATTATTAATATAGCCCATAAACCAATACGGGACGCGTAATATAGTACCATCTTATAAATAAATTGACATTGGTCAGAAAAAACGAAATAATAACCTTATAAAAGTCCTGGGGAGGTCAAGGCGAATGCAGGAGCAAAGTATATATACAACCGGTGAAT
>JAQZBN010000099.1 GCA_029238935.1 Herbinix sp.
AAAAGCTTAGAGGTTTTGCTATGGCTTATGATGATCTTCAGGAGATGTTTATTCTGAAGTACTCATAAATCTATTTACACATAAATCTTGACACTATCAACTTTTCTTCCCTAATCACTTTATCATAACGATAAGCAGATAATACCATACCTACAAGAACCATATTAATCGTTATACTTAATAATCCCTCTGAGATAAAAGGCAACGTACTAAACGATCCATATTGATATCCGAAATTTCCGAGAAGATAAAGAATCATCTGTAAGGATAAACAACTGCTGCTGCATATAGCAATGGTATTGCCCAATTTATTTTTTATCCTACTGGCTACAGCAAATAGAATTCCATAAAATACAGCAATGAATGCAATAAACAGAAATGCCGGAAGCCAACCGTAATCTAACACCCAACAGGCAAGGCGGTAATTATTGTGGTAATGCTGAGGTAATATCTTTTCTAAAGTCACTGTATCTATATTGTAATGTAGATAAGTTGTTATATTCGCCACTTCTTCTTCATCAAAATACCATGCTCCAGTTCCATAATTCATTAATTCTTCCTTTGAAAGTTGGATAGGTCCAAAGAGCGATGCTTTCCCTAATAATTCTTTTATTAACACCCCATTATAGCCATCCTCCCAGTGGTCCACGGCTTGCTTCTCCGGTGTCAAGAAGAGTTCCAAGTTATTTCGCTGAGCCGAATAGAATAATCCATTGTATAAGCCGATCATAAGCAGCATTAAGAGAATACTAAGTGCTATCAATGATCGTTTCTTTCCAACAATATATCCTTTTACTATCATAAATAATAACGATATGAGCCATGTCATAAGTAATATAACTACTGCACTTGAGATATAACTATTCCATTTTATCATGGCACTTTGTAATAAAATCATAGCCATTAATAAAATAGCAGAGCATAGAACAGCCTTTATCCCTTTCTGTCTCATGCGATAAACGAGTACTGCCAGAATTAATCCAAATAGAAGAATACTGTAATACCCTATTACATGGTATGAATAAAAAATATGAAAGCTATGGAAATTAATGATACGGACTACTATTTGAGCAAAACAGCTTACACCAAACCCCCATAGAATAAATTTTGTGTGTTTTATTAAAAGAGTGTATCCACTATAGTATAGAAACCCCAGAACAAACAATCCCCAGATGAAATAATTGGTATTAAATATTATGTCTGAAAGATTGTTAAGAAAGCCTTGCCCCCATGATAAACGATTGTCAATAAAGTTAGATATTACGCCCAGGAAAACAGATGCAAAGACCATACAAAGTAAAGGCCATGAATTCTTAATGTATCTTGTTTCATTTATCATGATTCCAATGGAGTTGGGATCTCCCATCTGTTCCACTGCTTTTTTTATTGCGTCATCCTTGTCCATACCCAATTCAATAAATTCATAAACTCGGTCTTCCATATGACCTTTTAATTCTTCTTCAATTTCATTGTGTATCGGTTTATATCTGATCTGATTTGTTACATCTTCTAGAAATATCTTAACTTCCTGTGATTCAATCGGGAATTTATTCATATAATGCGCCTCCCAATACTTTGTTGACCGCATTCTGATAAGAATTCCATTCCACCGTTTTTTCTTTCAGAAGCTTTCTTCCTTCATCGGTAATTTTATAATACTTTCTAATTCTTCCGGTCTCCGCTATCTGTTCAAAGCTTTCAATCGCATTCTGTTGTTCCAATCCATGTAAGATAGGATATAAGGTTCCTTCTTTCAATTGAAATACTTTTTCGCTCCGAAGCTCCAATTCCTTAATCAATTGATATCCATACATCTCTTGTTTCTCTAATAATTTTAGAACCAGCATTGATGTACTAATCGCCATTAATTTTTTATCCATATCTATTTCACCTCATAATAATACCTAGAATATCTATGCCTCAAATTATACATAGATATTCTAGGTATGTCAATATTATTTACATTATTTTCTTAATTATACTTCCGGATATATTTTCTCTATTCGATATTGTGTATTAATGACATATAACATCTGGGCACAGTACTGCATTATATTCCAAATATCTACCCCTCGGAAACCATTCTCAGGTATTAAATTCATAATAGCAACAATACTTCTGGCATCTTTAAACCATACAATATGTTGTATTGGAATTCCGGATTGAGTTTCCGTATACATAAAATAAGGTGACTGTGATGCTTCATCAAATAGGATTTCTTCTCCCATTAAAGCTGCTAAGGTAATTGCTGTGTCCATACAAAGTGCTCTTGCTCTTGTTACACCAATATTATAAGGTAATTGCCAGTCATAGGCTATGATTGATAATCCTATACTGATCTTTTCTGGTGGTATATAATTAATAACATGGTTCAGGTAATCGCTGGCCAGATACATAGACAATGGAACCGGAGGGCCATAAGTGTAACCCCAGTCATAGGTCATTAAAGTTACTCCGTCTGCCTCCTGGCCAATACCAGAATAATCTACTTTTTCAAAGGTTAGTCGATTCACATCTATTTGCAATCGAGGATTTATTGTAACAAAAACAGGATAACCTTCTTCATGTAAACGGTTTGCTAATTTATTTAACATATTAACATATAATTGAACGAAATCCCGATTAATATATTGAAATGATATATGTGCTCCGTAATATCCTTTTGATTTTAATGTTCTTAAAATACTCTCTATATGGATATCCTGATAAACTTCGTTGAATAGAATCTCTAAACCGATATCCATACCCGATTCTCCTCTTCCGGATAGGGTTGTCAATAACAGAATTGGAGCCACTCCATATTCTTTTGCTACTCGAATAATTTCAGTATCATCCCCCAGACTAACTACCGTCCCTTCCGCAGAAGCTCTATAATTGAATACAGTTAGGTAAGTTAGGTAGGGAAGAGACTTTTTTAATATGTCCATATTAATAAAGGGGTACGCATACCCATTCGTCGTAATACTATCAATATACTCATTATAGCTTATGATAATTGTTTCCCCAGGGTAAATATATTCTCTATTCGATAAAAAAGGGTTATTCCTTAATAACTGCATTACTGGCACCTTATATAACTGCGCGATACTAAGTAGCGTGTCACCATCTTGTACAATATGGGTCTGTTCAGGTTGAACAATGGCAATCGTCTGTCCTACGACTAGATTTTCTGGATTTAAAATCCCATTATCTATGATTAACCGATCTATACTTGTTTCATACTTTATGGCTACTGAATCAATGGTATCCCCCGGTTGTACTACATGAATAATCATTGTAAACCTCAAAGCAATACTATCTTTATTCCATTATATGAGACAATGATCCATAATTACCATGTATTAGTAACAAATTTATAGATAACAGCTAAGAGTGATATATTTCCTCGTTGTTTCTTAACAACTAAGCTAACTCATAATATAATAATGATAGAAGATACCATAGAGGTAATGTTATCTATGAATTATGACAATTATTTTGAGACCTATTCTTCTGAAGAAGAGCTAATAGCTTTACCAGTGGATTATACTTTAGAAGCTGCTCTTATAAACAACGATATTATCTATACTCAAGATAGATCTTTTCATGTTGATCGATTGATTGAATTTCTTGATCGACTTAATAAAGGTATTCCGGATAAGATACGAATAACGCACTTTGATACCGAAGAAACTGCTTTTACCGGTGTAATACAATATAATGGAAACGCCATACTAGCAACCTTCGATACTTCAAGAAATAATTGTAATCGCTATTTCATTCACTATTATGGAACTCATCTTGTAGCTCAGGTTCGATATCAGGATAGACCTGAAGTGATATTGGAGGATTATTACCTCGTTACTACTAATCGTAATATTCTAATCTTTACTCATTTCATGGAAGATAATTTGAATACTACATCTGATTAGTATCAATATAGTTTAAGTATATGAAACTTCTATCGTCCTGCAATTGATACCCTTGTTCTTGCAATCTTATCCTGTATCTATTACTAGCAAAGGGAGGTTACTATTTACAAAACTCTAGTAACCTCCCTTGTACAAGTTCATTTTTTAATATCCATCACTCCTCTTCGAAAAAACAAGCGAAAAGATCAAATAGATACATGCAATTGATACAATATCATATATGTAATTTTATGTAAATTCATCAACAAATTCAATCTACTCCTATTCTGCAGCATAAGGAGATTAAAAATCCATACTATAAACGCAAACGAAACTCAAGCCAAAATAGATATTTATTTATTATATTCTCCAAATAAGAGAATATAGCAACACATCCTCTGTTGACTCCACTGTTGGTTAAATTTACAATAGTATTACAGAACCGGTTCGAGTAAATTTTAGGAGTAGTAACTATGAATACTGAATTTTCATCACAAGTTGGCGAAAAGCTGGCTTTCCTACGGAGACAGAAGGGTGTCACACAAGAAGCAGTTGCAGCTGCGCTGGATATATCAAATAAAACGATATCCAAATGGGAGACTGGATTATCGGCTCCGGAAGTAGAATATATTCCTGCCCTAGCTGATTATTTTGAGGTATCGACGGACGAGATTTTTAGTAGAGCTACATCAAAAAACTCCATTGCTGATGCAATCGAGCAGGAATTCAAAGGACTTTCCCCTTCCGAAAGTGTGGAGAAATCATTTTGGCTAGCCTTCACCTTGATTGTAAAAAGTATTTGGAAAATTGGAGGTAGTCGGAACTTCGAAAAAATTGTTCCTAGTCATATTGTATCATCAAATATGTATCGTGCAGTAGTATCCAGTGATATTGGATATGAAATTCTAATCAATAGCCCTTATACCAATATGGCTGTCATGTTATTTCAAAATGAAGCTGACTTCTCCTGGATGGATAAGAACGCGGATGATTTAATAAATTTGTTTCAATTACTTTCCGATATTGACGGAATAAAAATGGTAAAACTTATGTATACACAAGGTTTTTCAAAACGGTTTACTGCTGATTTTATAGCTAAGAAAGTCGAAATTGAAACAGACAAAGCAAAACTTTTACTAGAGTTTGCAATAAAATCTAAAGTATGCTCACACCATGAAGCTAACTTACGTGACGGTAAAACTACTCTTTACGAATGCAGTTGTAATGGAATGGTTTTATCTATCTTAAATCTTGCATATGAACTGATCTGCGGTCAAGATTGCAACGAGTATTGTTATGGCAGTGAAGTTAAAATGATAAGGGGTGATCAATGATGAATATCGGAGAAAACATCAAAAAATATCGTTTGAAAAGAAATATGACTCAGGAACAGCTTGCCAATGTGGTCGGGGTTTCCTCTCAAGCCGTATCAAAATGGGAATGTGAGGATACCATACCTGACGGTACTTTATTTATTCCCATCGCCGATGCCTTAGGTATCTCCCTTGACCGTCTATGTGGTCACGATAAAGTATATGAGAGTGATACCTATTATGGCATTTTGCGTCTAATTGAAGATACCCCTTATGAAAAACGTATGGAAAAGGCTCGTGAAATCTGTTGGCACACGCAAAAAGGATTGTTTAACGTATATGTGCAGGCTGATTATGAATACCAACCAAATGAACTAAATAATACAGATGGTTCCTCCTCCGTCGCTAATGATACAGGGTTCACTTATATCTCTAATCGATCCGAATTACCTTTTTATAGTGTTTTTCCCGAACCAGAAAAGGGATATAGGAATGTTTTAACCTATGATGAAAAATACAGAGAACTTTTTGAAGCCTTTTCTGATTCCTATGTATTGAAAGCCTTTTTCTATCTCTATTCACAAGAGGATCTTTACACCTTTGAGAAAGAGGTTCTAGCAAGAGAATGTCAGATTCCCGAAGAATATATTGATGATGTTATGACAAAGCTCTGTAGGTTTTGCTTTTGGAGCCATGATGAACTTGAAATTAACGGTGAAAAGCGTACCCTTTATATTGTTCGCCAACGCTATGAACTAATTGCTGTATTTGCAATGCTCAATGAGTTTATATGGCATGCGACCGGTTTTACCTTTCAATCCTGTAATAGATTAAAGCCATATCTGATATGATCTTCTGCTTTTTACTTTACAGTTAATATAGACTTTGTTGGAGAAAAAATTTCAGCTTTCCAACTTACCAGGAATTTATTCTCCAACAAATCACTTGTACATAACCTACTTATTTACATCCATTTCTGTCAATATTCATTGGTTATAAATTAGCATCCTATTATTATCGTATATTATTATTTTTAAGCGATACTTAAGATTACTATGGTGTGGAATCTACTGCTGCAAAATTCTTTATTACACATCTTGCTTTACGCGTCTTCTTCCAACTGCCGCAAGATATATCACAAACTCTTCCTCATTCTCAAGACCTAAGATACCATCTATTATTGCTTGATCATAGATACCGATCGCGCAGGTTCCTGCCTCTATGGACTCACTAGCTAGATAGAGATTCTGGCATACATGTCCGATATCAATAAGAATTTTTTTATGTGCAGTAATGTCAAACTTCCATTCTGAGCGATATGGTGTTGTACTCCATGCAAATAAAACAGCTGCCTTTTTTGCAAAATTAGGTACAAAGGGCTGATCCATCGTTATGGTAAATAACGATACACTCCCGGGTTCAGACCTTCAACATGGGTTATTAACAGGTATGTTTCAAAGGAATGAGTCCCTCCGCTACAGGGAACTGTTCTTAAGGTAATTCCAGCTTGATTTTTCCCTGTAATTCCTTGTGTCGCCCAAAGCAAATACGACAATTCCTCAAGGGTTAGTCGTTCCTCACTATATAATCTTGTGCTTCTTCTATCCTTAATGCACTCAAAGATATTATCCTTTAATAAAACATCTTTGTTTACATCAGGAAGATGGATGATATCCGAGAATGAATCATAGGGTTTTACAATGGGCGGTTGTGGTAACCCTTTCATTCTATCGGTTTTAATATTTTTAAATTCTGTAAAATCCGTCTTTAGAAATTTTCTCTGTTTCTCATATCTTGACAAGGTATATCCTCCCTCCTTTTTCAAGGATAATAGCATGATTAAAAATCAAAATCTGTATCCCTAGATACTTCCGGAATAGTTATCTTACTTATATAGTCTACCTTCTTATATGGCAAACTAATAACTCTTTCAAATATGCTTATCTTCTTTAACTCGATTACTATCCTTAATTTCTATCCCTTTTATGAGTTATATATGAATATCTCGTAAAACTTATGAGATAGTAATGTATATAAGTTTTGCCATGAAAAAAATCTATGTTCTCCATAATAGGCTGACGTTGGAGGGTATTAATGAAAAATACAATTCGCAAGCAAGTATTACTGGGTATTATCGGGTTGTTAATATCCATTGGAGCTTTTTTAATAGTCATAACTCAACTGTCGAACAAGTGGTTATTATATTTTTCACTAGCTCTGGTTACCGGATTATGTATTGGATGTCTGTTGTATATATTCGGTGGAAGGGATCTCTTTTTCACTGGACTGAAGCTTGGGTTTGGATTTATTGTATTCCAAATTACGATTAATGAACTCCCTTATCCTTATAATGGAATCTTTATCGTTCTTTGTATTCTTTCCTTCTTAGGATTTCCCATTGTAAGAGATTATCTATATGATAAAGAACGAAATGCAACGACACCCAAAAGCAAAAGAATACGTAAGAAAATAAAGGATTTGGAGGAAATGGAAAAGGAGTTTGAACATGACCTAAGTATTATATATAAAAATATACGTTATGGAGAGAAGTCACTCCTGGTACAAAATAAAATGGGGAACTTTTATCAGATTATTAAGGGAGACAATAAATATTATTTTGTTTATCTCGGTAATGAATTAAGTGGAGTGGATGCTGATTTGTTAATCACTGATTTCATGGATGAAAACACTTTCTGTAATCAAAAAAAAGATTATAATCTTACAAAAGAAGAAATTATTTTGATTAGTTATAAAATAGGTATATCAAATAAAGGTGATTATAGTATTTTAATTAAGACTCGAACTGGTAATAAGCGTTTCACTCTTCTTGATACCATCACAAGAATAGAGCTAACTCACTATTTTAGTGGTATCCAGCTGAACGGAAAGCAAATTGATCCTATTTCAAACACCACTGCTGCCGTAAGTAAATCAAACAAGAAAGTAAATCCTGCTAATATAGCCAAATTAAAGATAACTCTATTTATATTAATAATCGGATCTATACTAGTTGGTGCAATCTTTCTCTTCCTAGGCTTCCCTTATAAGCTCTTATCCATTCTTTGTATTATAATACCTGCTATAACATATGGTATTTATATTAAATACAATGGTGTCCTTACCCTAGAGGATAAACATGATTACTCTCTGTTTCAGAATACAAATATCGATATAACCCTACCTCTTTTTATACCAAGCATGGCAATGGCTTTAAGATCCGTACTGGATTTTAATATTCTTTCATTTGACTATTTTTTTCTATGGAGCTTTGTTCTTGCCATAATGATTATCGCAATACTATTTTTGTTCACAAGCGAATATAAAAGGAAAACGGGCGTCATTGGACTCTTCCTGCTTTTTGTACTTTTTTATGCGCCATCTACGGTAATTCAAATCAATTATCTATTCAATACAAAAGTACCTCATGAGACAGTTTCTACTATCTATGATATGAGTCTTAGCGAAGGCTCCAGATCACCGGACGAATATATTGTTACGGTTCAATTATCCGATGGCCGGAGGGTTGATTTAAATATATCCAAAGAATATTATTATCGTATTCGCTTAGGAGATACTGTTGTGATCCTTGAGACGGTAGGATTTTTAAAACTTCCATATGCTACTGTTAAGGAGGATTAATAAGGGTAACTACACCTTACCTTATCTCTAGTTGTTAGATACATTAAAACAATTGTATAAGTAATACTTTGATCTGTTTGACTTTATCTAGGCATTGGAGTTAATTTTACAGTTTTGCTTCACTTTAATAGTTTTGATTCGGCGCTTTGGAATAATTCATTTATATGCATTTCTGAATTTATTATCAATAACTTTTTACACAAGAAAAAAGCACCGACCCCACAGCTCCTATGTCTGCAAAACCGATACTTCTATAATGCGTCTCCAGGGGCTCGAACCCTGGACACCCTGATTAAGAGTCAGGTGCTCTACCAACTGAGCTAGAAACGCTTGTGCATTTTTCAACGCAAGAATGATTGTATCTACATATTTGTATTAAATTTCAATTATTTTGTTTATTTCCTGCCAAGAATCAACAGTTCAACTCTTGTTTACAGGTTAAATTATTTAAAAGTTTCAATCTTATCCTGTAATGCCTTCTTAGGAACTGCACCTACTACGGTATCAACCACCTTACCATCCTTAAAGAATAATAAGGTAGGTATGGACATTACTCTATATTGTTCTGCAGTCTGAGATTCTTGATCTACATTTAATTTACCAATCTTAAACACACCCTGATACTCTTCTGCAAGCTCTGCCACGATAGGTGCAACCATTTTACAAGGACCACACCAGTCCGCATAGAAGTCTACTAATACAGGCACCTGTGACTCCAGAACCTCATTCTTAAAATTGTCATCTGTAAATTGAATAGCCATAATATTTCCTCCTTTTGTTTTAAATTTGGTTTAAGACTTTTTGGGTAATGCATCTCTGTATTTCTTAGTCTAAAACCAATCCTAAGCATCTGATACTACTTCTCTTACTCTGTATTGTTCCCTTTCAGGAACTTATTATGTGATAATCTTTTACAAATAAGATTACATAACCACATTACCTTTTTTTCTTTTTCATGGAACTGTTCAGTATACACTCAACTTCATCCCATGATCTTTTTAACTTCATAATTTTATGATTTAACGCATAATTGCAGCCGGTAATTTTAGCAATTTTATATTTCCAATCATTTCTCATAGTACACCATCCAAC
>JAQZBN010000051.1 GCA_029238935.1 Herbinix sp.
CCATTTTTGCGGGTTCTTCGGAATCCGCAATTTTGTTTTATATCAGAAAAAGAGGGCTGCTGCTCAACTAACTTACAGTTAGTTTTGCAACAGCCCCTTCTTGCGTTTTATTCTATCACAAATTCCTGAGTACCCATAAAACCTGGAGCTATTTCATATTTTTCAAAGCAGACAACCGGTTTACCGTTATCATTCAGATAGAATGTAGTATACTCATCAACGGATGTAAATCCATCAATATCTGATGTATCGTTAGCTGTTATACCCCAGTATACCATATTCGGATCCTCATCAGCTCTTTCCTTCATTTGTGTTGTTATACTGGTATTTGCAATCTCTACAAAATCGTTTCCCAGAACATCCTTCAAGGTAAGCTTCCTGTTATCTTTCAGATCAAGATTGTAGTAGAACTTTATATCATATGCACCATACCAACTCTCATCTGCGGCAAGGACAAGTGAAAGAAGATTCCCCTGATGATATGTTAGTGTATAATCAACTTTAATATTCAAATCTCGATTAGCCCATTCCTCCTCAGTACCACCAGTAGAAATAAAAGCATCTTTATCTACCTGCATTCTGCTTTTTGCATCTGAAAGATAATCATTCACGATTTTATCAATCTCTGTGTTGATATCTGTAACAAACGTATCATCACTTCCTGCAGGATCTCCTGTGTATGCATTATCTTTTAATCCATTATCGATACTCTGCTCCCGGTTCGCAAATCTTTCGTCCGTAATTGCAGGAACATTAACGGAGATATTCAAATTATCCTCAGATATATGATAGGAACGAATCGTCAGCACCTTGGTAATTTCCCCTATGATAGGTAGGTTATTCACGGTTTGAGCGAAGGTTTCATTTGAGTTTAAAGCAATCATAAAGCAGACCACTGCTGCGGTGGCTGCTGCCATGGTAAGTCTGAACTTTATACCATGATTTTTTCGTACAGTATTTATTGATAGATCGCTCGTTGTCTGTGTATATTTGTTGATTGAATCTTTCACTGCCTGCTCCAATTCATTTGGAATCTCGATTCTATCGTATATTTTCTTTCCTTCCTTTAATTTATTCATTTTCATCCTCCATTTCTTTCCTTAAGCGCCGTAGCGCTGTATATAATCTTGTTTTCACCGTGCTTAGATTTACATCTAAGGATTGGGATATCTCTTTTAAGGTCAATTCTTCAAAATAGTGAAGTATGACAACTGCCTTTAAATGTTCAGGTAATTCACATACCTTCTGATAGATTTCGGGCTTCGCTTCATAAGCCTCTTCATAGTATGTGTCTTCCCTTATTTCAGCGGGTTCACATAAAATCTCTCTTTTGTACTTGTTCAGGTAGAGTAAACACTCGTTGATCAGAATTCTATAAAACCAGGTTTTTATCGCATTCTCATTTCTCAGTCCACCGTAATTCTCCAGCCCCTTACAGATAGCATTCTGGACGATATCAAGGGCGGCTTCCTTTTGGTATGCGTAACAATAAGCGATTCTATAGAACTTATTCTGATTTTGAATAATGTACTCTACCAGTTTATCATAATTAGATATATTCAAGTTTTTCAGTTTTCCTTTCCCTGTGAGCTCATATTTTTTTTTCTGTATACATAATATAGATAAATTTGAAGGAAAAAAAGTTTGAGTTAATTCTATTTTTATTTAATAGGTTTATAAGTTTTTGAACGGCGGCTAGTATAATTTATTATTAGTAAATAATATAATTCCTTCATGTATACGAACGTACTCATTAAAATGTCTTGAAAGTCAATAATTATAAGGCTTTTTTCATATGCAGATATGGTGTGTGTAGTTAAATATATAAACATGATGATGACGAAAAAAGTAATTTGCAAACGGATGGTAGTAATCTTCTTGACCCCCCGGTTTCATAGGCGTATAATCGTGATTCACGGCATTAAAATAATACCGCGAGATTAACTGCCAGGTGGTAGTGTATTATGAAAATGACTTTCTTAAGCAAGATCTTGAACGACATCGAGAATTAATCCTAGATGGTCCGGTATCGACCACAATTTTACTACTATCGCTTCCAACACTCATGATGGGCTTAATTATGTCTGCAATTCCCATGATTGGCGGCCTTTTATTAAATAATATCAGCGGCATTGGCACAGGGTATGAGCGTGGTGGCCATGGCTATTAAAGGGCAGTCCAATGGCATGGACGATTTTGCAGCCGGGCGGCGAGTAGCGACTCAGATGATATTGTACATTGGGATCCAATATGTTTATATAATGATGAAAAGCGATCAATCAGCGATAAGACAAGAATTATCTAATGGGTTCGAAGTGGCAGGACACGCTAACAGACGGAGCGTAACACTGCGATAGTTTTTACAAGGAAAAGAACATACCCGGTGTTGGATGTGCAATGTATTATAAGCATAAGCCGGTTTTTGAGCACTATTCGGGTTTTTCGGATGTGGAAAATCAAGTCTCGTTCGGGATGGACACGATTTTCAGGCTTTATTCTGCAACCAAACTAGTAACAGTATCAGCAATTATGCAGCTTATGGAAGCTAATAAATTCAAACTAAGCGATCCACTTTATGCATATATTCCAGAATATCGGTATATGACTGTACGGCACCAACTTGAGGATGGCACTGAGGAACTTCGTTCTTCTACAACGGATATTACCATCGAACATCTGCTGAGTATGACGGCAGGAATTGGAGGTTTTATCACCAAAGATACCCAGAAGGTCATTGATGAGACAAAAGGAGAAGGAAAGACACTTGATGTAATCCGTGCACTTGCGAAGGAACCGCTGTTTTTCGAGCCGGGTACGCATTTTAAATACAGTGCTTGCCACGACATACTTGGAGGACTCATCGAGGTTCTTTCGGGAAAACGGTTAGGCGATTATTTTAAAGAGAACATTTTCGACAGGATCGGTATGAAGGACACCTCATTTACCCTCAAGGACGAAAAACGGTTCTGCAAGCTATACAATAATTTTAACGGTAAGACGAATACTGCCGAGAGCATTGGAGAAAGTTTCAATCTCAAACCGAGCCGAGCCTATGAGAGCGGTGGTGGCGGACTTTTTTCCACAGTCTCCGATTACATACTGTTTACCGAGGCACTCTGCAATTACGGTCTTGCTTCGAATGGTGAGCGCATCCTGAACAGAAAGACAATCAGCGAGATGAGGACAAAGCGCCTTTGCGAAGAAGCGCAGAAGGATTTCGAGCGTTTCGGGGGCGTAAGTAAGAGTGGCTACAGTTACGGTCTTGGAGTGCGAACTCTTGTCAGTCGCGAGGACAATAATGCTCTAAGCCAGAACGGTGAATTTGGTTGGGACGGCGCACGGGGGTGCTATGTCGTCGTCGATCCTGAATCGGAAGTCGCACTTTTCTACGCGCAGCAGGAAGGTGGTTCGCAGTGGTGGCGCTGGCATGGTACGGTGCGTAACTACGCCTATGCAAGTATCTGGAGTGATTAATACTTAAATATTATCATCCCGGTTCCTAGCATTCTTCTTATATCCAGTGTTTGCATTAGTGCATTCCTCTGCGCATGTAAAAATAAGAGCTTGTATTGATTGTAAGATTTTTATTTTGTTCTTAATTATATATAACCATAAAAAAAGCACTACAAATGTTGATTGATTTTCTCTGACATTTGGAATGCTTTTCTTTATTTATAACCAAGATTATGGTGTTATTAAGAGGTATTTAGCAACAGTCACTTAGATTAGTATATAAATTTCAGTAGATCGAAATATTGGACTTGCACTCTTACGATGATGTAATATTAATTTCCTATTTCATTTTTATCGGCACATGTATTTCCATAACGGAGTTAGTATCCGTATGGCAACGCAAATCATAATACTCAAAATCAAGCTTCGTATCGTCAAAGACATAGCAGCTTTTTGGAAGCCATTCTTCAAAGATATACTTCCAGGTATCCCGGATTGCAATTTCAGCCTCATGATTTTTAGTATCAGCCGGTGGAGTTGTAAATACTGCGTATTGAGCTGCAGGAACGATGATCTTAAACAAGTCATCAGGAATTTGTGAAAAATCATCGCAATCCGCACACATTACATAATCGAAGGATTTATTGTTGTCACTTGAATAGAAAAAGCAATATTCACCGTGTTTCTTCGGCTTTACTACTTCATCAAGCAGGGTTTCTACACGGGTTCCGTTTATCAACAACATAGATTCATCATTATCGTAAAATGTAGGTGCTTGGAATGCTGCCAAATTATTAGTATCTTTTTTAAGGATGTATCCAGCAAGTTTAAATTCTGGTCTGTCAATTATAGTAGGATTCATTATAAAACCTCCGTTATTTTTTATTTTTTTAGGTGTGATGCCGTACACCTTTTTAAATGCCTTTAGAAATCCTGTATGTGTTTCGTATCCGGACATTATCGCAGCATCTAGAATACTCATCCCGACGGTTATTTGAGATATCGCAGTTTGTAAACGTCTGTTTCTAATATAATCCATTACCGTTATACCGACGTAGGTTTTAAAAATTCGGTGAAAATGGCTTGGAGATACTGCACATTCATATGCGATTGTGTCGACACTCAAGTTCTGATCAAGATTTTTATCTATATAGTGTAATGCTTTGTATATTATATTGCTGTATTGTATGCTATCACCTCCAATGTTTCAGCTCTTAAGAGATTAACTACATTATAACACAGTCATTCATTTATTCTATTCCAAGAGTATCATAATACTTAACCCATACTAGAATTAAAGTGGTATAATAGACTTAGGTAAATTAATTTAACATAATTTATTATAGAAAATTTACCGATAAGAGAGGTATATTTTAGTTAATCATTTATAACGAATGATTCAAGAATAATATATGATTGAACTAAGTTATACTCGTACTAATGTATTGCGAATAACATATTAAGAGGAGTTAAGTGATTGAAAAAATATAAGAAAATATATATTGAAATAACCAATGTATGTAATCTCCGTTGTGACTTTTGTCCGCAAACGCGAAGAAAACCAGATTTTATGAGTATTGATATGTTCTGTAAAATATTGGATCAAATAAAAGATCATACAGAATATATATATCTACATGTAAAAGGTGAGCCGCTTCTTCATCCTGAGATCGATCAGTTTTTAGATATATGCTATGATAAAGGATTTAAAGTTAATATAACCACAAATGGAACATTGATCAATAAAGTGAAAGATAAGCTTTTATTAAAACCTGCGCTAAGAATGATAAACTTCTCGCTTCATAGTTTTGATGGGAATGAAGGAGCACAGAACAAAGAAGAATACTTGTATAATATTTTGTCTTTTACAAAGGAAGCCTTAAAAAGAACGGAGACTATGATAGCCTTAAGACTCTGGAATTATGAAGAAGATAATTCGATTAATTTAGAGAAAAAGAAAAACGATGCAATGTTGGCTGCGATAGAGAAAGAATTCAATCTGGATGATAGAATACTGGAGCAAGTCTTACCGGGTAAGGGGATAAAAATAGCCGATAGAATATATCTAAACCAAGATCATCAATTTCAATGGCCGGATTTAAAAGAAAACGAAGACGATGGGAAAGGTTTTTGTTATGGACTTCGTAATCAGGTAGCTATTTTGGTCGATGGAACGGTGGTACCTTGCTGTTTAGACGGAGAGGGAGTTATTGCTTTAGGAAACATAAATACAACTCATTTTTCAGAAATAGTAGAAAGTAAAAGAGCATGTAATATTTTTGACGGTTTTTCCAGAAGAGAAGCGGTTGAGGAACTTTGCAGAAAGTGTGGATATAGGAAAAAGTTCGGTTGATAAGGCTTTATGTATTGATTGAGTGATTGCAATGAATTATATTGTTGCACTCATACATACATAGGTTGGTATTGTTTTTCATAATCATTTAGAGTATACTTATTTTAGGAAAGAGGCTATTGTAAAAGAATGGTATATGATAATAATAAATAAAGAAGAGAGAATATAATATGTTAGAGTTTTATACAAAAAACACGGTTCAAGTTTTGTGGCAGAGGCCTCTTATTAGTAGGATTAATGAAGAGCTGAACAATCTTTTTAAGCTAAAGGAAGATATGGAGATTTATAAAACGAAGCATTATTATATTTTTATGGAAAATGATAAAAAAGTCATCCCAGTTTATGGTGAAATGTATGAGATTGATAAACCTACTAATTTAGAGGTTGCGAAAAATTATACCAGTGACATGGATATTATGAAAAATCTCTGGCCGGATAAAAACTGTAAATTAACTGATACGGAGATAACGATTGTAAATGCTGACCAGCTCCTATGCAAAGAACTGCAATGTGAGCCTTCTACGAATCTTCTTTGCGTTAGGCAGACTGTTACTTATAGAAATAAAGTCATTGGCGTTAATATATCTTATATGAATCCTTCTCAGTGTGCCATACACATGGGAATGGAACCCAAAGTGATTTAACCTTTTAGAGATGAGTTAAGATAGTACAAAAAAATCACCTTTCTGTTTTGATTTAGTTAAAGACAGGAAGGTGATTTTTTTGCCCATACCGACTTTGTATTTCATGAAGACTAGTATAAATTAAGATTGGGTTTTTATACTAATTCATAAGTGCAAGAAGGGCATACATCTCAGCATATGCAGATTGGGTTAACAGCTGTCGATCTTCTGCATAATTAGCATTAAAGCCAGTTGCCAAATTACTAGGAAGCATACCATAATAGTTCATATAATTATTGCTAGCATAATCAAGTGAAGTTTTTAAGACATCCATAAAGGGTGTAGTAAAATCACTATCATAGTGGGAAAGAGCCTCATAGCCCTCGATTAGTATTGCAATAAACCATGGATAGCCTTTATAATATTGAACATTATTATCTTCTTTCATAAAGACAGTATGGGATGTTGCAGCAGCTTTTTTTGCATCTATGTAGTATTCTTCTTCCTTCGTAATATCATAAAGAAGTAAATCTGCAAGTATCATGCTTCCTGTATTATAGGCATATAGATCTTTGTTAATAGAACCATTGATGCGAGTTCCATCGGGTTTAATCACAGTGTGGATACCATTATAATAGATGCCGGTATCACTGTTTTGCATCTGCTTGCAAAAGTCATAGAACTTTAAAGCCCAATTGAGATAGTTCTCATCTTGAGTAAGCTCATATAGTTTTACATTAACAATAATACTACATGCGTTAGCAGAAAGTCCACGCTCCAGTTCCTGTGGGGTTGCGTCTGTTCCAAGTCCGTTTTCATTCCATACAAGTCCGCCTATTTCTTCATTCCAGCCGGTATAAATAAAATTAGTTACTCTTATTGCTTCTGCTAGATATTCTTCATCACCAAATATTTCATAAGCAAAAAGCATATTTCGTGCAATCCAGATGTTATCATCAAAAAAGATATCGCCAATACCATTATTCAGAGAGGTTCCTCTAGCCGAGTTGTATTTAGCCAAGAGGTCGTTGGAATCAGCGTTTTTGTAGAATGCCAGATTATCAAGCATTGTCTGATACTCTTCCCGGATATTGGTATCAGTAGGGAAAAGTCTATTCATTTGATACATCATACCGAGAGCACCAAAATATGACCATAAATAAGCGGTTGATGCTTCATTATCTTTCTTGGGATAGTATTCATGAAGAAAATATTGATCTTGATTTTTCTTATATAATTTTAATACATTCTCTAATAACTGTTTTGCTCTTTCTTCATTTGGTATTATGTTTGTTTCCACATCCTCTGTCTCTTCGTATTCTTTTTTTTCATCTTCTGATTCTTTTTCTTCGTTCTCTTTATTATTGGTATCTTCTTTTAAGGTTGGTAGTATCGTATGTTCTGCCTGTCTTGGAGATGAATCCTCGCTAACATTATTATTACAAGCAGCTAATATACTTATATTTATGCACATGACAAATAAGAGTAAAAATAAAATAATCTTTCTCATTACTTCCTCCTTGATTTTTGAAGATATTGTATCATATGTTATTACATAGTTCAATATATATTCCGTATTTAGTATTAAGACCAAAAAGTAATAACATTTAGATCGAAACGAATATCATTTATGAACAGCATAAATATCTTCCTATATAGCGAAGATATCTTCATATAGCAGATACACTAATAATGTTGTAGTAAATATCTCAGATTATGAAGACTCTATTTATGGCAGAATTTTTCCTTGATGAGTACTGGAGTGAATATAAAAAGCAATAAAGATATAGGGATAATAAAAACATAAGAGGAAAATCATATAAGCAAAAAATCACATAAGTAAAAAATCACATAAATAAAAAAATCATATAAGGAAAATATAAACATAGGTAAAATAAAAAATTACAACCAACATGTCAAACAGTATGGTTGTAATTTTTATTATATAAATATTCTTGATCTTTATCTAGAGATTTTAATAACAAACTTGTTCAAGTTTCCAGGATAGTAACTTTCTGAATATTCTATGGCTGTTCCTTTACTATTATATCCTACAGAAGAAATAAAATGTGCGGGTGAGCCTTCTTTCACCATAAGAAGATTAGCAGTTTTACCGTATAAGGTCTTTATTTCTAATTCGCGGACAACATTTGAAATAAAGATTCCATTTCGCTCTAGGACGTTATAAAGAGAGAAGGCTTCAAAATCATAATCTAATAAAAATGGAGCTAATTCGTAGGGAACATAAACTGTGGTAAGAACGACAGGTTTTTCTTCATTATTTGGACGAGCATAACGCAGTCGCTGCAACTTTATCAGCTTTGTGCCAAGAGGAATATTTAATTTGGTGTAAACATGCTCTGGACAGGGGCATGTTTTTAATTCTAGGACAACAGTGAGAGGTGTAAGCCCTTTGCTAATCATCTCTTCATTATAGCTTTCGATAAACTGCGTTGATTCTTGCATTAGCTTCGGTGATGTTACAAAGGTTCCTTTGCCTTTTACCCGGGTTAAATGTCCATCATTCACCAATTTTATCATTGCAGTACGGACGGTAGGGCGACTCACATTATATTGCTTACATAATTCTAACTCGGTAGGAAGCATATCTCCGGGCATAAGAGTTTTGTCTTGTATCTTTATATAAATATCATGAATGATCTGGTCGTATAGCGCCATTTTCTTCTCCTATTCTATATAGTTATTATAACTTGGCTTGGCCATTAACTTAATATTCAAATAAATTTTCAATTACTTACATTAAATCATAATCTAATTCCATTTTCCATTAACTTATTTACCTGTAAACAAAAGTCCGAATATGAAATTAACTATCTTTGTTTTATTACTATTTTAACATGTAAGACTTATAAAATCAAATGTCGAAATGAAATAAATGTATTGTGATATGACATTACATATTATGTGATTTAAAAATACGTACAACACTTTTTTCTATTTATCTCATTTTATACTCGATTAATTACTTCTTTCTTACTAGAGAAATTTATTAAGGGTTTCTAGTAGGAATCACATTAGCACTTAAATTACTATTTAAATATCTTAATTATTTTAAACAAGATAACAAACCGAAAAACGATTGAAACACTGGTATTGAGAGAGGGCTTGAACAGTAGCTTTTTCCTTAATGTATTTTATTTATGAATGTATGACATGCAATAAAGGAAAATAATAAAAAATAAAAATATTGACATATGTTATGACATATAATATGATACAAACATAAATAATGATACTAATACATATATGTACTAAAATATTACTACATTTAGCTGGATCGGAAAAACTGAATACCTGAAAATGTTAAACACAAAACATAGTGTGGCAAATCTATAAGAAGGAGTTAGAAGATGTATCACATTAATTCGCAGAATTGTCATACATGGAGTTTGTTCCACGGCATTTCATTGTTTTGTTGTACTACAGACTTAGATATTCTACTTTGGGAGTGAAATGGAATAAACGGACAAATAATGAAAAGCCATGAATCATAGCAGTGATAGCATCTGTTAAGTGAGGTTTCAAAGTATAATAACTTCACCAGGCAGTGCAAATAAAAGTTAAGAAAGAAGGAGAAGAGGATGAAAAAGAAAAGTTTGAAACGGGTTATATCTGTATTATTGGGGTTGGTATTAGTATTCGGTATGATTGGTTGTTCCAAGAATAACGATACCAAGGATACCGCCGGGAATTCTGATTCAAAGAGTGATACCAACAAGGAAACTCAAGAGGGTGATCAATCAAACAGCGAAACTGATGCTGTATCAAGATTACCGGAAGAGGAAGTATTTGCTCCATATGATGAGACAGTCACTCTAACAGCGGCTCGTGTAGGTATTGCAAGTAATAATTTGCCCGAAGGCGAGGATTTTGAAACCAATCAATACATAAAGTGGGTGGAAGATAAGTTAAATATTGATCTTAACTATACTTTTCTGGCAACAGATACAGAGACATACAAAACGAGAGTTAATTTGATGATTACAACAGGTGATATACCGGATGTTATGATGGTGGATCGTTCTAGTTATCTGGCTATGGTGGAAGCAGGTCTTCTCGCCGATATGACCGATATTATTACGAAGTATTCCTCCGAACTAATTGCCGATTATTATAACTCCTATAATGGAAGTCAGTTAGAATATTCGAAGGTGGACGGGAGAATTTATGGAATACCAAATGCTAAACCACAGGATTGTCAACAATTACTATGGGTTCGTAAGGACTGGAGAGAAAAGTTAGGAATTGATCAACCTGAGTCATTAGATGATGTAATAGAACTTGCAAGAGCATTCGTTACTCAAGATCCGGACGGTAACAATATAGATGATACGGTTGGATTATTAGGTGATCCTTCCCTTTATGCAACCGGTGGTGCATTTGTATTTAATTCCATTTTTAGTGCTAAGAATGCGACTCCGGGACAATTCATGAAAAATGAAGCAGGAGAAGTATATTATGGTTCCGTACAACCGGAGACCAAGGAAGCACTTCAAGTATTAGCTGATATGTATGCTGAAGGCTTAATTGATAAAGAAATGGCTTCCAGGGATTGGAATGCAAATGCAGGTTTAGTTAATACAGGGGTTGCTGGTTTATACTTTTATCCATGGCATGGTGGATGGATGGCAAGTAATACAGTAGCTGCTAATCCAAAGGCAGAGTGGGAATTATTTGCTGCACCAGTGAATGAGAACGGAGAAGTAATTACGATCGTACCAGAGCCTGCGATACAGTATTTGGTTGTAAGTAAGGATTGTAAAAATCCTGAGGCTGTGATGAAGCTCCTTTCTGTTCAGTATCAAGGATTACGTATGCTAGATGAGGAAGCAGCTAAGATTTATGAAGGACTGGGAGTTTCATGGGAAAACTGGCCATTTGCTTTTGAGTTAAATTATCGTGACACGGTATATGAGGACGCTATAGCGATTCAAGAAGCAGCAAAAACAGGAGATATTAGTGGACTCAAAGCAAGTATGGTTCCTAACTACCAGCACTATATGAATTATTTGGAAAAAGGTCCTGAAGATATGACGTCCTATGGTAATGCTTTTGCATTTGGCGTATCAGCTGCTATGACCGGTGATTCGCATTTTAACAATCAAGAGGCAGCTTTTTATGGAACAACAGATACCATGGCAATGAAAAAACCAAATCTTGATAAACTGGAAAATGAGACCTTCCTTAAAATCATTACCGGTGATCAGCCAATTTCTGCATTCGATGACTTTGTTACGAAATGGTATAAAGAAGGCGGAGAAGAAATCTTAGCTGAGGTCGAAGCAGCGATCAAATAACATTAAATAAATGAGGGGGAACCTATTGTGTATTATAAAAAACATCAGAAGTATTATAATTTAATGCTGTTACCAGGTGTACTTCTTTTAATAGTATTCTCTTATATTCCTATGTTTGGTATCGCTATTGCGTTTCAGAAGTTTATACCGACAAAAGGGATTGCCGGGTCAAAGTGGATAGGACTTGATAATTTTAAATATATGTTCAGTATGTCGACCAGTTGGCAGGTGTTTGGAAATACGATATCCATTGCTGTTTCAAAGATAGTGATTGGATTATTGCTTCCGATTGTGGTTGCCCTCCTCATAAACGAAGTAAGGAATAAGTATTTTAAGAAGAGTGTTCAGACAGTGATCTATCTTCCTTATTTCCTGTCCTGGGTTATTCTTGGTACAATATTTAGCACAATGTTTTCTGGAAACGGTGTGGTTAACTCATTACTTGATTCGATGGGAATATTGAAAGAACCAATCCTTTTTATGCAGAGTAATCGATGGTTTCGCTCTATTATTATTGGAACGGATGTATGGAAGTCTTTTGGATATAACACGATCATCTATATATCAGCATTAGCAGCGATTGATACGGCACAATATGAAAGTGCAGTGATTGATGGAGCCAACCGATGGAAGCTGGCAACGAAGATATCCCTACCTTCCATCAAACCAACAATTATTCTACTGGCAACACTAAGTCTAGGAAGTATTTTGAATGCAGGTTTTGAGCAGATTTTAACCATGTACAATCCAATTGTATATGAAGCAGGCGATATTATTGATACCGTAGTATACCGCATGGGATTATTGGAACAGCAGTATGGTATCGCTACTGCAATGGGATTAATGAAGTCAGTAATCAGCTGTGTATTAATCGTTATTTCTTATATTTCTGCGAAGAAGTTTGCAAATTATACAATATTCTAATAGAACTATTCCATTTGCTAGGAATGGCAGATGGAATAGTTTTACTATAAATAGAGAGAGGAATCAATATGGTTAGGAGCAAAAAATTAAGTGGGCGAATCGCTGATATTATCATATGTTTCATCTTAATATTGATAATGATTATATGTCTAATACCAATCATAAACACCTTAGCGTTATCCCTAAGTTCAAGTGTAGCAGCAAATGCAGGCAAAGTATTTTTATGGCCGATTGATTTTACAATTGCATCCTATGATCAGATATTGAATGATAGTGCTTATTTAAAGGCGTTAATCGTTTCTTTCGCCCGTACTACGGTTGGAACAGCGTTTACCTTTGTAATCATAATATTAATGGCCTATCCTTTATCGAAAAGCTCTAAAACATTTCCGATGCACAATATTTATTTGTGGTTCATCATTGGGGCAATGTTATTTAGCGGAGGTTTGATTCCTGCTTATATGGTTGTATTTAAGTTGGGACTGATTAACAGCTTTTGGTCGATGATTATACCTTGTGCAGTACCGGTTTTTAGTGTGATTCTTATTATGAATTATATGAAAGGTTTGCCGGCCGAGGTAGAAGAATCGTCACAAATGGATGGAGCAAGTCCCCTAACAACTTTGGTGTATATTATTGCTCCTATGTGTAAGCCTGTATTAGCTACAGTGGCATTATTCACGGCAAGCGGACACTGGAATCAATATTTTGATGCGATGATTTATATGAACGATCCTACAAAATGGCCAGTACAAACGTATATTCAATCCCTGAATGTATCGGTCCAGCAGATGGCATCTGTAACAGATCCAAATGAAATTGCTCGATTAATGAAAATATCAGGTGTAACCTTTAATTCGGCTAAAGTATTTGTTGCAATGATTCCTATTTTAATCGTATATCCCTTTGTACAAAAATTCTTTGTTGGAGGTATTGTTATGGGAGCGGTAAAAGGTTAAAAGTTACCTGTAATAAAATTACATATGTCATGGAACTAGAATATGATTTAAGCAGGATGGAAAGGATAATAACAGAGGTTGGGAAATGATACAAATGAGAAAAATGATAAAATGGAATAAGTTTCATGGAATACGAATCAGGCTAATGCTTGCTTTTTCATTTTCAATTATATTAATTATAATTTTTGGTATAGTTTCTTATCATAAGGCTTCCAGTGTTATTATCGATAATTATGAGAAAAGTACAACAAATACCTTAAATGCAATCAGCGATTACCTGGAATTAGGTTTAAAATTTGTTACAGAGAGATCAACCGAACTTTTATTAAGTGATAAAATGGATAAATATTATAATCGCAACAATGAAGAGGATTCCGTTGACGACGTAATGGTATTAAAAGCAATGAAGGAAGAAATTGCAATAGCACAAGGGGCCAATTCCTTTATGAGTGACATCTATGTCTTAGGGAAAAAGGGTCAAAGTATTTCATCTTCCAATGCCCTTCCAGAAGATATTTATACTGCATTTACGGAGTCAGAAGAAGCATTAAGACTTGATAATGCTTCCGGTAATAATTACTGGATCGGGGAACATAAAATCCTGGATCAAAAGATGAATACTACTCGTGATACCTATGCTACTTCCATCATTAGAAAAATGTCATATGAGAATGCTTACATAATAATTAACATATCTGCCGATCAAATCAGGCAATCATTACTTAGTATCGATTGTGGGGAAGGTAGCATATTAGGTTTTGTAACAGGGGATGGGAGAGAGACATTATCTAGTATTGACCAAGAGAGGACATTTATAGATTTACCATACTATCAAAAATCAGCCGTGAGTGAGGAAGCTAGTGGGTATTCCTATGAAGTATATGATAATGAAAAATATCTATACCTATATAGTAAAGTTGGTAATACAGGTGCCATGATCTGCGCATTGGTTCCTGAAAGAACTATAATAGCACAAGTAGATAGCTTGAAAACCTTAAGCTTACTATTTGCTTCAATGGCGTGTATTATGGCTTTTTCGATTGGAACATGGATCGCAAGAGGGATTGGGATTGCTATTTCTAAAATAACAGCATCCATTTCTGAAGCTGCTAAAGGGGATCTAACCGTTAATTTTGAAACGAAACGTAAAGACGAATTTAAGGTTCTCTCCGTAGGACTTATTGAGATGGTGAAAGGTATGAGCAGTCTTATTGGAAAGGTAGCAGAGGTAAGTGATAAGGTGAACGCTTCTGCGGAGATACTTTCTGCTCATTCCGAGGATATCCTGGGAGCAACGAAGTCGATTTCCTTTACCATAGATGAGGTTGAAAAAGGTATCGTAGATCAAGCGGAAGAAACAGAGAAATGTTTAGAACAAATGCACCATCTCTCAGATCAGATCAATGGCGTATACGAAAATACCTTTGATATTGAAAAAATAGCAGGTGATACCAAAAATATCGTTCGTGGTGGAATGGGCATCATTGAAGATTTAAACGAAAAGGCAAATGCAACCACAGAAATCACACAAGTAGTAATCAGCGATATTGAGAAATTAGAAGCACAACTTCGATCCATTGGAGATTTTACTATTCTTATTAATGAAATAGCAGAACAGACGAATTTGCTAGCTCTTAATGCATCTATTGAGGCAGCAAGAGCAGGGGAATATGGGAGAGGATTTTCTGTAGTGGCGGAGGAGATCCGAAAATTAGCGGATCAATCGGTTAAGGCAGTTGACAAAATGCAAGGTACAATAACTGAAATACAGTATAAAACACAGGGTACCATAGCTTCTGCGAAACAGTCCGAGACGATAGTTCAATTGCAATCAAAGGCATTACGAAATACAATCACTGTATTTGATGAGATCAATTCACATGTAAGTAAACTCACCGAAAATCTGTACCATATATCAAATGGGATTAAAAGTATAGAGAACGCGAAAGAAGAGACCTTGGGTTCGATTTCCAACATAGCAACAGTGTCCCAACAAACAGCAGCTGCCTCAGAAGAGGTGAGTGCAACTACAAATAATGAGATTGGTTCGGTTGAAAAATTAAGTCAGTCAGCACTAGAGCTTGCCAATGATGCAAAGGCTTTAATGGAAGCAATTCAAATATTTACGATTAAATAACTGTTTTACAATTAGTTTGTTAGTAATGCAGCACTTATCTATGGGTAGGTGCTTTTTTTATACGCGTAGATGGAAGTAGAAATTATAGGATGGAAGTGATGAAAAATATGGGATGAGATTTTACAGTATAAAACAACCATTTTTGTTGAAAAATGGTACTAGTTAATATACAATTATATATCAGACACTTAAATGAATCACCGAAAGGATAACTCGATATGTATGCTGCTAAGGAAAACAGATATCTGAAATGCTTACTATTTTTATTGATTTTATTTGCATCTTTATCCTCCACAATCGTTAGGGTAGAAGCAAAAAGCACAGATTTTGTAATAAAGAATAGTGTATTAACTAGTTATAATGGTAACAGTAGCACAGTAACTATACCGGATACGGTAAAAACAATTGGAAAAAGAGCATTTATCTATTCTAATCTAAAGAAAGTGATAATTCCTTCCAGTGTTACTAAGATTGAAGAAAACGCATTTCAATATTGTGAAGCACTAGCTGATATACAGATAAAAAATAAAAAAGTAACTATTGAAGATAATGTTTTTGAAGGGACTGCATGGCTTAAAAATCGTAAAGACGAATATGTCGTGTTGAATGGAAATCTAATTGACTATAATGGGAACGATCCCTTCGTGGTAATTCCGAATTCAGTAAGAGTTATATGCGGAGGGGCATTTGATCATCTTGCATACTTAGAAATTGTTGAGATTCCAAATAGTGTAAACATAATAGGTAAGAATGCATTTTCTAATAAAAAAGATCTACGGAAGGTAACTATGACAGATTCCGTTACGGTTATAGAAGCGTACGCATTTGATGGATGTAAATGGCTAGAAAAAGTTGAGTTTTCAAAAAACATAACTGAGTTAGGTGATCATGCCTTTTATGATACACTAATAGAGAAAAGTATGCTTCCTAAGAACATCAAGAATATGGGTAAAGAAGTTACCGGGCAGGGATTTTTCTTTTTTATGGAAGCAGACTCAAGATTTACAGGAATATTTTATGATTACGGAAAAAGTTACGACAAATACAACGGTAACAGTACTAAGGTAGTAATTCCAAAGGGTTATGATATCATTGGCGGGAATGCCTTTTATAATAATAAAAAAGTAAAAGAAATCGTTATTCCGGAAGGAGTTACCCTGATTGAGAGCAATGCTTTTGAAGGGTGCACAAACTTAGAGAAAATAACCTTACCAAATTCATTAAAAGATATCTCAGCTGGTGCGTTCAAAGGATGTACGAAATTAAAAACAGTAACAATACCAAAGAATGTAACTAATATGTGTGATGAAATATTTTTAGACTGTAAGTCCCTTGAAAGTGTAAAAATCCTTGGTAAAGTTACAGAATTGGGATCATCCACCTTCGAAGGATGCAGCAACCTGAAGAAAGTTTATTTGGCAGAAGGAATTAAGATTATCGGAAGAGATACTTTTTCGGAATGTAGCAAATTAACGGATATTTCCTTGCCGGATGGAATGACGGATATCGGCGATTCTGCTTTCTACGGTTGTAAAAACCTCAGTAAGATCACTCTTCCAAAGACAATCCGCTGGATAGGGAAGGATGCATTTTCAGGATGCTCTTCCCTAAGCTCAATCACGCTTCCTAACGGAGTGGTAAATATTATGAGGAATACTTTTCATGGATGTAAAAACCTTACTTCTGTCAAGCTTCCTACAACTTTAAAAAGTATCGGTGATTCTGCTTTCTCGTATTGTAATAGTTTAAATGAGATCAACTTACCGAAAAATCTGATGACGATTGGTCCGGAAGCCTTTTCAAGTTGTAGCAATTTGAGTAATATTTCGATACCGGCGAACGTTGTTAGCATTGGAGATCATGCATTCGAGGAATGTGATATCAAAGAAATTCAGATTCCAGAGGGGATAAAAGAAATAGAGTCAGGAACCTTTCAATATTGTGAAAACCTAAAAAAAGTGGTACTTCCGAATAGTATTAAGAGCATTGGGGATAGTGCCTTTGAAAATTGTATGCTGCTCAGTAAGGTGAATTTGCCTGAAAATTTGGATTACATCGGTGAGAGAGCTTTTATCCGTTGCGAGAATTTTTATTTGGATAAGCTTCCGGATTGTAAAATTGGTAATAAAGCCTTCTTAAAAAGTGGGTATTATCGGTTAACCTGGCCAGAAGAATTGGAAGAGTTTCCTGCGTATGAAGGTGGTAGGATAACAAATCTTACAGTGTATGAGCCATTTGATCTGACGGTAATTATTTCTGATACGAACGTGAATGAAATAGAAGAATATTTCTCCATGTTAACCAAACTGGGATACAAAATAGAACTTCAAGAAGATGAATACAATGATGACGAGAATCCTACGAAAAATTATGTTTGTACCTCAGAAAAACAAAGCACCCTCAAGATCAAATACTATCAGAACTCCGATATAGTTATGTTTTCGCATTCCATAAATGATATAGATTGGATAAAGTCTTCGTTATCGCAATATTTTAAGAAGATACCGACGGAGGATGGGGAAATACAAAGATTCAATATACTTGGTTTTAGTAAAATGGAACTTTATTTATACAATGTAACTCAGGAGAGCTATTTAAAGATTCTAAAAAAGAACGGATATAAAATAGTTGATGTTGATAAAGATTCAGAGATCTATTATCTGGAGAACAGTAATGATGAAAGCATCCAGATTACATATAGCGATAGTGAAGAGGATGGTAAATTTTTATATATTTACTATAATGAATATTAGACCTACTTTATGAATGACTTAAATGGATGAAAGCTACAAATGTATGAAAGCTACAAATGTATGGGGAGTGGTGTTAATATTATTGAAATCCTTATTCTGGATAATTGGCATGTGGAAATATTTTTCTACTAGAGTAGATAGGAAATCCTACTGATCATCGATAAAGAAGAAAGCCTTGTAAATCATCTTTTACCTACATCAGTATACATGTCCTTTCGAATGTACCAGTAAAACCTTAAACAAATCATCACAAGGTTTTACTGGTACATTTTAATTTCTTCTTGTTTCATATGCAAATTGCTCAATCAGATAACTGCGAAATGCTTTTGATGCATTGGATAAATATTTCGATGCTCGCCAATACACATAGGTATCCCTTTTTATCTTACGATCCTGTATTTCAAGAATGGCAGCATCCTCAGTAAACATCTTCCTCCAGGAAAATTCCGGGAAGAGCGTAATTCCATAATTCATGGACACGTACATTCTTACATAATACGGATCGTCACATTGGATCGCTATCTTAGGTTCAAAACCTAATTGCCGGCATTCCGATACTAATATTTTATGTAAGCTTCTGTTAGAGGTCATTGATATAAACCGTTCCGTGGAAAGCTCGCGCATAGTAACGGATTTCTTCTTAGCCAGTGGATGATCCTTGGATACAGCAACATAGATATTTTCGGATACAAGTAACTCCTTCTCAGCATCATTGATGTCTAAAGTACGATCATCAATCCATAGGTCAAATTTATTATAATCAACTCCGTAGTGATCATGATACAAAGAAAAGTTCACATTCGGATATATTTTTTTAAAATCGGAGATACATTCTGTTACAAGACGTCGGTTGGTAAGAATGCACAGACAAATATCTCCGGTGATATCCTTGGTGTTATCCTTCAGAGCGAGGATCGCATCATCCAAGTCTCTTAAGGCGTTTTCAATTCCCCTATGTAATATTGCTCCGTTTTCATTAAGAATAACTTTATTTCCATTTCGCTCGAACAAACTGACACCCAGCTCGGTCTCCAGCTTTTTAATTGCTTGAGATACGGTCGAAGGTGGTACCAGATGCTTGTTTGCTGTATGGGAAAAATTCTCGGTTTTTGCGGCATCTGCAAAATACCGTAGTTGTAATAGTTCCATTATGATCACCCCTCTACCCATTCTACCATTTCTTACTATATGCTTCAACATATACTTACTATACTTCATTTCATGCTGTAAAGTATATCGGGAGTATGCTATAGTAAAGTCGGAGGTGATAATCAAAAATGTCTGAATTATTTGAAGCAGTAATGGTAATATGCTTTGGTATCTCCTGGCCTGTTTCCATTTCTAAATCGTATTCATCCCGTACAGCCAAAGGGAAAAGTCTATTTTTTATGATAATGATTTTAACTGGATACGGATTTGGAATTACATCAAAGCTAGTCTCAGGTAAGCTAACCTATGTTTTTGTCTTTTATATCATTAACTTTATCATGGTCTTTATTGATATCCTTCTGTATTTTAGAAACAGAAGATTAGATTTGGCCAAAGAAGCGAGGACTGTTGTATGAGAGAAATGCTTAATATGATTTATGATAAAAATCATGCAGATATCTGCACTCTAAATATCTATCTGCCAGAGGAAAGGGACACTTTATATCCTGTCTTTATTTATTTTCATGGAGGCGGTATGGAAGGTGGTAGTAAAGACGAGATAGCAGATTTAGTGAATATAACTTCAAATGGAATTGCTTTAGTCTCAGTTGAATATAGAAAGTATCCTCAAGCGAAATTCCCCGAATTTGTTGAAGATACTGCAAAAGCCGTAGAATTCGTAAAAACATACGGTGAGACACACAACCTTTTTAGCGATTTGTATGTTGGTGGATCGTCCGCCGGTGGATATTTAGCTATGATGGTATATTTTGACCGCCATTATCTAAACCAATACGGCATCTTACCGGAGGAGATTAAGGGTTGGGTTTTTGATGCAGGTCAGCCAACGGTTCATTTTAACGTGTTACGAGAAAGAGGGTTGGATACCCGTCTTGCAAGGATTGATGAGGCGGCGCCGATCTATTTTATAGATCATGGCATGGATCAAGATAAACAAAGTAAGCTGTTGTTTATTACAGCGGATAATGATATGCCGAACCGTCTGGAGCAAACCAAGCTAATTCTTAAAACAATGGAGCAGTTTAATTATGACATGTCAAAGGTGGAGTTTATATTAATGGAGGGGTGTGGCCATTGCGGCTATTCCATCGTCAATATGGTTACCGATTTTATTCTTAACCAATAAAGGGTTATTGAATACAATCATATGATTAAACTGAAATTGTATCCGTTCTTCATAGAGCTTCCATTCTACATTATGGAAGGTGTTTCTCTAGGAACAAGTTAAGTATTACATAGAACATCAATATAACCGAGCGTCATTCTCATTGAAAAACCATCCCAAAGCTGCAAATGCCCAGCTCCCGGATGGTTTTTAGTTTCTTTATGAAATAAAATTAAAGTGCAGTCATACAGAATAATTACAGGTCTGTTGAATTTTGTTAATCAATTTATTAATTCTTATTTGAATATTTTTACCCGTTCTTCAAGTGGTAGAAATTGCTTTTCACCTGGCTGTGCAGTGGGCTTACCGAAGGGCATCTGCGCAATGAATTTCCAGTTGTTTGGTAGATTCCATTCTTTTTTTACCTCGGCATCGATAAGCTCCGTATAATGTTGTAAGGAAGCACCAAAGCCTTCTAATTCAAGAGCGGTCCATATAACATATTGATGCATTCCATTGGATTGTTGGGACCAAACCGGGAAGTTATCCTTATAGAGTGCAAACTGTTGCTGAAGGGCTTCAACAATATTATTATCTTCATAGAACAATACTGTTCCATAGCCGCTCTTAAAGGAGGTGATTTTATTTTCAGTATCGCTAAATTGGGCAGCAGGAACAACTTTTCTTAAGGCTTCCATTGTGATTTCCCATAATTTATCATGATGCTCACCTAATAATAAAACAATTCTTGTACTTTGTGAGTTGAAAGCGGATGGTGTATGTTTGATTGCGTGGTCAACTATTTCCTTAATTCTATCATCGGAAACCACAGTTTCTTTGCTAATTCCATAAAATGAACGTCTGTCTGCTACAGCAGTTAAAAAATCTTTTGACATATAATTTTCCTCCATATTTGTTTGTTATTTTGAGTTTAAAATACTAATTCATAGGGTCTATATTCTGGTTCTTACTTTATTTACGCATTTCTAAGATCAGCATATGAGATGTTTCTTTTGCTTTTATTAAGATATCCTCAGATATTATTTCCAAAGCATCTTGATGATCTAACTCGATTTGATTAATGGTTGAACTTCCTTCTATTTGTACGAAATACGCCTGTCTGCCTACGTTTACGGGAAAAGTGATCGCTTTTCCTTTCTCCAGTTCCAGAGAATAGATATTCATATCCTGATTTATTTTTATTGGTGCATCACCAGATTTACTTGAAATCATATGAAACCATTTATTTGATCTGTCCACCCATTCGAATTTATAATCTTCGTAGACAGGGTGGTAGTCTCTCTGATCAGGGTAAATCCATATTTGTAATAATCTTAATAAGTCCTTACCTCGATTGTGCTCACTATGATATACACCTGTTCCTGCACTCATAATAGGATATAATCTCCATATCATTGTGTGGGTGGGTATCAAATCCGGTACCAGCTTCCACTAAATCATCATTGATTACTCTTAAGGCACCAAAATTTAGGTTAAGCGGATTAAGGTAATCAGCAAAAGAAAAGTGGAATTTACTTTGTAACCAACCAAGATTGCTACTTCCCATATTTTTGCTATCTATTTTTCTTAACACGTGACAAACCTCCTTTCTGTTTACGCTAATAGCTTCTATTTGTACTTTTATCAAGATTATTATTAGTTACATAAGAAATATAAATAACTAGGTTACAAAAAGTAACTTGCTATGCATTAATTAAAACATAACAATATTCATATGTCAAGAGTTATAAAGTAGTAATTTTTGTAATATTTTATGACAAGAACTTAACTTAAATAGGAAACATCTAAAATACGAATCGATATATAATAAAAACTCCCTATATGAATAGAGAGTTTTTATATAATCATTGTTAGCTCCATTTTTCTGCCCATTTTTGGACTTCATCCATCACGGATTTTAATTCGAGCCCTTTGTCAGTAAGTTCATATTCAATACGTACAGGGGTTTCCGGGTACACCTTTCTACTTACAATGCCTTCGCTCTCTAATTCCCTAAATCGTTCTGTAAGCATACGAGCACTCATATTAGGAATTGCTTCCGCGATATCAGAAAAGCGCTTTTGTCCGCCTAGCAATGTTCTGATAATAAGTCCTGTCCATCGTTTCCCTAATAACTCAAAAGCAGCCTCAAATTTCGGACATAAATGAAAATTTTCCATATTGATCACCTCTATTGTTATTATAACATAGATACTTGACAAAAGTAAGTAGGTAATTATATAATACTTATTATAAGTAACATGGTTACATAAAATAACGAACGATAAGAATATAAAGGTGGAAAAGATATGTCAGAATTGAAAAAAGTTATTGAGGAAAGACGTTCAGCAAATAATTTTGTAAAAGGTATTGAAATAGAGAAAGAGGAGTTAATTGAGATGTTCGAGCTTCTAAGATTAGCACCATCTTGTTTTAATATTCAGCATGCTCACTACCTAGTAGTAAACGATCAAGATAGAAAAGAGCTTTTGAGAGAAGCTGCTTTTAAACAGTATAAGATTCATACGGCATCCGCTGCAATTCTCGTGCTCGGAGATAAAGAAGCATACAAAGATGCTGATAAGATTTATTCCGGAATGGCCAGTCTAGGGATATTACCAGAGGATGAATATAAACAAATGATTGACTCGATTAACGCATTATATGAAGGAAGAGGATCAGATTTTCAGAGGGATGAAGCGATTAGAAATGCTTCATTGTCAGCTATGATGTTTATGCTTATTGCAAAAGATAAGGGTTGGGACACTTGCCCTATGATAGGCTTTGAGGTTGATAAAATGCGAAGTTTATTTAATATACCGGAACGATATGAGCCGGTTCTATTAATAACCATAGGAAAAGCGGATACAAAGAACAGAAGAATAAGAGGTTATAGAAAAAATGTAAGTGAGTTTGTATCTTTTGAAGGTTTTCAAGCAAGGGAAGATGAATTTGCACTGTGATTTTATGAAGGACGATTCTTCTAATACTATATAACAGGATACTCAATAATAGGATTTTAAGATAACAAGTGTATATTAGTAAGAAAATATTAGCCAAGATTGTGGCACTTAATCAATGTATCCTACTATCCGTGGGAAGAAAGCTTTGTAAATTAACGTTTACAAGGCTTTTTTGCATATCAAATGAATAGAGTAGTGTGGTTAAAAAATAATATATTATCAACTAATACCTAGAGATTGTCTGATGTTGGTAATTATATACCGATTTCTTTACACATTCATTTAACAGGCTAAAGCAAGTAAGTCATAAACGTTCCAACAACATATCTTTCTTATGATAAAGTTAGTAAAAAAACACATTGATGTACTAATACGAATTTCGTTGTATAATAAGATATGGTAAATTCTTAGGTTCCCTTTGTATAACTTAATAATCCTTTTATAAACATTGAGAAGAAGTCAAGCCAATTAAATTATTTATTTTAGTAGGAAATATAATGATAATTCGTAATGGGATAATACTAGTATTTATATAGAAAGTTGGTGGTACAATGAAAGAAAAAATCATGGTAATTGAAGATGAGCAAAGAATTGCAGACGCCATTGCTTATGCTTTAAAAAGAGAAGGCTATACCGTAGAGGTTGTATATCGTGGGGATGAAGCCATTAAGAAGTTGCAGGAATTTGGACCCGATGCAATCATTTTGGATGTTATGCTTCCGGGTATGGATGGGTATGAAATTCTTAAGAAGATACAGAATGCAGAACGAATTGGAGTTATTATGCTGACAGCCAAGGAGGATATCGTCAACAAAATACTGGGGCTAGAGCTTGGAGCAGATGATTATATGACCAAGCCTTTTGATATGCGGGAGCTGCTTGCCAGACTAAAATCACTAATCAGAAGAATGCAAAAGGTAGAAACCAAGAAAGATAATGAGGAGATTAATCTAAGAGGGATTGAACTACATGCAGACAAAAGAACAGCATATGCCGGCGATAAGTTGCTTGATTTAACACCAAAGGAATTTGATTTACTAAAGTTGCTGGTAGCCTCTCCAGAAAGAGTATTCTCAAGAGAGCAGCTTCTCGATCTCATATGGGGAATGGAGTATTACGGAGGGACTCGCACTGTCGATATTCATATACAGAGATTACGTAAGAAATTAGGGACGGACTATAATGATATCATCCAGACAGTACATGGGATTGGATATAAAGTGTTAGGAGGTCACGGTGAGAATTAGTATTAAAATAAAATTCAGTATATTCCTTGCCGTACTATTGCTTCTTACTGTATTTATACTAAGCTTATTGGTGTTAAGAGGAATTAAGATAAATCAAGTAGAGCAATATGAGAAATACCTTGCCAGGCAGTCTGAGACGGCGAATGTGTATTTTATGCAAACCATTTTGGCTGAATCAAATAAAATTCCACAGATCTTTTTAAGCACCAAAGGAGTGGAGTTTGCAAAACAATTAGAATTACTTACCGGCCAATCAATTGTCTTATATGACCGGAACGGAGAAGCTGTTAGTAAGAAGCTATCCCCAAGGGAATTGAAGCGTATCAGCCAAACATTAACCTATGCAACAGAAGGAAAAACGGCTTATCAGGTGGAACAGGATGAATTATATTACCTGACACCGTTAAGAGTAGGGGATGAGCAAGTCGGAGTAATACAGTTGTATTATTCCCTTACGGGGGATCATGACTTTTATAACCGTATTCGGCAGACCTGTATCTCGATAGGGGCAGGAATATTTTTATTTAGTTTTATTCTGGCATATATTTATTTCGGTTTTTTTGCCAATGGGATTATTAAACTGGAACAAATGGTGGACCGGGTTCGGGATGGTCATTATGAAACACCAATACTAAAGCGCAAGGATGAAATAGGACGATTGAGTATGGGCATTCAAGCAATGAGCAGAAAAATCATGACTACAATGAAAGGCATGGAGGAGGAACAGGAGAAGCTGACCATGGCAGTGAATAAATTATCTCTTCTTGATCAGCAGCAAAAACAGTTCATTGGGAATGTGACCCATGAATTTAAAACACCTCTGACTTCCATCAAAGCCTATCTTGATTTATTGGAAATGTATCCGGACGATGACAAGCTGTTGGAGACTGCTGTCATAAATATCAAAAGTGAAACCGATCGTTTGTATGAGATGGTGGATAAGGTCTTGCAGCTATCTTCTATGGAAAAATATGATTTTGAATATCATCCTGAAAAAATCGATATCAAACAAATAGCGCTATCCGTATTACAAAGCTTGAGTGGCAAAATAAATAAGTTCAGCATTCAGCTGGAAACTGAATTAACGGAGGCTTATATCAAAGCTGATAAAGACAGCATAATCATTATTCTAATCAATCTCTTGGACAATGCAATTAAATACAATAAAATCAATGGGAAAATATATGTAAAGAATTATATTGAGAAAAACCAAGTAGTGATAGAAATTACTGATACCGGAATTGGAATTCCAAAAGAGTCGGCTAATAGAATTTTTGATCCTTTTTATACTGTGGATAAAAATAGATCCAGAGAAAACGGCGGTGCGGGCTTGGGGCTTTCTCTTGTAAAAAGATATATCGATAAACAGGGTGGTTCCATCGCCCTTATCAATACGGATGCAAACGGAACCACATTTCAAATCTCGTTTCCGGAGTATCGATCTGAATAGTCTGAAATGTTTACAATTTTGAAACATTTCTTTACATGCTTGAAACATTTGTTTATTTTATAGAGATATATTCTTGATAAGATAAATATCAAGGAGGTGCATACAATGAAAAATACTAATTTCATAAGAACAATGATTGCAATTACATTAATTTCCACCATGACCGCGTGTGGAAAAGAAGAGGAAAAGGTCACCATTAAGGAGCCTGGAAAAACCATTACGATCATCGATGATTCCGATAAGGAAGAAAGTAAACCGGATTTATCGGTAGAAAAGATTGACCGCTATGAGAAACTAACAATTACTGATTGGTTGGATGAAAATACGGTAATTGTTTCAAAGGAAAATGAATCACTGGATAAGATGAGTTTAGCGGAGCTTTCCGAGCAGTATCCCATGAGCTTATACTTGTTTGACATTACCACAAAGGACTACAAGTTGCTAAAGGAGCAGAAGGATGTGTTCCTTGGTGGAGCTTCCTTATCCAAGGATAAGAAATCTCTTCTATATTATGAGTATTCCTTGGGTGATCCTGTCTTCTATGTTATGAACATGATGAAACCGTGGTTGGAGCAGCCTATAGTGGTGGAGCTTATCTGGCAGACAGTACAGGTAAGATAACTCTAATAGAAGATTTAAAGGAAGAATCCATTTACCTTGTTGAGAAAATAAATGATAACATTTATTACAATACAACATCCAATGGAACCTTGATGAAGTTAAATTTAAGTACCAAGGAAAAGGTTAGCCTCAACCTGGATCAAGTATATGATACTCTGCCTTCTCCCGATGGTAAACAAATGTTAATATTGCAAGCCAATGGTTCCAAGAATACTATGTTGGTTTATGACCTTGAAAGTGGAGAAAAAATTACCGTAACAGAAGGAGCAGAATTAAATGGAGTTTCCTGGTCACCGGATCAGCGAAGAATTTCTTATAGCCTGAAGGAGGATGTGAACAATACAACGGTTAGCAGTTTATATGTATACGATATGTTAACCGGAAAGTCTACCCAGATCGCTGTAGATACTCAAAACATTAGTACCAGTTGGAGTCCTTCCGGTGAAAGATTAGCTTATACGGAGTGGGATGGAATACAGTATAATAGTAGTATAATTTATTTTAAATAAATATAATATTTATAATAGCGGATGATTGGATATGCAGTAAGATGCTACTGGGTGAAATGTAGGGTAACATTTACAAATTGATAATCGATGATGAAAAGCCTTGTAAATTAACGTTACAAGGCTTTTTTCGTACCATAAACTTGATTACAACATTTAAATAAGAGGCAATGTGTATAATAAAATCTTCCCACGACCTGCAGTTTTTGATATCAAACTTTAGGTACACGCATTATAAGAATAGAGGATAATATACTGCTATAGCTATGAAATATTAATTTAAAATTGAGGATTTTTTCAACAAATAAGGTCTATTAGTTAGATAACATGTTATAAGTAGTCAGGTGGCATCTACATAGAAGAAGGCATATATTGTTTTTGTAATAACCTTGGTAGAGAGAGTTTTATACAAAGTTGCTAGTATACATAGAAACAATTGATTAGTCCATAAAGTTAATTATATACAAAGAATTATAGAATATTACAGTTCAAAAAAGTATAAAAAATCGAATTATGGGATTAGCACAGCAGACTTCATTCGACATATATTAATAATGTAGTAAATAACAAGGAGGGAAATTTAGATGAAGAAATCAACTGACAGTGCTAGTTTAGTAGAAGTTATTGACAGAATACTGGATAAAGGTATCGTTATTGATTTATGGGCTAGAGTTAATCTGGTTGGTATAGAATTATTGTCAATCGAAGCCAGAGTTGTTATTGCTAGTGTTAGAACATGGCTCTGCTATGCAAATGCAGTAGGTTTATTACAACGTCATCATGAACGTGATGAAGAAGAAGCTTTTGCTATGGCATAGCGTTGTTATAAGAACCGAATAAAAGAATTAATTTTTATACAAATGCGAGGTATTGCGTAGGATGCGTAATTCCTCGCATTTAACCAGAATAAAGTAGTAGGAACAACCCTAGGTTTTTGGTGATGTTATACTGCGAAGATCGTTTGAATGGAGAAAAATATGAATGATGTGAAAACTAATTTTGATATAGAAACAACCGATTATGTGGTTACAAATTATTTGAAGAATATTACAGGAAGAGCTGTTATGTATATGGAGAATGGATTTCCGGTTCATCTGAGAGGACCTGCAGGGGTCGGGAAAACCTCATTAGCAATTCATATCGCTAAGAAAAGAGGAAGACCGTTGTTACTGATCTGTGGTGGAGAGGAAGTAAATAATGAAAATCTGATCGGTGGTTATTTTGGAGTCAGAAAATACTCGGTTGAGGATAATTTTATCACCACAGTCCACAAAAAAGAAGAATTAATACGTAAGACCTGGAATGATGGTAGGCTACTTACGGCTTGTAAAGAAGGTTACACCGTCATTTATGATGAGTTTACAAGGACACCGGCAGTGATTAACAATGTTCTATTATCAATACTCGAAGAGAAGCTTGTAGACATTCCTTATGGCAATTCAAATACTTTTGTTAAAATCCATCCGGAATTTAGAATTATTTTTACAAGTAACCCAGATGAATACATTGGTGTTTATCGTTCACCCAATGCGCTCACAGACCGAATGATAACAATAGATATGGTAGATATGGATGAAGATACGGAAAAAAGTATTATCATGTCAAAATCCGGGTTAAATTCAGAGGAATCCTATAAAATCATGAAACTATCCAGATTTATAAAAAGTAAATTAAATGATAATGATTATGCTTCCATCCGTGGCGGAATTATGCTAGCTAAGATTGTGCATTCCTCCAAGTTAAAGATGCAGCCGTCTAATTTAGCGTTTCGTCAAGTCTGCAAGGACATATTTAATTCCATTCATATTTCATTAAGTTTATCGTTAGATAAAAAACATGAATTAGATTATATCGTAGATCAGGCAATTGATTCAATACTTATGAATAATATAGTATCAGTGAAAGAATCACAATAGCTTTCATTTTTTAGTAAAAACAAAAGGATAAATAGTTCTCTGCTTATCCAGCTATTAGGAGAATTTAATACAATTTTAGAGCTGGAGAAGGGAAAGGACACGATGAATATATCAGAAGTCGTAGGTAAAGTAACACTATTCTTTAGAGAAGTAATGAAACAAAGGTGCAGAGTGCTTTCAATCGTACCCAAAGAGAAAGGCTGGAAGGTAGTCTGTGAAGTTGATGTGGATACCGATTATACAACCAAACGAGGTCTTGGCGATATTGTTGAAATCTATGAAGTAGAATTAAGCGATACGCAGGAGATTTTAAGTTTTACTTTAAAGGAAACGAAGCGTAAAGTTGCCATTGACAGTGAATCTTAAAGGAGATGAAATCAGTGGAAAATCAAAAGCCTCCTATCTATAAAGTAGCAGAAGCGTTAAGTAAAGACGTAGGAAAATCAATTGCCCGAATGGAACAGAAGGATATACTGAGGATGGGAGCAGTGATTGGCGATATCATTGAGATCAAGGGAAAGACTTCGGCATTGGCAAGAGCTATGCCCCTTTATGAGGAATTCAAAGGTAAAAATATAATACAAATGGATGGAATATTAAGAAGGAATGCAGGAGTTGGTATCGATGAGAACGTGGAGGTTAAATTAATCCCGGTGGAAGATGCCAGCTCCATTGTAATATGCTGTACGAGCAATCAGGTAGAGTCAGAAGAGGATATTAAATATCTGAAAAATATCCTTGAAGGGACAGCTGTTTTCAAGGGTAATTATCTTAGAGTGAAATCAATCGGCTATGCATCTTCGGAATACATCGTTGCTGATACGAAGCCGGAAGGAGCAGTAAGGATTACGAAGGATACCACGATCAAGTTTAAAAATGAAGGAATGTCAAAAAGTGATAATCGGGTCACTTATGAGGATATTGGTGGCTTGGAAAAACAGATCCAACGGATTCGTGAAATGATTGAACTTCCATTAAAATATCCGGAAATCTTTCAACGGCTCGGTATTGATGCTCCAAAAGGACTTCTATTATTTGGACCTCCGGGTACGGGGAAAACGTTAATCGCCAGAGCAGTTGCCAATGAAACAGATGCTTACTTTATTCATGTCAATGGTCCTGAGATTATTAATAAATTCTATGGGGAAAGTGAAGCAAGGCTGAGGGAGATCTTTGATACTGCCAGTAAAAATGCTCCCAGTATCATTTTTCTCGATGAGATTGATGCAATATCACCAAAAAGAGAAAGTGTCAATGGAGACGTAGAGAAGAGAGTCGTGGCTCAACTTTTGGCTTTGATGGATGGCTTAAAGGATCGAGGTCAGGTCATTGTAATTGGAGCCACAAATCTACCCAATGCTATCGATTCCGCTCTGCGCAGGCCGGGCCGCTTTGATAGAGAGATTGAGATTGGGATACCGGATCAGCGGGGGAGACTTCAGATACTTCAGGTATTTACTAGAGATATGCCTCTGAATGATAACATTGACTTAGAAAGATTAGCAGAGCTAACCCATGGATATGTCGGAGCTGATTTACAGTCCCTCTGTCGTGAAGCAGCAATGTCTGCATTAAGAAAGTTCTTCCCACAAATTAACTTCTCTACCGCTAAGATACCCTACGAGATTATCCGAAAGCTTACGGTTACCATGGAGGATTTCTACAACTCCTTGCATGAAATTGAACCATCAGCCATCAGAGAAGTGTTTGTTGAGATTCCAAATGTCAGTTTTCAAGACATCGGTGGACTGGATGATGTGAAGGATATAATTATTAAAAGCATTATCTGGCCTGAACAATACAAGGACGCATATGAGTATTTTGGCTGCAAGGCACCGAGAGGAATCTTATTCTATGGGGAGCCGGGTACCGGCAAAACATTATTTGCGAAGGCAATTGCATCCTTAAATAATACTAATTTTATATCGGTAAAAGGGCCAGAGTTGCTTAGCAAATGGGTGGGTGATTCGGAAAAGGGTCTGAGAGATATATTTAAAAAAGCAAAGCAAGCAGCTCCATGTATCATTTTCTTTGATGAAATTGATGCCTTGGTACCTGTCAGAGGAAGGAATAACGATAACAATACGACAGAGAGAATGATTTGTCAGATGCTTACAGAAATGGACGGCATTGAAGAATTGCACGGCGTCACAGTGATCGGTGCGACAAACCGCCTTGATATTGTAGATCCTGCCCTCCTAAGACCGGGTAGGTTTGATCTGCTTTTGGAGTTTAAAGCTCCTGATCTAGCCGGAAGATTAGAGATTTTTAAAATATACTTGAAAGGTAAGCCCTTAGCTGAGGATGTAGAGTTGAACAGCTTGGCTGAGATAACGCAAGGGTATACCGGAGCTGATATCATGGAGATATGTCAGAGAGCTTCTCTGGATGCCTTATCCGAATATATCAATGACATGCAAAATATTCAAAATATGCAAAGGAAGACTGATGATAAAAAAGATAAAAAGATACACTACCGTAATTTTCAAAAAGTAGTAGAAATGGGTGATTAGATGTCTGCACAAGGGAAATACATATACTGCTTTATCAAAGAGAAAGATCTGAGTAATTTTGGCAGTTCTACGTTTACCAATGTAATCTCACCGGTATATACTATACCAGTAAAAGAGATATCTGCTGTTGTCAGCAATACAGATATTTATGAATTTGATCCAACACGTAAGAATGTTCTTAACCATCAGCGTATCATCACAAAGGTCATGGAAAAATATACTGTGGTTCCGGTGGCCTTTGGTACAGTAGCTAATAATAAAAAGGCGATTGAAAATATAATTGAAAGTAATTACGATCAGTTCCTGGAACAAATAGAGTTCCTTACGAATAAAGCGGAGGTAGGTCTTAAGGTAATCTGGGAAGATAGTTACTTTAATGAAGATATTGAAGATGATGAGATCAGGAGACTTAAGGGAAAGGTCTCAGGTAAGGACGAAGAAGAGGTATTACTTGATAAAATTGAACTAGGTAAATTAGTTCAAGCAGCTATGGAAGAAAAAATTGAGAAATATACGAAAGAGATTTATGACCCCCTTAGTAAGCTGGCAGTAAGGAGCAAGCGTAAGGAGAGCGTACCAATAAAAACCGTATTTAATGCATCCTTTTTGGTTAACAACGTTGAAAGTGACATTTTTGATAAAGAGGTTGAACGGTTAAGTGAATTATTTCAGAATAAATTAAAGTTTAGTTATATTGGCCCATGGCCTCCCTATAACTTTGTAGACCTGCGCATCAATTTAAACGATGATAATGAGGAATGATAGATAGATTAAATAATTGGCTGCAACACAATTTATATCCTTAAGAGAAGGTGAAAATTGACTGCAGCCTTTTTCGTCTGTAAATTAGTTAGATGAATCGTAATTCAAAATCATTTTCCAAATGCATTTCCACAAGCATTTTTATTTTAAATATTTTTTTAAGTATTCATCGTATTTTATCCACCATTGATCATTGCATACACCATCCCAGATATCATCTTTGATCGATGCTGGAACATAGGGTGGTTTTACAGGAGATTTTTGTATGGTTTGATTCTTATCATACACAACAGATCTCTGAGTGGATTGAGTGTTTTCATGATCAGGCATTTTTTTCGTGGTTTGATATTTATCAGTCGCAGGTTTCCCCATTGTTTGAGGTTTATTATCTACCGGTATAGTAGGATATATTGGAACTTTTCCAGGAACAGGATTATTCAGGACAATACCCAAATTCTCATGTACCTTATTATTCTCTGTGAGTGGACGATTCGTTGTTACTGGTTGCTTAACAGTTGCTGAGCTTTTTTCGGGTATTTTCTTTTCCTCATGAACAGGATTTATTTTAGCTACGGAAGACTTTGTATCTATTGGTGATATAAAAGTCGTCGGATACTTTGTATGCAGTGATGCATTCCTATTCATTGGAGTCATTGTAGGTATATGACCAGTCGACGGAGTCTTCCTGGTAGTAGGAGTTGTCTCAGTCATTGGTGTCTTCTCATGAGCCGGAGTATACACTTTCCCTGGTATTTGTGATACAGGGGATGCTGTCCCGGTAGTTAACCTATGGGGAATACTTCCTCCAATCTCAGTTATCGTCTTTTCAAAATGAGGTGCCAATGGTGTTTCCTCATGCTTTTCTCTACGCTGTGGCATATTGGTCGCTTGCGAGTACTTTGGGTTAGACATTTGATTATGAGCTAACATTTGAGGTGAAGTTTGTGAATTTTCTGTATGTGGCGGGAGCATAGGCCGCTTCACATTTTTAAAGCAATTATAATCTACTTTTTTTGAGTGGTTTGATTGATTCATATTTCCTCCGCGTAAAACGAATAAGGGTAAAACAAATAATAAAAATGGTATCATATTTTACATTCCATAAATCGAGCTGATGACGGGTTACCATGATGTTATTTATCGAAACGAATCGAAATAATAATATTCATGTAATATATCTTATTATGGAGAGCGGAAATATGTGCAGGTCTTTCTATTTTAATGAAGCTTTCTGCTTGTCTTGCTGTAACACAATCAAGTGTATTGAGAATATAATAAGATAGTAGGCCTTAATAAGAAATAAATAAAATAATGTAGTTTTATGTAGACGTGAAGATCACATAAGAAATTAATTTATTAAAAAAGAAAGATATTTTACCGGCGATGTAAAGTCTGCAGGCTGTGAAGAAAGGAATGATTATTATAATGAAAAATATTGACGATGATAATGGTAACTTTTTTTCTTTATTTACAGGTTTGGATAAATTGATTCACGTTGTTGCTGATATGGCAGAAAATAATAAAGATGAAGTGCTATTAAAAGGGGATATAAAATCAAATCAAAATAAGAATATTGGAAAGTATGGAATTAATGTAAAACTTGGTACTGACAAGCTTGATCATTTCCATGAGTTTCAATTTAGTGATAAGCAAAAGAAAGATGAGAATAAGATGAAAACAATTACCCCAGTCACGGATCTATTTGATGAGGAAGATAATGTAACAATCGTAGTTGAGTTACCTGGTGTTGAGAAGGATGATATTGAGCTAAATCTGGATAAAAATATCATCACCATTACAGCATCAAAAAAAGATACCTTATTCTCGAAACAGATAACCCTTGGTTTTATACCGGAATACAGTAAGGTGAAGGAGAATTTCCAAAATTCCATCTATTCCGTTATGATATCCAAAAATACGCTTACATAATACTGAAAGGGAAAGTGATGTTATGGGTTTAATAAAATCGGTATTTAATGTATTTGAGTTGATCTACGAAGAAGGCTTAAAGGAATGGCTGGATGAATCAAAATATATGGAAGCGTTAGAAAATCTATATACAGAAGTTGAGCAAGGCAAAATTACAGAAGAAGAATATGAAATAAAAGAAGCGGAGATATTGGAGGAATTAAAGGTTGTACGTAACTATAAAAAAGAAAATGGAATTTAAAAGCTAATTCCGCTTTAAGGATAACATTTACTTTCACTTGAGGCGGAGAAAGGGGTTCTGATGAGTAATCAATCGGAAGAACAAAAAGAAATGACACTTCTGGATCTCCTTGATAGGCTTTTAGATAAGGGGATTGTAATCCATGGCGATTTAATGTTATCCATAGCGGATATTGATCTGATTTACGTAGGCTTGAGGTTAGTGATCGGATCAATCGATACCATCAGAGGGGATAGAAAGAGTGATAAGGATGGACGATAATAACTTATATGTGTATTGTATTGCATTTCTTTCAGCGGATAAGGTTCTTGCAATCAAAGGTCATCAGGATCAACTTATCTATCGGGTAGTATACAAGGATCTTGCAGCCTTTGTAAGCAAGACTTCCTGCACTCATATCGATGCTACCTATGACAACCTCCAATGCCATGAGAAGGTAATCACACAGTTAATGAAGGATTCTGATGTACTTCCCATGAATTTTACCACAATTTTTAAGTCCGAACGCAGTGTAATAGAGATGCTTCAAAGGTATTATGATCAGTTGCTGAGGAACCTAGAGCATATCACTGGTAAAATTGAGCTTGGAATTAAGGTTTTTTATAAATTAAACTTTGAAAATGAGGATAAAAAGGATAAGGAACTATTAAATTCGCCAAAAGAATATATGATGAAACGATATGAGAGATTTTGTAATAGACAATTAAAAGTAGATGAAATTCTATCGGTTATTGAAGAGCAGCATAAATTACTAGCTGCCACAGCAGTAGATAATTGCTATAAGGAACCACTGAAAAACAATCTAATTTTTAATGCTTCCTATTTAATTAAGAAAGAAAAAAAGGAAGAGTTTGATCGCATTGTAGCAGATATGATAATAAAGAACCCAACCTATAAAATATTTTATAGCGGTCCATGGCCGGCTTATCATTTTGTAAGTATAGTGCAAGAAGGTGAAGAGAATGAGTGATAGTAGGGATATAGATTCTATCGACAATACGGACTTTTCAGAGGATATCAGTTCGTTGAATGATAGCTTTAAAAATAGAATCAATGCTGATCCGGAGGGAGTACAGCAGGGTTTGGCTAAGCTTGTGTTAACATTAATCGAGCTCTTAAGGAGGTTAATGGAAAATCAGGCTATGAGAAGAATTGAAAATGGAACAGTCACCGATGCTGAAATTGAGAAGCTTGGAGAAGCATTTATGAATCTCGAGCTAAAAATGGTGGAGCTCTGTGAAGCATTTAATTTAACAGAAGAAGATTTAAACTTAAATTTAGGACCATTGGGAGATTTAATGTAAGGAATGAGTGATTTATAAGACGGCAGCAGATTCTATGCTGTGTAAGTAATCGAAATGGGAGGTATACTATGGCATCAAGTTCATTAAACCAATCCACATCAGGTTCAACCCTGGGTGAAATTCTAGAAAAGATATTGGATAAAGGAGTCGTTATTGCTGGCGATATCAGTATAGCATTAGCTGATGTAGAACTGCTTACAATTAAGATAAGATTAGTGGTAGCTTCGATTGATAAGGCAAAGGAAATGGGAATTGACTGGTGGGAATCAGATCCTAATCTATCAAGTAAAGCGAAGGCTGAGAAAGAACAGAAGGAAGCACTGCAGAAAGAAGAAGAGCTTCAAACAAGATTACTACAAGAACAGAATAAACTACTGATGGAACGGCTAAGTAAATTAGAAGAAAATAGTAGAATGTGAGGAAAATAGCTTGGATCAGAAAGGGATATTATTATATTGCATTACAAATAAGTTAGACGATAAAATCTGCGAGATCATTGGAATGGATAAAGCCAATCACTTATACAGCATGGAACAATCCGGATTATACGCTATCGTAAGTGATGTATCCCTGGAAGAATACGGTGAAGATGCAATGAAGGATAAAGCAGAAGATATTGAATGGTTAAAGGAAAAGGCTGTCATTTTCATGGAGGTGATATTAAAGATAAATTCCTTATGCAGTATTATCCCTATGAAGTTTTTGACCATTTTTACCTCCGATGAAAGAGTGAAAGGTGTAATAACAGAGAATTACGAAAAATTTCTACATAATTTCGATAAGATAGATAACAGGGAAGAACTAAGTTTAAAAATTTATTGCGATGACAAACAGTATAAAGATAAAGTAATGGCTGAAGAGATAAAAAAATTTGAACAGAGTATCATCGGTAAACCAAAAGGGGCAGCATTTTTCTTAAAAAAGAAGTTTGATGGAGAATTGGATGATAAAATACAGAATAGAATTTGCGGTGTAGCGAATCAAGTAGCAGAAAAAATCAATAGTCTGGCTGTAGAAGTGAAAACAAACAAGCTGCTGGCCAAGGAAATAACCGGTATATCAACGCAGATGATATTAAATTGTGCATATTTAGTGGATAACGAGAAAGAGTTACAAATATCTGAAAGAATAGAGGAACTAAAAGGGGATTATGAGAGTTCCGGTTTCATTATTGAATTATCAGGACCATGGCCACCGTTTAGTTTTTGCGAATAAATAGGAGTAATCATTGAAACTCCATGCTTTCTTATTTGTTAGAGAAAGCATGGAGTATTTTTATTGATCAATCGTTATACAAAAGCAGAACAGTAAAATTTGTTCATGGTATTACGATATCATACCACATGGTTACTTTTTATCCTACTTTATTTGATCCATTAAAATAAGCTTTTGCAGCAGTATATCCCTGATGATATAAAAATCGATAGGTATCATCATTTACATTGATATTAAAATCAAGCGGAGAAACATCGTAGGTATCGATAACAATGGATCGTTCTTTATTGAGAGGGTTGCTCTCATATATTTCATGTTGAATATAGGAAGATAAATGCTGAAGGCTTTCAATATACGCCAGTAGATTATCAATCGGTGCGTATTTCATAGTATTCCTAAATCGTACTCCGAGGGTATCCATATTTACACCGTAAAATAGATAGGGATTATATCTTGGAGAGTCAAACAGATTCAGAGGATAATTCTTCATTGCACCTCCATCACAGAATACATTTGACATTGAATTACCGGATATCTCACTATCGTCCGTGATCACTGCCTCAAAGAAAAGGGGGATAGACATGGATATCCTTACTGCCTCCGCAACCTCCATCCTTGGTGTAGTCTCAAAGGAAAATGCACTGGAGTTTTTCATAGAGAGATTTGTTCCGACAATATATAAATCATAAAAGGGACGATTATTCTTATGTAATGATGCATCTTTAAAATCAGAGAAGGTATAAGGCGGTTGTTTCTTCGTAGGATCAAACTGATCAGCAATAACATCTTTCATCCATAAATAAAAAAATTCGGTGGAAAACCAGCCATATTGTTTCAGCAATCGGAATATGCAGTTAATATCTCCAAATAGATCATTTATGGTTTTCTTTACATCCTCCGGTATGAAGTCAAGGTTATCGATTGCACTCTTTGAAGGCAGCTTACTGTAATCCAGAGAGTCAGCAATTGATTTCATCTCTGTAAAAGGAAGCTGAAAGCTTGTAACACATGCAGTGATTGCCCCTGCAGAGGTTCCGGCAACCCGCTTAATATTTCGCAGCCACCCATTCTGCATCAGAAAATCAAGTGCACCCAAATAGGAAATGCCTAATATACCACCTCCCTCAAATACCAAATTATTAGCCTGTTTTATCATATTATCACCCTGTTTCGTTTGAATAATAGAATGTATGCATAGCTTTTACCCAGTATAATTAAATAATTTTATTCGTTTGAGCTTGCTTGGAAGGGTGATTGAAATCGATCTACTTTAATTATTTATGAGATATACGATAATTAGAAGTAATATTTTGAAATATCAGAAAAATTATATAACATATATTAAATAATCTGATAAATGAGCCGATATATAAAATATACACAAAATAAAAGGCATCTAATAATCAGAATTCATATTGTAAAAGGATTTACAATGTACTAGCTAGGAGGGCGTGAATATGAGTACTAGAGAGAAAAGCGAAATAAACCAATTTACCAAAAAAATTAACGATCAGACAAATAACCAAACGGATAAAAGAGTAAAAATGATATATGATCGATATCATTCCGGGAAGTCGATTATTATGGATGACTTACAATATCTTTGGATGAAAGACCCGGAAGGGTGCAAGAAGCTTGCCAAGAGTATCGTTGAATCAAAGGTTGATCAGGTACGGGAGACGGAGTCGAATACCTTAATGAATGGTGTGTATGTAGAGAAGAGCATTGAAACTGGTAATGAAAAGCGCAATTATATAGAGTATCATACCACTTTTGATACTCCAGCTGACTCGTTAGATAACATTGCAGAAAATATAACATCTGTTAAATTAATGTTGGAAAACATGAGTGAGAGTGAACTCCTAGAGATGATGAATCATCTGAACGAAGCAGTTGAACTCAAGAAGTTAACCAACAAAATGAAATATTGGGATGATAATTTTACAGACAAAATGATTCAATATACATATGAAGATATGAAAGAATTTAATATCTTAGCGTAATGGTATGGGAAAGATACTTTACTTACAACTACTATAGAAGGTACAACTTGTCCAATTTGAAGTGATATCTCAAATCCTAAAGTTCCTGTATTGTACATAGTTGAAAACTATACTTATTATGAAGACCAATAACATAATATATAAAAGAAGGCGCTCCATGAAAGGAGCGCCATTATACTATACCTTACTACGTGGTACGATGATAACTCTATTCTATTAGTTTCCTTATTTCACAAACACCATATGGTCTAACTGAGCGGTCTGTTCCTTAGACCATAGCCATTGATTCTTTGAAGTTTGATCAAAATAGAAGATAGCACCGTTACTTGGATCACTACCAAACATAGCAATCCATGCTGCTCTTTTGGATGCATCGGACGGTGTATTATCAATTGTTCCGATTTTCACTGGTGTAAACTGATAATACTCGCCGAATTTCTGATTAATAACTCCAGTGATGGTAGGGGCCCAATCCCCACTTTGTACACGGTTAACGACAACAGCTCCAACTGCAATTTTCGCTTGCATTGTTTCTCCGGCAGCTTCGGCTTCGATAAGTTTAGCTAATAATCCTACCTCACCGCTGGTATATGGTATTACATTATCTGAGCTTTTATAGGGTTTCACGCCGGGTATCATTAATTTTTCACCGGGTACGATGGAATTACTTGTTTTTCCATTCGCTTTTTTTAAACTTGCTACGGGTATCTCGTACTTCGTAGCGATTGTATACAAAGAATCACCGCTTTTCACTTTATACACATGAGCAGGAACATAGATTTCATCTCCTGGTGAAAGACTGTTTTCATCAAAATTGTTGGAATACCGTAAGGCTTTCACACTGGTATTGAATAAGAGACTGAGGGAATAGAGAGTGTCGTTTGAAGTTACAGTATAATCAGCAGCACTTGCAGTAGTTGCAGGAATTAGTAATAAGACACAAAGAGTGACAACGATTATATTCTTAAATAATTTCATAGAAACCTCCTTCAATGTGGTGAATAATTCAGTAACTATTACGTACTGCCTATTCTACAGGGCAAACAGGGTTATTGCTATGTAAGTTTTTTGGGAACAGAGGAAGTAGAAGTTAACATAAGAAAGAGATACTAAATAAGTAAATTATGAGAAGTATTATGAAATATCACTTTTTTATCTTTTTTCATTTAGCTTTCTGTTCATTTATTTTATAGAAAACCAACACAAATACGGTAGCATAAATTGATGATTGTTATATTGCTACCCATTTTAAAAAGTGAATACTTCGGCAGAAGGAAAGACGGCAATCCCCTTCTGTTACTATGTAAGGAGCAAAGTTTGTTTAAATTTAATCCTCTTCTTGATGAATACTATATGATAGATCAAAAATAGTTATTAGATGTAATACAAAAAACCAGAATGTCCAATTATGATAGGTATAAAAAGGAGCACATTAATAACTGCTTCAGAAGTTTAGGATGGTTATTGAGATATACTGTTTGGTAATTCGTTCAGACGGCATTATTCGGGTTAATTTTTATTGCTGTTATAGCCTTGAAGAAGTGGGAGCTTAGATATAAGGTGGTAGAAAATGTCATTGGTTTGTATTATAATTCAAGAAAGATGCCAACTTATTTGTAGTTATGTAATAAAGGGAAGCATAAAGCTACTGTAAGGGAAAATTATAAGGACTGGTTGAATAATGATATGATACAGAAAAATGCATATATCTATACTGTTATTGACTTTATAGAAAGCAACTTATCAACTGAAATTAATCCTGAGATGATAGCAAAAAAACATTTTGTTTCGATGAGCCAGTTATATCGAGATTTTTATGTATGTATAGGCCATTCCATCAAGGAGTATATCCGTAAAAGACGCATATCCAATGCATGCGAAAAACTAAAACGTTCTGATCTCCCACTATCTATCATAGCAGAGGAAAGTGGTTCTCAAACACAACAGGCTTTTCATAAATTATTCAAAAGTATCGTTGGAATGACTCCGTTGGAATACAAACAAAATGATACTTATTTCTATTTCTATCCATTTTCGATGAATGAAATCAGCATTGCTGTTAAGGTTGGTAATGAAGATATACCAGAATGTACAACAAAAAGATTTTATGACACCCGTTTGATCGGTATAGAAGATAAAGCTATTGCTGCACTGGGCGAAATAAACTACCGAGTTTTCGGCAGAAATGGAAAACAAAATGGTAATCAGTTTTGCTATGAGGTTATAACGGAAAAAGATAACGTATGTAATAACTGCTCGTGCAAATCTGGTACATATGCTACCTGTGTGGTAGATTATAACACTCACGATATCAACGAGGCCTGGAATTATCTTTACAATATTTGGATATCTGCCAGTATGTTTGAGCAATCGGATGACGGGTATTTCGAGGAATATTTGTTTAAGAATGGGAAACCACACAAATTGAAACTTTATCTTCCGGTAAAGAAGCAGAAAACAACTCAGCATATTTCCATTTCACAGGTATCTGAAATGACTTTTGTAATCGCAAGAGAAAAAGGAAATAATGCTGAACGGAAAGCTTCGGAAAGGGTGATATCATATTTACAAAACCATTATCCTTTGCTGGTCGTCAATGCACAGCATTATTATGTGTGTACCTACGATGATATTTGTGAATGTGGAATAGAATGTAGCGGTGCCTTCAAGTTGCCGGGCGGTAATCATCTTGAGATATTGAAAATTCCGAGCGGTAATTACGCGACATTAGCTGACGACTGCCTAGGTGACATACGTGTTGGCAAGGCAAAATTGGATTTATGGTTGACAAACTATAGTATTGCTCATGAAACTAAGCCTACTTTTGCGATTTATGAAACTCTGAATTGTAAATATGATGTAGACAATATTCGAGTGAGATTATACAAACGCTTAAAAGATGACAAAAACGGATAACACATACGTCATGAACCGTTATACAATAGATGCAAAAAGTAGGAGAGTGAAAACGATGAGTCAAGCGAATCAAAAAAGCATACAAAGTTCAGAAAGTTATTCACCAAAGGACAAGCCAGAGATATTTCATCTGTTAGATCACTACGGCAAACAAACTTTTTCAGAAAAGCTTGCGATATTACCTCAAGGAAGTGGAACGCCGCCTACTAGAGGTAAAATCGAAAATATCCATCGCCTATATTATGCAGACAAAGGTGAGAACTTTATGTTTGACGGCTGTATGCGAGGTGTTTTAGAAGCGCTCGGGGAAGACCCAAGCATCTACAATTATGATCTTATGATGGCAATATGCGGGGATATGTTTACCCAGATGTATCGAAAAGGCGGAGAGAGTGATTGCCTGATGGACAACTGCTTCGCTCCGGAGGTGGCATTACATGCTTTTCAGTTGTGTGGATACGAGAGTATCTTTTTTACCAGGGATGAATTAAATAGCCACTCGAATGAAATCATGGATATAATCAAGAAATCTATATTGCGTAACGCACCTCTTATATCAATTGGTGTTGGCAATATCCCAGTGACGAAGGAGGATGGCGAAAAGGTATGGAATGGAACTACACCGATTGTTAACAAAACCGTAGAGGTTCCCTTCGCCTCCATAATTGGCGGATATGAAGACGATAACCTTTTTGCCAATGTGTGGCTTGAGGAAGCTATGGTGGAGGAAAACGGTTACACTAAGGTGCACAACGCACTATCTTCTTCAAAAGGATTACTGGTAGTGGGAAACAAAATGACAGCACCTACTCTTCAAAGCGTTTACCACGGCATTATTAATACGCTTCCGGTATACCTTACTCTACCGGGAAAAAACGGATATTCATTTGGAAAGAGAGCATTTTATGAATGGGCGGACAATATCCGTTCAAAGGAAATTTTAGCGGTAAATGACAAGTGGAATATGCATTTTGCCCCAGCTGTCATTTTATACACGAATGCAGGTAGGGCGAGAGAATTTTTCAATCGTGTAATTGACCTGTGTCCAGATTATGAGCTTGCTATAAAACTCAAGCCTTTATATGAAAAGGCTGTTGATCTTAACAACGAGCTGGACAAACTCCAGGGTGGGTTTGATTTCGATGCAGAACGGTTTGCAGAGAATGATTTTAATATAGCTCACACAGATATTTTATATAAACTGGGTGATTTACAGGATGAGATTTTAAAGGTATTTAGCGAGTAACTCGGATGAATGAACTACGTAGTGGCATAATATTTTATGCCACTATTTTTATAGCCTCATGACTTTATCACGAGTCAACCCTTCGGGAGACTACTCCCTTCTTCTCTTAGATGTAAAATAAAACCTCCAAACTGTGCAATTTTATTTTACATCAGTTCGAAGGCTTCCATAAACTTTGAGATACTCCTGTTATGCTCGTTGTTTTCGTATTGTAACTTCCTTTAAAGATATAAAATCATTGTTCTAATCATATCCGAACTATTTATGCAATTATTTAAGCAAAAAAAGTTAAATATAAGCGTATAAAATAGTTTCTTCCCCTATGGTAGAATAGTGTCTTAATGAAATCTTATATTCAGGTACTAACTCTAAAATGTACTTCGGTAATTCAAGAATATCACTGGGTTTATGATAAATAGAGATCGCTAATTTAGGTTTATACGTTTGAATCGTTTTTTTTGCTCCAATCAAGGCTTGTAACTCCGCACCTTCGATATCCATCTTAATAAAGGTAGCAGGTTTTCCTTGCAGAGTTTCATCGATGCTAACAACATTAATGATTTCTTCACCCTTTTCATCGATTTTACTGCCGCCTAATATATTATTATGATTAAATCGTAACGTCGCATTTTCACTCCAGGTCCCAGCATGTAATAATTCAACATCATTCAGATTTTTTTCTCTTACTATATTTTCGCAGACCTTAAAATTATAATCATCAGGTTCGAATGCATAGATTTTTTCATACTTACCATTTGTCCACTTAATAAAATCCATAGAGGAATTCATATCTAAACATCCAGCATCGATAAATATTTCATTTTCTGCCGGCATAAATTTATCAAAATCAAAATATTGAGAACCATACATACCATATAGCTCAGAAAATGTTCTTGGTTCCCAATAAATATATTCTCTTGGTATTCCATTGTGTAATAAATCACCAAAAACATTTGCAACGGTTTTTGGATTGTTGATCGATATAATGATTAATTCGTTATCATAATTCCGAATTAAATCCTGTAATTTTAATACAGGTATTCCATCAACAATGTCTTCTTTCATCTTATTATCGATATAACCAATTACTGTGCAAAGCTCATTCATTTTGATTCTTTTATAATTACGTCTACCGGTATTAGATGCGCCATATATATATACCTTTTGGTTCGTGACATTAGTAAAGCTATGAAGTTTTTTTAAATATTGATTTAGCAAACCACAACTGTAATACTTTGCTTCAGAGATTAAATTATCTAACAAATAATTATGATCGTTTTTTAAATACATCATGACCCTAGCATCAAAAATTCGTAGCGATTCTTCATCATCGAATTTTTGCGCTAATTTATTAATGATTTCTAATTCTTCAATCATGAACAGACCCCTTTCACATACATAAGCTGCCGATTTTTTAAGTATTTGCAATTATAATCTTATAACATTTATCCGAAATGTTATAAGATATAGGACTTTTATATTATATATCCATTAGTCTATATTATCAAGGCAATTGTATCCATGAGGTAAGCGATTAGATCAGAATAAGCAAAATAAATAAAAGATCCTCCCATATAGAGAAGATCTTTTGATCGTAGCTTCAAAATGAAAGCATATTAATTTGCAACAATTATCTTACCACGCGTCCAGAGGCGTCTCCGCCTGCAAGTTTAGTGACTTCATCAACAGAAACCTGATTAAAATCACCTTCAATGCTATGCTTCAAACAACTTGCTGCAACAGCAAATTCGATTGTTTTTTGGTTGTCAAAATCATTTAAACAACCATAGATTAATCCAGCGCCAAAGGAATCCCCACCGCCTACACGGTCTACAATATGCATCGTATATTTTTTACTAAAATAAAAATCAGAACCATCGTATAACATACCAGCCCAGTTGTTGTCATTCGCAGAAAGTGATTCTCTTAAAGTTATGGCTACCTTTTGAAAACCAAAGCGCTCTACTAATTGCTTCGCAACATCTTTATATCCTTCATGATTTACCTTGCCGGTTTTTACATCAGTATCAGAAGCTTTGATACCAAATACATCACTTGCATCCTCTTCGTTAGCGATACATACATCAACGTATTGACACAGTTCAGCCATAACTTGGCCGGCTTTCTCTTTTGACCATAACTTATTTCTATAGTTTAGGTCGCAGCTGATGGTAATATGTTTTTCTTTTGCAACTTTACATGCCTCCAAACAAATAGCAGCTACATTATCACCCAGTGCAGGAGTGATACCTGTAAAGTGGAACCAATCAACACCATCAAATATCTGATCCCAGTTGAAGTCCGAACTAGAAGCTGTTGCGATAGAAGATCCAGCTCTGTCATAAATAACTTTAGAAGGCCTTTGGCTAGCACCCTTTTCTAGAAAATAAATACCAATACGGTCACCACCGCGGGTGATATAAGTCGTATCTACCCCAAACCGGCGTAAGGAGTTAATCCCAGCCTGACCGATCTCGTGCTTCGGTAATTTGGTAACAAAGCTTGCATCGATGCCGAAATTGGCCAAAGCAACGGCAACATTTGCTTCACCACCACCATAAGTTGCTCCATATTGTTCTGCTTGTACAAATCGGTAATAACCCTCCGGAGCAAGTCGCAGCATGAGTTCACCAAATGTAATTACTTTTTTAGACATAGCCATTCCTCCAATTTATAATAAACTATTTTTGAATTAAGTGCAGTGCAAATCCGCCGTACTCATTTTGTAAATATATTGTTTTTAAATTACCATTCTCATCGCATTTAGCGGTACTCATATCGAAATCAAAACCACGGAGGTTCATATGGAATATAGCTCGATTGATATAGTTTGTTTTGATGGCAATATGACCGTTAGCACCAAGATATGGTGATTTCAAGAGTTCAAGCCCGGTTCCTGCAAATATGGAGCCAGCACCTATCTTTTTCTTGAAACCTAACATTTTTTCGAACGTATTAGCTAGATCATCTGCTTCTGACTCTGTGTTTAAGTTTAAGCCGACATGTGCTACTTCAAAGCCTAACATAGAAGATACGGCATCTGTTGTTAGTTCAGTAATTCGATCAAAATCCCCCTTAGCAATTAGATCTTGGCTTACCATCCAGCTTCCACCACATGCAATGATTCGGTTAAAGTCCAGATAGGAATTCAAATTCTTTGCATTTATACCTCCAGTAGGCATAAACTTCATCTTAGTATAAGGTGCAGACATGGCTTTTATCATCTCAAGACCACCGCTGGCCTCTGCTGGGAAAAACTTTACAGCTTCCAGTCCATACTCAATGGCTTGTTCAATATCACTAGGACTGGTACATCCGGGTATAATTAGAATCCCTTTATCAACACAGTATTTTACTATTCTTGGATTAAATCCAGGGCTAACGATGAACTTTGCACCGGTATTCATAGCAGCATCAACTTGTTCCGTTGTAAGAACAGTACCGGCACCAACTAACATCTCTGGGAATTCCTTCGTCATAATTTGGATCGCATCCGCAGCAGCATCTGTTCTGAAAGTTACTTCAGCACAGGGAAGACCGCCATTACATAAAGCCTTGGCTAAGGGGGCAGCATCCTCTGATTTGTTTAAAGCAATAACTGGAACTATTCCTAATTGAGAAAGTTTCTCTAATAATTGATTCATTTTAACCTCCATTGAGTTTCATATTGTGAAACTAAGTTTCATAATTCAGATAATAAAAAGTATACAGTTAGTAAATATGATTGTCAAGCGCTTTCACTTCACTGGAAATGTTTTTCGTTTTTATTAAGTTTTGACTACTGTTTTATTTTAAACAACAGTTTACACCGATCAAAATTAGTATATCGTTATTCTTGCTATTTTATATTTGAACTGCTACACTAGTCATGTTACAAAGCTTTAGTATCATGGTAATAATGAAATATATTGAACGAAAGTATGGAGGTATCTATGGCAGCGGGTAGTATAAATGAGACTAAAAATCCGGTACAATCCGCAGAACGGATTTTCAAAGTGCTAGAAACTTTAGCAGAGACTGGTCCTATAGGAATAATGGATTTGAGTACTCGATTAGAATTGCATAAGAGCACAGTTCATAGACTGCTCGTATCACTGACTTATATGGGTTATGTGAAGCAGGATGAATTGGGTAAATATAGTCTTACTTTCAAGATAGTTGAATTATCAGAGAAAGTGATATCTAGATCAGATATTGTATTAATCGTACATCCACTGATTGCCCAACTGGCAAATGACTGTAGAGAGACGGTACATTTTGTACAAAGAAGGGGAACGGAAGTATTTTATTTGGATAAAGTTGCACCTTTAAATCCTCATGAAAGTGCAATTCGTATGGCTTCACAAGTTGGTTTGACAAGGCCCATGTATTGCTCAGCAGTGGGAAAAGCTATCTTAGCGGAGATGAAGGATGAGGAAATTGAATACATCTGGAATAACAGTATGATCGAGAAGAAAACAGAGTATACGATCACTACATTGATAGAATTGATGAAGGAAGTAAGTGAAATTCGAAGAAATGGGTATGCACTGGATAATGAGGAGAATGAACTGGGAGTACGTTGTATCGCTGTCTGTGTTCGCGATCTACAGGGGCTCCCCAATAATGCATTCAGTATATCCGCACCGGCCGTCCGAATGTCAGATGATAGAGTAAAACAACTAGCAGCAGACATCATAAAAGCAAAAGAAGCAATTCAAAAGATATTGGGACGTTAAGTTTAATTTAAAGAAGAGTAAAATAATGTAAAAATAATAATTATCAATGATATAATTTGATGAAATAGTAAACAATAAAGGTCAACAATCGCAATAAAACCTGCGACTTGTTGACCTTTATTTATATGCAATACACAATTTACCAATCAAATCCATCTAAAATATTAACTAAAATTTCGGCAGTACATTTGGTGAAATTAACATATTGCACAATTTATATCGATATGATAGGATGTATACATCAAATCAACTTGTATACAAACTAATGATAAAGAATACAACAAGACAGAATGTACACAAAAAGAAAATTGTGGATTGATTTTGAGGAGGACAGATGGATATTCGATATTCAGCAAATCAAAAAGATGTAAAAAGATACACAACCGAAGAACTTCGGTCTGAGTTCTTAGTACAAAACTTATATGAACCAAATGAAGTAAAGTCAGTTTATTCACACATTGACCGCATGGTTACCCTTGGATGTATGCCAACAACAGAAACTGTTTCAATCGAAAAAGGAATGGATTGTTGGAAAAACTTTGGGACTCATTATTTTCTGGAGCGTCGTGAAGTTGGCATTTTTAATATCGGAGGAAAAGGAAGTATAAAGGCAGATGATGTTGTATTTGAAATGGGATACAAAGATTGTCTATATATAACCAAAGAAACGAAAGAAGTGTTATTTACTAGTGCAGATGCTAATAATCCAGCAAAGTTTTACATGGTCAGTGCACCGGCACACAAGGTATGTAAGACTACCTTCATATCAATTGAGGATGCGGCAAAAAGACCATTAGGAGAAGCTAAAACTTCAAACAAACGCACAATAAATCAATTTATTCATCCAGATGTATTAGAAACATGTCAGCTATCCATGGGGATGACGGTATTAGAGGATGGAAGTGTTTGGAATAGTATGCCATGTCATACACATGAGCGTCGTATGGAAATATACATGTACTTTGAAGTACCTGAAGATAATGTAGTATTTCATATGATGGGTGAACCACAAGAGACAAGGCATATCGTAATGAAAAATGAAGAAGCAGTGATTAGTCCTTCCTGGAGTATCCATTGCGGTGCAGGAACCTCAAATTATACATTCATCTGGGCAATGGGTGGAGAAAATCAAGCATTTGATGATATGGATAATATAGTCAAAACAGAACTTAAATAATGAATTCTTACTTATTAAAAATAATAAATCACATATTAAAAGAGAAGAGGGAAAAATTATGAAAAAAAGATTTTTAGCAGCAGTATTAGCAGGTACCATGATGTTATCCTTGGTTGGATGTTCTGGTAAATCAGAATCCGGAGATAATGGACAGAGTAGTAATACAGTAAAAACTACAACTCTGAAATTAGCGTTTAATCAATCCGAAAATCATCCCCAATACAAAGCGCTTTCTGAAATGAGTGATGCACTTTATGAAGCTACAAATGGAGCTTATGAAATTGAAATCAGCCCGAATGAATTATTAGGATCACAGAAAGATGCATTTGAATTAGTACAAAATGGAACCATCCAAATGGCAATGGTAGCTAACTCAATCGTAGAAAATGTTAACAGTGATTTCGCAGTTCTTGGATTACCATATGCTTATGATAGTACAGAGCATCAGAAAAAAGTTTTTACCAGTGGCATCTTAGATGATATCTTTGCAAGTACTACAGCAAACAAATTTAATGTATTAGCAGCATTTACAGCAGGTTCTCGTTGCGTTTATACGGACAAGCCAATTACAACTCCCGCAGATTTAGCAGGATATAAAATCAGAGTTATGGAAGCACCTACTTCAATCGCTATGTTAAATGCTATGGGTGGCGTTGCGACTCCAATGGCACAAGGTGAAGTTTATACAGCAATACAACAAGGTATTATCAATGGTGGAGAGAATAATGAAATCACCTATGCAGATTTAAAACACTATGAAGTAGCTCCATATTTCTCATACACAAGACATCTTATGATACCGGACTTATTGGTAATCAATGCAGAAACTCTTTCAGGAATGAGTGAAGAGAATCAACAGATTTTAAAAGATCTTTGCAAAGAATATACAGAGCGTGAATTTGAACTCTGGGATGAGCAATTAGATACAGCGATTGAAACAGCAAAAACCGGTGGAGCAACCTTTACTGAGGTTGATATCACACCTTTCCAAGAGGCAGTTCAACCAGTGATTAATGATGTTATTAACAAGAGTGAAAGTGCCAAAGCATTATATGATGAGATTAGAGCTTTAGCAGAATAAACATGAAGTTGCAAATGGATTCTCTGCGGATCATCTGAGAATCCATTTGTCATAATCAATAGAAGAGAGGAAATTAGATTCATGGACACTATCAAAAAAATATTTGATAAACTGCTCGAATGGATTTGCGTTATTCTGTTGTCATTAATGACTATATTAGTAACCTATCAGGTTATCGTACGTTATTTCTTTGATAAACCGAATGCATATACAGAAGTGCTTTCAAAATATATGTTTGTTTGGTTAATTATGTATGGTTCAGCTTATGTATTTGGATTACGCGAACATATGAATATTGCAGTAGTAAGAGATAAATTACCTACAAAACTTCGAATTGTTATTGAGATGATTAGTGAATTAATTATCGTATTATTTACCGGCGGAGTTTTAATCTATGGTGGATTAAAGCAAATGATGGATCAAATGGTACAGTTAGATGCAGCATTACAAATTCCAATGGGTTTCATTTATTCTGCAGTACCGATTAGTTCCTTCTTCATTTTATTTTACTTTTTATATAATGAAAGAAAACTTTTTCTCGAACTTAAATCAAATAACGTGAAAGGAAGTTTATGATTATGGAACAAGCAATGGTTATAGGTTTGGTTATGTTGGTATGCGTTGTACTTATGCTAATTATGGGATTACCAATCAGTATTAGCATTGGCGCAGCATCAACAATAGCAATGTTATTTATACTTCCTTTTGGAAATGCAATGACTACCTCCTCACAAAAGATATTTTCTGGTGTGAATTCATTCTCGTTATTGGCAATCCCGTTCTTTATACTAGCCGGTAATATTATGAACAATGGTGGTATTGCAATCAAACTCGTTAATTGTGCAAAGGTATTAAGTGGTAGAATGCCTGGTGCATTGGCACAGACTAATGTAGTTGCTAATATGCTTTTTGGAGCAATCAGCGGTTCCGGTGTTGCAGCAGCAGCTGCGATTGGCGGTACATTAGGACCGTTAGAGGAAAAAGAAGGATATTCAAAAGAATATGTTGCAGCTGTTAATATAGCATCTGCACCTACTGGAATGTTAATTCCACCAAGTAATACTTTAATTGTGTATTCTACAGTTGCAGGTAGTGTATCAATCTCTGCTTTATTTATGGCAGGATATATTCCGGGGATTATATGGGGACTTGGTGTTATGGTTATAGCAGGTTTCATGGCTTCGAAACGTGGTTATAGAGCAAATGAAAAGCTCACTCTAAAAGTTGCTATAAGAACTTTGATCGAAGCAATCCCTAGTTTACTACTTATTATCATCGTTATTGGTGGTATCTTAAAGGGTGTATTTACAGCAACCGAAGGTTCTGCGATCGCTGTTGTTTACTCCCTGGTTTTAAGTCTGATTTATAGATCTCTTAAAGTGAAAGATTTGCATAAAATCTTATTAGATAGTGCAAAAATGAGTGCGATTGTTATCTTTATGATAGGCGTATCTTCTATCATGAGCTGGGTTATGAGCTTTACTCATATACCGACTATTATATCAAATGGCTTACTTGGCTTAACAGATAATAAAATTATCATTTTACTTTTAATGAATGTAATACTACTTATTGTAGGTACCTTTATGGATCCTACCCCTGCAGTATTAATTTTTACTCCAATATTTCTTCCAATCTGTACAAGCTTTGGTATGCATCCGGTACATTTTGGTATCATGATTGTATTTAACCTTTGTATTGGAACGATAACACCACCAGTTGGACCTATTCTTTTTACAGGATGTAAGGTGGCAAACATAAAAATTGAAGCAGTATTTAAGACACTGATTCCTTATTTTGCAATCACAATTGTATTATTGTTACTGGTGACATATGTTCCGGCATTGTCTATGATGGTTCCTAATATGCTTGGATTGATTAAATAAGGTAGATAAGAAAGGACAGTATAAAATGGATATGAATATGTTTTCTTTAGAAGGAAAAGTAGCATTAGTTACAGGCGGATCCTATGGGATCGGTTTTGCTCTAGCAAGCGCATATGCGAAAGCTGGTGCAACGGTTGTATTTAACGATATAAAACAAGAGTTAGTAGATAAAGGGATTGCAGCATATGACGAGATTGGTATCAAAGCTCATGGTTATGTTTGTGATGTTACAAATGAAGAGATGGTCAATGAAATGGTTGCTCAGATTGAACGCGAAGTGGGAGTCATTGACATTTTGGTAAATAATGCAGGAATTATCAAACGTATCCCTATGTGCGATATGACAGCAGCAGAATTTAGACAAGTTATTGATGTTGATTTGAATGCACCTTTTATCGTATCGAAAGCAGTTATTCCGAGCATGATCAAAAAAGGACATGGTAAAATTATCAATATATGTTCTATGATGAGTGAACTTGGCCGTGAGACTGTATCAGCTTATGCAGCAGCAAAAGGCGGTCTAAAGATGTTAACAAAAAATATCTGTTCAGAATATGGTCAGTATAACATTCAATGTAATGGTATTGGACCTGGATATATTGCAACTCCGCAAACAGAACCATTACGTGTAGCAGGAAATCCTTTTAATGATTTTATCATCGCAAAAACTCCGGCAGGACGTTGGGGAACAACAGAAGATTTAACAGGACCAGCTATATTCCTAGCTTCTGATGCTTCAAATTTTGTAAATGGACATGTGCTATATGTGGATGGAGGTATATTGGCTTATATAGGAAAACAGCCAGAGTAAGATATTCACAGAAACGATCAAAGGAGCAAAGAATGAGGATGTGATTCTTTGCTC
>JAQZBN010000100.1 GCA_029238935.1 Herbinix sp.
TTTAGTATTGAGAACTCTTATCAAGAGATTCCGAAGTTTTGGCAAGAACATATGAAAGATGGAGGCAGTGAGATTGTTTGTGGGATGTTTGGACTTTGTATTGACTCTAACGGTACGAATTTTGATTATCTGATAGCAGATAATTATTTGCCTTGGAAGGAAGTTCCAGATGGTTATGAGACTAGAACACTTTCTGCCGGGACATGGGCTGTATTTCCTTGCAAGATGAAGAATTTACAGGATACCAATACGATGATGTGGAAGGAATGGTTGCCAAACTGTAAGGACTATAGGCTTGGTGGAAACTATAATATTGAAATGTATGCGCCTCCTTGTGAAGAGGATATTGCAGAGAGTTATTGTGAGCTATGGCTACCAATTGAAAAGGCTTAGTTGGAGAGGGCAGGTTATGTTACAATACTCTTTTACTATGTAAAAATGTGTATCTGTTGTCTACATCTGGTATTGGATCTTCAAATCATTCTTTAAAAACAATGAATACTGCATTTAATACTTGGGCAATGAATGTTGTAGGTAAAATGAAATTCAGATTGGGTGCATTAACAGAGAGAAAAGATATAAGAGCTCTATATGATAAAAAGATTCTGATAGCAGCAATAAACCAAAAATGTTATGCAGTAGCATAATATTACATCCTGGTTTCAGCAAATGTTGATGAACTTGTTAAGTAGAGATAAAGTAATATTCAGAATAGGGGATGTAGAAATGCTGGAAGTCCATGGTTTGATATATTTAATATGAAAGTTAATAATTCGATTTGATTTTCAATCATAAAAATAACACAAATATATTTATTTAAGCATATATTATACCGTAACTTAATCTTGGAGAAACAAAACATGTATAATAATTCTATGTATGCCCAAAGAGATATGTCAATTGGCTACGTACGTGTAATACACACTGTACCAGATGCACCTAATGTTGATATATATGCTAACGATAAACTTATAGTAAATAATCTTGCGTATGGAGACTATACAGATTATTTATCTATACCTGAAGGAATGTATAAAATATCCATATATGTTGCTGGGACAATGGATTCTGCTGTTTTATCAAATATGTTAGCAGTGAATAAGAATTCTATATTAACAGTAGCTGCAGTTGGTACTCTTAGTGATATAGAATTACTAGCTATTACTGATGTTAACGAAACAAGAAAACCGGGCAAGGCTATGATACGATTTTTACACCTCTCGCCAAATGCTCCTGCAGTAGACATTACATTGCCAAATGGAACAGTTATTTTTAGCAACGTTTCATTCAAACACATTACACCTTATATTGATGTTGCGCCAATGAATTATACACTTCAAGTAAGAGTAGCAGGAACTTCCAATGTTGTTCTTACGGTACCTGATGTTAATCTGGTCGCAGATAAATACTATACGGTTTATGCAATTGGATTTGCAGGAAGAGAACCTGAACTTGAAGCATTATTATTACTAGATGGAGAAAATAGCATGAAATGATATGTAAATATGAAAACCTACATGTACCGAAGAGTATTGTAGAGGTTGTTGGCTAGCCGAGTAATGGCTAGCCATTTTTTAAAAGTAAAAGTGAAAACAATGTCATGGAATATTAAACCTCTGATACCGAACGTGTTGTGATGATAATATGAAATGTTTTAAAAATTAATTCTTGACTGAACGTTCTAGAAATGTTATTTTAATATATACAAGGAGGCAATATTATGGGACGAAGTAAAGAATTTGAAGAAACTATGGTTTTACAGAAAGCCATGGAAGTATTTTGGCAACAGGGATATGAAAAAACGTCTATGAGTGACCTTGTGAAACATATGGGTATTCACAGAAAAAGCATTTATGATACATTTGGTGATAAGCATGCGCTATATTTAAAAGTAATTGATCACTATGGTGAATTTAGTACAGCCCAATTTAAGTCTGAAACACTTAAAGCAAAAACCTCATACCAAGCTATACAATATATCTTTGATTATATCATCGAAGGAAATGAAGATAAGCATTATGGATGTCTTTTTGTAAATGCTACTACTGAGTTTGGACCATGGGATCAGGAGGTATTGGAGAAGACGGAAAATGCGTTTAATCATGAGGAAAAATTTATTGCAGAAATTATAAAGAATGGTCAAGAAGATGGTGAGTTTTCCTCCAAATATGATAATGAACTTTTAGGAGAAATTTTACACAATGTCCTTTTAGGGTTGCGAGTGCTCGTAAAAACCTCAGCAAGTAAGGAAAAAATGTATAATACAGCTAATTTTTTTCTTGATTTATTAAGGGACTGAATTTTTTACACTAATTAGAACGCTCATTCTAGAAAAGAAAGCAATAGTATTTTTTACAGATTATGAAGCAGGATTTTATTATATTTAGAAGTGAGGTAGAAAGAATGAAACTTAATATTCCAATAGAGGAAACGATTAAAAAGAGAGTTAGTACTAGAACCTATGATTCAAAAAGACTTTCCACAATAGACAAAGAAAAATTAGTGAATGAGATAAGTCGGTTAACGAATCCATTTGGAGAAAATGTTCGAGTTCATATTATTGAAAAAGATACTGTATCAAATGGAGAAAAGCTAGGCACCTACGGAGTAATAAAAGGTGCTAATACATTTTTAGGTGTAACGACTGATAAAACAGAATTCGGACTTGTGGCAGCTGGCTATCAGTTTGAAAATCTTGTGCTGATTGCTACTAATATGGGTCTTGCCACCGTATGGCTTGCAGCTACTTTCAGTAGGGACCAATTCGAAAAAGCTATGGATATACAAAAAGATGAACTGTTTCCAGCAATTTCACCAATTGGATATGCTACTGGTAAAAGGAGCATTACAGAAAGCCTGATGAGAAAAACAATGAAGTCGGATAAACGGAAGCCATGGGAAGAAATTTTCTTTCGGGATTCTTTTGGAAATGCACTCTCAAGGAAAGAAGCAAATGAATATGTTATTCCATTGGAGATGCTTCGTCTGGCACCTTCTGCTACCAATGCACAACCATGGAGAGTAGTAAGAAAACAAGACTCATATCATTTTTTTGAGACACACAAAAGCAATGCAAGTGAAGAGGATAAAATGATTAAAAAAGTGGATCTTGGAATTGCTTTAAGCCATTTCCATCAAACAGCTTTAGAACATGGATTAGAAGGAAAGTTTGAAAAATTGGAAGATATAAAAATAGATATTCCAGAAAATACAAATTATATAATAACATGGAAGACTCCTTATAATTTATAAAGGCAAATCATTTGTTTCGGCATAAACCCCATTTCTCTATCTGTAATCATGGGTTCCAGCCAATTAGTAAAGCTTACCTTTATTGTGAAAATAAAGCGATGTTGACAAAATAATAATCTTCAAGTATCATATAGTGTATATACACTATACCGAGGTGATTCCCTATATGAAAAACAATGAAAAGAAGCCGTCAAATTGCAATTGTCTGAATTTACGTAGGGCTTCTGCAGCAATCACAAAAATATATGATGAAAAGTTGGCCCCAAGCGGATTGACGGTCAGCCAATATTCGATTTTAAAACATCTGAAGGATTTTTGTCCCGTCAGTGTCAGTGATTTAGCTATAAAAATAAGGTTGGACAGGACGACTTTGGTCCGTAGTTTAAAACCTCTTGAAGCTACTTCCCTAATTATTGATGTTTCTCAAAACGGCACCAGAAACCGCCAGCTTCAATTAACCGAAAAAGGGATTGAGAAATGTATTGAGGCAGAATACCTGTGGAACGATGCGCAGAATTTAATGGAGCAGAAACTAGGGAAACAAAATATTGGGATATTGACTACTCTCCTTTCTATTATTGAGAGTATGTGAATTTTATTAACCATATTCGTGTATATACACTTTTTATAAGGAGATCATAGTCATGAGTATAGAGAGATTAATTCAGGATAAAGCATATGAATTCGGTTATGAAAAATGTGGAATTGTCCGTATTCAGGATTTAGAGGGTTATGATAAAAGTCAAATGGAACGAATTAATAAAGTTCCTGTATCCTTTCACAAGATGAATTATGGAAATGGAAAGTAAATGCATTGAATTTCATGCGGAATAATTATCAGGAAAACTATAAGCCATATATCATATAAGCATGCAATAATGAAAATGAAAAGATACGTGATCTTGCGCAGATGATCTGCAAAGAAAAGTCATAGAAGAAAAATTCATGTCAATCAGTAAAATTATTAAAACCATTAATGGTATTACAGAATAGGTGGGATGGTTGCTGTGCAACTTTAGCCAGTTCATATTTAGTGTGAGGAGGTGCAGTAATTATAGTAAAGTCAAACCTGTATGCCAAATTATAAATTAAAGGAGAATGGTGGAGAAATGAAAACATTATTTGATAGTACACAAGTAGCAGGAATGAAAATGAAAAACAGATTTGTACGTTCTGCGACTCATGATGGAAGAGCAGATGCATCTGGACATGTGACAGAAAAGTTGATTCGTCATTATGAGAATCTAGCAAAAGGTGGAGTTGGTACGATTATAACTGGATTGACCAATGTTACCGATATTGAAAAAATAGTTCCTGGCCAAATGGCAATTTACAATGATTCTTTCATCCCGGAATACAAGGTATTAACAGATACCGTACATAGTCACAAAGTTAATATTATTGCACAGCTTGTCTGCAATGGGGCCCAAAACAGGAGTAAGAACGAGGGGGTTCTTTGGGCGCCAACCGTAATTGAGGATATGAAACCAGTGGCAGGAATTAAAGAAATGACACAAGATGATATTTCTATTATGAAAGAAGCCTTTATAGGAGGAGCCATTAGAGCCCAAAAGGCTGGATTTGATGGGGTACAGCTTCATGCTGCACATGGTTATTTATTAAGTCGGTTTCTTACACCGTATTTTAACAGAAGGACTGATGAATATGGAGGTAGCACTGAAAACAGGGCAAGAGTCGTTATAGAAATATGTAACGGTATTAGAAATGCTCTTGGAGCAGATTATCCTGTGTGGGTTAAAATAAATTGTGACGATTTTATGGAGGATGGATTGACCTTCAACGAATGTAAGCATATATGCAAAATGATGGAGGATGCTGGCGTAACAGCTATTGAAATAAGTGGAGGTACTATTTTATCCAGAACTGGGGAAGGCGCGGTCAGAAAGATTACAACCGAAACAGAATCCTATTTTATGCGGTATGCCGCAGAAATAGCAGAAGAAACAGAGGTACCGATTATCTGCGTTGGCGGACACCGGGATTTTTATAAGTTATCAAATATTTTGAATCAATCAAAAATTGAATATATTTCTCTAAGTAGGCCATTAATCAGGGAACCGGAGCTAATTAACCGATGGGCAACCGGCGACAGTAGTCCTGCAAAATGTATTTCATGCACAAAATGCTTTGGCATTGAAACAGAATGTATCTTTAATAAGTAAAATAAATTGTATAAACATTTTGTTGTTTTCTAAATAGAATATACTGATTATATAAATTGGGATTGTATCATGAGAAAACTTAATCCTCAAAAAGTATTTGTGCAATATAGGGATAGAATGAAACCTTATGAGTTTGAGAAAGAGCCTAATCTTGACAACACACCGGTATTTATTCACTTTATCTCAAGTAATCCTGCATATGACAAGACATATGATTTTTTTGAATAATCCCAATTCATAATCCTACATTTTAAAGCAAGAAAAGTCGGGAAGGTTATTAGTGATAGTATTATAATTTAATTACCAGTCAAGAAGGAGTGATGGCATGAGTGTTTGGACAGAGGGCTTGCAAAACGCTATTGAATATATGGAAAAAAATCTAACAGAGGATATTCAGGTAAAGGATATAGCTGAAAAGGCATATGTTTCAGAGTTTCATTTTCAGCGTATTTTTTCGGTGTTATGTGGATTTAGTGTTGCAGAATATATTCGTAACAGAAGACTGACGTTAGCGGCAAGAGAGCTGGCAGGTAGTGAGGCAAAAGTAATTGATGTTGCTATAAAATATGGCTATGATTCACCTGATAGCTTTGCCAGAGCTTTTACAAGATTTCATGGAATCACACCATCGGCAGCAAAGGAAAAGGGCGCACTACTTCGTGATTTTGCGCCACTTAGAATAATATTATCACTGGAGGGTGGAACTATGATGGATTATCGAATTGATGAAAAAGCAGCATTTACTGTAATGGGAAGAAAAAGAAGTTTTAGTATTGAGAATTCTTATCAAGAGATTCCGAAGTTTTGGCAAGAACATATGAAAGATGGAGGCAGTGAGATTGTTTGTGGGATGTTTGGACTTTGTATTGATTCTAACGGTACGAATTTTGATTATCTGATAGCAGATAATTATTTGCCTTGGAAGGAAGTTCCAGATGGTTATGAGACTAGAACACTTCCTGCCGGGACATGGGCTGTATTTCCTTGCAAGATGAAGAATTTGCAGGATACCAATACGATGATGTGGAAGGAATGGTTGCCAAACTGTAAGGACTATA
>JAQZBN010000101.1 GCA_029238935.1 Herbinix sp.
AGTCAGCTTTTCCAACAACTTCTCAAGCTTCCCTCCGGAAGAGCTTTCCAATCCATTTCCCATAAGATTCATTCCATACAGGAATAATGCCAAACCGCCAAATAATGTTAACACGTTAAAAAAATCCATACTTTACTCCCTAATTTAACTTTTTTCTCGAATAGTACATTCAAAAATTATTATATCACAACTTCCAGTTCGTATGCAACAAGGATGGTGTCGATTGCTCAACTCCATCCTTGTAAATGTTTCTTATCGATAATTAGGCATTATTACTTATGTTCAGGCAGCATTAACATTTAGAAATATCTGGAATAACATAAATAAATAAATTCACCACCAGCACCGGAATTCAAATCTTTTTCTATTTTTGTATAACCATAGGAAGCTGGTATATCACCAGAATTCCCAGAAATAATTTGAATACTGCGAATAGGTTCATATGTTGGTTCTTTGGAGTAACAAATATAGATATACTTACCACGGGCTCCGGTATTTAAATCATATTCAATTAATGTATGATTGGCAGGTGTTTGATTTCTTGCCTCGTTAAGACTATTTGCTATGATAACATCAATATTTGTAATAGGCTTGTCCGGATTATTCAGGTCGTCCAACCCTTCTTTATAGCATAAATAGATGTATTGACCACCAGCGCCAGCATTCAAATCCTTATTTATTTTTATGTAACCAAATTTTGGTGCGATTCCAGCATTTGATGATCCGATTACGTCAAGACAAGTAACGCAGTTTTGCGAAATTCTAGAATAATTATTCTCAGCATACTTTGCAAATGCATCCTTAAGTTCTTCCTGTCTTGAAGGATTATCGCAAAGTACCCAAATAGGTGAAAGACTATTATTTGTAAAACTGCAAAATACAGGGTTTTCATCTATAGATTCAATCCATTTATCATAATTACCTGCTGTAGTTATATACTTTCCATATTCAGGCTTTCCACCATATACATTAAGCTTCGTTACGGAATATTTATAAAACTCATTTATTATCGATCCATACTGTGCTTCTTCACTTGCTGATATTTTATATATTGCTCGTTTATAGGATAGTTCAGCTATTGTTTTGATATTTATTTCTCTATGAAATTCTACTTGATTTGTTGCCGAAAAAAATTCACATTTTGCCCCAACAATAATTTCTTTTAAAAAATGAGTGCCGTATTTTTTAAATAATTCTAGCGGCGGCAAGGTATTAATATCAGATTTTACATGATTTTTCAAAAGCTGAATTAGTGAATCATTATTTGAGGCTGCAAGATTTAATTTAAGTTTTTGAATACAATCTGTAACCTTTGTGTATTCATGTTCCCTATTTTCTATCTCCGTCTTTTCAAAATCGACATTCAAAGAACCAGTAAAAAAATTATATTCCCCTTCTAATGATGTTGATGTTTTTAACTTATTTAAATATCCGGAAATTGTTAAATCGTTATAAGAATAAAAATTACCCTGTAGGATTTCTTGTACATTTACTGTTTTGGGTTTATAATAGTCTTTCCTTAAAACTGATACTTGTTCCTGTTCTCCTAATTCAAATAAGTCTATCGTTGTGCTCTTAGGATCAGCATATAAATCAAAAACATTATACCCTTTTCCTAAAGAATCCAGACCAGGAATTGGAACCCCTAATGTTGCCGTACAAGAAATGTACTCATTATTATCTACGTTATTGTTTGCCATTTCTGTTCCTCCTTTTTACAATTAAATAATTTTATTTTCATTTATGCCTTTTGTTGCTCACACCTCCTAAACTTTAAACAACCATGCCATAATTATAAAGTTAATTTTTTCCAGGCGATACTACCCGAACGGGTAGTTTTTACCTTACTTATTTCAGTTGCAGGGATTCCATATAGTCTTTTAACAGCAATCTGTTATTTATGGAAAGCTTACAGTAAATACTCTTTATAGCCATTTTTACCGTATTGGCCGAAATAAAAAGTTTTTCTCCCATCTCCTTATTGGTCAACCCATCTACAGCGAGCCAGGCAATCTCCATTTCACGTTCTGAAAGCTTAACTCGGTTATCAATAAAATACTTCTTTTTTATCATTCCAATTGATTGTTGATATGTATCGTATAATTTGAGAATCTTATCAATAGCCTTACAGTAGATGCTCTTTTTGTGAAGTTCCTTCAATAAAGGTTTTATATAATCACAGTTTTCAACAAAAGGTAAATAAAGTTCATCGGGAATAGCTAGGGCAAGGGCTTTGTTCAAAAACATAAGCGCCTGGCTCTGCCTGAAAATCTGTCGATTTGCTGCTGCGACATAAATGTAAGTGTGGATATGACCCAAAAGATTTGGATATGCAGAGGCAATATCAATAAAACTTTCCATGCTCCCGATCAGCTTATGATATTCTTCCTTTATCAAAAGTGCTCTGCCGTAAACAATATTCAGCATGGTATAATTAGGAAACAGCAGCCGGTCGCTGTTATAATTACCTTCCTCCAGCCATCCGGGTATCCCATGCGTCTGACCCAATAAAGAGTAGATATACCCTTCACAAAGTTCTACGGTATGTAATAAAAGGTATTCTTTTGCCGCTGTAACCTCATCATGCATCCTTTGCATAAGCTCCATAACATAATTAAAATTACCTTTCACCAGAGCAATACGCATCATCAGAAACAAGGAACAGATTATATTTGAAACCTGCTTTCTACCTTTTGCACAATGGATTGCCTGATGGCTTTTAATTAATGCATTCTCATAATCTCCCCTGTAAAAATACCCTTCCGCTTTCAAACAATGTTCCCCGCCATTTGCATTCCCATTTGTAGCTAAGCTATACTTAGGTAATGCTTCAAATATCAGCTCGATCGTATTCTCAAGTGTCCCGCTTTCCCTATAAAACATATACAATATGGACGGGGAACCGAAGGTCCATATCCCACTTCTGGGAAGGAGGTAAGAAGGCTCTTTGAACAACCGATAAGCTTTAAGATGGTGGATGGACATTTTTCGAATATCATTATATACGGTAAAACTCATAAGTAATTCATATTCACTCAAAAGCTGATTTCTATCCTTTCTCGCTATGCTTTGATCTTTCTGAAGATTCTCTTTAAACTCCTTACAAGCCTTCCAGAAAATCTCCATTTCATTATAGGTAAATAGTTCAAACGCGAGGATAAGTACAGCAAAATGATGTTTTTCCTTGAGCTGATTAGGGCATTCCAGATAAAACTTAATAAGTGCGTCCTTCTTGTATACGTAATTTAAAGCTTCGTATCTTTCTTTTTCCAATGCCAGATATATATTGTCAAAATCTTTACACAGATAAAAATAATGCTGTGCAAGATTATAATCCCTCATTTTTAAAAACCATTGCGCTGCGCTCTGGTATAATTCGTTCTTAAGCTTCCTGCTTTCTAGGATTTCCTGTAAGAAATTCATAAAAATAGTATGTATATGATAGATTTTATTACCGCTATCATATTTTACAAAAGCATTTTTAGAGATAATCTCTGCAAGAAGACTTCCAGCATTTTCATTTTTACTTACATAAACAGCCTGTTCGATACTGAACCCTTCAAAAATACATAGGGAGAGCAGCAATTCCTTTATATCTTCCGAAAAATGCCGATATACGGCAGTTTCAATCAGCTTACCAATATCCTTAGAGGTATTCAGGGTTCCATTTTCCCTATAATTAAGCATGATAAGATAAAGAGCACTGATCCATCCCTCTGTTAAAGTGTAAAGCAGCTTTACTTCCGACTCTATGAGGGAAATTCCACAAATGCAGAAATAAGCTTTTATATCCTTTTGTGAGAACTCGAAGACTTCTTTTTTAATCTGTAGCAAATACCCCTTTAGCTTCAATTCTTCTATTCCCAGTAGCCCGGTTCGTCGGGCAATGAGGATTAGATGCAAATGCGGAATTTCACTTTTTACAAGTAGCTCTATAAAATCATTTATTTCATTACAAGCAACAAAGTGGTAATCGTCAATAACCATCACTGTATCTTTTTGCAGCTTCATTTCTTCCATAAGACTTAGTGCTTTATATCTAATCGTGCTGTCGTTAGGCAGGTCCAAAGCTGCAAGACTGAGCGATATGTCTTTATCTATTGCACTAAATTGACGACAAAAACCTTTCCAAAAACCTGTGATACCACCTTCATAAACCTTTTGCCATAATATATCTGCATTCATATTTTTCAAGCCTTCCCGCACAAAGGTTGTTTTTCCATATCCCATAGGAGCTTCAACAATGGTGAGGGGGTATTCTAAAAACCCATTTATTTCTTTGGATAGTAGTTCGGGAAAATATAAGCTTTTTAAATTATATTGTTTTGCTTTTGGCACAATAACCACTCCTTCCCTTCATTTTTACTACCTACATTATAAAACTTAATTATACAGTATGCTCCATTATTTAGTGTCTTTTTACTCATTTTGTTAAAATATACCTAATTTTCGACATACGGACAGACAACCGACAGACAGTCAGCGACAGTGAGGAAGGATAAGGAATACGACAGAGGAACTTCTGTGGAACGCTCCAATCAGCGTAAGAAACAGGACTATCAACTATAAGACGGCAACACCACTCAACTAAGATGTGGTGCTGCCGCCTCTATGATATCATATTATCACTATAGTAAGTGTATTCCCCAATCTCTACATTGGGTCTTTTCACCTCCATACATTTATGTATTCTTATTGTTTTATATCTTTTATGATAATTTCGTGCTCCTAATAGATTAACTGCCCAATTTTATTTGCCTCCTCATCCTCAGCAAATCATATTGCTCCGTCTGCTCCAAATCCAAGTCCATGTGGTTCTGACCCTGGTGTGGGTATTTGATATTCTTTAGATTCTCCGCATGGCTTAATCCTACCAATTTATTTTTTTCGATAGTTTGCTCAGGAATGAATAATAAATTTTCCAATTTTAACCCAACATAACTAACTATAAAACGTCAATTCAATTCACCAACTGGTATTTTGTTATGTACCCAGGCATCATAATCCATAGCCTTTTTCTCAATGTTAGATATTTCTTCTAACAATTGAAGATTACCAATGTAATTGTAATTTGAAATAAAATCATCAATCTTACTATCCATCTACGAAGTCATTTATTTCTTCTCTGGCATCTCTTGTTTCCCATTGGGCTGTGGCGAAAGATAATAATAAATCAGAGTAACTAAGTGTTGTACCACCACTGTTAACACGAATAAAAATATTTAAAACCTTATCTAATTCTGTACTTTGTTCCAGATAATAACTAATAATCCTGTTTACATGTATGATAGCATCTAATTTGGATAAAGTCCTATTTGCATATTGAGCCTTATCTTTATCAGGATTGGCAGCTAAACCAGAAGAAATAAGATATCCCATGACATCATATGGTTCCTTTAAATCCAGTATTTTGCCCACAGGAAACCAGTAATGCTCATTATCTTGAATATCAGCTTCTGAATCAGTCAAAAATCGAACTCGTATTCATATGAAGGACTTCTGGTAAACCCAACAAATTAACGAATAACTTTTTCTTTGGATATGCTAAAGGATTGTCCCATTTTTTATATGTTACCTTACTTGCATATGTACCTTTAAGTCCAATATATAAAGAGGTTAAACGCTGCTGTCCGTCAAGAACTGCCATAACATCATTGCTGCCATTAATATTTGCCTTCGGGTTATGACGGTTATCCTTCTCATGGTAATCACGTAAGAATTCGTAAAATTTAAATTCGGAAGTTTTTCTTTAGGGACTTTCCAAAACAAAAATGAATTAATCGGATAATCCCTCATCAGGTTATCAAAAAGTTTCTTTATTTGTTCAGGTTTCCATACAAATTCTCTTTGAACTGATGGTAGCAAATATTTTTTTGAGTGTATATCGTTTATTATCTCACATACTGTTAACGGTGTTTGAAATGACATAATCTACTTCCCTCTTTTCTTCTGTAATATATTCATGTATTTATTTGTTTAGTTTTTAGTTAATATTATTGATTTGCCAATTATGATTTTAGAATATATTTCGGGCAAAAGTTATGATTAAATATTAATTTCATCGCCCAATTATATGCGAACTCATTAATAGTAAATTTCACTTGTATATACTTACGTTTACCATTACAATAATCCACTATAAAATCTATTTTTTCTTCATTTTCAGGCTCTATATTATAACAAATAATTTCCAATTACTCTACATAAAAAGACTATTAAAAAAAGAGATCGCTCATTCTCAGATTAGTAAGTTTCTAAAGCAACTCTGAAAATGAAGGATCTCACGATTTATTCTTATTTAATTGAATAATAAAACAATAATATTATTAACATGAATTGATGTATTAGCCATAATGAAAACATTTAACCAACAATGTATCTAAATCAAGATTCTAATGAATTGCTACGATTTATTAATACTATTTCCGATGTAGTAGTACTACCGTCTCAACATG
>JAQZBN010000102.1 GCA_029238935.1 Herbinix sp.
ATCTCGTCCGGCGATTTTTCTCTGCTGTGAATCATAATTCCTTGAGCACCTGCTTCAATATATGCTTTGGCTCTGGCTACTGCATCCTCCATTCCTTGCCGCAAAATCAAGGACTCAATCCGAGCTATTATCATAAATTCATCCGTCTGCAACGCCTGTCTTCCCGCTCTGATTTTTTCGCTGAAATGCTCAATCGTATCCTGTGTCTGTATTACCTCTGTGCCAAATAATGAATTCTTTTTTAAACCAATTTTATCTTCTATGATAATAGCAGACACACCCATACGTTCAAGGGTCTTTATATTATAGACAAAGTGCTCAATCTGTCCACCCGTATCACCGTCAAGGATAATGGGTTTACTGGTAACCTCCATGATTTCATTAATGGTATTAATTCTGGAAGTCATATCGACTAATTCAATATCCGGTTTGCCTTTCGCCGTACTGTCAGTTAAACTAGACAGCCACATTGCATCAAAGCTTACTATCTTTTCGTCTTTTACTACTTTGGTATGTTCTACCACCAGCCCGCTTAATCCATTGTGTGCCTCCATGACACGTACGATTGGTTTCAACTTTAAAAGCTGCTGCAATCTTTTTCTTCGTAATTCAGGCATTACACCTTCCTGTTGAATTACTGTATTTAACTTATCAATACTTACTCCTTGGGTATAAGGTATCTCTATTAACTCTCCACCCCATAAGGCTAAGGTTTCAATAACCCTTGCTCTAACCTTACTTTGTATACTGTCAATCCAATCGTCTCCATGAACAACATAATCCGGTCTGAATTTTTCTAAGTTTTCCACATAATCTATGCTTGTCTGTGGCACCACCTGTTGAACCCCTTTGATGTTAGAAATAATGCCAATACGCTCCTCATAACTTAAGATAGGATATCGTTTGTAACTTGCAACAGCCTCGTCAGTCAGTACTCCAACTATAAGTTCTCCATATTCTGATGCCTTATTAATGAGATTAATATGACCATGATGTAAGATGTCAGCACTAATTGCTATATAAACTTTCTTTGACATTCTACCTATCCCTTTCGTTTAGTAATTTTCTAATTCTATATAAATCCTCTTCATTATCTATTTCATTGCATAGCTGCCCATTAACATCAATTGCATATAACTCTATTTCATCGGTTATGCAATTAAGTGCTTCCTCTGCATATACCTTATCATTTTCATTGCTGCAAAACTCATTAATTTTTTTCTTCCAAACCTTCCAATCCTTATTCCATAACTTATAAAGAGGCTGGGCTGCATAACAGTCCTGTCCAAAATATTGTATTCCTACCGCTTTAACTAAGCCACCCTTCATTTTAGCTTTAAAATCTTTCTCCGGTAATGGCAGTGATTTATCAATAATCAAACAGCTTTTTTCATGCTTGATAAGTGTGTCAAGAACGTCATACGAAAAAATCAAATCGCCGTGAAGCAGAAGAATATCCTCCTCATCTTCTTTAGTCAGCTCAAGGGATTTAATATAATTGGTATCCTTATAATTCTCGTTATGAACATAAGTAATTTCCAACCCATAGGAGATTTTATTTATAAAGTCAACTAAAACGTCTCTCATATAGCCTGTTGTTATAATAACCTGTTGAATTCCGGTAGCTTTTAACAGTTCTAATTGATATTGTATTATGGAGATATCATCCTTAACTGTTACCATACACTTTGTTTTGTCCTTGGTATAGCTGCCTAGCCTACTGCCAACACCTGAATTTAATATAATAGCCTTCATTTGCTACACCTGCCTAATGTATTTTTAAGAAATATGGAAATGATATATAAATATTTAGTTAATTGATTACTCTATATTCCAAACACCAATTACAAAAAGTCCGGAAAACTAATTTCATAGTTTTGCTTCACCATGTCTCTAAAGTCCTGACCTTCTACAGTTGCAATGATATTGCTCTTCGTATCATTAACACAATAAACTTCTTCCACTCCTGTTTTTGTAACAATATAGATATATTCCTTAGAAGTATAACAATTCATTCCATCAATGTAATCCGTAAGCCCTTGCTCCATCGCAATCTCTCGTAGCTTTTTATAATGGATTTTATAATATTGATATTGAACAATTTCATTATTTGGAATGTTCAAAGCCCCTTCGCAAAGTATGCTTTTCATCATTGTATTGAAATCAATTAAGCTGACCAGATTTTCATTCCATTGCTGCTGTAACCCATGTCCTTTTATAAAAAATGTAACACCTACACTTCTCTGAATGTTATTATAATACATAAAATACGGTTTTTGCTCTTTACTATCGTATACAACCTGAGAATGATCAGAAAAAAGAGCCATTAAAATATCATCACTAAAGAACGTACGATAATATTCCATCTGTCGGTCTACGTAGGATAAACACTCACCCAGTTGTCTCTCAACAAACTTACTCGTATCCTCTACTCCTACATCCACAAAGCCGCTAACCTGCGGTTCCTCGGTGTGATAACCACAGATGAGAGGGAAATGAAGTTCATAGGGGAAATAAACAAAATTCAAAGTCTTTCGGTTACTCTCTGCCATATCGCAAGCCAGTGTCCATAGTTTTTCCGTCATATATACTTGTGGAGTAAAATGAATTAAGCTCGTGGGTTTTATGATGGGGTATCCTTCCGAAGTATAAAAGCGAATCTCATAGTTCAGGGAATTAGCTATATTTAGAAGTTCGAACTCTTCAAATTCAAACATGATATTGTTATCATAAACGTTACTATCATAGGGATGAATCTGACGAATAACCGAAACCATGCTCTCGTAGGTAGTTACACCTGTTGACCTTGCATTGGTAAACACAACAGATTTGTCCAGATAATTTGCAAGCAACTTAGGCTGATAACCATCTCCCTGTTTCTCAAATACATCCATTGCTCTTAAAGAGTCAATAAAATAGATTACTACATCATCTTTCTTGTCCGCATTCACCTTTTTTATATCACTAACCAGTTCCTTCACTTCAGTAATAAACTGCTCCATCGACTTCCAATTTTCATATTGCTGCCTTACATATTCTGCAGCATATTCCAGGGCGTAGGAGATATCCTTAATACCCATATATAAGGAGATTAGCTTCTTTAAAAGGTCTGGTTTATTTGTATCCTTTGCGTTCTTCAATTCCTGTCGCACTGAGTGTATTACTGTATATACAGAGCTCTCTTCATAAAACTTATGATAAACGACAATTCCTCTACTTTTCAACTCCTCGTAGATATCGATATATTCGCAATTGGGGGCATATTTCTTTAACCCTTTTTTTATGGAATCACCTTGAACCTTTGAGGCAATAATCACGATTTCTATACCAGCCTTTTCAATATCCTCCGGTGAAATAATTGGATATCCCATGAATTCTTTTCCCCACAATTGAGGAAGAGAATCAATTAAATACGATAAACTTTGTATATAAGTAGTATATTTCTTAATAATTACCGATGCATGACTGTTTTCCGAATTGTTTCTGCCTGCTCCCCATAGAGCGGTTTTTTTATCTTGACATCTGGTTTTAAATATATCCATTAGAATATTGTGTATGGTTATACTATCACTTATAACCTGCTGATCAAAGCCATACCTTGTCACAATATCCTGCATACGTAGATAATATCTGCTAGTCATAAAACCTCCTGCCATAGATTTAAAAGTATTTTATCTATATAATGTTATTGATTGCATGATACAACCTTTCACTGGAATACCCATCAATATCATCATAATGATAGGTTCTTCTTTCTATTCTTTTTGCCCTGCATTCATCCTGTTCAAACACCTTAATAATGCCATTCATAAGCTCTTCCATATTCATGGCAACCTCTTCCGGGATAAACTCATAATAATCAAAATAGCATTCTCTGGAATTCCTAATATACTCATCATAATCGTACGGGAATGCAACAACTGGCCGGTCTAACATCATATAATCCAGATATATGGAAGAATAATCAATTACCAGCATATCCGCATAGGATAAGACGGTGTAGGTGTCAACATCTGCAGGAATATCAATAATGTTAGAATACTTCAATTCTGAAAATTGAGTTCGAAGCTTTGATTTTACATGCAGCTTCGTACAAAATACCAAACTATGTTCTTTCAAAAACTTATTAAACTTTTCTAGGTCCATTACATCAAAAAATATGGTTTCAGAATCTCTGAACGTAGGTGCATAGAATATGGTTTTTAAACCTTGACTTCGTAAAGCTTTTAATGTCTCTCCAATTTCGCGCTCGGACTCTAGAAGAATATTCTTCAACCCCGTAGGAAATAAGATATCATTTCTGGGGTGTCCTACCACAAGCATATGGTCCAACGTACTTTGAAACGCAGAAGATAATAAATTAGCCATATTTGATGAGGTAGCCAACGTATAGTGATGAGGCTTCTCATCCGACATACGTCTTAAAGCAGTCCTAAAACGTTGCCATAAATTAACCGGGTGCCTTACAAGGTCAAATTTATTGTCATGGTTAATCTTTTTCGTCCCAGTACCATGCCACAGATTTACTTTCAAAGCTCCACCTGATAACCAGAAAGAAATATCTTTCGAATAATTGTCAAAGATATATACTCCGCCTCTTAAACAATAGTAGATGCCACGTAAGGATCGGTAATAATAAACCTCCATTTCGTGTTCTCTAAGAAAATCACAAACCCTTTTATCATGCGTTATCCATATCGCTCTGACATTATCTTTTTGAAACTGATTTAAATACAAATAGACATATTTGGGATTATCGGCAAACCGACGGCCAAAAGTACTTCCGAGAAGCCATATTTTCTTATCTCTGGGTGATAGAAAAGACAACCAATAAATCGGTACTAAAAACACTTGCAACCAATATTTTAATCCTGTTTTAAAAGAACTCATACTCTTCCTCTTTATCTGTTATTTACCACTTATTTAATAGGGTCTTTCGTTCAATCGGGTCAAGATTTTTAATAATTGGGTCTTCGTAATACGAATCATTTTTAATATGCGTAGTCGATACTTCTTCAAAAATAGCTCCCTTTGTTGAGGTAAAAGAATGCATCTCGCCACGTAGTACTGTCTGAATATCACCTGGTTTTAAGTATCGATCCTTCCCACCAATATTGACTGTCATGTCCCCATATAATAACTGGAAGGTCTCTTCTTTCACTTTATGCATATGCATCGGATGTTTTTGACCCGGAAGAATTACCAGTAACTTCTTACAGTATTCACGGTTTATTATGCTGATAATGATAGCACCCGTTTGTCTAAAATGTCTCATTCCATAATGATGGGACAATTCAACCTCAAATTCTGTACCAAGAGCAATTCCTGCCTCATACAACATACCCTTTGCATCATGAATCACACTTCTTACTAAATTTACGTCTGTTAATAGTCTTTTCTCAAATAAGGGTTCATTCTTCTGATAATCTCTGGAGGCAATCATTCCTTCCGTAAACTCACCACTCGTCATCTGCTTGTCCTGACATGGCATCGCAAAGAATACATCCTCTAGCATGACGGGGTCTCCCTGTTTGATATTCTTCTTTACATAGGCACCTCTCATCAAGGAACGAAGAGAATCTATCTCTTCCTGACTGATATACTTATCATTTTCTTTCTTGGTTCTGCAAATCATCTTCGCATCCAGTACAGCCTTCACCCATTTATCTGTCTGATCAGGGTTCATGGAATAAGCGTTTAGTGTAATTGTATCAGTAGGAAGCCCTACATGACGCTCTAATATTTTTGCACCTTTTGCAATTGCAAGCATTGCAACAATATTTTCATCCGGATTTTCATGCCCGGAATATCCAATCGTAACCTCAGGATAACGACGATTCATACGATCAATAAAATCCAGTTGAAGTCTCTCAAGGGGAGCTGGATATTCTGCAATACAATGTAAAAATGCAAATTCACATCCTCTATGAGTAAAGAAATTGTAGATTTTATCAATATCTGATAAGGATTTACCACCAGTTGAAAGAATTACCGGTTTGTGGGTCATTACAATCTTAGTTAACAACGGCCAGTCCATTGCACTACAGCTTGCAACCTTAATAATATCAATCCCTTGATCCATGCACCATTCCACACCATCCTCATCAAATGGTGTACTCATAGCAATTAATCCTTCGTCATGAATGGTATCAACAAGTTGTGTAAACTGGTCAAAATAAAGTCTGGTCCCCATAAATCTTGGAATATGATTTACATCCTTTCTATCCTTAAAATCTGGGTGTATAAATGTATCCAAATTACGATACTGCAGTTTCACAGCAGCTTTAATATTGTATTTACGTGCAATTCGACCCATAGCCTTTATAATATCTATTCCGTGCTCAACACTTCCTTGATGGCTGTTAGCCATCTCAAATATAAACAAATCAGAAAAAATATTACTCTCGTTTATCATAAAAAGTTCCCTCCTAAAATACAAGTTCACGAATCTGTTATCTTATTACTTTATATATCGACAAAATATTATAATATATTAGCAAATCATTGCAAATAATGTGTCATACTGAATGTGCAAATACAAACGTGAAGTACAAAATTCATATCTTACAATGATAGAAAATGCTTAAGTATCTAATACTTAAGCATCCAGTTAAAGATATTAATTTATTTTTCCAAAAGCTCTATTAATCTATCCATGGATATCATTCGATCATCAACATAATAATCTGCATTTGGTTTACCAAAATGTAGTTCATGGTATTGTCACATAGCCTCTTGCTGTCAGAAGAATAATCTCATTACCTAAATTATAAAGCTTATTAATGATATCAATCATAATCCTATTAGGCTCCGCAATGGAATAGTCATTGTTAACAGCAATCTTTGCTATTACACCATCAATATCAAAAACAAATCTTTTTTGTCCTGATGTAATTCGGATAAATTCTTCCGCTGTCTTAAATTCTTCCTCTGTATCGATATCAAAGTTCTTCTTCATTTCATAGCCGTAGATTTTACTTCCTGACATAGAAC
>JAQZBN010000103.1 GCA_029238935.1 Herbinix sp.
TTCGGATAAATTCTTCCGCTGTCTTAAATTCTTCCTCTGTATCGATATCAAAGTTCTTCTTCATTTCATAGCCGTAGATTTTACTTCCTGACATAGAACGTTGCTTTAGAATTACCTCTCCTTTTACAACATCAATGCAGGCATTCTGATAGTATACCATCGGTAACTGCTGCCTAGGCATATTATAGCCTTCTGGTATATCCTTCATAATAGGTGATATGGTTCCATTACTATCTTTAAACCACATTTTATAAGGTATCTCCTTGGCCGGAGCGATACTTCGAACGGAATCATAAGAAGGTTCCTTTAGCAGAATTTCTATCATTGAATCAATATCTGCCACATCACGAATCGGATAGGTTGGTCTAAGTTGAACAACGATATCGGCATGATAGTCTTCGAGGTCTTTAAGGAAGGTCAAACAATGATGAAAAACATCAATATCTAATGCAGTATCAGATGCATATTCCATAGGTCTGATGAAGGGAACCTCTGCACCATATTCTCTTCCAATATTGACATAAGCTTTACTATCTGTGCTTAAAATAATCCGATTAATATACTTGGACTCCTTCGCATGCTCTATCGAATAACACAACATAGGTTTGCCATTTATCACTAGCTGGTATAATCGCTAATACATTCATGTTACATCCTTCCTTAATAATTATCGAATTAATATGCTTCAAATGACTGAATAGCCTCCTCAAGAAGAGGTTTCAATTCTCCAGCACCTTCATGAATCGCTTTGTATACCTCCAGAGACTTCGTATAGGTTCTAATTTGATTTTCTATCCTATCTTCGGATAATTGATTTATGTTATCCAATTGCTTTGTAGATATCTGGGCAATATAATCATTTAATAATTGGTATATACTTTTGTCAGTGATTTCCTTATTGTATTGTGATAACCTCTTTAATTTTAACTGGTTCTCATTATTGGAAATACGATCCTTTTCTGCTGCAGAAATTAAATCCTCCATTATTTCTGCTGCTGCCTGTGCTCTAATATCTATAAAACCCAAATCGGCAAGGCTATTTTCAAAATAATTAGTTACCTCTGAAAGTTCATTTTCACCAATCGATGGCATTTTGCTTTGTATGAGTTTATCAACATTAATCTCTTTCGTGCAATACTTTTCGATTGTATCAATAAGAGGCATTATCTGTGTGCCTTTTATCTTTGCTCCACCTTCCGTCGCATCAATAACGTCAACTTCAGAACATGCTGCAATTGTCTCTTCAAACCATAGAAGATAAGTATACCAATCATATCTAGCCTTTACCATGTTTCCATAGATATCTTCCACCTTCATCGTAGCACCTTCCCCTGAACGATGAGCATTACGAATTACACCACCTGCATGTGTAGTTTCACCGTGGTAGCATAGATCTTGTCCCATCATAATGATTCTTTGAAATCCCAGCATGATACAGATGGCAAAAGCAGCCGTAGCTACACTGCCTCCCACACCAAAGGCTGTCTGACGTTTATCCAATTTATTAAAAAGTGTACGTAAAAAAGATTCATTTGAATAAAAAATTTTTTTTGCCTGATGCAAATCCAGAAGTTTTGGATTACTCATGGATTTACAAAAGAGAGGTATTTTCTTAAATCTCTCATCATTAAAATGATTGATTGATTTGGTGGCATCCAAGGTTACAACAAAGTCAGGTATTATATCTCTTTGAAGAAGATATTTAAGGGCACTATCTACTGCAAAGATAACCGCCTTTCCCTTCGCTTTTACTAATTCATCTATATTTTTATCCAGAGAAGGTCCTGCAGACACAATAATTGCCGGAACCTCTGCGGGAAAGTTATTTATAAAATCTTCTAGCGTATTACATCTCTTTACATGCTTTAGATTTTTTATTTCATTTTTAGTCATTGTGATACCCCAAAAAGCCTCGGTGTTTTTATTCACAACGGTTCTTATTCTGTGATTCTCCAGTAGCTTTATAAAGTCAGCATATTCACTTGCAAAAATCCGATCATATTGCGGATGAACGCACTTTATTTGCGAATTTAGATTAGTGTAGTCCACACATTCGTATAGGATAGTGGAATATTCCTGTGTATTCATTCCCTCTACGCTAATTGATACTGTTTTATTCTGCAGCAAATCAGTAATGTCGTAATATTCTAGGGTATGAAGGAATATTTCAGGTGATGGTTCATAAATTAGCAAAAGGTCATTCTCATTTTTTTCTTTTAGTAACTCTTTTGCAAAGATACCATTACCTAATCCAAACATAGAAACTACAACACCAATATTATTAAAGTTAAACCTCTTCGCCCACTCCTCTGCTTCATTTACAGGGCGATATGCACTATTAAGTCGAATTGAATTATTATCTTTCATTATGACTATTGCTTTGTTTCCGTCCTTGGTTTCTGAAGAGTTAACAGAATAGGCCAAATCAAACTGATCTGATTTATAACTGGAAAATCCTTTATATAAATTTTTCTTATATTCATCTAGTGCCTTTTTATTTTTTTCTAAATAACCCATTCCGATCTCCTCACTTAACGACATGCCCTTACGATAACGTTGTAAGTTGTTCTATAATTTCATATTTGATTATATCAGCTAGCAGTACGTAATCCATCGCTTCCATAGCTTTTAGAGCTTCCGCCAAATTATTCATAAGTTTATTCATATCAAAGCCTTCCATAAGGCTAATTTCATTTAATACCTGTGTCAAGTCTCCTAGGACAATATTTAGTTTATCATACGCTCTTTTTTGCTCCTGCTGATACAAGTCATTACATACAGAATCAAAATTCTCAATTATTCTCTGTACACTCACATTTAATTCCTCCATTAATTTACCATACCTTTCTCAATAACTGCAGTGTTTATACCACATTAGTTGAATAATATAAATAATTTTCATTTTTATATCTATTATACCTTATTCCAGTGTCAGACTGCAAAATATTATTTTAATAATGAATGCGTAAAAGGACCAACCCACAGGTTGGCCCTAAATACTAAGGTACTAAAAAAATTACTGTAATAATGACAACACACCTTGTGTAGACTGGTTAGCCTGTGCGAGCATAGATTGAGCTGCCTGCTGAAGAATGTTACTCTTCGCATATTTAACCATTTCCTTCGCCATATCTGTATCACGAATACGAGATTCTGCTGACTGTAAATTCTCAGCAGCATTATCTGCATTGGCAATAGTATGCTCTAATCTGTTCTGCATAGCACCGAGTTTGGATCTCTCTGTAGAAACAGTCTTGATAGCTTCGTCAATTGTCTTAATAGCTGCCGTAGCGCCACCATAGCTCAAAAGCTTATCAGCAATAGAAGAAACACCTAATTTCTCTGCTGTCATGGTAGCAATTTCAAAATCAATACTTTGACTTTCATTAGCGCCAATCTGGAAGTTTTTGCCTTTAAAGGATCCAGTTAATAAGTTCTGTGTATTAAACTGAGTCTGATCAGCAATACGAGTAATTTCTTTCTGAAGAGCTTTAACCTCCTCCTGGATAGCAGTACGATCAGCTTCAACGTTTGTATCGTTAGCTGCCTGTACAGTAAGCTCTCTCATTCTTTGAAGAATGGAGTGAGTCTCATTTAATGCACCTTCTGCTGTCTGGATTAAGGAAATACTGTCCTGTGCATTAGTAGAAGCCTGCTCAAGACCTCTGATCTGTCCACGCATCTTTTCGGAAATGGAAAGACCTGCTGCATCATCACCTGCACGGTTAATTCTATAACCAGAAGATAATTTCTCTGTCGATTTCCCAAGATTAGTTGTTGTAATACCTAACTGTCTGTTTGTGTTGGCTGCTGCCATATTATGTTGAACTACCATATTTAATTCCTCCTTGAATTGTTAGTAGCATCCATGCTACTTATTTGTTATGTTAGTATACAGGATTGTATGAATGTCCTCCGGCCGTACGCTCCATCTTTAACACACTTCAATTCTGATCTACTTGTAATATATATCGGATTAATTCTCTATAACTTTATAGTTTATTTTATATTTTTTTAATTTTTTTTGTCTAAAAAATATGATTGATCCTGATGCTGATTAGCCATGTTCTTGTAATAGTTTGACACCATTTGATTATTGGCTTTAAAGTTCTTTATTTCTAAGCGTTTTTTCATTAAGACATTGTCCATTTTCGTTTTATTACGTTTCTCCAGTGCCTGAAGCTTAATGTTTAAATCTGTTATTACTGTAATTAAGTCTTTAAGCTCCTTAACTTCTGCTTCAAAGTATTTCGGATAATTAAGTAATGAATCCTTAATCCTCTGATAAATTTGTTCAAAGCCATCGTCCAACTGCAATAAAATATTTAATTGTTGCTCTTTTTCCGAAATTGATGTAAAGAACTCTTCATTCTCAATATCACCATTGTCAATAATTTTCTCTTGTACTAAAGTGTATTTTAATAATTCCTCTAAAACACCAATTTTCTTCTTTAAAGTGTCTTTTAGTAAAATAAAATATGTTTGATTCGGATTATTTAATTCCATAAAACCCTTCTTTCCTTTCAGGTTTATCTCTACGCCTGTCTGGCTAGTTTCATAACATCCTTCCAAGCATCACGCATTTCTCTGATGTAATCTAGGGCTTCTTCTAATATAACTTTATCCTTTTTAATATTAGCATCAATTAATCTTCGGTAAATATAATCATAAATCTTATCAAATTCACTAGCAATAGGATACTTAAAATTCAGGGTAGTTCTAAGCTCGGTAATAATTCTTTCCGTCTTAATTATATTTAAATTAGTCTTTTCTATATCTTTTTTCTCCAACGCTATAATAGCTAGATTTGCAAATTTGATTGCTCCCTCATATAGCATTAAGGTAAGATCCGCTGGTGATGCGGTTAATATTTTGCTGTTACCATATGCAGCTGCTGCATTTGTTGCCATAATTTCCCTCCTATTTCAATTAAATCCCAGTTCTACTCTTAACCCTGTCCCAACATTGACATGAAGGATGAACTTTGTGAATTCATTTTAGACATTGCTGATTCCATTGCTGCGAATTGCTTATAGTATTTACTTTCTAGTGTACTAAGTTTTGCTTCTAAGCTTGTAAGACTTTTATTATATTCACGTAATTTACTGGTCATTTCCTTGTCATTATAAAGATTTAATGCACTTTTTAAAGTTGAAGTCTTCATTTTATCAGATAGATCTGTATACAAGTCACCCATTATCGTTGTTAAAGCTGTTATAGTTGTTTCTGGGTCCTCGGTTAATGCCTTCTTCAACTTATCCGTTGAGCCTGTTACTGTAGAATCTTCGCTGTTACCATCGATATGTAGTAGACCCTTTTCAGTATACGCACCTGTTTTAATCCCAAAGCTAGAAAGGCCATAGCTCTTTCCATTTACGGTAACAGTTTTTCCAAGTCCCGTTCTTAATGAGTTGATTACCGAGTTCAAGGAATCATCTCTACGTAACAGGGAGTCCTTTATTTTGGTTTCCCATTTTTCTATTTGAGAATCTGTCATTGCTTCTTTCTGCTCATCAGTTAACGGATCATATCCTTTAGCTGCTGCTGAGTTGTAGGCTTCATTCATCTCTTTCAGAAGCTCATTATATCCAGTAACAAAACTCTTTACCATATTGTAAACAGCCTCAGTATCCTTACCGACTACAACGTTAATAGTTTGATCCTTATCTGCTCCCTTTAAGTTAAAGGTTAGCCCATTTGCAACCAGTGTATTGGTATTACTTGTTAGTTTTGCCCCATTATACTCTACAATTGCATTCTTGGGTTGAACAATAGCTAAGCCATCTGCCACTATCAACGGTTCATCACCACTGGTGTCTGTTGTAATATCAGTTAGTCCAATCTTTTTTAAACTGTCCGTTGTTGAAGCTGTAATATTGAAGGCATTTGCAGAACCACTATCGGTTGAACTTAGGAAGAACCTCTTCTGTGTAGAATCATAACTTGCACTAATCCCAACCTTTTTACAGGCATCAATAAAACCACCAACTGTGGTTTTACTGTCAACACCTAGTTTCACTTCTTTTGCACCCGACTTAATTGTAATTACATTACTATCTGTATCACTAAATCCAAGATCCGTCAATAAGGTACTTCTTCCAATTGCTTTTCCGTTATTATCAGCATCCACTGTATTACCTGTTATATATTGTGAACTTGCAAGTTGTTCGATTTTTAAGGTATGGGTACCAACTGCTGAATTGATATCAGCTGTTACAGCTACTTTACTGCTGTCCGAAACGGTCGCAACTTTGGTGTTATAGTTACCTTGAAGTTTCATTTTTGCCAAGGAATCAGTATAAAACTTATATATTTTTGAATTTAATGTCTGCCATTTCTCTTGCTTCCATTCAAGAGTAGTAATTTTATTATTTAATTTCGTGGTTTTTTGGCGTTCCGCTTTCATCAGTTCGGACACCATGCTTTCGGTATCCATACCAGAAGCTAAGCCTGATAACTTAATTGCCATATTATCGCTCCTTATCTTTTCTCATCCACAAGCATACCTGCCAGCTCCCACATCTTCTCAACCATTTCGAGCGCCTTTTCCGGCGGAATCTCACGAATAACCTCTTTTGTGTCACTATCGTATACTTTTATGGAAACTCTTTTTGTTTCTTCATGATATGTAAACTCACATCTGGTACGTTGATCTTTAAATCTCGTATTTGCCTTTGATAAGGCATCCTTTAATTGTTGTTCCGATACATTTCCTTCTTTTTGTTCGCCAGGTTGATCACTTAGTTGATCTTTTCCTGACTGATTACCCTTTGAAACCTTAGAAGCTCCTGGTAGTTCAGTAACATT
>JAQZBN010000052.1 GCA_029238935.1 Herbinix sp.
CCTCTACTTCTAATCTATAATTTTTTCTCAATAAATCAATATAAGATCAAGCCTATTACTTACTACTCTTTCTTCTCTTTTGAAGCAGGAATAAAACAGAGCCCAAAGCTATAACTGCGATCGCTGCTATTATAATAACAATTACAGAACCATTATTACTATCATCAGATGTTTCAGATGATTCTGCCGTTGTTTCTGCCACATCATTTGTAGTATCCTCTGCCGCATCCTCCGTAACATCAGAAGGTTCTTCTGTAGGTGCTATTGTTGGTTCCGGTGTCGGTGTTGCGATTTTTGACGCATCCACATAGGTTCCTGTCACTTCAAAATGTCTGTTAGGAAAAGCAGAGTAAGCGGAAAGAATCATTTCCTGGAAGTTATCATCCACAGTGATGTTTAGTAGGGTCATCATGAATATGAGTTGCCAATGCTAATACAACCTCTTCAATTGCTTTATTCCAATAAGAAACCGTAGTTGTTCCATCCGGATTAGGGATAAATTCTACGAAACCTTTGGAGGAAGCAATGTCACCACCATTTGACAAGGTTACCATCTTTGCATTGAGATCTTCTAAACTCTCAAATGCAAATTTCACATTGATAACATCAGCTTCATGATCCTCCGGTAGAGTATCTTCCTCATTGTCATCCCACTTTTGAACAGTTTCATGACGGGTCGCTAATTCGAATGGGATGCCTTTTTCTTCACCATAGGCTTGAATTGACTTCATTACACCATCAATGCCGTTTGCTAATTGTGTATTGGTATCATCATCGGATCGAAGGAACAAATCCATTGCATATTCCCCTGCACCGGTTTCCGTTGATATATTTAAGAATGCAGTAACTTTTCCTTTATCACAACCAATTAATGTAAAACAAAGAACTACCAATAAAAGAGAAAATAAAATCTTTTTACTTTTTTTCATAGACCAATATACCCTCCTATAAGAGTTTCATCCAGATTCTTAATATAATAAATTATTGATAGTCCGCGATATTGTATTTTACCAAGGAATGAACGGCATCTTTTAAGGAAGACATTTCACTCTGATAGATTTCATTCGCCTTAGCAGTAAGTTCATCCGCAATATCAGCTGCAGATACTTCCGGATTTGAATAATTCAATATTTGAGACATATATCCCTCTTGATTTAACCAGTTCTGGAATGTTTTAAAACCTGGTACAGCAGTAGATACGTCAAAACCGTTCTCAATGGATTTCATGATTGCTTCAATACCGTCTTTATCCTTATAAGCAGTATAGAACTTTTCTCTTGTTTCCTGTGAGATTTCAACATTCGGTAATTTATCCGGAACTGTTTCGTTATCGATATAAGCCTGAACTTTCGTATCCCATCCCTCTGGGCTCCAGGTTAACCATTTCGCTAATTCATATGCCTCACGAGGGTATTGTGTCTGAGCACTGATACCTACTACGTCGGAGCTTACCGGAACTTTACCGTTTGCTGAGGTAGGGAATGGATATGCTACCATCTGTGAATTTGAACCCATTAACTCGTCAAAAGACCAGAAATGATCCAGATTAATTGCAGTATAACCTTCTCTTCCTAACCAAGCACCTGCATCACCAAGGGCTGCTTCTTTCTCTTCCCCTGTTGCTACATCAAATACGCTCTGTACATGAAGGTTATTTCTTAAGTTAACCATGTCAATCCAATCCTGGGTAAAGAGATATCCTTCTCCTTCTTTATAGCCATAATATCCTCTTTGTCCACTTTTAATTGGATCTGCATAATCGGGAAGTAAGTCTAGGTTAAACATGGTTGCTTTGCCAAGTCCATATTTCATTTCTTCCGGATGAGTTAACCTTGTTGCAATATCAATTGCTTCTTCGAAGGTCCAATCATAGGAAGGAAGGGGTTCATTGTACGCATCAAAATAATCCTTATTCAGAACAGCGATATTAGGAAGGGCATTTGATGCAAACATGGTTCTAACTCCGTCATAAACACCTAAGCTTTTTACATAATCAAATACCTTTTCGGAATCCGGGTCGTTATCGTATAACTCGGTGATGTCCATGAGCCAGCCATTTAACGTCCATCCGATTTCATCCATTACCATGAAGCAATCCGGAAGAAGTCCACTTTGCGCCATAACAGTAAAATCATCCTGATATGTAAATGCGTCCATATTAACGATAAATACCGTAATATTAGGATATTTCTCCATGAAAGCCTGTGCCAGAGCTTCATTGACATTAGGATCATCACCCCAGTTGGCATAGGTCAACTCGATTTCATCCGTTGTCATTGGTGGTAATCCCTTTGTTTCAGGGGGTATTGCTGTTTCATCCGTTGCTGCGGTATCACCCTCACTATTACCCTCCTCATTACTTGTTTGTGTTGTTTCATCGTCAGTGGCATCGTCCGAATTATTGCCGCCGCTACATGCTACCATCGATAACATCAGCGTAAGAACTAATAATAAGGATAATCCTCTCTTTAATAATCTCTTCCCCATAAAATTTCTCCTTTCAATAAAAAATAAAATATATTATAAAGTTTTGCTTTATAACCGAACCAAAGATTACTCACCGGTAATACCTGTCTTTTCCACACCTTCGACAAAGTATTTCTGCATGACAAAATATAGAATCAGGATTGGGATAATGGTAATTAGAACCGCTGCAGCTTTGATTGATTCATTCACTGAGCTATAGGATCCTGCTGCCATGGAAGTTGATTGTCCATAGAGTTGATCAAAATTGTAAGCGAAATTCCTTAGCTCCAGTAATAAAGTAGTGATTGATTTGGCCGATTTTGCTGCATTTCCCATATAAATACTTGTTAAATAGGTCTCATTCCAATACCATACAATTGATAGTAAAAAGGCAACTATATAAGCAGGAGCGGCTGCTCGTATCCCAATTTTGTAAAATATTCTGAAATGTCCTGCTCCATCTAGTTGAGCTGCTTCATCCAGTACCCTAGGTATTGTCTTAAAGAATTGATAGAAGATTAATACTAATATCGCACTTTTCAATCCCTGTCCTAAGAATGCCGGAATAATAAAAGCAAGCATCGATCCGATCAATTTATATTGTAGAAGTATCTGGTATGTAGATGGCATCAACACCTGTGTAGGTAAGATAAATGTAATAATTAATATAGTAAAAACCAGTTTCTTGCCAGGAAATCGAAATCTTTGTAGTGCATAACCAGTAAGGGAACAGGTTATGATCTGACCGATGGACGGGATTAATGCCAATAAGATACTATCCTTTATGACACTGCTTACATGAAGTGATTTAAATGCTTGTGTATAATTGGATACGGTAAATTCCTTTGGGATCCAGTTCACAGTTGTATCAAGCAAATCATTCAGTGATTTAAAGCTAGTGGCCAGCATATAGAGGATCGGATACAGATAAACAAATCCAAAAATGCATAGTAGACCATAAGTAAGGGCACTTTTCACAAAACCCATCTTCCCGCCATAACCAAAGAGAAAGCTTCTTAGTCTAAGTTTTATTTCATCCTGACTGATTTTTCCATCTTTGTTTCGAAATCTCTTAAAATACACCTTACCCATGTACTTGCTCCTTTCTTCGTTGCTTACGATATAATCTCCTTCTCTGTCTCTCCAATTTTTTAAATCGTTTTAACTCTGTTTCTTCTGAATGCTTATCAATAAAAACCAGCGCACAGATCAAGAGCAGAAGCAAAATAACAGCGGCATAAATCCATGCCATAGCACAAGCGATACCATACCCTCCATTGATTGAGTCAAACATTTTGTTTCTTATATAGCCAACAATATCGTTATTATCGAAGGTTGCCAGGGCAATCAGAGTATATATGGTAGTAACAAAGGTTATGTTTTTTAAGGAAGGTAAGGTAATTTTCCAGAAACCCTCCCAAGCAGAAGCTCCATCGATCGATGCCGCTTCATAGATATAGGCATCCACCTTTTGTAGTCCCGCCAAGAAGATTAATATTTGAACACCGGAAAACCATAATATTAAGATAATCTGGCTAAAAACGGATGAAATGGGCTGCGCTAAATAACGGGGCAGTAAATTCATCAGAATGTTTTCCAACCCCATCTCCTGGAGCATCGGAACTGTCGCAATCTTCTGATTTGTAAATTCCGACATAACAGGACCACTGGAGATAACTACAGGAAGGAAGAACAATACTCGAAATATTCCTTTTCCTCTCATCTTCGTATTGAGCATTATGGCAACCATCATCGAGAATACGATGATAACCGGTAAGCTCAACGCAGTTTTCACTGCAAAGTTCACGATATTCTCGGTAAACCAGGTATCACTCAGAGCCGTTTTGAAATTTTCTATTCCATTTGCCGTAAGCACTAACCCCTGAAGCGTTACCCTTACCTTACTCGTAGAAAAATGTATACTACTTATTAACGGAATACAAACAAATACCAGGATACCGACAAGCCAGGGCAACAGAAATAGATACGCAATCAAATCATGTCTTTTAATAAATCTTTTCATTCATATACCTCCGTATTCCCAACATCAATCAACGACTTTAAATGATTTGCTCTCAACTTTAACGCTGCCATCTTGCTTTTCCTTGTTGGTATAATTTACATATACTTGTACTCCATTGCTATAGGTTACCCGAATAAAATCATTCTCTAAAATCTGGTGTTCCACAATCTCTGCATTTGCTACTTTTTCATTGATCAGTTTTAGGTCATTGTAATATTCCAAAATGGTATCTTTATAATCATCGAACTGAGAGGTAAATATATAATCCAAAGATGTATTGATCATTAACGTACTATCCTTCTCCGTGATTACAAAGTTAGGAAACGTACCTGACTCTGCTAATTTGAGCATATAATCCGTAGGATACGCATTTAGATTGCAATATTCCGAATACATTGGCAGATATCCTTTTAACACAATCGAGAGAAATGGTATCTCGGCTGAGACATAGGAATAATTGGATCCGGATAAAGGCATGTTATATATCCCCTTCGCATACTTCCACAGATAATCGTAAGGAGCATCCATGTACAGATCCATCTTCTCAGCCACGGATCCAATCACTTTCATATCCTCCAGCTTGGTTTGCTCACGGCTGACTACTTTGTTATCGGATATATAAGTATACAAATTCTTTGTAACACCTGATATCGATAATGATGAAACCTCCATGTTTTTATAGTGGGGGATCATCTCACTGGTGACTTCAAGTAATTTAATTGGCGTTAAGAAATATCCATCCTCCTCAAAAATCAGCTTATCGATTCGTTTCACAATATCCTTTCCCGTGTCATAAATCCTGCTCTTTGAGGCAATACCAAAATCATCATAAAGCGATACTTCCACATTGTTTAAATCCTTCGTTTTATTGATCAGCTCTTTTAAACCAAGCTTTCCACCAATTTTTTCTTCAACCTTAAGGGTATCGATCGGGAAATTATCATCATAACCTCCCTTTTGCCATCCGCGATAGTTCAGATGAAGTCCATCCACTCCGATCGCTTTTAGCTCATCAATCATGTTTGCTGCTTCCTCTGTTGTTGTCATGGAAAAGGTTCGTTTTTTTAACAACCCTTCTTCATTTTCAGCAGCAATTACATCAAGACCCACTTTATAGGCTATATCCTGCTTCTTTAATATCCCTTGGTTAATTAAATAGTCACGGTAAATATTAGCCATTTGGTTATAGGAGGCATGTTCCGTCATAAAAAGATAGGAAATTTCAATATTACTTCCTTTCAGTTTTTTCTCATAAGCCGTAATACCTTCCAAACTATTTTTACTAGTTTGATGGATATAGGTTTCTCTTAATAAATACTGTGCAGTAATCCAGTTATAGTCGGTCGAAACTCCATTAGGATAAGCAAGGATTTCCGCACTTTCCTGACCACTTTTGATCAGACCCATAACTCCGGTCTCTTCCTCAGAATAAACAATACCGAATAGAGGAATATAAATCGGCTCCGCTTCTATATTGACCGGATAATCACCACCGGATTTCGGAGATATCGTATCGATTCCGATATCTTTTCCATATATTTTTGCAGTATAAGGTGTGGTAAATCGACTGCCATGATCCTCTAAGGATACCAGTACACCGGACCCATCCGGTATAAACATATAACCTTCCTTCTCATCACGGTAAGTGGAACCCATAAACGGATAAATATATAAGGATGATATTTTATCTACGTTATCACCCACGGTATCCTGAATGCTTTCGCTTGGAACTGTAACATCAATCCCTGCGTCCGTTAAATAAACATTCATTTTAAGCTGTACATGCTGATCTTCTTCTTTCGAAGGAATTGTGATATCAACATCCGCTGTAAATCCATCCGTGTAATAGGTGTATGTTTTCGTAACATTTTTTGAATACATGGTATAGCGTTCCGTTTGTCTGGTCCCACTCTCTAGCATCTCAACGGACAAACCGGAAGCCATAAAATCGATCCAGGATTTAATATTTTTATCTTCTCCTTCGACTTTTCTGGTTGTATGAAGAACTTTACCTGTCTTCTTATCAACCAGGATAACGCTCATGCCTGACTCTTCAAAATACATCTTAAAGTTAACGTTTTCGGTTAGAAGAAAATGATTTTCCAATACCTGATCATAATCCGGTTCTGTTATTTGCCGATTATTTGTTTTCAATGTATTCTTTTCAACCTGTAAGTCGATATCTAACTTCATCCCTCTACGAACCACTGTTATAATGACAACAGCAATTAGAAGAATAAGAAAAAGTCCCACAACAAGCTTCTTTTTGCTTTTAATAACCGACACGATACATCACCTCTTTCACTAACGAGTAAACAAAATCAACCAACTGGTTAAACATCAGATAAATAACAAATAAAATAATCCCCATAACCAGTGCCGTTGCCAAAGTAATTAATACATTTTTAATTACATTTGAGAATGAGTAATTGTGAATCTCTGAAATCAGGAGCAAAATGAGTACCAAACACCAGAACCGAATTATAAAATCTCCCAAGTTCAAAAGAACAACTTCATTTAATGTTAAGACATGGGTGAATATGGTTAATATCGGTTTTATAAAAATATAAGGCATCAAAGAATATGCAACCGACATATATACTACTTTAAAAGAACCTTCCCCTTCTCTTATGGTACTGACAAGGTAATTACATATCACTAAAAATAACACCGTTCCTCCCACAAAGGATAAGTCATATAGCAGATTGTAATAACCTTCCTCAACTGTCTTAAAGATATAACCCGAGTAATAACGGTTGATCGTATAGACTGCAAAGGCGATAAGATAGATCATGGAAGCCGATAAAATTGATGTTTTCTTTTGAAAGCGTATACCATAATAGCCATCGATTGGATGTTTGATGAAAGATCCGATATATCTAACTTCTCGACATAGTTTCATATCACCAAAACGCTGTAGTAAAGCTTCCACATTATGTAGATAACCATATTTTGCATTTGTTCTTTTTACTATTCTAGTTAAGGTTAAAAATCCAACCAGACCTAAAATGCAGTATATAATGTATTGATTTAGCCAACGGTTTCTGATTTCCCAAAAGGCTGCAGAATAACCCTGCTTATCGTCACCCCGATAATATGCCTCCATGGCAGCTTCATAATTTTCCAGTTTAAATTCCGCTTCGCCCAAGCCGACATAGGCATATTGGAAAAGTCGATTATTCTTCAAAACCTTTGTCCATGGCTCTTTGCTTTGCTCATAATGACCATCATAATAAAGATTAATTGCTGGTATTAAAGTCTTCTTAAATTCCGATATAGTAAAAACTTGTATGACATTCTCACTTGCATCCAGGACATAAAGATTTTCATTTTCGTCTGCAGTAATACCAGTGGCATCTGCAAACAAACCAACGCGAGAAGTACCATCTTCTTTTCCGCCAAAGATAAATAACAGATCTCCATCCCTGGAATACTCTATAATATAGCCTTCCTGGGATATCGAATATATACTTCCGCTATCGCTGACCGTGATATCATTTGCAATTGGGTCCGCATAATTACTGAATATAACAGAACCCGCCATGTTTAATTTCTTTAAACCATTATTGTTGTTACCTTCACCCTGTGTGATTGTATAGATGAGACCCATCGAATCAGAGGCAAGGTTTGTTGGTGTTTTGGGTTGATTTTTAATTAACTTGGCTAATTGTTCCTTGGAGTAAAATCTCTTCCGTATGATATCCAAGAAAGTTGTTTTTGTCTTATTGGCTCCGAAATATCCCAGAAAATAACCATCGTTACTTAATTGAATCATACCATTCGTATTACCGTTTGATATTACATACACGTTTTCAGCGATATCAACCGCTACCTTCATTGGTTGGAAGCTTGATGTCTTACCAAACAACGGCTCTTGAGGAATGGTATATTCCGTAATAAGTTCGCCATCCATACGAAACCGAAATACTTTTTCCTCTACTCTGTCAGCCACATAGATGGAGCCGGATTCTTTTCCCAGACATATCCCTTGCGGTGCGGATAAAATACCTTCTCCGATTATCTTTACTAAATTTCCTTCGTAATCAGATACTACAATTCGTTTATTACCGGTATCCGCAATGTATAAAAGTTTGTTGTCGGTGTCACATACAATATCCTGTGGACCGTTTAGCTTCTGGTCACCGATCAGAGTGATTGTATTTGCAGGTACATATGGCAATTGGGAATCCACGGACTCTCCGGATGCTGTTATCGTTTTCGCATTGTATGTGGACTTTGTTGATGCATAGACCTTGGTTGGGATTATTAGTATAAGCACAGCTAAAATACAAATAATCCTACTTATTCGATTTATTTTCTTCATATTATGCTCCTCTTCTACTTCAATCCAGAATGTGCCATCGTATTCATCACATTGCTTTGCATCAGAATAAATATCAATAGATTCGGAATAAACATAATTAGTGCAGAGGCAGCTGCCATTCCTTGTCCTGCAACCGCATTGGTATTATTAGCCAGGGTACCCATATAAAAAGCAAAGGTCTTTAAATTTTCTTCATCAAAATACAAATTTGATGTTCCAACATTATTCCAAACGGACTGAAAGGATAAGATAATAACAGTCACTACAGCAGGTCTTATTAAAGGAAGTATAATTTTACGATAGATCGTAAAATGGCTAGCCCCGTCTACAACAGAAGCTTCAATTAACTCATCCGGCACCTGACCGATAAACTGTGTTACCAGGAATAAACCTACCGGCATCGCAATACTTGGCAGAATGTGAGCCCAAAAGGTATTTAACATATGCAACTGATTTACAATCAAAAAGCTAGGGATTGCAACCGCTCCGCTTACAAACATCAGCGCTGCGGTATTAATATTCATAAAGAGTTTTTTTCCTTTAAACTTTAACTTTGCTAATGCAAATCCTGCCGAGGTACTAAAAATAACAGAACCAACTACAACTCCGGCAGTAGCAACAAGGCTGTTAAACAAATACCTGGTCCAAGGAATCGCTGAACCATTGGATACCTGAATTAGATTGCGAAAATTAACCAAAGTCGGGTGTTTCACCAAAAATCTTGGTGGATATGCGAACAATTCTTCCATTGGTTTAAAGGCATGACAGAAGATATAAACAATCGGGAGCCCCATAATCACTGCAATCGGAATTAAATATAGGTAAAATTTCCATTCTCCCTTTTTTAGATGAAATCGATGCATCTATTTTTCCTCCCTTAATCTTTCTCAATAAACAGTCTCCGCGCTACAATAGAAAATCCATAGATGAGTAGTAATAGCAGTACAGAACCTGCAGCGGCGTATCCCATTTCGTATCGAATAAAACCATAATCATCAATGTGTGTAACAAATACCGAACCTGCATATAACGGCGTTGGATTTGATCCACTTAAGGTTACACCGATACTGCCTAATTGGAAGGATCCCACAATCTGCATAACAGCACCGAACATCAATTGTGGCTTCATATTTGGCACAGTAACATAAATGATTTCCTGAAATCGATTTTTAATTCCGTCAATTTTTGCTGCCTCATATTGTGACTGATCTATATTCATGATACCAGCCAGCATTGCAAGGAAACCGATTCCCATACTGCTCCATAACGTTACAACGATCATAATCGGCATCAGCCAAGTGGAGCTTTGAAGGAAATTAATCGGAGCATCAATCATTCCCAGCTGCAACAGTTTCGCATTTACATATCCATATCGGTCACCGGAAAAGAGAACCTTCCATACAACCTGCATAGCAACTCCGCCAGTCATGGACGGGGAATACAGAATGAGAGCCAGAATTGTTCTTGGAACCTTTGAAACCTGTGAAAGCGACCATGCCAGAAAAAAGGCTAATATGTATCCTACCGGACCTGTCACAACCGCAAATACAATCGTATTGGGTAAAATGATCTGCATGAAGGTCGGATCATTGGTCAACCATCCGATATAGTTACGAAAGCCGATAAAATCGGGAATCTGTAGTGTATTAAAATTCGTAAATGACAGTCCTATTGCCGCAATAACAGGTAACAGAATAAATATTATGAACAAAAGTACATATGGAAACATAAATACGTATGCTGTATTTTTAATATGAAATTTACTATCTCGTTTTTGCCTCATGTTTATTCTTCTCCTACGATCCAATTACTCACCTTCCAGCCACTTTTCTAAGGTTTCATCAGTTATAATCGGATAATCCTTAATCATTACATCGCCCTTCATGTATCCAAATTCCTCAGCCTTTTTCTGAACCTCATGATTAATCTTCTTTAAAGATTCTGTGATCGTGGAACGGGCATTTTTACCATTTAGGACTATTTCATTAAAGCTGTTACTAAGTTCCCGCTCTATCATATAGGAACCTGGTATTCTTTGTGTTTCTTTTATCCAGGACATCATCTCTAAAATCACATCTTTATGTTCCCGTTTAATCGGTAATTCTTTGAACGCTTCGGTATTTGCTGTCATCCACATGTATTCTTTTCCATATACCGCTTGAAGTGAATAAGTAAAGTCCACCTGTGTTTTTTTACTGGTCCACCAGTCAATGTATTGAAGGGCTTCCTCTTTCATTGTGGAGGTCTCAAATATTGCTAACCCTTCTGCAGCACCATTCACATAACGAACAACTTCCTTTTTATCTTCATCATATACACCTGGATACAATGAAACATTCCAGCTGTCAGCAATTTCAGGAGCTGCATATAAAAGCTGAACGTAAGTGCTGGCACCGGAAATACCTATCGGTACCGATCCATCTCGAAAATGCTGAAAGAAGCTCGACACCTCATAAGGTGCGTTATAAACTGTAAATAATTTAAACGCTTCGTTCATACCGCTTAATGCTTTTTCACTGTCAAGCTGCATATCCGTAATTGTATTGCCATACACTTCGCCTCCATATTGATAAATATACGGTAACGTAGTGGAGAAGGGCTTAATACCAACGCTAAATTGTGATATAAATGAAGCAAAATTCATACCGTTTCTTTGCAGAGCAGGAAGCATTTTATATACATCTTCCCAGGTATCCGGTGCTTTTAGACCATTTGCTTCTAAGATATCGGATCTAGAATAAGTTACAAGAAAATCAAAGGTTTCAGGAACAGCATAAACACCATCCCCTACGACACCCGGCATAAATAAAGCTGGCGTAAAACGTCCTGACAAATCATGAAAGCTTTCATCTGATCTTAAATCCATCAAAGCTCCCCGGACTGCCAGATCATATACCGATGACATGCTGATGGATGCAGCCACATCAGGGGCTGTTTTCGCCGCTTTAGCTAATACTAGCTTATTCTGGTCGGGCATAAGAGAAAGTTTTACTTTAATCCCTGTCTCCGGTGTGAAGGTTTCATCCACCATTTTTTGCATAATTTCAACGTACTGTCTTGGTCTGTTAACCCAAACATTTAATACATCCTCATCCTTTCCGGATGATTTGGAATAATCATTGGAGAAGAATGAAAGAACAAACCTTTTTATCGATGAAAATAAACCAAAGAGAAATCCCTTTTCAGCTCCAAGATCAGCATCTTTTTGGTAGATAAAGATTTTGTCCAAATCCAAATTACCGTAATACATATTCATTAATGCACTTGCCAGCATGCCTCTGGCTGATGTTGTATCATCATTTAAAACATTAATGTTCGCAGGAATATCATTTGGATTTTCTGCTAACTTTCTCAAGCTTTCTTCTGCACTTAGCAGGGAGGTATATTCACTGACCGATTTTTTCGAATTGATACTACAGAGCATTTCCCATTCTTTTTCTATATCATCGGCCCAGGAAATTAAGCGTTCCTTAATATCAGGAATGTACTCTTCTACTTCAAAGTCCCTGTATTTATCTGCTTCTCCACCACCGGTTAACTTCTTAACCTGCAGTGATAAAGCATTGATTTCTTTAATGATTCGTTCAAAGGTATAAATCGCATCTGATAATTCTTTTAAAGTAACAACCAAACTAATCTGATGGGTTCCCTTCTCCAGATATACCGCAATTTTATCGCCGTTTGCATCCTGGATCGATTTCTTCTTGAATTTCGTAGTATACGGAAAAGGTACCGCTTCCATTTCGTTATATAAAATTTTATTGTCGATATAGATGTCACGATATACATTCGCATCGATCTTCGCACTTTGCCTATACTCAAATCCTATGTAATAATAGCCAGCTTCCTCTACTTCAAAATCATAATTAATTCTTTGACCACCTTCTTTAAAGGAACCTCCATCGATCATATTAAGAACAATTTTATGATCACTGTAGGGAGTAACTGCTAAGTTAAATTCCCCTTTCGCATGGATGGCAGAATCATTTTTACTGGAAGGTTGCTCTGCTTCTAATATAATTGCATTCTCTCCACTGGCTTCAACTGCTTCTTGATACGATTCTGTATTTTGCAAACCAGTCAGTGTAAGTTTTCCCAATAGAATGGGACGTTCCTGATTCTGTAAGGTTATTTCATTCTCGCCAGCTTTGAGATAAACACCAAGTGGATGCGAAATTCTATAGGAAGCATCATTTAGATAAGAATTTAGCCATCCTTCATATTTATCAGCAATTTTAATAATTTCATTCCCGTATCGATCATAGGCAGGCTCACTATAATCGGTAACCCAGTAATCATCCAACAGGAAGGAGCGTAATTCATAATAAGGATATTCGCCATTGACTTTCATTGACAGCTCCGCCTGAAGCATGCTGTCTGTCAGTGTATAATAATCAAAATTAAAGTAATAAACTCCATCCTGAGGAACATTTAGTTTAAAATTAAGAGTTTTATCGGTATCAAGAAGGATTGCATGATCCTCATAACCTTTGTTATCCTCTGTAATGAAATCTGAATTCTCCGGTAGATCCGCCAGATCATAGACCAAAGCCTCTCCTTGATAGTCTTTACCTTCATATTGTTTGGATACATAATAATAGTAATCCTGAAGATTTCCGGATAATTTGCTGATATCATCTACATTACCCACACCTTCCTTTGCTTCGTTTTCATTTTCCTCCGCTTCTACAGGTAATAATGTAAAATTTGAAAATACGCTACACAACAAGAGGGGAAACATGATTAGAAAGCATAGAATTCTTTTTTTCCTACTATACATTTCAATACTCCTTTCAACAAAATCAATTATTTATTCCACCGTATATAAACGAAGAAAAGTCGGGTGGGAATACTCTATTGTTGTTGATGTAAATCCAAAATCATTAATAGAGGGAAGCTCTGAGGCTGAAAAATGATAGGTAATTAACAATTCACCTTTTCTCGAAATCGCAGGTTGTGCTTTTGCATTATAATTCCATTCATTAAACATCACGTTGCCTTTGTAATCATAACCTTTGTATTCGTTTTGTGATAATTGATATTTCTCAACTGCATAGTATAGATTAACTGGCAGGTCAAACCCATCCGTCAGGTTGTCAGCCAAAGCCATCTGTACCACACCGTCAACAACATTTCTGGTAAATATATTTATGTATTTGCTTTCAAACGGAGCTGAGTTTAGATAGGATACGCTAAATTCATTGGCGGGACGATATAAGGTTAACAGTGCCTCCGGTTTTAGAATTACATTGATATCCTCTGACCAATCGCTGCCGCTCCAGTAAAGCACTTTTTCGTAATCCGGGTAATCTTCTTTTCTAATTTTAGCCATTACCATTCGTTTCCCTAGGGATCTGGAAAAAGTATAAATCCAATCTTTATCGTCTCCAACACCTTCTAATACGGTGTCAAAATTGATCTCGACTCCATCGATCATTTGAAAGTTTTTATTATATTCTTTTCGTACTTTCGGATATTGATTCTTAAAATCCGGAAAACCTGTTTCTGGATTAATCTCAGATTTGATAAAATCTGCACCTGTTATGGTGAGACCCGAGAAATGATTTCCAAGGGTATAAAGAGCATTACCAATTACCGTTGAATCAGCGAGCCAATAGGAACCGGGAACCAGATCCCCTTTTGCATTCTTTTCATCAGCATAACCATTAATCGCAAATTGTGCTTTCGTCGGATCCGGATTTGCTCCGTTTACCATTAAAAAGGATTCATTAATCATTCCCCGGTGAGTCATATCGTAACCGTAATTCGGTGTAAAGGACGCGTAATTTTTCATATTCCCCATCATTGTATCCTGGAAGGTAATGAAGGTTTTTGTATCCTCTGTAGCAGATCCCTGACCCTGGCTGCCTTCTTCGGTTCCCATGTTAATCGCATGAATTCCATCTGCTGCCAGCCAACCATACGGACTGTAGGGTTCAAAATAAGCATTTTGATACGGGAAAAGTCCTGAGGAGGAAAGCAGACCATTCCAATTACGTTCCGGCTCGACTGCCCATCCTTTTCCTAAGGAAAGTCGTAGTTCGGATAAACCAAATCCCGTATCTTCTCCTGCAAAATTACTGGTTATTTTTATCTTAAGGTGCTGTGCATGAAGATCTTCTAAACCAATAGTTAAAGTTGCAGGTATTTCATTCTCACCGGTGGCCATATCCATGGTATATGTCCCGAATTTCTTCCACTGACCACCTTTAAAATTAGCTCCCTTTTTCGTATTAATCGTACAAGGATCTCCGGTGGTATAGTATAGAGTAAATTCTTTTATACCATGGGTTAGGTTGTTCGGATCATTGTAATTCCAGAGTTTCATTTCTTTTAAGGGATAATTTCCGTCAAGATTAATGATAATCATGGAATCCGAAGCATTACCCTCTGAATACCACATGTCATTATTATTGTTATTATGTACGGTATCCATATCCGTCAAGCTTTTCATACCGGTGTTATTAAAAGCATTTTCAATCGGGTCATTCTCCATATTTGGAGTAAAACCATCTACCGTTAAAATAGTTCCGCTTTTATCACTCACCTTATTTCGGAATATTCGGATCTCGGAAAGCCCATAACCATCTCCGCCCCAGTTTGAAATCGGTATGATTTTAATGTATCTGGCCGGAATTCCTTCAAAGTCAATCGGTGTTGCATTCCCATCATTTAAGGTGCCTGGGAGATTACCGCTGTAATTCTTATTATCCTCCTCGCTGCATCTGGTCAGCTCAAATCCTTCGGTACCTAAATGATCCCAATGATTATTGTCCTTCGAATAGTAAATATCAACTTCCTTCATACCGGAGTCTAAATCATTTTTCCCATTGTAGTTCCATAGGTACATCTTTCCAAGTGCTTCGATGCATCCTGCATCCAGAATCACTGCCCCTTCTTCACCCGACTTTTGCGTCAGATACATATTCATGGGAGCATTATTATGTAGTTGGTTCGCAGCCCATAAGCCGCTCATACCGCTGTTATTGATTAATTGTTCTGCCTCTTCGGTTATTACACTTAATGTGATCATTTCACCAAGAACTACTCGAAAGCGATCTTCCGGTTTTACATTGGACACACCACTGACACTATAGCTCACTTCATTTGCAGTTTCCGTTACCACATCTCCATTAGCGTTATCATCTGCATCCTTCTTATCATCTGCATCATTAACACTTACTGCACCAATGTCTCGATCCCCCATGGAGGTGTTATTATCCTTCTTGCGATTACAGGCTGTGACGGAAAAACACAACAGACAAATGAATAAAATATACCGCAACTTCTTATGTTTTCTTTTTATCATACACCTTCACCAACTTATATTATTTTATATACTTTATATCTTATTTTTTATAAATTAAATTATACATTATAATATAAATTAAATCAATTATTATTTTATTTATTTTTTTATTTGAACAAGTAAAGTATTCAAAGTTCTTTCATTATATACACTTTTTGTACTATATATCTATTAAATTTGTCATTATTTATAACTGTATCATACTTTATTATTATTCTTAATATACTTTAATCAAAATATAATTCAGATATAAATACATCAATAAAATTATAAAAACACAGAAAGAACATAGTATAATCGTGCAGTATCTATTAACAAACAAAAATACCTTAAAGAACCTCAACTTATATAAACATCAAGAAAGCACCTTATAGGTTTTCACTTCAAACGGTTTCATAGTAATAAGAAGCTTGTCTACATTTTGTGCAATAAGCAGATCCTCTCGCTCCAACAAATTGCACTCATAAACCATTCCTGATTTTTTCATCAAATTAACTTCAACCGCCGTGCTTTTTCCCTTTTTCTCCGATAATCTTAGGATATATCCCTTACCATCCTCGGATTTTTTCAATGCTTCCAGTAGTACATTGTCAACATCCACTGATACAAAGCTAATATTCGTTGCTTCTATTTCAGAGGATGTAAACGGTACTGCGTACAAGGGTTGATTTAATTGCAAACCTCTCAATAGTGTTTCTGCATACTTCCAATCTTCCTTATGGGGATAAAGTGAATAAGTAAAATAATGCTCTCCTAAATCAGATTCGGGATCCGGATTCATAGGTCCTTTCAACAAGGTAAGCATCATTGTATTTCCATTCACTTCATGTCCATATTTACAATCATTCAAAAGACTGACACCATAATCACTATCCGACAGATCGATAAAGTAGTGTGCTGAGGTTTCAAATTTAGCCTGATCCACCTTGTTATATCTGCAATTTGATCTTTCTATGGTTGCATAAGCGATATCACTGGTATATTTTTTTGAATAAATATCAACATCAAATTCTACCTTTAATAACTTGCGACGCTCAACCCAGTTTATGTAGGTTTCAAAATCAATCCGATCCAAGTCATGATATAGAATAATTCTCTGTCTTAATTCAGAGGATAAAATCTTTTTAGAGATGATGATTTCAATACAAACATCACCTTCTTTGATACTTTCGATTTTGCCCCCACTAATGTCAATTTCATGATCCACATAGGTTGCTACTATATCCCAGGCTTCGTATTTCCCTGGTCTGTCCTCAAACAATCGGAATTTATTTGCAATTTGACCCTGTCTGATCACTTCTCTGTTGTTTACTTTATCAAATAGTGAAATGATCTCTGCATTCTCATTAAAGGTAATACAATATCTCTTCGTTTCAACTCTATTCGTGATTGGTAATTCCGTTGCTTCACTGGATTTTTTTCCTTCGATCACATCGTAGATCTCATACCCGACAGCCGGTACTTGTTCTGCTACAAAGATCGTACCTTCCTTGCCATCGAAGCGTTTTGTATACTGGGTCTTTATCTCTTGACCATATTTATTTTTAATGCAAGTATTCTCTTCGTACATCACAATCGAAGTAGACGGACTTGCAATCGGATTAAATACTGCAAGAGAATTACCTGTTCCGATCTTTGTCCCGATTTTATGTAAGATCGACTGCATCACTTCCGTTTTAATTTCTTCACCAATTGTTACGATCTCATCATAACTTTTCATTAGATCATAATATACTTTGTTAATATGAGAACCCGGTAAGCTATCATGAAATTGGTTGGTTAATATCTTTAACCATCCCTGTTTTAATCTCTCTACCGGATACTGATAATCATAGAGCTGTTCTGCGATAACACCAAACACTTCAATTTCACGGTATAAATTTTCAGCATATCGATTTAATTTCTTCAGAATTGCTTTGGTTGTATATACACCACGATGCGCTTCCAGATACAATTCATCCTTATATACCGGGATGCCCTTCGCATTCTCTTTCATTCTCTCCAGTGAATCCTCCACACTTGAAACCTGAGTATTCGGTAGTCCAGGAAAAGATTTATACCTCTTCACATATTCCAACATTTCTGTATCAACACCGCCACCGCCGTCACCCCAGCCATAACAGTACAATACTTCACCAACATTATCTTTATCGGTAAACCGATGCCAACACTCTTTCAAACTATCCGGTTCCATGGTACCGATAAAATGAGTAGGAGGTACCACACCAAACACTCTGCTGCCATCGGGGCCTTCCCACCAAAACGTATGATAAGGCCATGGATTAGTATCATTCCAAATATTCATTTTATGGGTAACAAAGTATTCAATTCCTGATTTTTTTAAGATTTGAGGCATTGCATAGCTATTTCCAAAAACGTCAGGAAGCCAACAGGTCTTTGGTGTTATACCAAAATGCTCTTCATAATACTCAGTCCCATACAAGATCTGTCTTACAAAGGATTCCCCGGATATCAAGTTGCAGTCTGGTTCACACCACATAGCACCGATCGCTTCCCAACGCCCTTCCTTTATCCGCTCCTTGATTTGTTCAAATAATATGGGATAATTTTTTCTAATTTCCTCATACATTACCGGTTGGCTTTGGGAAAATATAAATTCCGGATACTGCTCCATTAATCGCAGCATCGTCGCATGGGTCCTTCCCGCTTTACGGACAAATTCAGCGTAATCCCATAAAAACACAAGATCCAGATGGGAATTTCCAATCAAACTCAGCGTTCCGTTTTGATGATAATTAGGATTATGATAAATCTTATCCTTTAGTATTTTCTGCCCTTGTCTTAAACACTGGCGAAAACGATCGGTTTCCTTTTCTACCATATTAATATAGGAAACTGCGTCCTTTAACACACTCTTTATTTCATTAATCAAAACCGCATCTGTATGCGGCATTTGTAAGGCATTATATACCGATTTATAATCCCAGTATATCTCCTCTAACTCTCTGTCAAGGACAGCGATGCAGGAACACTCCAACTTCTTAATCTCAGGTTCACCTGCATGCCACATATAATAGGATTCTACCTCAAGTTGGTACTCTTCTCCACCGCAAGCACATTCTGTCAATACTACCATGTTGCGAAATGGATCTAAGCCTTGATAAGGAACTCCATTGATCGTAACCAACGAATCTCCTCCCAGATACAACTGAAGAACTACCTTCTCACCTTTTAGGTTATCGGGAATTACAATCTTATTGCGAAAGAAAGCACTTAAACCTTCTCCGCCCCAAGTATCCCCCACATCGAGGGTCCGCCATTCTTGATCAATAAATTCATATTCCCCGACACCTTTATAGTAACATTCTTTGATCTGCCAAGGGTCGATCGGCAGAACAACCGGATAAATGCATTCTTTTAACTCTTGAAGCTTCAGTTTGGTTAGCTCTTCAAAAGAAAATATACCGCGTTTCTTTCCTTTGATATCATCTCTCCATCTTCCCAGAGTCTCTTCAATTCCTTCTGTAGATACAATCTGTTTTTTTATCATACGACTCTCCTATTCCTACTTATATCAATGTCATAATTTCTGAAGTATTCGCCAAAGATTTATCATCCTCTATCATTTTACCTTGCAAGTCCGCTTTATTTCCTTCGAAACCAGGTATGCATTGGTAATAATTGACATCCTTTTGGGCTTTACTATGGTTAAATACTCGCACCTTATAACGGCCATCATCGTTTAGCATAGCAACAACCTCAAACAACGGATCTGGAAAACAAAGTACACTTTTACCCATAACATCCGGTTTTTTCGTCAATAGCTGTGTTAGGAACGGTTCATTTTTTCTACTATTGTATAGAGGAAGATTACCTTCTTCATAATCACCCCGATGGGTTACAAGAGAATAGGTCAGTTGAGATGTTCCCTTCAGCGGTTGATTCCCCCACCAGAAGCCTGCATGATATCCAAAGGCTTGTGTAATGGAGAATTGATGATCAACCAGAGAATATCCCGTGATACGGTCACACAGAATTCCTAAGCCACAGTTATCTTCAGGATCATAAAAATCAATATATTGATGCAATATGGTATTCTTGATTTCATCCCAGCCTTCAAATCTGGTATCATAAATTTCACTGGTATAGTTTTCAAAAGGAGCATGTTTTGTAATTACAAAGTCCTCCATTGGCAAAGAGATGTGAACTCCCAATTTATAATCCTCTCTGCAGCTGGAACGTTTTGTACCATAAAACTCTTCGCCGTCTTTTGGAGCATTCGGATATCCAATCTTTGTCTCTTGATCAAACATGGTTCTACTGGTAAAATCAATCTTCTTATCACCTTCTCGAACTTCAGCTATCGTCTCAAAGCGTATACCCTCAAACTCACCTTTAAACTTTATTACTGAACAAATCGGACCATTGATCAGCATTTCATGTTCAACCACGCAATCTAGATTTGAAACAAATCTATCTTGATCCACCAAAAAACCTTTCAGAATACCAATCGGTTCCTCTCCGGAAACAAATTCTTTTCCAAGCTCCTTATCGCAAAGACTTATAACAGCTCCTCCTCTTGCCAAGTCAAAAATTACTGTAAGCATCGAAGTTTCCACTGTTATGGTGTTTTGATTACTCACCTTAGCGATGCAATTCATTGGATCCGATGGCTTGTTGATCAATTTTACACAATATGTGTTATATCCTATTCCTTCCATTGTTGCTACAAAATAAAGCTTAGCAGCCGCTATACTTTCATCTGCATGTTTTCTTTCGATCTTCCATTGTGCTTCACATCGATTTCCATCACAATCATAAACCTCCAAAGCAAAACAACCGCTCGGTAAAGAGATCATTACCTCTGCCAGATCCGTTCTTTTCGTTCCAACCGTGTTATAAACACGAATGTATCTCACCAGGGTTCCCCTTTGATCCACCCCTGCACAATCCCGCATCTTGTCATAGATCGCATCTTCTATTTCAGTAAGAAGCTTCTGTCCCTGGGTAGTTAGATAATCTGCGCGAAATGCCCAAGTCTTTAAGGGACTGCCCGGAGTAGTAGCGCAGATAAAACCATCATGGTGTTGAGATAACATAAGCATATCCCAGGAATTTTTTAATTTGTCTCTGGCAGCGGCGATCTCAAAACCTTCGATCTCCGCCATTGCTAATAGCTTTTCAATCTGAAGCGTACGGTTCTCAAGTGCTCTCACCTTTCCACACATCTGCGAAAGAGTAATATTTCCCCATGGAAGTGTACATAAAATAGATTCTTGAGAAAATCTAACCTCCCCTTCCAAATCCTCGCCAAACCGGTTAAAATATTCTCTCCAGGTTACATACTCTACCGGAAATCCTCCAAGCAAAGGATGTGCACTCCAGCCCAGATCCTGCAGACACATACCAACCGGATGCTTAATTCCATTTTTGACACACTTATCTGCAAAGTTTTGAATTAAAGAATACTCATATCCAGCTGCTTCCGTTGCACTGCAGCTTACCAGTTCCTCGCAATCATATCTGGGAACCGCCGGCAAGCCAGATCCATCTGCGGAGGTCAGCCGGATCATTCCCCCTTTCATGGGACCCATGTAGCCGCCCCACGCGGTTGGATTTTTTAGACTCATTCGTTTATAGCCAAGCTTCTTACAAATCTGCGGCAAAGCCGAGGTAAAACAAGGTTCCTGAACCGCATAAGTATCTACCACTACATCGCCAAAGTGTTTATGTATTAATTCAACACCACGGATTAATTGCCTAATATTGCTCTCACCATTGATTGCCCAACAAAACGGTTGTGCATAACTTCCGCTGATAAGCTCAACTCGATCCGCTGTTTTCTCATCACTTACAAAATGCTGCAATCTTTGATAAACTTCATTATTGTGTATTCTGAGATACTCCCAACTCTCAGGCTCAATTTCCAAACTTAATTTCCATTCCTGATGTCGATCCATAGCATCCAGGATATCTTCCCAAGAACCCACCGGCATATGGCCCTCAATGCCGCCATGATAACCATCCACAAAATATAATTTCTCCGCCATCTCTCGCTCTCCCTGTCAATTTTACATTTCAATCAATCGAAGTTTATTCTTATTAAAAATAGTCCTAAGCCCATTGACTTTTCACAGTTTCAATTAACCAATATTATTATTTACACAAATTAACTAATGTTTAATTATTTATTTAATGTATACTTTATTTATACATTATTATATGACTAATTATTTTGAAAATCAATATAAACTTCGATTTCGAATATATTTTATCCATAATGTATATATTGCCAATGTTTTTTTGTATATTTACTACAAATCCTCGTACACCATAAACGATTTTTCACAACATTATGAATACAATATTTTTACAAATAAAAACATACTTTAAATTTTATTTCATAAATTTTTCCTTTTTAGTAACACCCTTACCAGTCTAATAAATCTTTACTCCGTTAATTACACCGTACCTTTGAACAAAAATTCAATCTTTAAGATGGTAGAGTAGCGATATTTCCATACAGTATAACGCGATAATCCACTCTATCCTCTGGTTATTAATATATTATCTTGACTTTTTCAAATAATAATGTATACTTTTATTAGACTAAATTCAAATATACATAGTTTCACGATGAAAGGTTTGAATAAATTACTATAATAAGAGGAGGGTTACATTTGGAGAATGAATTAAAATACGAAATTGTAAAACAAGCAATATTAAACCAGATACAAGCCGGAGAACTTCGTCCCGGAGATAAACTACCAAACGAAGAAGATTTTATGAAGCAATTTAGTGTAAGCGGAATCACAATTAGGAAAGCTTTAACAGAACTTGCTAACGAAGGTCATATTGTCAGAATTAAAAGAAAAGGTACTTTCGTAAACTCAGTTGAAGCTGCAGATAATCCTAGCCATTTAATTGCATTAATATTATCCGCAGAAGATTATTACGATGTTTCTTATATGAAGATTATAAAAGGCGCTCAGCAAATGGCCGCCGAATTCAATTACTCCTTAATTGTGGAATGGAGCAACGAAAACCTTGCTACCGAGTTAGCGTCCATAAGAAAAATGCTGGATCGGAATGTGGACGGATTTTTAATCTATCCCTTTGATCCCATCAAAAGTGTTGATAACTACAGATTAATCGAACAAAAAGGTATTCCATATGTATTATTAGATCGTTATGATGTTGATCACCCCTGCTATTTTTCCGGATGTAATAATCATGATGGTGCGATACTCGCGACAAAAGAATTAATACGGTTGAAACATACCAAAATAAAATTTGCCAGCTACCACTTCTTCCTAAAATCAGAACAGGAACGTTTCGACGGTTATTGCAGTGCTATGCGCCAGGCAGGGCTTCCGGTCACAGATGAAAATATACTCACCAATATTAATTACGATATACTGGCAGAGAAAATTCGAAACCATGACATTACCGCATTGTTTTGCAGCAATGACAAGCTTGCAATCAATATAGCAAAACAACTATTTGATCGTGGAATTAAAATCCCTCAAGAGTTATCTATTATGGGCTTCGATGATTGGGATAATTCTCACGGCTTGCCAATCGAATTATCTACCATTCGTCAAGCATTTGAAGAAATCGGCAGCAACGCCGCTAATTTGCTTATTAATGCTATTCAGAAGAGAATACAAGGTGGGAATACAAAAGTATTATCCGGAGTTACCTTAATATCCAGAGATTCTACCTCTGAAAATCCATACGCATAATAAAGAAATTCATTTTGAAGTAATACAATTTGAAATAATTCATTTCGAAATAATAGTCATAATTAAATATTTCATACTGAAATATTTCACAACAAGATAATTCTGATGAAATAATTCACAACGATATAATAGCCAACGATATAACTTATATCGATATAATCCTAACGAAGCAATTCGTGATGCAATTTTTCACAATACAATAATTCATAGCGAAATATTATAGTGTAATAATTGATATCGAAAATTCATAACGAAATATCATAACAAAATAATTGATAATGAAATAATTGATAATGAAATAATTCAACGATATTACTCATATCGATATAATCATAACAAAGCAATTCGTGAAGCATTTTTTCACAATTCAATAATTCATAGCGAAATATTATAACGAAATAATTGATAGTGAAAATTCATAACGAAATAATTGATAACGAAATAATTCATGATGATACAACTCATCAGTAGAAAGGAAGTAATATACAAATGAAATTTGATTTTTTAACAATGAGCTTACGCCACGGACTTTTTCACCAAGAGCAGGATGGAATCTCTTGTTTCCTCCCCGGCAGTGCAATCAGTGTCTGCTTTCAAGGAAGAGAGATCACGGTAGAAATTGAAGATATGAGCATAAATGGGAAAAGCTGGATAAACGCCTATATCGACGATCTCCCGGTGCGGGTTTTCCGAATAGATCCAGAGAACAAAATTTATCAGTTGGCCGATGACCTTGATGATACTCCTCATACATTAACACTGCAAAAACGTACCGAAGCAGGTTTTGGAACCATCAAATTTGTTAATTTAACTGCGGAAAACGGACATTTTACGACTCCTCCGTCTCCTCTCCCTCATCAAATTATGGTGATTGGTGATTCTATTACCTGTGGTTACGGTAACGAAGCTCATATCCCATGTGATTGCGACGCTTCCCGCGAAAATAACGCTTTAGCATATAGTTCCTTGATAGGTCAGTTTTTAAATTCTGAAACTCTGATCGTCGGTGCTTCCGGTACCGGTTGTTATCAGAATTTTGGTGGATTTAAAGAAGGCCGCATGTCTGATTATTTCATGAATATCATATGTCCTGATTTAGACCAAAAAGCTATGGACAAATTTCTGCCTGAAGTAATTGTGATTAATCTTGGTACAAATGACTGGTCCGCACCAATTGATCCTACCGATTATACAAATAGATACCACGAAATGATTGATTTTATTCGTCTTAGGTATCCATCCGCTGAGCTATTCTGTGTCATCGGCCCAATGACAGACGGTCCAAGCAAGCACTTAGAAGCTCTGGTAAAAACCGTCAACGAAGCAGGCGATACTCATGTTCATTTCATGGAATTCCCTCTTATCAAGCGACCAGAGGATGGAATGGGTGGCAGTGGTCACCCCTCTATCAAAAAGCATCGTCAAATGGCAGTGCAATTATCAGAAAAGATCTGTCAGGTATGCAAAGACTTTACACTAACGATTAGTTAATTTTTCTATCATAAACGATGCAACAAACCATCCCATGATACATAATAACTATTACACATAGCAACCATAGTTCATTCGATTTATTACACACCATTTATCATACTTTATACTTAAAATCAATAAGCAATACTGTAAAATCCTATAAAATATCAGAAGTCATATTTAGTACCATAAAACATATGCATTACTGGAAACCATATACAATAACGTAAATCATATGTAATAACAAAAAATCATACCTAATAACAAAAATCATAAATCATACGTATTAACAAAAAATCATACGTAATACCGAAAAAGATGCGGATTTTAAAGTCCGCATCTTTTAATATCAGGGCAGAAAGTGAGAGCTGTTTAAAATTCATACTTTAGTCATAAATCCCAAACAACTCTCTTTTCCTTGCTGTCCCGCATTATTAATTCAATTCTCTTAAAACCACATCATAAAATTTTACTTTTCTACTATTGCTCCAAATCCTTCAAAAGGATAGGGAATTACAGTTCGACCTTCCTGGCAGTCACCAATACCACTATACAAATCCACATTTCCATCCTGACGCATGACAATACCCGAGGTAAAGGCACAGTCAATCAGATTAGGCATCTTGGCAGGTCCTTTGGGATAGCAGTTACGAGTCCCTATAACCTTAAAATCTTCAACAATTCTAGTGTTCGGATCCATAACAAAGGACATATTCATATAAGAAGACACCTTTTCTCCTTCCTGCTGATCTATATAACTAATATGTCCAATGACACCTATTTTACCGCTCGCAAGAAGATATGCTTGATTACATCCACCCCATTCGCCCGGTCCAAACAGCCCTTCAACATAAGGTGCCTTCTCAATCACATCATTTGTCAGATCCTTCAAGGTATCAACAATTGCAAATCCAACCATAGATTCACAACCATATAGTTTTTGAATTTCTTCATTTCGAGGTCTCGAGAAAACCCCAATCCTTCCATCTGCCAGTTCCACCAACCGAATATCTTTCATATAATCAGGACCTGTTGTAAAATAATACATATCATGAATATTTACCCCTTTATAAAAATATCCATAATAGGTATCCAATTGTCCAGACTTAACCTTTACATGGGTTCCTCCGAGAACCAGTTCTTTATGTATCTTGCTAATATATGGATCTTCTAATTGATAAATCATGGTGTCAGGCACCAGAGTCCACTCATCTTTACCACACTCTTCAAAGAGACGGACCCAAGAGCGCATCCATTCGCTTCTTCTTTCAACGCGGCCATATAGATATCGTTTGCCTTCCCACCAAAACGGCAAGGAACAATTATAAACATCATAACCCTCTGTACCATAAAACTTAAGGGTAACCGCTTCACTAAGTTTAAAATTTTCTTCAAATCTTTTTCTTTCTTCTTTAATATTCATACTAGTTTTCACTCCTTTTCTTACGCTGCTACTATTCAAAGTGAGTTTCATTCAAAATGAATTCGTACACAGCAAAATGTTTTTAACATTCTTCGTCTACAACAAAGTGCTTTGCAACAAATTGTTTTAATTTTATTCGTCCACAACATAGTACTTTAACTAATTATTTAAACTTTATTCTTCTACAGAAACTGTTTAATCTTTATTCATCCACAACAAGCGCTTTTAATTAATTGTTTAACTTTATTCACCCATAGCAAAGTGCTTTCAACAAATTGTTTAAACTTTATCCATCCACAGCAAAGTACTTTTTACAATTGATTTAACTTTATTTATAAAAGCGATGTATCCCAATCCTTGTCATTAACCCTCTATTGCAGCATCCTCCAATGCAATAGTTACAATCTCAAAGGGCTTTAATTCCAGAGTAACTTTAGAATCTTGAACACCGACAGGAGTTTCCATCCGTTCCATCAAATTGCATATTGATACATTTTTTACAGTTGACGGAAGTTTAACCGTACAACAAGTTCTTACACCATTAGTCTCAACCATTCTGACTATGACAGCATCGCTATCTTCCGCCATCTTCACTGCTGCAATCTCAACGTTATCGCAATCAACCGAAAGATAACTTTCAGGTATATTATTATTCGCATTTCCTTCGTACACTTCCAGCGGATGGTTAAAGGACAGCGCAACCTGTTCTACCTTTGCATACCTTTCGTTTCCTGCATGAGGATACAGCGCATATCTAAAATCATGCTCCCCACGATCTGCTTCTTTGCCCGGCGAAACACTGCTTCGCAAAAGTGCTAAATCCAAGACATTATCAAACACCTTATGTCCATACTTGCAATCATTCATTAGTGCAACACCATAATCGTCCCGTGATAAATCAATCCATTTATGGGCACATATTTCAAACTGCGTTTTGTCCCAACTGGTATTCTTATGTGTAGGACGTTTGAGATTACCAAATTGAATATCACAGGTCACTTCATCAGTGTAAACATCGACAGGAAATGCAGTACGAAGCATTTTATTTTCTTCCTGCCAGTCAGCATGAGTATCAAATTCTACATATCCACATCCTTGTCTTAGACGTACCTTCTGAGTAATGGTCGAATCTTGATACCGGTATTCCTGGTGCATCACAGCATCAACGCCATCCAAATATGACCTTTGACTAACGAGCAGGAATTTTTTCGGTGCCTGTTCATCATAGTACACTTCAATATTCCAAGCATTTCCATCCTCGTCATTATAAACACTAAGTTGGTTAGCAATTGTTCCCTCCGGCAATACTTCCTTGCTATTTTTCTTATCATAAATTGATTTGATTGAACCATCCTCTAAGAAGACAACCCTGAGGAGTTCATTTTCAATAACATTACTCTCAATTGACAAATCTTTATTTACTATTGCTTTATCCTTTAAGTTCGCATATCCCATTGCAGGAATTACAACAGAGAACCATTCCCCGTTATATTTTACATATTCGCTTCTTGTATACGCTTGAGAATTAACTAATACAGTCCCTTTTGTCATCGCCCGATAGGTTTCTTTCGTCATCTCCCGAACACGAGCATACATCGCTTCATATCTTGGCACACACTCATCGTAAACACGTTTGATCGACGAACCAGGAAGAATGTCATGGAACTGATAAAGCAGAACCTCTTTCCAAAGCAGATCCAGCTCCTCTCTCGGATATTCACGATCACTATATTTGGACGCTAAAACTAATGCAAACTCTAATTCCCTTAAGGCTTGCTCCATGAAGCGGTTATATTTTTTATTTCTGGCATGAGTTGTATAAGTTCCTCTGTGATTTTCAAAGTATAATTCTCCGCTCCACTGAGGATAATCCTGTGTATTCTTATCAATATCTCGAAAGAAGTCCTTGGCAAACCGTTGAACAGCAGGCGAAAAACCTTCCAGATTTTTGATTCTTTTTAATTTCTCTAAGTGATATGGTCCAGGACCGCCGCCCCCATCACCTATTCCAAAGAGCACCAGAGCCTGATCACAAACACCTTTTTCATGATAGTTTTTTTCAACGGTTCTTATTGTAGTCGGAGAAGCTTGACTGTTATAGGTCTCTTCCGGCAGCATATGCGTCAATACTGCGGTACCATCAATTCCTTTCCAGAGGAATGTATGATAAGGGAAATTGTTATGCTCATTCCAAGATAATTTCTGAGTCATAAAATATTTCAAACCACTTTTGATGATGATTTGAGGGAGTGCTCCGGTATAGCCGAATACATCAGGAAGCCATACATTATCAACCTCTACTCCAAATTCATCTTTCCAAAACTTGGTTCCGTATAAAATTTGTCTGACAAGAGCTTCTCCTCCGGCAAGATTGGTATCTGCTTCCACCCACATACCACCTTGCAGCTCAAACTTTCCTTCTTTCACACGTTTCTTAATGATCTCATACAAGCCTGGATAATACTCCTTCATCCATTGAAACAGCTGCGGCTGACTGGCACCAAACCGATAGTCCTCATAACGATCCATCATATGGTTAACGGTAGCAAAAGTACGAGCTCCTTTTCGTATGGTTTCACGAATCGGCCACAACCAAGCGAGATCGATATGGGAATGACCGATAAAATTAACAGTGAGCGAGGGGGTACCACCCACTTTCTCCAGTTCTTTCCTAAGGATTTCACAAGCCTTAACAGCTTCTTCCTCGGTAAAATCATAGATCACATTAATCGCATCATTTAATGTTTTGATGATACAGGCACGTCTTGGTGATCCTTCGCCAAAATTAGCAATCGCATCCTTCAAAACATAAAAATCATAATAGAATGCACGCATCTGAGGAAGCGTTCTTGCAATATACGCTTCCTTTAAATCACCACTATCTACATAATTTCCAAACAAATCATTACAACCGCCATCTACCCACAAATCAATGATCCCATTCTTTACTTCACACAAGTTCAAAGGAACGGTATGCTTTACAATCGAGCCATATTCCCAAGCAACGCTACCATGGGTAATTCCGGTGATCGGTCCGCGAACTTCATCATAACATAAGCCCTCTCCACTAATATCAAGGAGAAGCACCAACTCATCCACCCCATATCCTTCCGGTACTTTTCCTGTAAAATGAAACCAGGCACAGTCAAACAAATCGCCCCAATGGTCTCCCATCTTCAACTCTTTCTTCTCCCCTGACAATCGATCAGAGAATGGTACCGGCTCCTTTGTAACATAAGCCGTGCAGCTCAACTCACCCAATTTTTCATGATATTTATGTACTAATCTCTCAAAGAATTTATCTATTCTCTGAAGCGTATTTTTTTCAAATGAATACATCAAAATCCCCTTTCTTTTTTAGCATTTTGTAGCTATGGTCGGTCTTTTAAGTAATGGCCAGTTCGTTTTTTCAGAGATAAACCCAGCTAGTTCTAACCCCATTCGGTAATGGGTCTGTGCACTAGGGTGAAAGCAACCTCCCCACCCCTCAACCTCCGGATGAATAAGTCCTAAATCTACGCAATATACCTTTTCATTTCCTAACTCATTAAAATGCGCAACAACTCTCTGAACACTTGGAAGGTAATTGTTGTTCATGGTTCCAAGGCAACAGAATATAGAAGCATTCGGATATTTACACAATATATCATGAACAAATTCAATATAAGTATCGATATATTTTTCATCATCAATCGGATTCGAATAATCGTTCTGCCCAAGGTTAATGATCACTCCATCTGCAATATAATTGGAAAAGTTCCACGGAACTGTATCCTTACCCAGGGTTCCATGAAAATGCACCGGTAAACCATTGATATTGCCCATAGCATCTTGCAACATTCCAATTCCAGAGATCGCCAACGTATGATATTCTGCATTTAACATTCTTGCGCTAATTCCTACATAAGACATATAGCCATCATCCAAATGAGGCGCATCCCGTAATACATGTGGATGTCCATTGCCACAACCATTGGTGATCGAATCACCAAAATACTCCAGCTTTAATTTTTTTGGTTCCGGAGGAGCAAAAAACTCGCCACCCTTTGGAAGAGCAAATCCAAGGAATTGGATACCTCCATATAAAATTTCAGTACGCTTATGAATTTCCAAGGTATGAACCTTATCATCCAAACCTTGATCAATGACATACTCATGAATTCCTTTATCTAAATGAATCCAATTACGTGCAACTCCATCCAATACAACCTCTACATAATCCGTGCCGTTTGAATCATCTGCCGTCATAGAGATTTCATTTCCTCGAAACTGAAGAAACACAGCGCTATTCACCCAACCACACCTCGGCGCTTCAGGATCTGTCAAATCAAACCTACCCATAAAACGAGCATTTTTTTGAAAACTAAAACTCATTTTCTTTATCTCCTTTCTATTCAATTCTGTATTGTTTAGCCAACATAAATATATTATATAGATTAATCACTATTAAATCCTTTATTTTCTACTTAAATCAATATACTTCTGAGAAATAAATTTGATTAAACTCGTCACCAATCCATATTTTTATTCATTTATTACAAATATATGTATACTTTTTTATAATATTTTATGTTTCATAATATATATATCACTTCCCTTATTACTTTGTCAATACCTAAGCCAGTCGTCATATATGGTATACTTTCTGATCTTTTTCGTTATATTTTGTATAGTTGAAATATGTTTTACGTGATATATTTTATCTTATATCAAAATTTTTCTTGATTTTTTCAAATATTAATGTATACTTTAATTAATATATTCATTAATAATTAAAATCGATCTAAATAGACGTATAGATAAAATGATATCGGAAACGTCAACAAATAATAAAGGAGAGTATGAATGGATAAGAATTTAAAATATTTGGTTGTAAAACGATCAATCATGGACCAGATACGAAGTGGACAATTAAAGCCAAACGATAAGTTGCCCAGTGAAGATGAGTATTCGGAAGAATTTAATGTAAGTGGAATTACAATCCGAAAAGCCATGACCGAATTAGCAAATGAAGGATATATAAAAAGAATCAAAAGAAAAGGTACCTACGTTAATGGTCCCATAGCAGAGGAAGTCTCAAGTCATTTAATTGCTGTATTACTATCCGCAGAGGATTACTATGATATATCTTATATGAAAATAGTAAAAGGCGCACAAAGTATGGCAGCTGAACATAATTTCTCTTTAATCGTTGAATGGTGCAGCAATAATTTATCTCACGAAGCAGAGACGATAAAAAAGATGCTAGATCGTAAAATAGACGGTTTTATCATCTATCCCTTCGATCCGGTGAAAAGCAAAGACAACTACCAATTAATCGAAGACAAAAATATACCTTACATATTAGTAGACCGTTATGATATTAATCATCCCACCTATTTTGTTGGCAGTAATAATTACGATGGTGCTGTTTTAGCCACCAAAGAGCTATTACGACTAAAGCATACAAAAATAAAATTTGTCAGCTATCATTTTTTCCTGAATTCAGAGCAAGAACGTTATGATGGATTTTGTAGTGTCATGAGGCAGGCAGGACTTGACGTAAATCAGGAAAATCTATTAGTGAATATCGATTTCAATTTATTGAAAAGACAAATTCTAGATAGAGAGATTACTGCTCTTTTCTGTTGCAATGACAGATTAGCAATTAAAATCATGCAAAACTTAATCGATCAGGGTGTTCGCATACCACAGGATGTTTCTATCATTGGGTTTGATGATTGGGACAACGCTCAGAATACATCCATCGGATTGTCCACCGTCAGACAGAATTTTAATGAAATCGGTTCCTATGCTGCTCTTCTACTTATCAATGCAATACAAGGGAAATTACAGAATAATAATACAAAAATGTTATCCGGAGTATCCCTGATCACCCGTGAATCCATATGTGAAAATCCATATGCGTAAAATCATATGCGCAAATACATATGTTTAAACCCATATGCGTAAATCCATATGCATAAATCCATATGCATAAATCCATATGCGTAAATCCATATGCGTAAATCCATATACGTAAATCTATATGCGTAAATCCATATGCAAATCCATATACGTAAATCTATATGTATAAATTCATATAGATTATAACAACCCGTACCTATTTTGTTTTATGATACAACAATCCTATTTTAATGGGGGTATATCAATGAAACATTCTATTAGAAAATATTTAAAGGAGAAAAAAGTAATGGTAATTTTTACACTAAGTCTAATTTCTATGTTAATCATCGGACTATCTCTATTCCTACAAAGGAATCAAAGCGGCCTGGAACTGAGTTTTGCTACAAGTAATGGTGCTATCACAGAGAATAATGACGGACTAGATTTTAGCCGTACATTAATAAGTCCCTCTGTTTATTCCGACAATACTAACTACGCTGATGCTAATAATGCTGTTAACGGTTCAAATTCTAACGATTGGTTTTGCATCGATAATACTAATAATAGTAATAATGAATCGGATCATACCGAGACCCTTATGATAAACTCCCCCAACCGTTTTAATCTCGACAACGGATGGAAGCTTGCAAGGGTACCCGACATTAATCTTAACGGTGCGGAACTTTCTGATCCATCTACTCATATACAAGCAAATTGGATTGATGCAATCGTTCCCGGAACAGCTCTCACAAGTTATGAATCAGCCGGAATGATACCGGATCCTTACTACGGAAGAAATATGTTAGATATCTCACAGGATGAATATAATGTTGATTATTGGTATCGGAATACATTTACTTTTCCTTCCGAAATGAAAGGGAATCATTTATGGATCAACTTTGACGGTATTAACTGGAAAGCCGAAATATACATCAACGGTTCTTATCTTGGCCGCATCGATGGTCCATTTATCAGAGGTAAATTTGACATTACTTCCTATATTCAATTTGACAAAGTGAATTGTATCGCTGTAAAAATCATCTGGTGCCAAGCAAAAGAAGTTGACACACCAACCTTTATTTGTGTTAATTCGTGGGATTTTATGCCGCCAATTCCTGGGAGAAATGTAGGAATTTATAAAGATGTATATTTAAGTACCAGCAAAGAGGTTGCCATTGTTGATCCGTTCCTAAAAACTGATTTACCATTGCCCAATACGAACTATGCTGATGTAATGGTTTCTGTTGATCTCCAAAACTACACAAAAGAAACTGTAATTGGTAAGATCAAAGGTGTAATATTACCTGGTAACATTTCTTTTGAACAACCAGTAACTCTCGAAGCTGACCATAAGGTTACACAACTCCTCACGTATACGGATTTTCCACAACTACGCATTAAAAATCCAAAGCTATGGTGGCCGAACGGTATGGGTGATGCAAATCTTTACACCTTACAGCTTACCTTTGAGACTAACGGTGTATTATCCGATATAAAAACAATTCGTTTTGGTATCCGTGAATATAGCTACGATACTTCAGAAGGTGATGATCTAAAACTATGTGTCAATGGGTATCCCGTAATGATTCGTGGTGGTAACTGGGGTATTCCGGATGCAATGTTAAAGTGGTCTGATGATGAGTTTGATACTTCCGTTCGTCTACATAAAGAAATGAATTTTAACATGATCCGTACCTGGCATGGCACCTCTGACTTTGATGCTTTTTATAATGCCTGTGATAAATACGGTATTATGGTCTTTGAAGATTTTTGGTTAAATGGAGTTTTTTATCCTAAGGAACCAGACATGTTTTATGCAAATGCCATTGATAAATTCAAACGTCTACGAAACCGTACATGCCTTGCGCTCTGGTGTGGTGAAAATGAGGCGATTCCTCCCAAAGATTTAGATAAATTTCTTTCTGATACTTATGATGAGCTGGACGGAACAAGATTATATATTTCATCTTCTAACAGTTCACCGGTACATGGCGGGATATCCTATGGTATTGAAGATCCTTCCTGGTATTTTAAAGTTTCAAAAGGTTTTGTTACGGAAGTAGGTGGTGTTACGGTGCCCGTAGTAGAAAGTCTAAGAAAAATGATGCCCGAGGATAAGCTCTGGCCGATCGGAAATGAAGTCTGGGATTTGCATGATTTTGACTTTGATATAGGTAATAAGCAAATTGACCGTTACAAAGCATCTATAAACAGCCGTTACGGCCTCGCAACAAGCATTGAAGATTTCTGCGAAAAAGCACAGCTTGTCAACCTGGAAACTTATCGAGCAATCTTTGAAGGCTTTCAAGATAAGATGTGGAATGGTACCAGCGGCGTTTTATTATGGATGAGTCAGGCAGCCTGGCCTTCCACTATCTGGCAGACATATGATTATTATTTCGAGCCAACAGGTGCGTATTATGGAAGCAAATTAGCCTGTGAGCCGGTCCATGTCCAGTGGAACAGCTATACCGGTAACATTAAAGTGATAAATAATACATCTACGGAATATCGTAATTCCACTGTTAATGCAAAAGTTTATAATATGGACGGATCACTAAAGCTGGAAAAGAAAGCAGAAGTAAATATTTCTTCCTGCAGCGCATTATCCTGTTTTGATTTATTTGATACCATCGGCGATAATATAGCATACCAAAAAAAGGTTACTGCTTCCTCTTCTGGTTCTGACTTTTCTCCTGATAAAATTACAGATGGTGATGCAACTACCCGTTGGGCTGCAGAAGAACAGGGTAATCAATGGGTTGAAATTGATCTGGGAGCCCAGTATGATATCGATAATATCATAATAACCTGGGAAGCTGCTTATGCGAAAAGCTTTCACGTTCAGGTTTCCTCCGATGAAAGTAATTGGTATACTGTTTACGAAAAAGAAAATGGATCGGGCGGTATTGATAATATTAATTTCTCATCCGCAAAGGCCCGTTATGTCCGTCTTAACTGCACAAAACCAGGTACGATGTGGGCCTATTCGATCTATGATATCATCATCAATTCCTCAGGAACAACCAGTGCCGGATCCAGTGACCTATCCAAAGTGCACTTTATAAAACTACAATTAAACGACGAGAACGGTCATCTTCTTTCCGAAAATATATATTGGAGAAGTAAAGAAAGCATGGATTACACTGACTTAGCTTATCTGCCGGATGTTGATTTAGTAGCTTCTGCAAAGAAAGAAATCCTGGATGACAATACGATATTAACCGTAAATGTAACCAATACCTCAAATACCCCCGCGGTTGGAATACGACTGAAAGCAGTAAACAAAGTCAGTGGACTTAATATCTTACCGGCATTTTATTCTGATAATTATATCACTTTAATGCCTGGCGATCACAAAGATATAACGATTCAATATGCAACAGGAAGTGAACAGTCCGCTCTCATTCTCGAGGGTTTCAATATAACCGTTAAAACAGTGGATCTGGATTAATTAACTCATATCATTCCTTAATCCATTTGTTAACACTGCTATTTCATTTGTTAATTCTATTGCTTAAAGTAACTATGTATTTTAAGAATATGTAGAATTATATATTAGCAAATTTATGTAGTGTAAGTACAAGATCAAAATTTCATCCAATCCAAAAAATATTTTGGGAGTTGTTCAGATGTTTCATAAACATTTTAACAACTCCCATCATTGATAAACGGTCAATTCGAATACCTATAGCATTCCAATGATAGATTAACTCATAACCTATCTTATCCCGTTCTTTGGATAATACCCTAAAATCTTTTTTCTCTTTAAACATCAATAAATTACGTTCTATATTATTAATATCTTTTATTTTCCAGTTTATATTCGCATTAGAGTCGTCTTACCGTCTCCATAATTCTTACAAAAAATCCATCAAAAAAAATCAACCTAAGATATTCTTGACATATCTATTTAATTATATTATTATCTATACTTGTAATTCATATTATTTCTATATGATTTATATGATATAATCCGAAAGGGGGATTAACATTAACCTTTAGTTAAAATGATAATCAAAAATCGAACTATAAAATCTTATGAATCTGATTTAACCATAAGTATCAAACAGATATAGTTGTGATCGGTGACGATCGGTAATTGGTATTAAGGATATTCATCCTTATAAATAAGCAATAGTAACCATGAAATAAATCATTATGTAAAACAAAAATGGAGGAAAATTAAATGATGAAAAGCAAATTATTCATTGGTGCATTAACTTTCGTATTAATTGTAGGCGGATTGGTTGGATGTTCATCAAAACCATCCGAGAAAGAAACATCCAATGAAAGCACAGGAACACCGACTATTACACAGTCTGCTGAGGATACTACCGATGCAGTGCAGGAAACTGAAAAAGATTTACTTACACAGATCCAGGAAAGAGGCTCCCTATTCATCGGTACTGAAGGAACCTATGCTCCTTATACCTATCACGATGAAACCGGTGACTTAGTAGGCTATGATGTAGAAGTTGCTACTGCAATTGCTGAAAAGTTAGGGGTAAAAGCAGAATTTGTAGAAAGTAATTGGGATTCCTTAATTGCTGGTCTTGATGCAGAACGTTATGATGTCGTATTTAACCAAGTTACCATTACCGATGAGCGTCTTGAAAAATACGATTTCTCCACACCATATACGATCTCCAGAGCAGCTTTGATCACAGGTAAAGATAATACTGATATCACTTCTTTTGACGATCTTAGCGGTAAAAAAGCAGCTCAATCCTTAACAAGTAACTACGGTGCCCTGGCTGAGCAATATGGAGCTGAAATCGTTAGTGCAGATGGATCCTTTAGCAAAGCAATCGAACTTGTATCAACAGGAAGAGCTGACGCAACTATAAATGATCAGGTTTCTTTTTATGATTTCCTGAAACAGCAGCCGGATGCACCGGTTCAACTTGTAGCTACTTTGGATGATGCCAGCAAAAACGCTGCATTAATTCGTAAGGGAAATGAAACACTAGTGGAAGCAATCAATAAAGCTTTCGATGAATTAACTCAGGACGGAACAATAACAAAAATTTCTGAAAAGTACTTTGGAGCAGACGTTACAAAATAATATTTGATACAAAGGGGGATCCAATATGCACTTAAGTGAAAGAACCATAGAGATCATAACAGAGGCCTTTTGGCCGATTGTGAAAGCAGGTATCCAATTTACAATACCTTTAACAATTATTTCATTCCTGCTTGGTTTAATCATAGCCATATTGGTTGCCCTGATTCAAGTAGCTCATATTAAAGTCCTAAAACAGCTTGTTCAGATCTACGTTTGGATTTTCCGTGGTACACCGATGCTTGTTCAAATATTCATTATTTTCTTTGGGTTACCCAAGATGGGGATTCTACTTGATCCATTTCCAGCAGCGGTGATCGCTTTTTCATTGAATGTAGGAGCTTATACTTCTGAAACGATCCGCGCTGCTATCTTGTCAGTACCGAAGGGACAATGGGAAGCAGGTTATGCCTTTGGAATGACATTTTCTCAAGTGTTTCGAAGAATTATCTTAAAGCAGGCAGCTAAGGTATCCATTCCTCCTTTATCCAATACCTTTATTGGTCTGGTAAAGGATACTTCATTAGCTTCGACCGTTACTTTGACAGAGATGTTCATGGTAACGCAGAGAATTGTAGCATTTCGCTATGAACCGCTCCTTCTTTACATTGAATTAGCTGTAATTTATCTGGCTCTCTGCAGTATTCTTAATATATTGCAGAAATATTTAGAAAAGAAGTTAGTACAATAAGAAGGGGTGAGACTATGCTAAACGCAACCAATATTCATAAACGCTTTGGTAATAATGAAGTGTTAAAGGGTGTTGATCTACATGTAAAAAAAGGGGATGTGATTGCGATTTTGGGTCCCAGTGGATCCGGGAAAACAACGCTTCTTCGATGCCTCAACTTCCTAGAGCGGGCCGATGAGGGGGTAATTGAACTTAGTAATATAGCAACACAATTTACCAAAGCGAGCAAGCACGACATTATTAATATTAGAAAAAAAACCGGATTTGTCTTTCAAAATTATAACTTAATTATAACGAAAACAGCTTTACAGAATGTTATGGAACCATTGATTGTGGTGCAAAAGAAATCCAAAGAGGAAGCAAGAAGGATAGCACAGGAAGCCCTTGATAAAGTAGGATTATCCAATCGATATGACTATTATCCATCTCAGTTATCAGGAGGACAACAACAGCGCGTTGGAATTGCAAGAGCGATTGCTGTAAAACCGGATGTGATCTTATTTGATGAACCAACCTCTTCATTGGATCCTGAATTAGTTGGTGAAGTTCTCAATGTGATTCAGAATATTGCAAAAGAAGGTACTACAATGCTAATTGTTACTCATGAAATATCTTTTGCTAGGGAAGTAGCCAATCGAGTGATATTTATGGACAGCGGTATAATCGTGGAAGAAAATGATACGAAGGAATTTTTTAATCATCCAAATAACCAGAGAACGATTGAGTTCCTAAACCGCTTTTTGATGGATCGTAATTGTTCCTTATAGATCGTATCAAAATTTAAATTTCGCCAAATGAAAATCTGAAAAGGTAACATCAGATTACATTTGGCGAATTATCTATAAAAAGGGGAATTAGAAGAAAGCGTATGTTTTTATATTAAACCTCTATTTAATCTGATCGCAATATCATCAATTCGCTGACATAATGCTATCAAATGTTCATCTTCTAAATTATTACTGCGGCTCACTGCTGTATTTAATTCTGTCTTTAATAATTCTACTTGCTCTACTAAATCATTTCTTATACTCATAAATGTACCTCCAATTTTTTTATCATTTTTATCTATACAAAGTTTTATGGACATTTTCCACTTTACTACCTTGTACCTATATATTTTTATCCCACTGTTCCTTCATCTTTTGTAATACCTCATATTCGGGAAGCGGTTTACTAAACAAGTAGCCCTGCATCTTATTGCACTTATGCTCTACTAAATAATCCTTCTGCTCTGATGTCTCTACTCCTTCAGCAATAACACACATATTTAAACTACTTCCAATATTTATGATCAAATCATTTAAAGACTTATTTTTAATTTCGGTTATCGTATCTATGAATACTTTATCAATCTTTAAGGTTGTAATCGGTAATATCTTGAGATAATTCAACGAAGAGTACCCTTTTCCAAAGTCATCCAAAGCTATTTTTATACCTCTGTCCCGTAGTAGCATTAACTTACCGGTAATTGTCTCATAGGATTCCATTAGGATGGACTCCGTAATCTCTAATTCTAAATGTTTTGCATTGATACCAGCAGATGTAATGGTATCCATAACCATATCAATAAACTCTTCTTGCAATAACTGAAGTATAGAAATATTAACAGAGATATTCAAATCTTGATAACCTAGTTGATGAAGTGTATGTAAAAAGCTGCAGGCTGTCTTTAAAACCCACATACCTATTGGAATAATTAAGTGCGTATCTTCTGCAATTGCGATAAATTTATCCGGCGAAACCATTCCCAACTCTGGGCTATTCCAACGAATTAATGCTTCAAATCCTGTAATACAGTCTGTTTTCAAATCCAGTTGTGGTTGATAGTATAATTCGAATTCATTGTTGACTAGTGCAAACCATAAACTCTTTTCTATGTACATTCTTTCAGCTAATACTTCATTCATCGGTTCATTATAAAAAACAATTCTATTTCTTCCACTTTCCTTCGCTTTATAGACAGCTATATCTGCATTTTTTAATAAGGTATCCACATCAATACCATGCTCCGGATATAAAGAAACACCAATACTGGCAGTAATAAATAAGCTGTTAGTACCAAACTCCAAAGGAGTTTTAAAGGATTTAATCATATTGATCGCGCTTCGTTCGATATCTTCCATTTTATTATATTGATCAATTAATACTATAAATTCGTCGCCGCCAATTCGAAACAAGGCATCTATCTTATTCTGAGACTTCAGACGGTCACTTATATGAAGTAACAGGGAATCCCCATAGGAATGTCCCATGGTATCATTAATATTTTTAAACTTATCTATATTGATATATAAGAGTGCAAACTTGTTAACACACTTATCTTTCATTAGACTGTGCATTTTATTATTTAATGCTAATCGATTTTGTAAACCGGTTAGTTGGTCATGATAAGATATATATTGAAGCTTCTCTTTATATTCATTTAGTTCACTCAGATCCATATGAATTCCCACAATATGGTATTGGTTATTATCATTTACTATGGCTTTCCCTTTCGCTTTAATCCACTTATACTCTCCTGATTTCGTTTTAATTCTATATTCGCAATAATAATACGGTGTATTATTCCTAATATGGTCATTAATAATATCTTTGACATTTTCTCTATCAGAAGGATGCATTAAATCCTCTACCTTCTCTATTTCATCCATATCCTTAGGGCTATACCCCGTAACTTCATACCAACGTTCAGAAAACCAACGTACACCATTCGCATCCTCCCAAATAGCATCATTTGTAGTTTCTAAAAAAATTCTATGTCTTTCCTCACTATTTCGTAACTGTTCCTGATTGCTTATTAATAATTCATTTAACTCCATAAACTTTTTCTGGCTAAGAGATAACTGTTTGTTTAGAAATACCAGATTTTTATTTGCTTCATTTACGTTGATATGATTAGCTACTAAATCGCTCTCCACCCCTCTGATTGCTTTGATTAGGGAGTATATTGCTACGTAGAGAATTACACTCATTACTATCACATAAATCCAGCCCTTAATTATGCTTAAATATGTAATTAAATCGTTATCATCTGTAAATCTTTCTAATAATTTATCTGATAATAAAATCCAAGCTCCCCCTATGATTAAATGAATTAACGCAATCCTTAACGCTAACTTATAAATTTTCTTCCAATCCTTATGGATATAAGCATTCACTGCATGATCCAGCAAACCGGTATCATCATTTTTTTGTACTTTATTCGATAATATCAGCCCCATAGCTCCCTCCCTTTGTATCTTAAAACCAACTTCAAATGACAATAAAGGATAATTCTGTACTTAAATAATACAAAATTATCCTTTATTTATGAATGAAATATGTTCTGTTTCTACCCAGAAAAATTTCGGTTTTGTAAATAATTAGTTTTTATACACGATTAAGACGAAATTCCGTCGGCGTTAATCCAACGACTTTTTTAAATACCTTGCTAAAATACTCCGCATCCTTATACCCTAGTTTTTCTGCAATTTCATAGGTTTTCAAATCATCTATTAAAATTAATACCTTAGCTCTTTCCATTTTTACTATAGTAACAAATTCGGTAAACGAAATACCTACCTTCTGTTTAAAACTCTCACTGATATATGTTTTATTCATGTACAATTGATCCGCTACCATGGCTAGTGAAATGTTGTTATCAATATTTTTTAATATAAAATTGTATACCTGTCTTACTATTCCTTTATCCTGAAGATCCAACCTTAATATTGTAATCATGTGGCTCAACCCCTTTATCTTATCCATGAAGATATTATTAATGGAAGATAAATCTAGATTTTTTATATCATCAAATCCACTATAAATGGATGGATCGATAAATAATTCAATATATGGAAATGCTTTTATTAATTCCGTAATAATATCATGAATACTATTTTTTAGTAATCCAGAAATTCGAATCAGTTCAACTTTATTCGAATTTTTTAGTATTTGATCCATCATCCGTTCAATTACCAGGATAGATTTTTCATCTCCCATCCGAATTAGACTAGTCAAAGTAGTTACCTCATCAATCGACAAACGCTGCTCCGTATCTTTTTGGGCTTCTTCCAGCTTTCTAATTCTTTCTTTTTCAAGCCTAATATGATCAATATATATTTTTGCTCTTGATAAAAGACCGGATAATTCATTGGCATCTACAGGCTTTGGAATATAATCAAAGGCACCCAGTATTATCCCTTGCCTGGCATAACTAAATTCACTATAATCGCTTAAAAGCACAACACAGGAGCATAGATTTCTGTCAACAATAGCACGTAGTAATTCTATTCCGTCAACCTTTGGCATTTTAATATCAGTAATCACCAGGTCGATCTGGAAATTTTCCAGTTTATCAAGCGCTTCCCGCCCATTCTGCGCTTCTTGGCTAATATTAAATCCCGAAGCCTCACCCCATATTTTTAGTCTTTTTAACTCTATTCGAACGATATCCCTATCATCTACGATCATAACCTTATACACAATATCACCCTATTACCTTTCCTCATTAGCCCAGTTATTCGGTAACGTGAAGTACATCGTAGCTCCTTGTGACGACTCCCCTTCTATCCACGTTCTTCCACCATGTTTTTCAATAATTTTCTTAATTGTAATCAAACCAATACCACTACCTTCAAATTCATCACTGGTATGTAATCGCTGAAATAAACCAAATAATTTCTCGGAATAATTCATATCAAAACCAACACCATTGTCTTTCACGTAAAAACAGTATTCATTTTCTGTTATGGTCGCTCCCACGTTAATGTAGGCAATTTCCCTATTCTTGGTGAATTTAATAGCATTTGATAAAATATTGTTGAGTACCTGTTTTAACATAGTTCTGTCAGCTAATACAGTAGGTAGACCTGTTTCAACCTTAAATTCAATCCTCCGGTCCGGAACCGAACATATCAATTCACGATAGCTGGTTGCAAACAATTCATTGCAGTCAACTTGCTCAAGTTGTAATTCCTTTTTGGATGTGGTGGAATAATTCAGCAGTTTATTAATCATATCTATCATATCAGAACAGATATTCCTGATATGAAACAGCATCTGGGTGACATCTTCCTTTAGTTCATCCTGATAATCCTCAAGAATAATTTTGCTGTAACCATCCACTGCCCTTAATGGAGATTTTAAATCATGGGAAACAGTATATGCAAAGGCCTCAAGTTCCTGCATAGCCTGCTGTAGATCACGGGTTCGCGAGGTGACCCGTTGTTCCAACTCCTCATTTAATTTACCAACTTCTTCAATCGCCTTTTTATACTCGGTGATATTTTCTATTACCAAACCTATTTGATTACTATCGATGCGAAATGCATTTACTAGAAAATGCATCTGATTTCCTACAAAATGAGTTTCAAACCGCATGGCAGTTCCCGTAATTAATACTTGTTCCAGCTTTTCCAGATCTTTACTATATATCGGAAAAACTTGATCCCATCTTTTTCCTATGATGCTTTCCTTCTTGAGCTTCGTCTGTCGTTCAAAGCTTGAATTTACAGATATAAAACGTACATCCACCAAGCGATTGTTTCTATCCAGGATTGGATCGAATACAATAAACCCATTGAGCATTCTGTCAAATAGTTGTGCATATCGTTCTTCACTGTCCATAAGGTTTTTCTGCATACACGTTAATTCATCAAACTGCTGTCTCAGTTCCTCATCCGAGGCTGTCAAATCATCATATAAGTTCGTCAACTCAATATTACTATCATACAATTTCTTTTTCATTCTACTTATTTTTCTGAGATAATAGATAAGAATCAATATGAAAGTAACTAATGTTATTATTATGAGAATCGTAGTAACAACAAGATCTCTGTAGGTCTCAATAAATGAGAAAGGTTTGTTGAGTATTTGACTGTCACTTGGTATTCTGTTTTTAGGGATAGCAAAACGTTCTAATTGATTATGATCAAAAATAAATCTAGTCGTCTTGTCTTTCACTATCGGAATTTCGGTAATATTCTCACCTTGAAGGATCTTCACAGCAATCTCAGCTGCCTTTGCACCTTGCAGCTTACCGCTTAACATGCTACCACCAATGGCTCCGTGGTTCATTCCAAATTCATATAGATGATACACCGGAACCGTGCTTCTCTGGCTAATCATTTCGCAAGAATCCTCAAAGCCAACCACGACTCCTTCATCATCCATATAATAGGTGGTGATCAATATGGCACTGTCTGTTGAAATCCCATCAACCTGATGCAGAATGTCCCTGTATGCTCCATCATTTAGCGGTATCACTTTAACATCTGGTGCAATTTTATGTATCTCTTGTATTGCTAATTGCCCTGTTGAGATACCGCTTTCCGTATTATCGAATACAACCGCAATTTCTTTTAGATCCGGATTTATATTAAATGCAGCATCTAATGTTTTTTCTATATCTACACTCTCTATAACCCCTGTTACATTAGAAAAACCTTGTAACAAATTTTGCACTCCTTTTTCATTAACGCCGCAAAATACGATCGGGGTATTCGGAAATAAAATGTCTCTGTTATCTAATGCAAATTCCAAAGCCGCGTCATCCGTGGTAATAATGACATCTAAATGTTTCTTCGCATATTTATAATATAAGTTAGTATAAAACACCTCCAAATTCTCCTTAGTAGGATAGTTTTTCCAATCCATATATTCGATATAAATGGAGCTATTAAATTCAGCTTTATTTAAAATCTCAATAATTCCCTCTTCTTCATTATCCGTCCAACTCAATCCGTTTTGATAGGAATTGATGATTAACACATCTTTTGTCTCAAGATTGATCTCTGCAGTTGCATTCAAGCTATAGCTGTGATTACCTAATATGACAAGGCCGAGTAATAGAACTATGTTTTTTACTATAAAATTAATTCGTAGACTTTTTTTCATTAGCACTCCTTTAACTCAAAGTACTTAGTATTATAATTTATATATTTGTGATAGATATAGATATCTAATAATTATCACCAATCTCATTATATCGCTTGGAGATATCATTATTTTACCATATTATTGAAAATTTTACATAATTTCTTTTATAAACTTATGTCAATTCGTTTGGTTATAACAAAAGAGACCATAGTCTGGTCTCTCTACATAATTCATAATTGATACAATTTACTCTAATCATCATTTAAATGATTATTCCTAATACTGTCATTTATTATAGTCTTTATGTCAATTTTATTCTCGCTCTTACTGAAAGGTCCATTTTCGCCTAATATAGTATCCATCAAATGATTATATTGCTCATTAGAACTAGTTTTTAATGCTGCATGTCTAAGTATTATTTGCTCTACAATTGCATACATAACCCAAAGACAAAAAATTACAACGGATAATTTGGTAAAATAGTTATTAAAAATTCCAATAATCAAAAATAAAAGTACAAGAGCACCTATATAAAATTTTCTTATTAAATTGCTAATTACCCCAAAAATAAATAATTTCATTGGATATTTTCTTTTGTTATCCATACTAACCTCCAGTCCATCAATTCTTCGTTCAATAGCTAGTATTATCATAATACAAAGTATTATATAAAATAAATACTAATTCTAGGTAAACCTTTTTTAATCATCATTTCAGCATTTGATTATTCTCGAAAAAATCGAACCAAGGATCATTCCCATGAATTCTATGAAGCGCATCTTCTAGCGTGATGCCATCAGGCGCCACTGTATCAAGTTCATCCCATCCGATTGGCATGGACACCTTAGCTCCTTTTCTTGCTCTTAGGGAATAAGGTGCAATACTGGTCGCTCCTCTTCCATTTCTCATCCAATCGATGAAGATCTTGTCGGTACGCTTGGCTTTTCTAACATTGCTAGTGTAACGATCCGGCCACATCTGTTCCATAACCTCTGCTACCCGTCGTGCAAAATCATGAAAGACATCCCAAGTCACAACCGGCTTCAGAGGAACTACTACATGGTAACCTTTTCCTCCGCTGGTCTTAAGATAGGATTTTAAAGACAGCTCATTCAGAATACTTTTCACATCCAAAACGCCTTGACGTACCCTGCTCAAATCCATTCCTTCATCCGGATCCAAGTCAAAAACCATCATATCGGGCATTTCAAGCGTTTCGACACTGCTACCCCAAATATGAAACTCCAATGTTCCCATTTGAGCTTCTTCTATCAGTCCTGCTGCGTTCTCTAAATAAAAATAATCTTCTGTCTCTCCGCTGCCGGTAGGTACCGGTATGATAATAACCTCTTTGCTCCCAGGACCGGGATGCTTTTTAAAGAAGCAGGTCTGTGAGATACCTTTGGGACAGCGTATCGCGCTGATAAGCCTATGGCTCACATACGGTAGCATTCGTTCTGAGACCTTTGCATAATAACGAATCACATCCTCCTTTGTGATCTGAGGATGATCGAATAACACTTTATCCGGATTGGAGATCTTTACTCCTTGAATCATCAATCTGCCTGCTGAGACATCCGCTGACATCTCCTCTTCTTCGCTAGTTTCCTGCGGCTGTATTTCGTCCCCAGCTTTTTCCCTTATGATTTCCTTCGGATCCTTGTCCGTTCGCAAACCTTTATAACTAGCCTGTCTTAATTGATTTTCCTGCGTCCATTCGGCAAACTTTATTTCTGCGACAAATTCAGGCTCAAGCCATATTATCTTCTCATTTGCTTTAAGCTTAGGTACTTCATTAAAGGGTGAATCCATTCTCTGTATGTTCTTAAATTTATCTTCCAATGTTTTCATTTCAGCTTCACTTATGCCTGTACCGGCACGACCTGCATAAACCAAATCCTCATCTTCATATACACCAAGCAAAATCGAGCTTACACCACTCATTCTTTTGTCAGATAGTGTATACCCAGCAATCACAAATTCCTGTCTTTTATCACATTTTAGTTTAATCCAGTCCCCGTTTCGTAATCCGCTATAGATAGAGTCAGCTTTCTTACCAACAATCCCCTCCATTCCCAACTCACAGGCCACAGCAAAGCTTTCATTTCCTTTTCCTAGGATATACCGACTGTAATAAAGATTTGGTGGAGCCTCCTTGAATAGCGTCTCAAGCATTTCTTTTCTCTCCATCAAACGACGACCTCGAAGATCAACTCCATCCAGTGCTAAAAGATCAAAGACAATATAGGTAAGATTTTTACCTTTCGAATTTTTCATATAGTTCTGGAGCGCTTGAAAATCTGTTTTCCCGGCTGCATCTGTTACAGCGATTTCACCATCCAGGATCATGGCTCTTCCTGCAGAGAAGGTAATAAGTGATGATGAAATGTCATGAAACCGTGCAGCATAATCATTACCGTTCCTTGTAATCAGCCGGGTACTGTTACCTTCAACATATGCCATTATTCTGTACCCGTCGTATTTTAGCTCATAGAGCCAATCCTTATCCTCAGGCACAGTCTTCACTAATTTGGCTAGCTGTACGTTAGTCATACGAAAAGGGTTTCTTATGAATTTATCCACTTCTCCCTTATCGATTTCATCCATGGTGCGACCGGTTCGGATGCTGGTTACAAATTCAGATATTCCATCCGAGTCTTTCACATATTCATCTTTCTCTTTCAGCAAAAGCCAGTTATCCTCTGCCTCTCCCGTTTTTCCTTTGATTCGTATCAAAGCCCACTTCCCCTTAAGTCTTGTTCCTTTCAATACGAACTTCATTGTACCTTCCAGCAAACCTTCCTCCACATTACCATATGGCTCCCAGAAACCTTCATCCCAGATCATAACTACCCCGCCGCCATATTCTCCTTTGGGTATGGTTCCTTCAAAATTCCTATATTCCAGCGGATGGTCCTCAACGTGTACGGCAAGTCTTTTGTCCCCAGTTTTATAAGAAGGGCCCTTCGGTACAGCCCAACTTAGTAGAACCCCTCCCCACTCCAGACGAAAATCATAATGTTCTTTTCGTGCCATATGGTGTTGGACAACAAATCTAAGACCTTCTACTGAATTCTCTGCTTCACCTTCAGGCTCTAAGGTTTTTTCAAAATTCCTTTTTTGATTGTACTCTTTTAAGTCTCCTATCATAGATTAAGCCGTTTCTTTGTCAGTCTTTGCTTTTTCGACACTTGCTCTGAGCGCTTCCATCAGGTCGATTACTTTACCTGCACTGACAGGTTCCGCAGCCACAATCTCTTGTCCGGCAATCTTTGCTTCGATCAGTGAGCGGAGTCTCGACTGGTATTCATCTTTATATTTCGCAGGGTCAAAAGGTGTATCCATGGAATTGATCAAAATTTTTGCCATGTTTATCTCCTGCTCGGATATATCAGGTTTGTTATATTGTCGTTGAAGTGCTTTGACCTCATCAGCATAGAACATGGTGGAAATCAAGATCCCATCTTCTCGTGGAATGATTGCCATAAGGGTATCCTTCGTTCCCATAACGGTTTTACCAATCGCTATCTTTTGTTCCGCCATTAGAGCTGACCGAAGCAGCTCGAACGCTTTTTCACCACCTGCCTCAGGTGCCGCCTGATAGGTCTTCTCATAATAAACAGGTGAAATCTGATTTAACTGGGCAAAATGAAGGATTTGGATTGACTTTTCCTTTTCTGTCTTAATTTTTTCAATCTCTTCGTCTGTAATTACAACATACTTGTCCTCATCATACTCATAGCCCTTCACAATATCATCCGCTTTAATTTCCTTTCCACAATGGGCACAGGCTTTCTTATAACGAATACGGCTATTGTCATCCTTATGCAGCTGATTAAAATGAATGTCGTTATCCTGTGTAGCTGTGAACATCGCAATCGGGATTGCGACCATACCAAACGTTATAACCGATTTACGTGACATCATAA